>NZ_LMQK01000001.1:0-961350 GCF_001424525.1 Methylobacterium sp. Leaf399 | reverse complement strand
TCGCCCGCGCCACGGACGGCACCATCAACTTCTCCGAGATCACCGTCGATGTGAACGCGATCAAGCTCTACGACACCAACTCGGCCAGCGTTCAGACCGCCGCCACCGCCGCCCGGGTCACCGCCGGCCAGGCCCTCGTCGGAAAAATCGACCTGAGCGGCGGCCAGGGCGTCCGCTTTTCCATCGCCCTCGACGGTGGTGCCGCCCAGGACATCGTCCTCGACCGGGCGAGCATGGCCGCCGCCGTCCCCGACCTCGCCGCCGTCGGGGCGCCGGACATCGTGCGCGGGATCAACAACCAGATCGCGGCCAACGCCGTGCTGCGGGGCCATGTCAGGGCCAGCCTCGACGATGACGGGCGCCTGACCTTCGAGACGACTGCGGCGGGCGGCGCCAGGAGCCTCGCGATCGACCGGGCCGGCGTCGGGACGCCTGGGCCCGGGGGCAACCTCCTCGCCAACGGCGGCTTCGAGAGCGACCTGGCGGATTGGACGCTCGGGGGCAACACGTCGCTCGTCTTCACGAACGGGACGGCGCACAGCGGCGCCAAGGGCCTCGCGATGGGGACGGTCGGTGGCAGCGCCGTCCTGAGCCGGACCCTCGCGACGGTGCCCGGGGAGACCTACGTCATCGATTTCTGGCTCCGCAACGCCGGCGGGACGCCCAACCAGTTCAAGGTCTCCTGGGACAGCACGGTACTCGCCTCGCACGTCGACGTGCCGGCCCAACCCTATACGCACTACCAGTTCACCGTGACGGCGAGCGCCACCACGTCAGCCCTGGCGTTCGAGGCGCGCCAGGACCCCAGCTACTGGTATCTCGACGACATCGCCGTGACGACGTCGGGCGCCGACATCACGCTGGGGTTCGGGACCGGGGCCGCGGATCACCGAACCGGCCGTGGGACCGATGCGGTCGCCGGGGCTCGCAAAGGCATCCTCGACTCCCTCTCGGGCGGCACCTCGATCGACACCATCGACATCGGCGCCCTGCGCGGCACGGCGGGCGATGCCGCACTGAAGGCCGCGATCGCGCAGGTCGAGCGGGCGCTGGCCGAGGTGACGGACGCCGGCGCGAAGCTCGGGGCCGGCAAGACCCGGATCGACGGGCAGAAGGCCTTCGTAGGCTCGCTCATGAAGGCCAACGAGCGCACCCTCGGCATCCTGGTCGATGCCGACATCGAGGAGGAATCGACGAGGCTGAAGGCGCTTCAGACCCAGCAGCAGCTGGGCGTGCAATCCCTCGGCATCGCCAATTCGGCCAGCCAGGCGTTGCTCGCCCTGTTCCGGTGAGCGGGCCGACGCTTCACCCGCCTCGGGATCCGGCGCCGTCAAGGGGGCGCACGACCGCTCGCGTGAGAGCGCAGTGGGCCGCCCTCAGATCTCGATTTCGGTGCCGACCTCCACCAGTTGCCGGGTCGGGATGCAGAACTGCGTACCGGTGCGCTCGGCGTTGCGCAGCAGGAACGCGAACACGTGCTCGCGCCAATGGGCCATGCCGCGGCGGTCGCTCTTGGGGATGATGGTCTCGTGGCCGATGAAGATCGTCAGGTCGTCGAGGAAGGCGGCGTCGAGGTGGCCGCTCTCCACGGCGCAGCGCAGCCCGTCGGGAATCGAGGCCTCCTCCATGAAGCCGTAGCGCAGGACGACGCGGACGATCTCCGGCGACAGTGCCGCGATCTCGGCCCGGCGGGAGCGCGGCACCACCGGCTCCTCCTCGTAGCGGGCGGTGACGATGAGGACGCGCGCATGCAGCGCGTGGCTGCGCTCGACGAAGCGCGAGAGGTGGAGCGGAATCCCGCTCGTGGCCGAGGACAGGAAGGCGGCGTTGCCGGGCAGGGCGATGGGCGGTGCGTGCCGCATGCGTTCGAGGAACGCGGGCTCGGGCTCGCGTAGAACCGTCCGGGCCTCCTCCACGAGGCCGTTGCCCTTGCGCCAGGTCAGCATCAGGAAGGCGACCGCGAAGGCCAGCGCCAGGGGAAACCAGCCACCCTCGAACAGCTTGACGCCGTTGGCGGCCAGGAACACCGCGTCGATGGCGAGGAAGAAGCCGTTGACCGCCAGCACCGCCACCGGGTTGAAGCCCCAGCGCAGGGCGACGAGGGCGGCCAGCAGCGTGGTGATCGCCATCAACGCCGAGACCGCGATGCCGTAGGCGCCCGCCAGCGCGTCCGAGGATTCGAACACCACCACCGCCGTCAGGGTGGCCGCCGCCAGGAGCCAGTTCACCACCGGCACGTAGATCTGGCCGCGCTCCTCGCGGGCGGTGTGGATCACCCGCATCGGCGGCAGGAAGCCGAGCTGGATCGACTGCTGGGTGAGCGAGAACACGCCCGAGATGATCGACTGCGAGGCGATCACCGTGGACACGGTCGCCAGGGCGATGAGCGGGTAGTGCGCCCAGTCCGGCGCGAGGCGGTAGAACGGGTTGGCGATGGCGTCGGGCTCGGCGAGCAGCAGCCCGCCCTGGCCGACGTAGTTGATCGTCAGGGCCGGCAGCACGAAGCCGAACCACGCGATCCGGATCGGCCGGGCGCCGAAATGGCCGAGGTCGGCGTACATCGCCTCGCCGCCGGTGACCGCCAGGAAGGCGGCGCCCAGCATCAGGAAGCTCACCTTCCAGCCCGCGAGCAGGACGTAGTCGATGGCGGCCATCGGGTTGAGGGCGGAGAGAATCTGCGGCGACTGCAGGATGCCGCCGATGCCGAGCAGCGCCAGCACCGAGAACCACACCACCATGACGGGCCCGAAGATGCGGCCGATGAAGGCCACGCCCTTGCTCTGGACGAGGAACAGCCCGACCAGGATCGCCAGGGTGATCGGCACCACGAAGGGGCTCAGCCCCGGCGCGTCGACCTTGAGGCCCTCCACCGCGCTCAGCACCGAGATCGCCGGCGTGATGGCGCCGTCGCCGTAGAGGAGGGCGGCACCGACGAGGCCGGTGACGAGGATCAGCCCCTGCCAGGAGCCCGGCCTGGCATGGCGGGCGCCCAGCAGCGCCAGCATCGCGACGATGCCGCCCTCGCCGCGGTTGTCGGCGCGCAGGATCAGCACCGCGTACTTGAGGGAGACGATGAGGATCAGCGCCCAGACGATCAGCGAGACCGCGCCGACGACGGCCGCGGCCTGGGGCGGCGCCCCGCCGGAGGCCGCCCGCACCGCCTCCTTGAAGGCGTAGAGCGGGCTCGTGCCGATGTCGCCGTAGACGATGCCGAGGGTGGCGAGCAGCACGGCCGGACCCGCGAGCCGAGGCTTCGCGCCGGTGGAGGAGGAGTCGGTCACGGGCAGCGCTCCGGTCGTCGTCGATCCGTGCGGATACAACGCAGGATCGACGACGCCCGGCGAGCAAAATCTGCGCGGCGGAGGGCCGGAGTCACCGATTTTTCGAGCGGCGTCCCTTTCCCCTCGCGGGGAGGCGCTCGCGGTGGGGGTGGCCGGGCGACCCTCGGTCAGGGCCCGGCGGAACCAACCCCCGGCCCCGCAAGGGGAAGGGGAAGAGGAAGCGAAGTGCGTTCCGTTCGCAGGCGACGACGCCACTCGTCGGGACATCCGAGCAGGGAGGTGGGCCGCCTGGCTGTCGCCGTCACACCAGCGCCAGGAGCCCCGCCGGACATGCCGCACCGCGCGCCAGGGCCAGCACCGGCACGCCGCCGGCATGGCGGGCGATCGACCCGGCCACCGTCTCCACGGGGACCGGCGCCTCCTCGCTCTCGCAGACCACCGCGCAGGCGAGGCGCACGCCGCGCCCGCGCAGGGTCTCGATCGCCGTGAGGGCGTGGCTGATGGCGCCGAGGTAGGAGCCGGCGACGAGGACGGCCGGCAGGTCGAGGGCCGTCAGCCAGTCGAGGCCGGTGGCCTCGGGCGTGACCGGGCTCATCACCCCGCCGACCCCTTCGATCAGCACCGTGGTGCCGTCTGGCGCCCGGGCGATCCGGCCCCGGCACCAGGAAACGAGGTCGTCCAGCGCCAGGTGCCGGCCCTCGCGGGCGGCGGCGAGATCGGGGGCGAGGGGAGCCGCGAACCGCCAGGGCGAACAGGCCGCCACCGTCTCGGGCGTCACCGGCAACCCTTGCGCGGCCAGCAGGACGGCGGTGTCGCTCGACGCGAACGCCGGATCGTCGAGGGGCGCGACCCCGCTGGCGACGGGCTTGAGCGTGAGGACGCCGCGTCCCGCGTCCCGCAGGCCCCGCGTGAGGGCGGCGGTGAGGTAGGTCTTGCCGATCCCGGTGCCGGCACCGGCGACGAAGACGGCCGTCACTTCTCGACGAAGGCCTTCTCGATCACGTAGTGCCCGGCCTCGCCGTGGTTGCCCTCCTCGTAGCCGCCCTCGGTGAGGAGCGTCCGGGTGTCGCGGATCATGTCCGGCGAGCCGCAGAGCATGAAGCGGTCGGTCTCCACCGACATCGGCGGCAGGCCGATATCGGCGAACAGCTTGCCCGAGGTCATCAGGTCGGTGATGCGGCCGCGGTTGCGGAACGGCTCGCGGGTGACGGTGGGGTAGTAGATCAACTGCGCCGCGATGGTCTCGCCGAGGAATTCGTGGTTGGGCAGCTCCTGCGTGATGGTCTCGCCATAGGCGAGCTCCTGCACCTGCCGGCAGCCGTGGACCAGCACGACCTTCTCGAAGCGGTCATAGGTCTCGGGGTCCTTGATGATCGACATGAAGGGGGCGAGCCCGGTGCCGGTGCCGAGGAGGTAGAGGTGCCGGCCGGGCATCAGGTTGTCGAGCACCAGGGTGCCGGTGGACTTCTTGCCGACGATGATCGGGTCGCCGACCTTGAGGTGCTGCAGCTTCGAGGTGAGCGGGCCGTTGGGCACCTTGATCGAGAAGAACTCCAGCTCCTCCTCGTAATTGGCCGAGACGACGCTGTAGGCGCGCAGGAGCGGGCGCCCCTCGACCTCGATGCCGATCATCACGAACTCCCCGTTGCGGAAGCGGAAGGCGGGATCGCGCGTGGTGCGGAAGGAGAACAGCGTGTCCGTCCAGTGACGGACACTCAGCACGCGCTCCTCGTTGAACTTGCTCATCGGCAGACCGGTCCCACACCCTATACTGTGTCGTGGCGTCTTTTCGCAGGTGCGAGGGGCACGTCAAGCCGGGCCTGCGTCGCATTCGGGCCAGGCATGTCCGGATCGGTCGCCGTTCCGGGCGGCGAGGGCATCGCCCCGTGCGCCCGCGTCGCTCCGGAGAGTGGACCGGACGGGCCGGCCATACCATATGCGTGGGAGCCCCGGTCGGGTCGCAGGGCCGGTTCCCGGGGATCGGGGCTGCGGCTCGATCCTTGCGCCCGCCTCGGCTAAGAGCCACAGACGACATCCCCCGCCGTGCTGCCGGCGTCGGTGGGACTTTCCTCGGACGAGGAGCGTTTCGTGAAGGGTCCGGCGCACGCGAGGGTGCGGACGTCGGGGTTCGATCATGGTGCCGGGATCCCGGGGCGGGATCTCGAACGGGCGCGACACGCGCGGGACAACAGCTGACGGCCACGAACGGATCGGTGATGCAGGATTCTCTCGACGCGACGACCCTGATCTTCCTCGCGCTTGCGGTGTTCGTGATCTGGCGCCTGCGCTCGGTGCTGGGCCAGAAGACGGGCACGGAACGCTCGCCGTTCAAGCCGGTGGATCGCAACCAGACGCCCGCCGCCCGCAAGGAGGGCGACAACGTCGTCCGCCTTCCGGGCGCCGACCGGGCGGCTCCCCCGGCCCAGGCGGCGGCCGCGCCGCGGGACTGGCGCGGCATCGCCGAGCCCGGTTCGGCGGTGGCCGGCGGCCTCGAGGCGGTGCTGCAGGTGGAGCCGGGCTTCGACCCGCGCGCCTTCCTCGACGGCGCCCGCAGCGCCTACGAGGCCATCGTGATCGCCTTCGCCAAGGGCGACCGCAAGACCCTGCGGATGCTGCTGTCGCGGGAGGTCTGCGAGGGTTTCGAACGGGAGATCACCGAGCGTGAGGCCCGTCGCCACGTCCTGGAGACCACCTTCGTCTCCCTCGACAAGGCAGAGATCGTCGCCGTCGAGGTGAACAACCGCGTCGCCCAGATCACCGTGCGCTTCCTGTCGCACCTGATCACCGCCACCCGCGATGCCGACGGCAAGGTCGTGGACGGCAGCGCCGAGGCGGTGGTCGAGGTTCCCGACGTGTGGACCTTCGCCCGGACGCTCGGCGGGCGCGACCCGAACTGGCAGCTCGTCGCCACGGAAGCGGGCGCCTGACCCTTCCCCGTGGCCGGACCGTCTCAGCCTCTCCTCGCCGGGATCGTCCTCTCCCTGGTCTCCTGCGCCCCCGCCGCCGCGCAGACGCGCGTCGGTGATGCCGTGCTCGAACCCGTGGCCGCATCGAGCCTGCCGGGCTTCCCCGGCACCGACGCGGCACCCGCCCTGGACCATTTCCGCCGCAGCTGCGCCGCCGACCTGGTGCCCGTCGCCGCCACGGTGCAGGGCGACCACGAGGCCCTCGCCGCCGCCTGCCGCAGGGCGCAGGACGTGGCGCCCGAGGGCGCGGCCGCCTTCTTCGCCGAGGCGTTCGACGCCTACCGCATCCTGCGGGCCGACGGGCAGGGCGGGCAGCGCAAGGCCGGCTTCCTCACCGGCTACTTCGAGCCCGAACTGACGGGCTCGCTCACGCCCAGCGCCGACTTCCCGACCCCGGTGCTCGCCCGCCCCGACGACCTCGTCAGCCTCCAGCCCGGCGAGACCCTGCCGGGCCTTGACCCGGCCCTGCGGGCCGGGCGGCGGGGCGCGCAGGGGTTCGAGCCCTATCCCGACCGGGCCGCCATCGAGGACGGGGCGCTGGGCGGCCGCGCCCGGCCGCTTCTCTACCTGCGTGACCCCGTCGACCTCTTCGTGCTCCAGGTCCAGGGCTCGGGGCGGGTGCGCCTGCCCGACGGCGGCGCCGTGCGGGTGCTCTACGACGGCCGCAACGGCCGGCCCTACACCTCCATCGGCAAGCGCATCGTCGCCGAGGGCCATCTGCCGCTCGAGGGGTTGACGCTCGCCCGCTGGACCGGCTGGCTGCGGGCCAACCCCGAAACGGCACGCCGGCTGATGCGCGCCAACGCCTCCTACATCTTCTTCCGCCTGAGCCCGGTGGCCGACCCCGGCCTCGGCCCGCCCGGCGCGGCGGGCGTACCGCTGGTGCCGGGCCGCAGCCTGGCGGTGGACGCCACCCTGTGGCGCTACGGATTGCCGTTCTGGCTGGAAGGCCCGCTGCCGGGAGGAACCGCCCCCGGCCGCCTCGTGGTGGCGGCCGACACCGGCTCGGCCATCGTCGGACCGGCGCGGGGCGACCTCTACCTCGGCACCGGGGAGGCCGCGGGTGTGGCCGCCGGCAACCTGCGCGACGCCGTGGGCTTCGTGGTCTTCCTGCCCAAACCTTCGCCCAAACCCTCGTCCGACACCCAGCCGAAGTCCCCTCGGCCATGAGGCCGCCCCGCCGCCCCCGTCCCCTCACCGGCGAGGAGGCCAGCCTGTGGAACGCCGTCGCCCGGCTGATCACGCCGCTGCAGGGCAAGGCCGTGCAGGGCAAGCTGCTTCACGGCAAGATGGTCTCGGGCAAAATGGTCTCGGGCAAGGCGACCCCAGGCAAGACCGTCTCGGGAACAGCGCCTCGCGGCGAGGCCCCGCCGGCCGAGGCGCGGCCGGTGTCCCCGGTGAAGGTCGCGCCGCCCCCGCCCCAGCCGCGGCAGAAGCGCGTCGCGGTGAAGCCGACACCCCCGCCCGCGGCGCCCGCGCCGGTGGCGAGGCCGATCCCGCCGCCGGCCCCCGGCCTGGAGCGGCGCACCCGTCTCGCCCTGCGCCGGGGGGCGCTTCAGGTCGACGCCCGCATCGATCTGCACGGCCTGTACCAGGCCCAGGCCCACGGGGCGCTGGTCGGCTTCCTGATGCGGGCCCAGGCCTCCGGGCACACCCACATCCTCGTGGTCACCGGCAAGGGCGGCCCCTCCTACGACGACGCCTTTTCCGAGCGCGGCGTGCTGCGCCGCTCCGTTCCCCACTGGCTGCGGGCACCGGAGTTGCGCGGCGTCGTCCTCGGCTTCGAGGAGGCCGCCCGCCACCACGGCGGGG
Organism: Methylobacterium sp. Leaf399; assembly: GCF_001424525.1. Taxonomy (NCBI): domain Bacteria; kingdom Pseudomonadati; phylum Pseudomonadota; class Alphaproteobacteria; order Hyphomicrobiales; family Methylobacteriaceae; genus Methylobacterium; species Methylobacterium sp. Leaf399. Next base: position 953,291 of record NZ_LMQK01000001.1, on the reverse strand, counting down.
CAGGGGCCTTGTACGTCCGGCTGAAACGACGCTGACGGGGACTTGAGCGGCAGCTCGAATCGCGGTACGCAAAGTTCCCTCCTGTCTATGCCGAGATGTATCCCGCGAGCCCCAGAGGCCACCGCAGGCGATGCGCGGACCCAGAGCGGTCCGATGAACCGCGCCGAACCGGCGCTCGGCACCTCCCCGAACCATCCTTCTTCCGTGTTGCGCGTAGCCTCTGTCGGTCGTCCCCTCCCAGTCGGGTTTTCCCGTCCCAATCGGCTCTCGATTCCCATGACCTCACACACCGATGCCCTCATTCCCGCGGAACCGCAGGCCGAGGGCGCCGTCATCGCCCTCGACGCCCATCGCGAGGTCAAGCTCCAGGACCTCAAGTCCAAGACGCCCACCGACCTGATCGCCTTCGCCGAGGAGGTCGAGGTCGAGAACGCCTCCACCATGCGCAAGCAGGAGCTGATGTTCTCGATCCTGAAGCAGCTGGCGGCCAAGGAGGTCGAGATCATCGGCGCCGGCACCGTCGAGGTGCTGCAGGACGGGTTCGGCTTCCTGCGCTCGTCGGAGTCGAACTACCTGCCGGGGCCGGACGACATCTACATCTCGCCGACCCAGATCCGCCGCTTCGGCCTACGCACCGGCGACACCGTCGAGGGCCCGATCCGTGGCCCCAAGGACGGCGAGCGCTATTTCGCGCTGCTCAAGGTGAACACGATCAACTTCGAGAACCCGGAGAAGATCAAGCACAAGGTCCACTTCGACAACCTGACGCCGCTGTTCCCGACCCAGCGCTTCAAGCTCGAACTGGACGCTCCGCCCAAGAAGGATTTCAGCCCTCGGATCATCGACATCGTCGCTCCCATCGGCAAGGGCCAGCGCGCCCTGATCGTGGCGCCGCCGCGCACCGGCAAGACCGTGCTGATGCAGAACATCGCGCAGTCGATCACCATCAATCACCCGGAGTGCTACCTCATCGTGCTGCTCATCGACGAGCGCCCGGAGGAGGTCACCGACATGATCCGCTCGGTGAAGGGCGAGGTCATCGCCTCCACCTTCGACGAGCCGGCCACCCGCCACGTCCAGGTCGCCGAGATGGTGATCGAGAAGGCCAAGCGCCTCGTCGAGCACGGCCGCGACGTGGTCATCCTGCTCGATTCGATCACCCGTCTCGGCCGCGCCTACAACACCGTCGTGCCGTCGTCGGGCAAGGTGCTCACCGGCGGCGTCGACGCCAACGCGCTGCAGCGCCCCAAGCGCTTCTTCGGTGCCGCCCGCAACATCGAGGAGGGCGGTTCGCTCTCGATCATCGCCACCGCGCTCATCGACACCGGCTCGCGCATGGACGAGGTGATCTTCGAGGAGTTCAAGGGCACCGGCAACTCGGAGATCATCCTGGACCGCAAGGTCTCGGACAAGCGCATCTTCCCGGCCATCGACATCACCCGCTCGGGCACCCGCAAGGAAGAGCTGCTGGTGGCGCCCGATTCCCTCAAGAAGACCTACGTGCTGCGCCGCATCCTCAACCCGATGGGCGTCACCGACGCCATCGAGTTCCTCATGGACAAGCTGCGCCAGACCAAGAGCAACAACGACTTCTTCGACTCGATGAACACGTAAGATGGACTAAATCCCTGGGGAAATTGAACGATTTCGCAGGGAAAATAGATCGTTAGCCGGTCGAAGGAGCTCTCCCTCCCATCCGGTGAGGATTAGGGGGTGGGGGTGGTTCGGCCGGCCTGCGCGACAGGGTCGCCTAGCCGCGCCGCCTCTGACGCCTCCCCGCAAGGGGGCAATCGGGGCAGGAGACGAAGCCCGACGGTTCATCCCTCCGACCGAAGCCGCACCATGGCCGACGCCACCATCTTCGCCCCCGCCAGCGGCCATGGCCGCGCCGCCGTCTGCGTCGTCCGCATCAGCGGCCCTGAAAGCGCGGCCATCCTTGTCGGGTTGATCGGCGACCTGCCGCCCCCTCGCCGCCTGTCCCTGCGCACGCTGCGCGATGCCGCCGGCGATGTCCTCGACCGGGCCATGGTGTGCTGGATGCCGGGGTCGGCGACCTTCACGGGCGAGGACATGGCCGAGCTCCACCTCCATGGCGGTCTGGCGGTGCGCGCCGGCGTGCTGGCGGCCCTGGCCGCCATTCCGGGCTGTCGGCCGGCCGAGCCCGGCGCCTTCACCCGCCGCGCCGTCTACAACGGCCGCATGGATCTCACCGAGGCCGAGGCCGCCGCCGACCTGATCGAGGCGGAGACGGACGGTCAGCGCCGCCAGGCGCTGCGGCAGCTCGATGGCGCCCTCGGCCGCCAGGTCGCGGACTGGCGTGCCCGGATGATCGACCTGCTGGCCTCGACGGAGGCCGCCCTCGACTTCTCCGACGAGGGCGATGTCGACGACGTTGGGCTCGATGCCGCCCTGTTCGGGCAGGCGAGGGCGGTCCGCGATGCGATCCACCGAGCCTTGGCGGATGGACGCCGCGGCGAGCGCCTGCGCGAGGGTTTCGTCGTGGTGCTGGCCGGAGCCCCGAACGCCGGCAAGTCGACCCTGCTCAACGCGCTGGCCCGGCGCGACGTCGCCATCGTGTCGGACGTGCCAGGCACCACCCGCGATGCCATCGAGGTCCGCTGCGACCTCGGCGGCCTGCCGGTGCTGCTCGTGGACACCGCCGGCCTGCGGGAGACCGCCGACGCCGTCGAAGCCGAGGGTATCCGGCGCACCCGCGGCCGGATCGAGACCGCGGACCTCGTCGTGTTTCTCGCCGCCGCCGACGATGCCGCCGGCTTCGAGCCCGCGCCTCCGGCCGCGCTGCGCGTGTGGACGAAAGGCGATCTCGGGATCGGCGATCGGACCGGCCTCGCGGTTTCGGCCCGGACGGGGGAGGGGGTCTCGGACCTGCTCGATGCCATCCAGCAGCGGGCCGCGGCGGCGCTGCTGGGCGGTGAGACGCTGATCACCCGCGAGCGCCACCGGGAGGCCCTGACCCGCTGCCGCGATCACCTCGACCAGCTGTTGGCGGCGGCCGCGCTGCCGCCGGAGCTCGTCGCCGAAGATCTGCGGCTGGCGGTCAAGGCGCTTGGCGAAGTCGGTGGTCATGTCGGCGTCGAAGACATCCTCGACCGCCTGTTTGCCGGCTTCTGCATCGGGAAGTAAGATGCATCGGGAAGTGAGGCCGCTTCGCATGGCCGATGTTTCACGTGAAACATCGGCCGTCTGTTGACGCCATCGCGCCCGGCCGCGTACTCACCGGCATGTCCCTGAACCGTTCCGATTCCGCCGATGTCATCGTCGTGGGCGGTGGCCATGCCGGCACCGAGGCCGCCGCAGCGGCCGCGCGCACCGGGGCTCGTACCATCCTCGTCACGCATCGAGCCGCCACCATCGGCGCGATGTCGTGCAACCCGGCCATCGGCGGACTCGGCAAGGGCCACCTCGTGCGCGAGGTCGATGCCCTCGACGGTCTGATGGGCCGGGTCGCGGATGCGTCGGGCATCCAGTTTCGTCTCCTCAACCGGCGCAAAGGACCGGCCGTGCGTGGGCCGCGCACCCAGGCCGACCGCAAGCTCTACGCGGCGGCGATGCAACGGGCCATCGCCGAGACCGCCGACCTCACGGTGATGGAGGCCGAGGTCGCCGACCTGACGGTCGAGGCGGGGAGGGTGGCCGGCGTCGTCCTGGCGGATGGCCGCACCCTCGCCTGCGCCGCCGTCGTCATCACCACCGGCACCTTCCTGCGCGGGCTGATCCACATCGGCGAGGTCCAGATTCCCGCCGGACGGGCCGGCGAGGCGCCGGCGATGGGTCTCGCCGGCACCCTGGAGCGCCATGGGTTCCGTCTCGGCCGGCTCAAGACCGGGACGCCGCCACGCCTCGACGGCCGTACCATCGATTGGGCCGGCCTGGAGATGCAGGCCGCCGACGCGGACCCCGTGCCGTTCTCCACTCTCACCGAGCGGATCACGGTGCCGCAGATCGCCTGCGGCATCACCCGCACCACCCAGGCGGTCCATGACCTCATCCGCGCCAACCTGCACCGCTCGCCGATGTATTCGGGCGGGATCGCCAGTCGCGGCCCGCGCTATTGCCCCTCCATCGAGGACAAGGTGGTGCGCTTCGGCGACCGCGAGGGCCACCAGATCTTTCTGGAACCCGAGGGGCTCGACGATCCCACCGTCTATCCCAACGGCATCTCCACGGCCCTGCCCGAAGAGGTCCAGCACGCCCTCATCCGGCTGATCCCGGGGCTGGAACGGGCGGACATCCTGCGGCCCGGCTACGCCATCGAGTACGATTACGTCGACCCGCGCGAACTCGACACCTCCCTGCAGACGCGGCGCCTGCCCGGCCTGTTCCTGGCCGGGCAGATCAACGGCACCACCGGCTACGAGGAGGCGGCCGGGCAGGGGCTGGTGGCCGGCCTCAACGCGGCGCGCCTGGCCGGCGGATCGACCCCGGCGGTGTTCGACCGGGCCGAATCCTACCTCGGCGTGATGATCGACGACCTCGTCACCCATGGGGTGAGCGAACCCTACCGCATGTTCACCTCGCGCTCGGAGTACCGGCTGTCCCTCCGGGTCGACAACGCCGACGAACGGCTGACCCCGCGCGGCCTCGCGTTCGGCTGCGTCGGCAACGAGCGGGCCATGCATTTCGCCCGAAGCCAGGCCACCCTGGAGGCGGCCCGCACCCTGCTCGACACCTGCGCGCTGACGCCGTCGCAAGCCCGGGCCCACGGCATCACCCTCAACCAGGACGGCATCCGCCGCAGCGCCTTCCAGCTCCTGTCGCATCCCGACATCGACTGGTCGCGGCTGGTCGCGGTCTGGCCGGACCTCGCGAGCGTGCCGCCCCGCATCGCCGACCGGCTGTGCACCGACGCGACCTATGCGGTCTATCTCGACCGGCAGCGCGCCGACATCGCCGCGTTCCGGCGCGACGAGCAGGTGAGCCTGCCGGCTCGGCTCGACTACGCCGCCATCCCCGGCCTCTCCAACGAGATGCGGGTGAAGCTCGAAGCGGTGCGGCCGGGCACCCTGGGGCAGGCGGCCCGAATCGAAGGGGTGACGCCGGCCGCCCTGACCCTGCTCGCCGCCCACGCCCGGCGCTCCGTCCCAGCCATGGCCAGCGCCTGATGGCCACGTCCGACCGCGACCGGGTCGTCGCACAGGCTGGTGTTTCACGTGAAACAGCGGTCGCCCTGGACCTGTACGTGGCGCAGCTGCGGCGCTGGCAGGGCGTGAAGAACCTCGTCGGCCCGGCCACCCTCACCGAGGTATGGACGCGACACGTGGCCGACTCGCTGCAACTGCTCGCCATCGCGCCCGAAGCGAAGACCTGGCTCGACCTCGGCTCCGGGGCCGGCATCCCGGGCCTGCTGCTGGCCATCGCCGGGCGGGAGCGCGACGGGTTCAGGGTCGACCTCGTCGAGAGCAACGCCCGCAAGTGCGCCTTCCTGCAGGAGACCGCACGCCTCACCAAAGCCCCGGCCCGCGTCCACGCCGCGCGGATCGAGGCCATCATCGCGGACCATGCCGGCGTGGCGGTGGTCTGCGCCCGCGCGCTGGCTCCGCTGCGCCAGCTGCTCGCCTGGACCGAGCCCCTGTTGACAACCGGCACCACCGGCCTGTTTCCGAAGGGTCGTGACGTCGATGCGGAATTGACCGAGGCCGCGCAAGAGTGGAGATTCGTTTACGATCTTGTGCCGAGCCGAACCGAGTCGGACGCGCGCATCGTGCGCGTCACCGCCCTCTCCCGCGTGGATCCATGACGAATTCCTCGACTCTCCCGTCCGGCACCTCGTCGGAGCGCCCCTTGCGCATCCTCGCCCTCGCCAACCAGAAGGGTGGCGTCGGCAAGACCACGACGGCGATCAACCTCGGCACGGCCCTGGCCGCCATCGGCGAGCGCGTGCTGGTGATCGACCTCGACCCGCAGGGCAACGCCTCCACCGGGCTCGGGATCGACCGGCGCTCGCGCAAGGTCTCGACCTACCACGTGCTCGCCGGGGAGGCTTCGCTGGCCGATGCGGTGGTGGCCACCGCCGTGCCGCGCCTGCTGGTGGCGCCCTCGACCATGGACCTGCTCGGCCTCGAGATGGAGATGGCCAGCGCACCGGACCGGGCGCACCGCCTGCGCCAGGTGCTCAAGAGCGTCGGCGAGCCCGGCGCCACGGAGGGCGTCACCTACGTGCTCATCGACTGCCCGCCCTCCCTCAACCTGCTCACCATCAACGCCCTGGCCGCCTCGGATGCGGTGCTGGTGCCGCTGCAATGCGAGTTCTTCGCGCTCGAAGGGCTCAGCCAGCTCCTGCGGACCGTCGAGCAGGTGCGCGGCGCGCTCAACCCGCGCCTGACCATCCAGGGCATCGTGCTCACGATGTTCGACCCGCGCAACAACCTCTCGGCGCAGGTGGTGGCCGACGTGCGCAGCTTCATGGGCGACAAGGTCTACGAGACCATGATCCCCCGCAACGTGCGCGTCTCCGAGGCGCCCTCCCACGGCAAGCCGGTGCTGCTCTACGACCTCAAATGCGCCGGCAGCCAAGCCTACCTCCGCCTCGCCTCGGAGATCATCCAGCGTGAGGGCCGGCTCCCGCAGGCGGCCTGACGACCATCGGTTAAGTGTTTGACAATGTTGCGTAAAGAGGAGTGGAAGCGGGTGGCGATGGCGGATGACGTAGTGCGGCCCCGGCTTGGTCGCGGCCTCGCGGCCCTGATCGGCGATTTCGGCGGCGACGAAGGCGGCAAGTCCCACGAGCAGCGCAAGGTCGCGGTGGAGTTCCTGCGCCCCAACCCGCGCAATCCACGCAGGCGCTTCAACGACCCCGAGCTCGACGAACTCGCGACCTCGATCAAGCTGCGCGGCATCATCCAGCCGATCGTGGTACGGGCGCTGGCGGGCGTGCCGGATACCTATGAGATCGTGGCCGGGGAACGCCGCTGGCGGGCGGCCCAGCGCGCCGGGCTGAACGAAGTCCCCGTCGTCACGGTGGAGATCGACGACCGCACCTCCCTCGAATACGCGATCCTCGAGAACGTCCAGCGCGCCGACCTCAACGCCATCGAGGAGGCCGCTGGCTACGAGCGGCTGATGAGCGAGTTCCGCTACAGCCAGACCGAACTCGCCGAGATCCTCGGCAAGAGCCGCAGCCACCTCGCCAACACCCTGCGCCTGCTCCAGCTCTCGGCGGCGATCCAGGAGCGGGTGGTGGCCGGCGAGATCACCGCCGGCCATGCCCGCGCGCTGCTCTCGGTCAGGGACCCGGAGGCGGTGGCCCGCCGAATCGTGGCCGAAGGCCTGTCGGTGCGCGACGTCGAGGCCCTGGCCGCCTCCGAGACCCAGGAGGGCGACACTGTCCGTCCGGGTCGCCCGCGTAAGGCGCCGGAGGCCGAATCGGCCCACCGTTCGCTGGAGGTGGCGATGGCCCGGGCCCTCGGGGTGCGCGTCTCCCTCAAGCCCAAGGGCACCGGCACCGGCGAGATCCGGATCCGCTACGAGTCGGAGGCCGAGCTCGACGACCTGTGCCGGCGGTTCAAGATCTCGGCGGAGGGCTGAGGCGGTCCCACCTATGGTGGGCGATCGCATTCTTCCTTCACGGGGCAGACGGTTCGAGACTGCGCGCGTCCTTCCCCCTCTGCGGAGGAGGGTGGCCCGCGAAGCGGGTCGGGCGAGGGGAGCGACATGTCCGGCGAGGTCGCTTCCCTCTCCCGCAGAGGGAGAGAGACGACGGGGCGGCGCTTGCCCGCCCAATCGGCGCGCGATAGAGCCGAACACGTCTTTCGACCCGTCGGACTCCGCGTGATCCGAACCGGTCCCTCATCCTGAGGTGCCCGCGGCGGCGGGCCTCGAAGGAGACCTCCAGTGCGCTGCGTGGTCCCTGGAGCCCTCCTTCGAGGCCGCTTCGCGGCACCTCAGGATGAGGGGTGCGGGTTAGGCTGGTCGACCACCATTCCGATGCCTTTCACCCCTCCACAGATGAAGCGACACCCATGGCCCAGGCCGATTCCAAGAAGGTCGACATCCTGAAGCCCCGTCTGCCGCGGGGCCTCGTCGACCGCCGGGCCGACGAGATCGCCGCCCAGGGGCGGATGCTGGAGACGATCCGGGCGAGCTTCGAGCTCTACGGCTTCGAGGCGCTGGAGACCCCGTTCATCGAGTACACAGAGGCACTGGGCAAGTTCCTGCCCGACCTCGACCGCCCCAACGAGGGCGTTTTTTCGTTCCAGGACGACGACGAGTCCTGGCTGTCGCTCCGCTACGACCTGACCGCGCCGCTGGCCCGGCACGTGGCCGAGAACTTCGACGCGCTCCCCAAACCCTATCGGAGCTTTCGCAACGGTTACGTCTTCCGTAACGAGAAGCCGGGGCCGGGGCGCTTCCGCCAGTTCATGCAGTTCGACGCCGACATCGTCGGCGCCGGGTCGGTGGCGGCCGACGCCGAGATCTGCATGCTCATGGCCGACACGCTGGACAGGCTCGGGCTCGCCGGCCGTTACGTGGTCAAGGTCAACAACCGCAAGGTGCTCGACGGCGTGATGGAGGCCATCGGCCTCGCCGGCCCCGACAAGGCCGGCCAGCGCCTCACGGTGCTGCGGGCGATCGACAAGCTCGACCGGCTGGGTGCGGACGGCGTGCGCCAGTTACTGGGGCCGGGCCGCAAGGACGAGAGCGGGGATTTCACGAAGGGCGCGGGGCTCGACGAGGCCGGCATCGCCCGGATCCTCGCCTACGTGTCGTTCGAGGCGGCCCCCCATGTCGGCGGCGATCGCATCGCCTTCTGGGACCAGTTCTTCGGGTCGTGGAAGGACGTCGTGGGGACATCGGAGACGGGCCACGAGGGCATCGCCGAACTGCACGCGATGATGCGTCTGTGCGAGGCCGGCGGCTACGGCTCCGACCGCATTCGGGCCGACCCCTCCGTCGTGCGCGGCCTCGAATACTACACCGGCCCGGTCTACGAAGCCGAACTGACCTTCCCCGTCACCAACGAGGCCGGCGAGACCGTGCGCTTCGGCTCGGTGGCGGGCGGTGGGCGCTACGACGGGCTCGTCGGGCGGTTCCGGTCCGAGCCGGTGCCGGCCACCGGCTTCTCCATCGGCGTCTCGCGGCTGTTCTCGGCGTTGCAACTCACCGGGAGCCCGCTGCTGCAGGGCCGGCCCAAGCCCGGTCCGGTGGTAGTCCTCGTGCTGGATCGCGAAAACATCGCCGACTACCAGCGCCTCGTCGCGCGGCTGCGGGGGGACGGCATCCGGGCCGAGCTCTACCTCGGCAGCTCCGGCATGAAGGCACAGATGAAATACGCCGACCGGCGCGGCAGCCCCTGCGCCATCATCCAGGGTTCGAACGAGCGCGAGGCCGGCGAGGTCCAGATCAAGGATCTGATCGAGGGCGCCAAGGCGGCGCAGGACATCGCCAGCAACGCCGAATGGAAGGCCGCCCGGCCGGCCCAGTTCTCGGTGAAGGAGGACGAGATGGTGGCCCGGGTGAAGGAAGTCCTGGCCCGGCACCATTGAGACCGACCCCGGCCCTCTCGATCACCCGCGCCGTGCCGCCTCCGTCGCGATGCGCAGGAGGGTGCCCGAGGCCTGGGCGTGGGCCAGTTCCGCATCCGACCGCCGGCAGGCAAGCACGGCCTCCTGGAGCAGGCGCAGGACGTGCCGCAGGGCGGGGGGCGACCAGCGGGCGAGCTGCGTCTCGACGATGGGCTTGCGCTTGAAATGCAGACCGCGCCAGGTCGCCACCATGGCGCCGGCACTCTGGCGCTCGTTGGCGAGCCGGGTCGAGAGCAGGGTGAGAGCGTGGCGCAGCGCGCTGCCGAGCATCACCGAGGGGTCCATGCCCTCGTGGCGGAAGCGGCGGTAGTCACGCTCGACCTCGGCGGTGCGGCCGGCGAAGGCGGCATCGATCAGCGTGTTGAGGACGCTGCCGGCGACATCGCTCACCACCGCCTCGACGTCGTCGAGGCTGACCTGCCCCTGGCCCTGCGCGTAGAGGGCGAGCTTTTCGATCTCGCCGAGGCTGGCGCGGCGGTCTCCGCCGAGGCTCGCCGCCAGCACCTCGCGGGCCTCGCGGGCGATGCGCAGGCCGCTCTCCTGCAGGGTGCGGTCGATGAGCTCGGCCAGCGCCCGCTCGTCGTCGGGGTAGCAGGGCAGGGCCAGCGCCCGCGCCGAGCGTTCGCACAGGGTCCGCAGGGGCGCGGTCTTGGCGAGGTCGCCCGCCTCCACCACGATGCGGGTGTCGACGAGGGGGGCGCCGAGCACCGCCTCCACGGCGGGCGCATAGTTGCGGCTGCCCGGCCGCACCCAGATCGTGCGGGCACCGCCGAACAGGCCGACCGTGCCGGCCTCGTCGGCGAGGCGTCCGGCGTCCTGCGCCAGGGTGTCGCCGTCGATCTTGACGAGGGCGAAGGGGTCGGCCGGGTCCGCCACGAAGGCCTCGGCCAGGCGCTTGGCCCGGTCGAACACCATGCCGGTGTCGGGGCCGTAGACCAGGATGACGCCGATGCGCGGATCGAGCCCGCGCCGGATCAGGCCCTCGACCTCGTGGGCCTTGACGATCGTCATGGGAGGGGCGGGGCTCGGCGGATCAGGGTTTCGTCACCAGCACGGAGGCGAGCCGGGTCTTGATCTGCTCGGAGAGCACCTTGGCGAGGCGGATCTCGGCGTCGCGGGCGGCGCGCAGCGAGGCGAAGCGCTGGATCGAGCGGTCGTAGGTGGCGGTGCCGGTGGCGACGCCTTCGGTGATGATCTTGGTGCCGTCGAGGTTCTCCAGGGCGTACTTCACCGTGCCGATGATGGTGCCGGCCTCGGCCCGGCCGGTGGTGGAGGAGACGATCGGGGTTTGCACCGACTCGCTGCCCTGCATCTTCAGGCGGTAGCGCTTGGGCGCGGGCGTGCCCGATCCGTCGAGATCGAAGATCAGCTCGCTGCGCAGGTAGTGCCCGATCCGCTCCTGGCCCTGGGCCATGGTGATGTCGTCGACCTGGATCGAGGCCAGCAGCGCCGACATCGACTCGCCGGACGTGGTCGGGCCGTAGAGGGGGCGGAAACAGGCCGACAGGGAAAGGGAGAGGGCGCCGACAAGGGCGATCCGCACCGCCATCCGCTTCGTCACACGCATCATGCTCGCCATCGTCCCGGCTGGAGTCCCGCGACCCCGTCTTACGGCGATCGGCGGCTTCGCGTCACCCGTATAAGGCCCCAAGCTTTACGATTCCCCTGCGGCGGCACGAGGGCGGCAGCCGAACGAGAGGCAAGGCGCCAAGACGATCACGGTCGGTCACACCACCAGGTTCACGATCCGGCCCGGCACCACGATGACCTTGCGCGGCGTGCGGCCCTCCAAGGCCTTCAGGACCGCCTCGGCGGCCAGCACGAGCGCCTCGACCGCCGTGGCGTCGGCGCCCGCCGGCACGGTGACGTCCGCCCGCTTCTTGCCGTTGATCTGGACGGGCAGGGTGATCTCGTCCTCCACCAGCAGCGCGCGGTCCACCACCGGCCAGGGCGCCTGTGCCGCCAGGCCCTCGCCGCCGAGCGCCGACCAGCATTCTTCGGCCAGATGCGGCATCATCGGGGCCACGAGCTGCACCAGGATGCCCGCCGCCTCCCGGGCCGTAGCCTGGGAGATCCCGGTCTTGAGGGCTTCCTCCAGCGCGTTGGCCAGGGTGTAGATATGGGCGACGCAGCGGTTGAAGCGCAGGCGCTCGACATCCTCTTCCACCGCCGCCAGGGCCTTGTGGGCGGCCTTGCGCAGGATGGCGTCGGCCGGGCCAGCGGCGCCCGCGATAACGGCCGCCTGGGAGACGAGGCGCCAGACCTTCTGCACGAAGCGACCGGCGCCCTGCACCCCGTCCTCGGTCCAGATCACGTCGCGCTCAGGGGGCGAATCCGAGAGCATGAACCAGCGCGCGGTGTCGGCACCATAGCTGGCGATGATGTCGTCGGGGTCGACCACGTTCTTCTTCGACTTCGACATCTTCTCGATGGCGCCGATGGCCACCGGCGCCGATGTTTTCACGTGAAACGCCGTGCGCTCCCCGTCGCGCGTCTCGAAGCGGATGTCGGCCGGCGGCACCCAGGCCCCGGCCTCGTCCTTGTAGGTCTCGTGGACGACCATGCCTTGCGTGAACAGTCCGTCGAAGGGCTCCGACACGCCGGACCAGCCGGTGGCCTGCATCGCCCGCATGAAGAAGCGGGCGTAGAGCAGGTGCAGGATCGCGTGCTCGATGCCGCCGATGTACTGGTCCACCGGCAGCCAGCGGTCGACCTGCGCCCGGTCGGTGGGGGCCTCCGCCAGCCAGGGGGCGGTGAAGCGGGCGTAGTACCAGGACGAATCGACGAAGGTGTCCATGGTGTCGGTCTCGCGCCGGGCCGCCGCGCCGCAGCGGGGGCAGGGCACGTTGCGCCAGGCGTGGTCGCGCTCCAGCGGGTTGCCGGGCACGTCGAACGAGACCTCCTCGGGCAGGGTCACCGGCAGGTCGGCCACCGGCACGCCGACCGGGCCGCAGGCCTCGCAATGGACGATCGGAATCGGGCAGCCCCAGTAGCGCTGGCGCGAGACGCCCCAGTCGCGCAGGCGGAACTGCACCTTTCGCGATGCGACGCCCTGCGCCTCGAGGCGGTCGGCCACGGCCTTGAAGGCGTCGCCGGTGCTCATGCCGTCGAGGAAGGCCGAGTTGATCATCCGGCCGTCGCCGTCGAACGCCGTGTCGGTGATCACGAAGCTGGCGGCGTCCTGTCCCTCGGGGCAGACCACCGGCGTGTTGCCGAGCCCGTATTTCTTGGCGAAGTCGAGGTCGCGCTGGTCGTGGGCCGGGCAGCCGAACACGGCGCCGGTGCCGTAGTCCATCAGCACGAAGTTGGCGACGTAGACCGGCAGCAGCCAGGACGGGTCGAGGGGGTGGCGGACCTTGAGCCCGGTGTCGAACCCGAGCTTTTCGGCGGTGTCGATGGCGGCCTGGGCGGTGCCGGTGCGGCGGCACTGTTCGATGAACGTCTGCAAGTCGGGCGCGCCGGCGGCGACCGCCGCCGCGATCGGATGATCCGCCGCCACGGCCAGAAATTTGGCGCCGAACAGGGTGTCGGGGCGGGTGGTGTAGACCAGGATGCCGCCGTCGCGGCCGTCGAGGTCGAACCGGACCTCCAGCCCCTCGGAGCGGCCGATCCAGTTCTTCTGCATCACCCGGACCTTCTCGGGCCACCGCTCCAGCCCGTCGAGGGCGTCGTAGAGGTCCTGCGCGAAGTCGGTGATCTTGAAGAACCACTGCGTCAGCTCGCGGCTCTCCACCAGGGCGCCCGAGCGCCAGCCGCGCCCGTCGATCACCTGCTCGTTGGCCAGCACCGTGTGGTCGACCGGGTCCCAGTTCACCTTGGCCGTGCGGCGCGTCACCAGCCCCTTGTCGAGGAAGTCGAGGAACATGCGCTGCTGGTGCTTGTAATAGCCGGGCTCGCAGGTGGCGATCTCGCGGCTCCAGTCGAGGGACAGGCCCATCGCCTGCAACTGGGCGCGCATGCTGGCGATATTGGCCAGCGTCCAGTCGCGCGGGTTCACGCCCCGCTCCATCGCCGCGTTCTCGGCCGGCAGGCCGAAGGCGTCCCAGCCCATCGGGTGCAGCACGTTGAAGCCGCGCGCGCGCTTGTAGCGGGCCACCACGTCGCCCATGGCGTAGTTGCGCACGTGGCCCATGTGGATGCGCCCGGACGGGTAGGGGAACATCTCGAGCACGTAATAGGTCGGGCGCGGGTCGTCGTTGCGGGTCCGGTCGATCCCGGCTTGCGCCCAGGCCGCCTGCCAGCGCGGCTCGGCGTCCTTGGCGTTGTAGCGCTCGGGCGGGGCGGGGACGGTCGGGGGAGCGGTCATCGAGACTCGGGCGCCAAGGCGTTGGGAGGGCGTGATCGGGGGCGGGATGTCGCGCCGGACTAGCACGGAAGGCCGGGGGGTCAACACGCCGGTACCGGCGGGGCGCGTCTCGGCGCCGGAAACGGCCTCCCGCCGTCGATCCGATCCCACGCCGTGCGGCCTCGTCCCGAAGCGGAGCGAACGCCGCTTCGCCGAAAGGCCCCTAGACCTCGATCCGCTTTCCCGCCCCTTCTGTCGAAGGTCTCGGCGTCCCTGGACGAGGTCGCGGGGATCACGCCAGCTCGCGCACGGCGAGGCAGCCGGGCGGGAACGAGGCCTTGAGCCGGGGGATGTCCGGGGCGAGGTCCCACAGCCGCGCCTCGGCGTAGCGCACGAGGGTGGTGCCGTCGGCATCCCTGGCGCCGTGGAAGCAGGATTCCAGGGTGAGCGCCAGGGTCGGGTTGGGCGGGTGCAGCCGCAGGCGCATGTCGATCTCGATGGCGAGACTGTCGAGGGCGGAATCGGCGAAGGCGGCCAGATTGTGCGTCAGGACATCGACCTCGGACCCGTCGAGGGTGAGGAGCAGGCAGATCCGGGCCGCCGCCTGGGTGCAGGCCGCCACCGGCGCATTGCGCAGGAGGCTCAGGCAGAAGCGCGGGATGCGGGCGTTGGGATAGGCCCACTGCCGTCCCTCGGGCACGCCGCGCAGGAAGACCGCGTCGAGCGGCCGGGCCAGGGACGGGCTGGCGATGCGCCGTTCGGCCCGCCCGTCGGTGCGGAAATGCAGGAGCGGGTTGGCGCCGGCCCTGGCCACGTCGGGATAGCGGGCGAGATAGGCCACCGTGCTGAAGGCCGGGCTCGGATCGAAGCCGGCCTTCACCCCGAGGCTCATGTAGTGCCGCACCGGATCGAGGGCGGTGGGCCCGCTCTGGTCGCGGTAGTAGGCGGTGTCGAAATCCGCGCTCGGGTTGCGGTCGGCGGCGGCCCCCGACCGGACGAAATGCAGGTACGGGTCGAGGCCCGAGGCGACGACGTCCGGATAGGTGCGCTCGTAGAACACCGCATCGAACAACCTCGGCACCGGGCCGAGGGTGGCCCGCCGGTAGGCGGCGGTGACGAGGCGGATGGCGCGCCGGCGGAGCGAGGCGTCGGTCGTGTGTGGCTCGGTCTTATGGGAGTTGGTCTTATGGGAGTCGGTCATGCGAATGTCGGCGCCTCGCAGAGCCGTCTCAGGAGGGTGGCGTAGGGGGCGGGCGCGCAGTCGATGCGCAGGCGCTCGAGGCCGGCCCGCTGCACGGCCTCCCAGGTGGCGCGGTCCTCGTGCAGGTGGACCAGGGCATCGGCGAACCCCTCCGGGTCGCGCCAGTCGCGCACGCGGTAGCCGGTGCCCTCCGGCCAGCCGATCTGGTCCGCGAGGATCGGCGTGACCACCCCCGGCAGGCCGCGCGAGACCGCCTCGTGGACCTTGTGCGGGATGCCGGCGGCAAATCGCGTCGGGGCCACCGAGACCCGGGCGGCATCGAACAGCGGGCCGGGATCGGCCACCCGGCCGTGCACGGTCACGCCCGGCCGGGCCAGGCGCTCGGCCACGGCGGGCGCCACCTGCCCGACCACGTCGAAACGGGCCTCGGGCAGCCGGCGGCGCAGGCGCGGCCAGACCGCGTCGAGAAGCCAGACCAGGGAATCGACGTTGGGCTCGTGGGCGAAGGCCAGGGACCCGATGAACAGGAATCCGTGCCGCCCCGCGAACCCGGGCGGGTCGGGGCGCGGCGCCAGGGCGTGCCCGAGCACGGCGGCATTAGCGCGTCCGTAGCGGGCGACGAGGCCGGCCTCGGCCTGCGAGACGCAGACGACGTGATCGGCGCGAGGAAAGTTGCGGGTCTCGCGCCTCGCCTCGCGGGCGAGGGTCGCGGCGTTGGCGGCCTCGCCGTTCAAGGCGGCGGTGACGAAGGCGCGCACGGCGAACAGCGCCTCCGAATCGAAGATCACCCGCGAGCGTCCGACCCGGCGCAGGGTCAGGCCGAGGTCGTCGACGATCTGGCAGACGAGGTCGATGTTGGCCGGGCGGCTGACCCAGAGCACGTCGTAATAGTCCGGCCGCTCCTGGATCAGCTTGGCGATCCCCTCGGGGCCGCAGGGGTCGATGACCTCGATGCGGGTGGAGAGGTCGCGGCGGCGGGCGGCCGGCTCCTCGCCCGTGCCGAACACCGAGCAGAAGGTCACCGCGTAGCCGAGGTCGGCCATGGCGTTGAGCACGCCGTTGGCCCGGGGCAGGCCGGCCCCGAGGTCCTGGTGCGGGGTGAAGTCGTCGACCACCAGCACGCGCAGGGCGAAGGCGTCCTGGTCGCGGCCGCCGAACCCCCGGCGCTGCGGGCCCTGCTCGAACAGCCAGGCCCCGTGCCGCTCGCGGAACAGGGCGCGGTTGCGGTCGAGCAGGCGTTCGACGTCCTCGCGCCGGGGCGAGGTGGCGTTCTCGACGTGGATGGCGGTGGCGCGGGGCTGGTAGACGACCCGCCGGCCCTTCTGCAGGACCCGCACGCACAGGTCGGTGTCCTCGAAATAGGCCGGTGCGTAGCGGTCGTCGAAGCCGCCGAGCTCCTCGAACAGCGCCCGCTCGATCAGCAGCACCGCCCCGGAGACGTAGCCGACGTCGCGCGCGAACCCGGCCTCGGCGGCGAAGGGATCGGTCCAGCCGCGACCGTAGGGATGGGTAACCTGCTCGTCGTCGCGAAAATTCGCGCCGGCCTCCTGCAGGATGCCTCCGGGGAAGACGAGGCGTGCGCCGACGATGCCGACCTCGTCGAACTCCTCGAGGGTGTCGACCAGCGCCTTCATCGCCCCCGGCATCAGGTCGATGTCGGGGTTGAGGAACAGGATGTGGGGGGCCCGCGCCAGCGCCGCCCCGGCGTTGCAGGCCGGCCCGAAGCCGACGTTCTCGGCGTTCTGCACCACGCGCGCACCGTCGAGGCGGGAGAACAGCGTGCGCGTCTCGGCATCCGAGGCGTTGTCGACGACGATCACCTCGAAGGCGACCCCGGCGAGGTCCTGCTGCGCGGCGAGGCGGTAGAGGGTCAGCGCCAGGAGCGGGCCGGCCCCGTGCGAGACGATCACCACGCTGACCCGGGGCGCGGCGACATCGCGAAAGCCGATGCGCACGTCGTTGAGCGCCAGGTGGTTCCAGATCAGCGCGGCCTCGACGAGGGCGACGCGGCGGCCGGCGGCGGGATCGACGGTGTCGATGGTGATGGTCATGGCGGGCTTCCGGGCCCGTTGGGGCCGGCGAGGTCAAGCACGCCGATCATGTCATCGGTAAGGACGAGAATGCGGTCGCCGGGGACGGCCTGAGACAGGTCGTGGTCGAGGCGCAGGGTGGCGGGCACCGGGGTCAGCTCGTCGCGGCGCCGGGCGGTGAAGGCAGCGCCCCATCCGGCCGCCGTCTCGGCGAAGGCCGCCCCCATGCGCTCGCCGGCCGACAGCCCGGCCCGGTCGACGGCGAAGACCGCGGCTTCGCGCGGTGCCGTCAGGAAATGGCTCGGGACCACGGTGGCGAGGAGGAGCATGCCGTCGCAGATGCCGACGAGACGGGCCTGTGCCCGCCAGTCCGGCTCCGCCTGCGAAAGCAGCAGGGCGAGATCCTCGCGCACGGCCCGCGGCAGCGCCCGGTCGCGGACCCATTCGGGGGAAAGGGCGAGGCGGCGCTCGCAAAAGCCGGCGTCGGAAAGAGCGGCCGCGGTCCGGGGTGCCGTCGCATCGGCGGCCGTCGCGAACCAGCGCCGGCGAGAGGGCGAATAGGCACGGGCGGCGGCATCCGCTCCGGCCGGCACGCGCTCGGTGGCGACGAGGCGGCCGTGGTCGGGATGCTCGCGCAGGGCCGAATCGAGGGAGTCCAGGCCGCTGAGCACCACCGTCCCGAACCGCTGGACCGCCACGGGCTCCGGGGCGGGATCGGCCGGCGGGGCCGGTGGCGGCGGGACGGGTTCGGCGGAGGCCGGCTTCGGCTCCCCGCCGGAGAACATCGCGGCGTAGGGTCTCGTCACGCGATCGGTCATGTCGCCGGCCTTGGCGAGCCAGCCCCGGAGCCGGGTCCGCTCGGGCACCGGCCCGTCGCGGGACGGCGCCCGCCAGTCGCGGATCATCGCCACGAGGTCCGTCTCGGCAGCCTCGGCGCGGGCATTGTAGGTGGCGAAGAGGTCGGCGCAGGCCCGGGCCAGGACCGCGAGGCCGTCCGCGTCCCCGGCGAGGGACAGAACCTGCGCCTTGACGTCCTCCGCCCCCTCGCAGCGATGGGCCGGCACGAGCGGATCGAACCCCTCGAAGCCGACCACGGTGCCCACCACCGGCACGCCGAAGGACAGGGCCTCGGCCACCTTCATCTTGAGGCCGGTGCCCATCAGCATCGGCGCCACCACGAGGTCGACCTCCTCGTAGAAGGCCGCGACCGAGGGGACGTAGCCGGCCAGGCGAACCCCGGCCGGGACGGGCCCGGCGAAGCTCGCGCAGATCTCGCCCGCGATCACGAGTTCCGGGCGCGCCGGCGTCCAGCCCTCGGCCCAGGCCTCGACGAAGCGGGTGATCGAGACGCGGTTGGGATCGTTGCCGTGGCCGATGAAGCCGAGCCGCGCCAGGCGCGACGGGGTCCGGAAGGGAGCCTCGACGAGGAAGCGCGGCGGCAGCAGGTGCACCCGGCTCGCGGTCAGGGCGCGGAAGTGGGCGGCCTCTTCGGACTGGATCGCCAGCACGATGTCGGCGCGGTCGAGGCCGATCGTCTCGTTGGCGGTATCGGTGTAGAAGAAGTTCGGCTCGGCCCGGAACGGGCGGTATTGCCGCTGCCGGTCGGCGAAGCGGTCGTGGGTGTCGATCAGCGTGAGGACGCCGGGCGGGACGGCGGCGAGCGCGCGCGACAGGAACACGTAGTTGACGAGGACGGTACGGGTCTCGGGGTGGGCCGCCAGGTACCAGGCGACGAAATCGCCGACCGCCTGGGGGCACCAGTCGTCGATGCCGAAGCAGCGCGCACGCGTCTTGAGGGGGATGGTCTCGTCCGCCTCGATCAGGAAGCTGCGCTGGAACGACGCCGCCGTGGCCACCATGTCGGTGGGCGGATGCTGGCCGAACCGCCGGTAGATCTGGTCCTCGTGGGCGACGTAGGCGAGGTCCACGGCAAAGCCGGCCCGCTGCAGGGACTGGCAGGTGGTCACGAGGCGGCGGCGGTTGCCCGCGCTCGTGGGGAAGGGCGGCATCGGCGCCAGGACGAGGATCGTGTCCGCACTCATCGCGGGGCGGGGGCCGCCACGATGCGGGCGGTGGAAAAGCCCGCCTCCGTGAGGAGGATCGCCCGGTCGGGCCGCGTGCCGCACGGCCGCCCCCAGACGGTGTCCAGGGTCAGATCGGTGCGGACGTCGCCTCCCGGCCGCACCCGCGCCGAGGCGACGCGGGCACAGGACAGATCGCCGTCCCCGCGCAGGAGGAGGTAGTTCGGCACCGAAAAGCCCGCCAGCGTCACCGTCGAGGCGCCCTCGCCCGACACGGTCAGTTCCGGGGCCGTCTCCGGCACCGGCAGGGCGTCGATCACCGGCCGCAGCATCGGCAGGAGCTTCGACAGCGGCCCCACCGTTTCGGGCACGATCGCCGAGAGGACGGCCACGCACAGCGCCTCGCGCTCGACGGCGGTGAGGGCCTGGGCGGTGCCGGAGCGGGGAACGGCGATGGCGAGATCGTGGAAATGCGTCGCCAGCGCCAGTTCGCCGGCCTCGCGCAGGGCGGTGGCGGCATCGGGACCGGCCAGGACCAGGAGCGCCACCGGTGCCTGCCCCCCGCTCCCGGCCTCGCCCATGCCGGCGAAGGTCCAGGTCACGAGGTCGAGGCCGCCGGGCGCCAGCACCGCCAGCGGGATCGGCAGCGAGGTCGAGACGGGATAGCGGCACACCACGACGTGATCGGTGATCGGCCAGATCTCACCGCCGACACGGCGTGCGGCCTGCGCCGCGGGTTCGGCGAGGCTCGTCATGCATCATCCTCGCGCTGTGCGACGGAACGCCGGGAGATATCGGCGACATCGGCCAGCCGCTTGCACGACCGGGCGGCGCCCCGTCAACCACCTTGGCTCGCGGGCGACTAGGCGTGCCGACCGCAAGGCACACGGGCGGCGGCGTCCGTCCGCTCAGCCGGCCCGCTCGAGGAGGAGATCGGTGGTGGCGGAGACGACGCGGTTGCGCCCGGCCACCTTGGCTTCGTAGACGGCGATGTCGGCCCGCTTGATCATGCCCTCGACGGTGTCGCCCTCCGACCATTCGCTGACGCCGAAGCTGCAGGTGACGCGGATGGGTGTCTTGGCGCCCCGCAGCCGCAGGGACTCGATGACGAGGCGCAGGCGGCCGGCGGCGGCTTCGGCCTCGGCAAGGGTCTTGTTGGGCAGCACAATGGCAAATTCCTCGCCGCCCAGGCGCCCGACGATGCCGTCTGCGGCCAGTTCGCGGGCGACGCTCTGCAGGGCGGTGTCGCCGACGTCGTGGCCGTGCTCGTCGTTGATGCGCTTGAAGAAGTCGATATCGGCGATGATGGCGCTCATTCGGCCGTGGTTGCCGACGCGCTCGGCCGCCTCGTGGACGCGCTTGAGGAAGGCGCGGCGGTTGAGGAGGCCGGTGAGGGGATCGGTGTCGGCGAGCCGGATCAGTTCGCTCTGCATGGTGGTGAGGCGCTCGGCGGCGCGCAGGCGGGCGTGGAGTTCCTCGGCACCCGGCGGCTTCTCGATGAAGTCGTCGGCCCCGCTGTCCAGAGCCTCGGCCAGATTGCGCGCGTTGCGGGCCGAGGACATGGTGATGACGTAGAGCGGGCGGTTGGCCTCGGCCAGGAGGCGGGCCGACCAGCACAATTCGAGCCCGCTCAGGGGCCGGACCTCGAGGCTGGTGATGAGCACGCGCACCGAGGCGGTCTGGGTGACGTAATCGAGCGCCTCGGCAGAGTTCGTGAACACGCCGACCGTGTGACCGTGCGGTTCCAGCAACCCGGCGACGATCTTGAGGACGACGCGGCTGGAATCGACGATGACGATGTGCATGGCGTCCGGATCTGTCCAAGGGAGACGATTCCCCCTCAGACTAACCGCAACACCTTAATGGGTTGCCAAATCCACCCGCCGACGGTCCCGATGCAGCCCCAATCAGCGCCGGGGCACCGAGACCGAGATCACGCGCGCACCGCCGCCGTATCCACGACGGGCATCGTATGCGACGCCCGGACGGCTCGTACGGTCGTCGCCGGCAAGGCCGCTCCTGCGGGCGGGCGCATCGATGACGTAGACGGTGGGGACACCGGCGGGCGCGGCACGGATTCCGCTCGCGGTGGGAATGCCGTAGGTGCCGTAGCCCCAGGCGGGCGGAACGATGTCGCTGGGGGACGGAAACCGGGTGAGGGGGGCGCCGATGTAGTCGCCCCGGATCGCCGGCTCAGCGAATCCATGGCCGTAGGACGGGCCGTAGACGACCGAGCGGGAGCCGCCGTAATAGCCCTGCGCCGACACGCCGGCAGTGGCGCTGGCCAGGACCAGAACCGAACCGAGCGCCCTTAGCGACATCCGTTGCGACCACCTCATACGCCGTACTCCTGCCCGCGCGGTAAGGATTGCTTAACCCAATCCATGAACACTGCGAGGGAGAGAGTCGTTCCGAACGGCACCATAGCGCCAGGGGCGAAGACTGCGTAGGCGAACGTGGTGGGACGGGCTTCGCGGTGGGACGACGCCAGGTCGGCGGACGAAAACGGCCGGCTCAGCGGCAGGTGGTGACGCGGCGCACGATCCAGCCTTCGCCATCGACCCAGAGGCGGCGGCGGGCACGGCTACAATTGGCGGCGTCGTCACCGGTATCGGGCGAGAGCGCCGGCTGGGTGTCGGCGCTCGACACCTGGGCGACCTTGGTGGTGACCGCCTCGGGGGCGGCCGTGGCGGGCTGAACGCCGGCCAGGGCAAACGCCATAGCGACGCCCGCCGCGAGGGCGGCCAGGCTCGTGTTCTTCGCGCTCATGATCTTCTCGTCCGCCTGCCTTGACCTGGAAACACCGCATTCGGCGCTCCGGCGATGACCCGGCCCGTCACCGGCTCCAGATCGTCCCGACCGTCGGACAAATAAAGCGCGAAAACCGTATTCAGTTGCAGAACGAACGCGGTTACCGGCGATAAATATCGCGCCGCGTGCGGCACGACACCGGATGCCTGTTATCGCGGCACCGAAACCGGGGTCCGGGGGGGGCCGTCGTGGCCGGCGGTGACGCTCAGCATGGGCAGGACGACGGCGATCTGAAGCGCATCGGTGGTGCCGATCGGCGCGGTCGCCACCCATGCGCCGAGCCCGAGGGCGAGGGACAGCGCCAGGAGCGACGCCTCGACGCCGCGATAGAAACCGTCCATCCGAACTCTCCCCGCGCGGCCCCGGCCCTGACGTCGCGCCACCGGAGAGTCTAGTCGGGGAGGGTTAAGAGGAACCCCACCGACCCGTGCGACGCCGAGGCCGCAGGAACCCGCGGTTTCAGCGGAAGGAGACGGCGTCAGGCCTGGCCCATCGTGGCCATCTGGGCGAGATCCTGCGACGGCGGTTGCAGCAGGGCGGCGGCGAGCTGGGCTTCGAGCACCACGAGATCGCCGTCCGGGTCCGGCTCCCAGCCGCAGGCGCAACCGCCGGGGCCGTCGTGAGCCTGCGCCATCTGGCGGTAAAGGGTACCGATCGTGCGGGCGGCCACCTGCAGGGCGTCCATCGGCGGCAAGGGACCGCGATGCAGCACGGTCCAGAACGCCCGCCGGATCGCCTCGTCGAGGTCGGCCCGGGTCGCGGCGGCGGCGGCACACGGCCGATTCACGCGATCAGCGGCCATGGCGGACCTCCCGCGCGGGCGCCAGCGCGGGGTCGGCGCCGTCGCGGTCGATGAACCCGGCGAGGCGGTGGAGGCGCAGATCGAGGCAGGAGCCGTCCCACCACGCGATCTGCCCCCACTGACGGATCGTCGTCAGCACCCGTTCCACCATTCCGGCCTCCGTCGATCACCCGTTCCGGCGACCTGAATGAAGACCGATCACAGCAAGATCAAGCAGCGATCGCAATATTGGAATTCCTATAGATTGTAATGCTTATATCGTCGACTGGCGTCGATCGAGAACGATTCCACTCTACCCATAAAATACCTTGCGGCCCTCCACATTCGAAGCGCGGAGCCACGGCGCGCACGAAAAAGGCCGGATCGGACGAGGTGTCCGATCCGGCCGGTGGCAGGGCCGACCCGGTGACGATGGATCTCAGCCGATGAGCTTGTCCACGGTGATGGGCAGATCGCGGATGCGCTTGCCGGTGGCGTGGAACACCGCATTGGCGATGGCGGCGGCCGTGCCGACGATGCCGATCTCGCCCAGGCCCTTCACGCCCATCGGATTGGCCTTGTCCTCCTCCTCGACGAAAATCACGTCGAGGTTCTGGATGTCGGCGTTCACCGGCACGTGATACTCGCCGAGGTTGTGGTTCATGAACCGACCGATGGTGTGGTCGAGCATCGACTCCTCTTCGAGGGCCGAGCCGATACCCATGACGACGCCGCCCAGGATCTGGCTGCGTGCAGTCTTGGGATTGATGATCTTGCCCGCCGCGATGGCCGAGACCACGCGGGTCACCCGCACCTGGCCGAGGTCCTCGTCGACCTTCACCTCCACGAAGATCGCCGAGTGGGTATAGGCCGCGAACTCCTTGGCGTGGCCGGAGTCCGGCCCGGCGGACTCGGTCGCCTCGACCTTGTCGACGGCACCCGCCGTCATGGCGTCGACGAGCGAGACGCTGCGCGACGGGTCCCCGGCCACCGCGATGCGGCCGCCCTCGAAGACCACGCGGTCGAAGTCGACGTTGGCCAGCGGCGAGTCGTCCATGGCGCGGGCCATGGCGAAGACGTCGGCGGCGATCTTGCGGCAGGCCTTCATCACGGCGGTGCCGGACGAGGCGGCGGTCCAGGAGCCGCCGGCCACGGGCGCCTCGGCCAGATCGGTGTCGCCGAGCTTGGTCGTGACGTCCTCCATCGGCAGGCCCAGCACTTCGGCGGCGATCTGCGTCAGGATGGTGTAGGTGCCGGTGCCGATGTCGCCGGTGGAGTTGCCGACCACGAGCTTGCCGTCCGAGGTCAGGGTCGCCTGGGCGCTCGACTGCTGCATCAGGGCTTCCCACACGCCGGTGGCCATGCCCCAGCCCACCAGCTCGCGCCCCTCCGTCATGGAGCGCGGCTCCGGGTTGCGCCGCTCCCAGCCGAAGCGCTCGGCCCCTTGCGCGTAGCAGGCGCGCAGGGCCTTGGAGCCGAACGGCTTGCCCTCGGTGCGGTCGCGCTCGGAATAATTGGCCAGGCGCAGCGCCACCGGGTCCTGGCCGGTGGCATAGGCCAGCTCGTCCATGGCGATCTCGAGGGCGAGGACGCCGGTCACCGCGCCGGGCGCACGCATGTCGGCCGGCGTGTAGGTGTCGATCTGCGCGAGCTTGTAGCTCAAGGCGACGTTGTCGCAATCGTAGAGGATGGCCGACCAGTTGACGACGACCTCCTGGTAATCCTCGAAGCGCGAAGTGCCCGAGAGGGCGTCGTGGCGCAGCGACTGGAGGTTGCCGGTGGCATCGGCCCCGAGGCTGACGCGCTGGCGCACGTCGGGGCGGTAGCCGAAGGTGAACATCTGGTCGCGGGTCAGGGTCACGCGCACCGAGCGTTCGAGGTCGCGCGCGGCCATCACGGCGAGGAAGAGCTGGTATTGCGGGCGCAGGCCGATGCCGAAGCCGCCGCCGAGGTAGGGGTTGAGCACCCGCACCTCGTCCTTCTTCATCCCGAACACCGCCGCGATGTAGCCCTGGCTGTTCGAGACGCCTTGGATCTTGTCGTAGACGGTGATGCGCCCGTTACCGTCCCAGACCACGGTGGAGGCGTGCGGCTCCATCGGGTTGTGGTGCTCGACGGCGAGGCGGTAATCGTTGGAGAGCTTCACCGGCGCGGCCTCGTAGGCCGCCGTCGCGTCACCCCAGGGCTGGGGCGGCGGCTTGATCCCGGCGCGCTTCTTTGGCGGGTCGTAGGCGAATTCGGCCTGGGCATCGACGTCGGTGGCCGGCACCTCGGCGGCATAGGCAACCTTCACCAGCGAGGCGGCATGGCGGGCGGTCTCGAAGTCCTCCGCCACCACCAGGGCGACCGGCTGGCCGCTGTAGTGGATCACGTCGTCGTAGAGCGCCCGGAACGGCGAGCCGGGGGGTGCCACCGCGTCGCGGTAGTTGTAGTCGAGCCAGGCCGTGCGCGGCCGGTTCTCGTGAGTGAAGACCTTGATGACGCCGGGCACCGCCTCGGCCTCGGCCGTCTCGATGGCGGTGATCCTGCCCTTGGCGATGCCGCCGGAGACGACGTAGCCGTGGGCGAGGTCGGGGGCGGCGAACTCGCCGGCGTATTTGGCAAGGCCCGTGACCTTGGCCGGACCGTCGACGCGGCTGTGGGCGGTGCCGACGTAACGGTCGGTGCCGGTGGAGCTGATGGTGGTGACCATGAGGCTGTGACCTTTACGCGATGCGCTTGTCGGAGATCGACTGGGGCGTGCCGGCGGCGGCCTGGGAGAGGCCCCGCACGATGGCGCGTCGCGCGAGTTCGACCTTGAAGGCGTTGCCCGACTGGGGCTCGGCCTCGGCGACGACGATGGCGGCGGCGGCCTCGAAGGTCTCGGCCGTCGCCGGCTTGCCCCGGAGCGAGGCTTCGGCTTGCGGGTTGCGCCAGGGCTTGTGGGCGACGCCGCCCAGAGCGAAGCGGCCCGCCCGGATGGTATCGCCGTCGAGATCGAGCACGGCCGCCACCGACACGAGCGCGAAGGCGTAGGAGAGCCGGTCGCGCAGCTTGAGGTAGGTGTAATGCGAGGCCGCATCCTGCTCCGGCAGGTCCACCGAAAGGACGATCTCGTCGGGTGCCAGGGTGGTGTCGATGTGGGGCGTGTCGCCCGGCAGACGGTGGTAGTCGGCGAACGGGATGCTGCGCTCGCCGCCGGGGCCGGCCACCCGCACCACGGCGTCGAGGGCGGCCAACGCCACGCACATGTCGGACGGGTGCGTGGCGATGCAGGCGTCGCTGGCCCCGAAGATCGCGTGGATGCGGTTGACGCCGCCGATGGCCGGGCAGCCGCTGCCGGGCTCGCGCTTGTTGCAGGGCGTCGCCTCGTCGTAGAAATAATAGCAGCGGGTGCGCTGGTTGAGGTTGCCGCCGGTGGTGGCCGCGTTGCGCAATTGGCCCGACGCACCGGCCAGGATCGCGTTGGCCAGGACGGGGTAGCGCTCTACGATGCGCGCATCGTGGGCGGCCGTGGCGTTGGTGACGAGCGCGCCGAGGCGAAGCCCGCCCTCGTGCTCCTCGATGGCATCCAGCGGCAGGCGGGTGATGTCGACGAGGCGCCCTGGCCGCTCGACGTTGTACTTCATCAGGTCGACGAGGTTGGTGCCCCCGGCGATGAAGCGGCCGCCGCCGGCCACGGCCTGCACGGCCTCGGCCACGGTGCCGGCGCGGACGTAATCGAAGCGGTTCATCGGGCGGCTCCCGACTGCATCACGTCCTCGATGGCGTCGACGATGTTGGTGTAGGCGCCGCAGCGGCAGATGTTGCCGCTCATCGCCTCGCGGATCTCGTCCCGCGACCGGGCATGACCTTCGGCGATCATCCCGGCCGCGGAGCAGATCTGGCCGGGGGTGCAATAGCCGCACTGGAAGGCGTCGTGCTCCACGAAGGCGGCCTGGAGCGGGTGCAGGGTGCCGGCTTCGGTCAGGCCCTCGATGGTGGTGACGGTGGCGCCGTCCTTCATCACGGCCAGCGCCAGGCACGAATTGATGCGCTTGCCGTCCACCAGCACCGTGCAGGCACCGCACTGGCCATGGTCGCAGCCCTTCTTGGTGCCGGTCAGGTCGAGGCGTTCGCGCAGGAGATCGAGCAGCGTCGTCCAGGGGGCGACCTCGAGGGTGCGGACCTCGCCGTTGATCGTCAGGCTGATGCCGACGGTCTCCATGGCCCGGGGTGAGCCGCTGTCGATGAGCATGGGCGATCCGCTGTTTGCTTCGGTCGGATGGTCTGCGCGCGACAAGCGGGCGGACCGGGGTCGTGCGGCGGGGCCCGGTGGCGGGCCGCTCGGCGCAGTCGATAACAGTTCCAGTCTGCGCCCTGTTCCCCCGGGCCGGACGGGGCCACGGTTTACGGCCGGCCCCGGCCTCGGCTACGCCTTCTGGAAACGCACCCCGATCAGGATCCCGCCATGGCCGCGCTCGACCCCGTGCTCAACGACATCGACCACGATCTCGACAACGCCCTCGCGCGGCTGTTCTCGTTCCTGCGCATCCCCTCGATCTCCACCGATCCGGCCTATGCCGGACATTGCCGCGAGGCCGCCGCCTGGCTGGAGGGCACCCTCGCGGCGATCGGCTTCGAGACCGGCATCCACGAGACCAGCCTGCACCCGGTGGTGCTGGCGCATGCGCCGAAGCCCGGGAAGCCGCACGTGCTGTTCTACGGGCATTACGACGTGCAGCCGGTGGACCCGCTGTCCTTATGGGAGACGCCGCCGTTCGAGCCGCGCATCGCCACCGATGCCGCGGGCGAGAAGCGGATCGTCGCGCGGGGCGCCTCCGACGACAAGGGCCAGGTGATGACCTTCGTCGAGGCCTGCCGCGCCTGGAAGGCGATGGATGGTGAGCTGCCCTGCGGCGTCACCATCCTGATCGAGGGTGCCGAGGAGAACGGCTCGCAGGGCCTGCCCGAATGGGTGGCGGCCAACCGGGACAAGCTGGCCGCCGACATCGTGCTCGTGTGCGACACCAGCATGTGGAATTCCACGACGCCGGCGATCACCACCTCGCTGCGCGGGCTCGCCTATTTCGAGGTCAAGGTCACCTGCGCCGACCGCGACCTGCATTCGGGCTTCTTCGGCGGGGCCGCCGCGAACCCGATCCACGTGCTCGCCAAGATCATCGCCGACCTGCACGACACCGAGGGCCGGGTGACGCTGCCGGGGTTCTACGAGGGCGTGCGCGAGACCCCGCCCGAGATCCTCGAGCAGTGGCGCGGCCTCGACCTCAGCCCGGAGACGTTCCTGGGTCCGATCGGCCTGAGCCAGCCGTCCGGCGAGCGCGGGCGCATGCTGATCGAGCAGATCCAGTCGCGCCCGGCCTGCGACGCCAACGGCATCATCGGCGGCTACACGGGCGAGGGCACCAAGACGGTGATCGCATCCCAGGCCAGCGCCAAGATCTCGTTCCGCCTCGTGGACGACCAGGACCCGGAGGTGCTGGCGACCACCTTCGAGGCGTTCGTGCGGGAGCGCATCCCCGCCGACTGCTCGGTGGAGGTGGTCTGCTACAAGGGCTCGCGGGCCATCAGCCTGCCGTTCGACATGCCGGAACTCGACATCGCCAAGGCGGCGCTGGCCGCGGAATGGGGGGTGCCCCCCGTCACCATCGGCGCGGGCGGCTCGATCCCGATCGTCGGCGACTTCAAGCGCCTGCTCGACCGCAACACCCTGCTCATCGGCTTCGGCCTCGACGACGACCGCATCCATTCGCCCAACGAGAAGTACGACCTGCGCAGTTTCCACAAGGGCACGCGCTCGTGGGCGCGGATCCTGGGGGCGTTCGGGGGGCTCTGAAACCCTCCCCCGCGGAGCGACCGTATTCGCACATCCCCGAACGCCGTCCTGGCTCGCCCCACCCTCTCCCCTCATCCCGAGGTGCCGGAGCGAAACGGAGGCCTCGAAGGAGTCCTCCAGATACCGCTGTGCCCTCTGGAAACCTCCTTCGAGGCCCGCTGACGCGGGCACCTCAGGATGAGGGGGCGGGTGGGAGAAATGCGTGCATCCGATAGCCCGCTGAAGGGGGAAGGGTTGGCGCGCCCCCTCACATCGTCACGACATCGACCCCATCGCCCAGCCGCGCGCGGGCAAGGTCGGCGACGTGGGCGTGGTGGGTGAACAGGATCGGCTGGATCGTCCCGCCCACCGCGGCCAGGGCCTCCAGGCCGTGGCCGGTGCGGGCGTCGTCGAAGGTGATGAAGAGGTCGTCGCCGATGAAGGGGGCCGGCTCGCCGCGGGCGGCGTAATCCTGCAGGTAGGCGAGCCGCAGGGCGAGGTAGAGCTGGTCGCGGGTGCCCTCGCTCAGGCCCTCGACCGGGACCGAGCCGCCGTCGGCCCGGCGTCCGGTGAGGCGGGGGGTGTCGGCCTCGTCGTACTCCTGCGCCAGCCCGGCGAAGGCGCCCCCGGTCAGGCCCGAAAACAGGTCGCCGGCCCGCGACAGGAGCGGGTCCTGCTGTCCGGCCCGGTGGCGGCCGATGGCGGTGCCGAGCATGAGGTGGGCGAGCTTGAGCACCGCCCACTGCCGGGCGTGGACCTGCAACTCGGCCTCCGCCGCCTTGCGCTGGGCGACCGCGAGTTCGGCGCCGACCCCGCCCTCGAGGTCCTGTCGGCGGCGCTCGCCCCGGTCGCGGTCGGCGAAGACGACGCGGCCCTCCTGGTCGTGGGCCTCGTCCTCCATGGCGATGCGGGCGAGCGCCGCCTCGATGGCATCGGGCGAGGTCGCCACGAGGTCGTCGCGCAGGCTCGCCTCGGGCAGGCCGTCGGCGGCGCGGGTGAGTTCGGCCCGGCGGGCGGCGAGATCGGCCCGCAGGCGGGCGCGGGCCAGGAGGCGGCCCTGCAGGGTCTCGATCGCGGGGATGGCATCGGCGCCGAGATCGGGCCGGTAACCGGCGAGGTGTCCGGTCAGGGCCGCTTCGGCCCTGGCGAGGTCGGCGTCGGCGATCTCGACCCTGCGGTCCGCCTCGTCACAGTGGCGCGTAAGCGCGGTGCGGCGCGCCTGGGCGTCGCGGGCCTGTTGCAGGCGGCCGTGCAGGGAACGGATCGCGGCGCTGGGCGCCATCTCCGCCAGGGCGGGGGCGACGGCGGCCAGGAGTTCGGCCACGGTCGCGGCATAGGTCTCGCGGTCGCGGCGGATGCCGGCGACCCGGCGGGCGAGGGTGTCGTGCGCGTCGAGGGCGAGCGGCACCGCCCGCCATGCCTCGATGGCGCCCTCGGCCTCGGCGAGGCTGGCGGTCGCTGTGAGACCGACGGCGGCGACGGCCTCGCCCCAGCCCGCCGCCCAGGCGGTGCGGCCGGCGTCGGCCTCGCCGAGGGCGTCGCCGAGCCGGGCGCGTTGCGTCGCGGCGGCGCGCAGCCGCGCCTTGGCCTCGCGGCCGGCCTCCCACAGGCCGGCGAGTTCCGTGATACGGTCGTCGAGCCGTGCCAGGAGGAGCGCCGGCGGCAGGGTATCGAGACCGGACACACCGGCGCGGGCGGCCAGATCGACCAGGGGCGTCCGGCACGCCTCGATGCGGCGCGAGAGGGCCGCGATTTCGTTTTGTCGGCTCTCCAGGACCTGCTGGCCCTCGATGAGGTTGACCGCCTCGCCGAGCCAGACCGCCATTTCGGCCGGCGGCAGCGGGAGGATGCCGGCCGGGGCCCAGGCGGCGCGCCAGTCGTCCAGCGCCTGGGAGGCCTCCGCGGCGATCTCGTCGAGGCTTGCGCGGGCGCCGGCCTCCTCCTCCTCTTCGGCCGCGAGACGGCGGTGGTCGGCGGCCTGCTCGGCGACGCGGGCGGCGTCCAGGGCGAGGTCGTCGGCCATGCGGTCGGCGGCCGACACGGCGCGCTCGTAGCGGGCGATGGGGTCGGCGCCGGTCGTGCCGGCGCGCAGCGGGGCGAACAGGTCGTCGCGCTCCCGGCGCAGGGCGGAGAGATCGACGAGCGACGGGATCGGCCGGCCGGCCTCGCGGCGCAGGAGCCGGGTGCGGGTCGCCGCCACCGCCTTGCGGGCGGTGGCGAGGGCATCGCAGGCGCGCAGGCGCTCGCGCTCCTTGGCCTCCATCAGGGTGCGGAACCGCGCCACCGTCTCGGGCTGGGGCAGGGGCGCATCGACCAGGGCGGCGGGGTCGGTGACGGCGGGCGAGAGGCGGGCGGCCTGCCCGGCGAGCAGCCGCGCCTCGTGCCGCACCGCCGCATCGAGGGCGTCGCGCCGGGCCAGATCCTCGCGCAAGGGAGCCAGCACCTTGAAGGCGGCGCGCAAGGGGCCCGGATCGACCACCACCCCCTCGGCCTCCACCGCGCGGGCGAGGTCGGCTTCCTCGGCGGTGGCCGCGGCGAGGTCGCGCCGGAGCCGGGTGAGCGTGGCCTCGCGCTCGCGGCCCTCGCGGACCAGGGCGTCGATGCGGGCGCGGGCGGCGTCCGAGGGCTGGCGGGCGGACAGGGCGGCGCGGTCGGGCAGGCCGACCCGGATGGCCAGGCGGTCGAGGTCGGCCGCGGCCCGGTCGGCGTCGGCCTGGATGCGGGTGAGATCGACCCCGTCCTTGTCGAACCGGTCGATGCCGCGGAACCGCTCGAGGATGTCCTGGTCGCGCGCGATCACGCCGGCCTCGACGGTGACCGCGTCGCGGTCGGCGCTGGCATGCGCCAGGGCGGTGCGGGCCCGGGCCTGTTCCGCCCCGGCCGCGCGCAGGGCCGAGAGGGCGTCGCCGAGGCGGTCGATCCAATCCGGGCTCGCCTCGACGAGGTCGGGGTCGGCCTCCGCCTGCGCCGAGATCGCGTCGATGGCGGCCACCAGCGGGGCGACGCGCTTGAGCCGTTCGAGCCGGGCGCGCTCGCGGGCGATGGCCTCGCGGGCGTCGCGGATCGCGTCGAGGCGGGATGCGGCGGCCTCGATCTCGTCGTTGAGGGCACGCCAGTCGCCCGCGCGCAGTTCGGTCTCGCGGATCGCCCGGCGCGCGGCCTCGTGCCGGTCGAGGGCCTGGTAGAAGGTGCGGTCCTTCGAGCGGCGCGGGGCGAAGATGGCGTCGGCCTCGGTGCCGAGCCCCTTCTGCAGGTCGTGGTAGCCGCGCAGGCCCGAGGCGGCGGCGAACAGGCTGGCCCCGACCTCGCCGTCGCTGGTGAGCATCTCCCGGCCGCCCTGGCGCAGGCTGGCCGCATCGAGGCCGAAGGCGCGGCAGAACACGTCGCGGGTGAGCCCGCCGAGGAAGGGCACCAGCGCGTCATCGGGCAGGGCCGCATCGGCGGCGTCGACGAGGGTGCCGCTGTTGCCCTTGCGCCGGCGGAAGGCGAGGCGGCGGCCGTCCGCGGCCTCGATCTCGGCCCCGAGCCGGAGGGTCTTCATCTCGTGCAGGAAGGCGAAGCGGGTGCGCGCCTCGATCCCGAACAGCAGGTCGGTGACGGCGGCCAGCGCCGTGCTCTTGCCGGCCTCGTTGGGGCCGAGCACCACGTGCAGCCGCGCATCCGGCCGGAAGGCGAGGCGACGGCCGGAAAAGGGGCCGTAGCGTTCGAGGTCGAGGCTGAGCAGGCGCATCAGCAGGACCGGCCGGACAGGCGCCCGACGATCACCGCCTCGGCCTCGGCGCAGAGGGCGTCGAGGTCGGACAACTCCTCCCCGCCGGCCCCGGCCGGGAGCTTGCCCCCGATCTCGGCCAGGACCGCCGCGGCGCGGGCCCGGAAATCCGGGTCGCGCTCGACGCTGGCCAGCATCGCGACGGGGTCGATGCCGGAAATGTCGATGCGCGGACCCGCCCCCTCGGGCCGGCGGGTGGCGTTGACGAGGCGCTCCAGCCAGATGTCCTCGTGGATGCGCTGGGCCGCGGCCTGGACCTCGGCGGTGAAGGCCTCGCGGTCGGCGGCGATGCGGTCGTGCAGGCCGGTCTGTCCGGTCAGGCGCAGGCGCAGGGCCAGGAGCCGCCCGCCGGCCTCCTGCGCCAGGGGCCGCAGGGCCGCCTCGATCGCCGCCAGTGCCGCGCCCTCCTCGGCGATCCCGGCGAGGGCGACGTCGAGGGTCGCGAACCGGGCCTGGTCGACGATGAGCCGGCTCACTCCGGTCACGCGGCCGTCGGCGACCTCCACCACCACGGCGCCCTTGGCCCCGCATTCGCGCACCGAGCGGCCCTGGAGGTTGCCGGGAAACACGATCCACGGGTCGCGGGCGAGCTCGGCATGCTC
The DNA here is from genome assembly GCF_001424525.1 of Methylobacterium sp. Leaf399. Taxonomy (NCBI): domain Bacteria; kingdom Pseudomonadati; phylum Pseudomonadota; class Alphaproteobacteria; order Hyphomicrobiales; family Methylobacteriaceae; genus Methylobacterium; species Methylobacterium sp. Leaf399. Next base: position 920,455 of record NZ_LMQK01000001.1, on the reverse strand, counting down.
GTGGATGTGGCCGAGCGCCCAATAATCGTAGCCGCGCCCCGCGAGATCGGCGATCGAGCAGGGCGCGTAGGTGTCGTGCAGCGACGAGCCGGTGCAGGAGGTGTGGAGCACGCCGATGTTGAACCAGCCCGGCACGGGGGCCGGATAGGTCAGGGCGTAATTCTCCTCCACCGCCCGGTTGGGGAAGCTGCGCCCGTGGAGGGCCACCCGCAGGTGGTCGAGGCGGTGGGTCTCGGCCCGGTCGGCGCGGTAGCCGCGCACGCAGGGGGGCAGGGTGATCGCCTTGGTGATGACGCTCTCGGCATCGTGGTTGCCCCGCACCAGCACCACCGGAATGCCGGCCCGGTCGAGTCGCGCCACCTGCCGGGCGAAGAACAGCCCGATGGTGTTGTCGGCCCAATCGCCGTCGTAGACGTCCCCGGCCACGATCAGGAACGCCACCTTCAGGGCGATGGCCCGGTCCACCAGCTCCTCGAACGCCCGCCGCCCGGCCGAGGCGAACCGCCGGGCGATCTCGGCATCCTTGAGCGCGAGCCCCGAGAGGGGGCTGCCCAGATGCAGGTCGGCGGCATGGATGAAGGTGAAGGCGGCCATCGGGCTGGCGTAACGCGGATCGCGCGCGGGTGTCACGGGGTTGGGGGATTGGGCTGTGGAGGGGGATTTTTGGGATGTGATGCTGGGAGGCCGGAGGGGGTGTTTCACGTGAAACCCAGGGGCGTCGCTACCATTCTACCGTGGCAGCAAAGTCAATTTTTTACGCCTTGCGCCACCAAAAATTCGACGTCATTATAGCTTATCGATACCAATTATAGCATATATTTTTTGGAACAACTGCGATACTAATTATATAATAGCAATGAATACTAAATTGACATACATCGCACCGGCACGCCGCGTTGCGATGCTTTGTGCGCAGACAGCAGCGCTACCGTGCGATTTTGCGAGGCGTCACATAACTCCAAGCCCCGGCAACATGGTTGCAAAGCCGGCCCATCTAGGGTTGTCTGCCTCTCCGTTAGGCGGGACCGTATGCCTCTAGATGAACTTGTAACATCGCCCAAGACGCTTGATGCGATTCCTTCTTGGAATGGGCGCGCAGATCCTTTGCGATTTGAGTTTTTGCAGACATTAAGCATTGATGGAGCAACGATAGGAGGGCTATCACTAAGAGGAAAGGCTCACAAAACACATCTAGATCGTGATGTGATGCTTCAACTTGAATATCGACCCAGTGGTCGAACGAGCATCCTGTTATATAGAATCGATTGGCGCCCATTCCACAACCATACCAATGATGCAAAATGCCCAAACGATCTTGCGTTTGAGGAATTCTCAGGCACTCATGAGCATGATTTTTGGTTAAACTATCTATCTCGCTTGGATAGGATGCGCTCAGGAAACCTTCCTAATGCTTGCATTTGCGAACCAGAACCAAACAACTACACTTCTCTGCTGGACTATTGCGCAAATCGCTTAAATATCATAAACTTGCACATGCTTCCGCCGCCTCAGGCTTCGACAGACATGTTCAGGCCGTAGCATGACACTAGGGTTCAAAATTTCCCCGTCAGTGCCGCTGGCAGAAGCGGTTGACATAGCCGTGCGTAAAATCGTGCGCGCTGATCACCGCCAAGGCGGCTCACATGTAACAATGCCCATACGCTATCCTAGTGGGGCTTCTGCTGTGCTTGAGATAACTCAAACAGGAGACAGGTGCTTCATCAATGATATGGGCCTGGGGTTTCTTGAAGCAGAAATGATTGGCGCCACTCGTCAGTACGAGAGGCATGCACGAATAATCGCTGAAGATACGGGCATCCGTTATGATGGACGTTCATTCTTTGTCGCAGAGGTTCCGACAAAGAAGCTAGCGGGTGCAATGACTCTTGTCGCGGATAGCTCTCATAGATGCGCCTCGTTCGCTGCCTTGAAAGCCGCAGAGCGAGCAGAAACGGATATCAGACAAAACGTTTTCGATCGTATGATTAGCCTATTTGGAGCGGATCATGTTAGGCGCGATTCGCCTTTTATTGGCGCATCTGGGCATGAATGGAAGGTACCCTTTTTGATTGACCTTGACCATGGTCGCGCGGTTATTGAAGCCATCAGTCCTCATTCGGGCTCTATTGCTTTTACAGTAATGAGGCTAAGCGATATTAGTCGACTGGAAACCCCTCCGCCGAGGCTTGTTGTTGTTAACGACAAGAGAAAACTTGGAGATATGCTTGGGGTTGTTTCGCCTGTATCTACCGCTGTTATTGATATATCAGAAAGCAAGAGACATTTTGAAAAGTTTTTGCTCGTTGCGTGAGCAATCAATGAAGTTAACGAATTTCGATATTTTTTTAAACGGCAATCGTCTCGAATGAGACGTTTTGCGTCTCGTATGCCGGACCACAGCCTGTCGGCGCTAAAGCATCGGGAAAAACACATGGAGCCCAGCCCCATGCGAACTCGGTCTCCTTTCATAAATTCCTGTCATAGGAATTTATGTTGACACCGCGACGCTCCTCGGCTATCACTCCTCCACGCTCAAGAAGTGTGACGAGAGACGGCGGGGGCGGCGATGACGGGTTCGCCTCAGGAGGGGCGTCGGCGCGTCGAGGCGCTGGTGCGCGGCACCTCCAAGACATTTGGGCAGATCGCCGCGGAGACCGGTGTCGCCCACCCGTCGACCATCGCGAAATGGAGCCAGCGTCATGGCTGGCGCCCGTCGGCGGCGTCGGGCGGAAAGAACGACCTGCGGGCGACCCTGCGCCGCCACGTCGCCCGCCAGATTTCGCGGTTCGACGTGGCCCTGCGGCAGGCACCCAAGACTCTCGCGCCCGAGACCCTGGCACCCAAGACCCTCGATTCGGCGAAGGTGCTGCGCGATCTCGGCGGCCTCAAGAAGCTCCTGGACGAGATCGACGCGGACGGACGGCGGGAGGCGGGCGATGGCAAGGATGCTGGCGGCGACCCCGGCGGCGGCCTCGACCTGCCCGCCCTGCGCGCGCAGATCGCGGACCGCTATGCGGCATTCGCAGGCGACGGGGCGGCTGCCGGCCTTCCTGGCGAGCCTGCCGCCGGCCCTGGTCCTGACCCTGGCGCGTGACTGGCTCCATTGCGCCCGCCCCGACCAGATGCCGCCCTGCGAGGGGCGAACCCCCTGGACCACCTGGGCGGTGATCGGCGGGCGCGGCTCGGGCAAGACCCGCACGGGGGCCGAGTGGGTGCGGGCGCTGGCGCTGGGCGATCCCGCCTTCACGGCGAGCCCCGTCGGGCGGATCGCGCTCGTCGGCGAGACCTTCGCCGACGTGCGCGACGTGATGATCGAGGGGCCGTCCGGCCTGCTGGCGCTCGCCGGCCCGCGCCCGGTGTGGTCGCCCTCCCGCCGGCGGGTCGATTATCCCAACGGCGCGGTGGCGCTGGCCTTCTCGGCCGAGGAGCCGGATTCCTTGCGCGGGCCGCAGTTCGGCGCCGCCTGGTCGGACGAACTCGCCAAGTGGCGCCAGGCGGAGGCCGCCTACGACATGATCCAGTTCGGGCTGCGGCTGGGGGCGCGGCCGCGCAGCCTCGTCACCACGACGCCGCGCCCCACCGCCCTGATCCGCCGGCTCCTCACCGACCCGTCCGTGGTGGTGAGCCGCTCGCGCACCGCCGACAACGCCATGAACCTGGCGCCGTCCTTCCTCGAGGGCATCGTCGGGCGCTACGCCGGCACCCGGCTCGGGCGCCAGGAACTCGACGGCGAGCTGATCGAGGACCGGCCGGACGCCCTGTGGAACCGGGCCGGGATCGAGGCGGCCCGCGTGGCCAGGGCGCCGGACGCGCTCAGGCGCATCGTGGTGGCGGTGGACCCGCCGGCCTCGTCGCGGGCCGGGGCCGACGCCTGCGGGATCGTGGCGGCGGGGTTGGCGGATTCGGGCCACGCCTACGTGCTGGCCGACGCCACGCTGAGCCGGGCGACGCCGCAGGTGTGGGCGCTGGCCGCCCTCACCCTCTACCACCGGCTCGAGGCCGACGCCCTCGTGGTCGAGGTCAACCAGGGCGGCGAGATGGCCTCGGCCGTGATCGCCCAGATCGACCCCGCCGTGCCGGTGACCCCGGTGCGGGCCAGCCGCGGCAAGTACCTGCGGGCCGAGCCGGTCTCGGTGCTCTACGCCCGCGGCCTCGTCCACCACGTCGGCGCCTTGGCCGCCCTGGAGGACGAACTGTGCGACCTCGGCCCCGACGGCCTCTCCACCGGCGCCTCGCCGGACCGCCTCGACGCGCTGGTGTGGGCGCTGACCCACCTCATGCTGGGGGCCAGGGCGGAGCCGCGGATCCGGGGATTGTAGGGCCCGCTCTCCCCTTGTGGGGAGGGGCCGGGGGTGGGGGTGGTTCCGCCAGCCTCCGGCCAGGGTCGCCCCACCACCCCCACCTCCAACGCCTCTCCACAAGGGGGAGGAGAGACCCGCGAGAGCCCCCATGCCCAATCTTCTCACCCGTCTCACCCGGGCGATCGCCCGCGCGCCGGCCACCAAGGCAGCCCCCCTCTCGGCCACCCGCGTCGCCTTCTACGGCGAGGGCCGGGCCGCCTGGACGCCGCGCGACGGCGGGGCGCTGGCCCGCGAGGGGTTCCAGCGCAACGCCGTGGTCCACCGGGCGGTGCGCCTCGTGGCGGAGGCCGCCGCCGCGGTGCCGCTGAGTCTCACGGACGCGGCCGCAGGGCATCCGCTGACGGCGCTCCTCGACCGTCCCAACCCGCGCGAGGGCGGGGCGCGGCTGCGCGAAACGCTCTACGGGCACCTGATGGTGTCGGGGAACGCCTATCTCGAATGCGTCGCCCTCGACGGCGTCCCGCGCGAGCTCCACGCCTTGCGCCCCGACCGGATGCGGGTGGTGCCCGGCCCGGACGGATGGCCGGCGGCCTACGACTACACGGTCGGCGGGCGCGTCCTGCGCTACCACCGCGGCGACGAGGGGATGAGCCCGATCCTCCACCTCACCCTGTTCCACCCCACCGACGACCACTACGGCCTCTCGCCGATGGAGGCGGCGGCGGTGGCGCTCGACATCCACAACGCGGCCGGCGCCTGGAACAAGGCGCTCCTCGACAACGCCGCCCGGCCGTCCGGCGCGCTGGTGTTCGCCGCCGCCGCCGGCAATGGCTTGAGCGACACGCAGTTCACCCGGCTCAAGGGCGAGCTGGAGACCAACTACCAGGGCGCCGGCAACGCCGGGCGGCCGCTGCTCCTGGAGGGCGGGCTCGACTGGAAGCCGCTGTCGCTCTCGCCCAAGGACATGGATTTCGTGGAGGCCAAGAACGGGGCCGCCCGCGAGATCGCCCTGGCCTTCGGCGTGCCGCCGCTCCTCCTGGGCCTGCCCGGCGACAACACCCACGCCAACTATGCCGAGGCCAATCGCGCCTTCTACCGCCAGACCGTGATCCCGCTGGTGCGCCGCACCGCCGAGAGCCTCGCGCAATGGCTCGAACCCGCCTTCGGCCCCGCCCGCCTGGAACCCGACCTCGACGCCATCGAGGCCCTGGCGCCGGAACGGGAATCCCTCTGGCGCCGGGTGCAGGGGGCGGACTTCCTGTCCGAGGACGAGAAGCGCGAGGCGGTGGGCTATGGGGCGCGGGGGTGAGGGAGGTCGGTCTTCGAAAAGTCGTCGCCCTCGAACGGCAGCGCGGCCCGATGCGCCTTGGCGCAGGCATGGGCGTGGCAGTCGCCCCTATCGAGCGCGGCCGGATGCCGGCCCTTTCCGAAGCGGGCATAGGCCTCGATGGCGAGTTCGGACTCGGCTTCGCCGATCGGGATCGGACGTAGCCCCAAGGCCTCCCGCTAGAGGCGCACGCGCTCACGGGCTGTCTCGACGGTGAGGGAAGAGCTGCGGACGAGACCGGCAACGGTTTCCCACACCGACACAGCAGAACACAGGCAATCGGCGTCGGCATCGACGATGTCGCTGAAGACATCGGCCTCTGCTTAGCCGGCGATGATGGCGATCAACGCCGACGCATCGACCAAAAGTGTCATTCGCCGCTCAACCCATCGAAGAACGCCTTGTCCGCCAGCTGTCCGGTGGGCGCCGGCAGCGGGTGGAGCGCACGACGTTCGGCCAGCCGCACCGCCTCGGACTTCGTCGTGCCGGTGGCCTTGGCGAGCTGCGCCACGAGATCCGCCGTCGCGTCGTCCTCGATGGTGAGCGGCATCCGCCCCTCCTCGCATATCCTCGATGCACCACACGGATCTTCGCGGTCCTCACCCCTGTCATCCCTCACCGATCGGATCATCCATGGATGGCCATGTCACCGGCTACGCCAGCCTGTTCGGCGTGCCCGACCTCGGGCGCGACGTGGTCGCGCCGGGCGCCTTCGCCGCCAGCCTCGCCCAGCGCGGGCCGGCGGGGGTGCGCATGCTCTGGCAGCACGATCCCGCCGAGCCGATCGGGCGCTGGCTGGCGCTCTCCGAGGACGCCCGCGGCCTCAGGGTCGAGGGCCGGCTCAACCTCGCCGTCCAGCGGGCCCGCGAGGTCGACGCGCTGATGCGCGAGGGCGGCCTCGACGGGCTCTCGATCGGGTTTCGCACCCTGCGCGCGGCGCCCGAGCGCAACGGCCTGCGCCGCCTCCAGGCGATCGACCTGTGGGAGATCTCCCTGGTGACCTTCCCGCTCCAGCCGGGCGCGCGCATCGGCGCACCGGCCCGTGCGGCAGCCGACATGCCTGCGCAGCTGCGGGCGCTCGCCCGCCGCATCGCCCCCCTTTCCACCCGGCCCCGCGCCGCCCCTTCCGCCCCCACCCGAGGTACACGATGAGCGTCCACGCCCCCTTCGAGACCGCATCCTCCCCCCTCCTCGAGAACAAGGCGGCGCCGGCCGACGCCGGCACGGCCCTGGCCGAGCTCGCCCAGGCCTTCTCGGCCTTCAAGGAGACCAACGACGCCCGCCTGGCGCAGCTCGACGCGCGCCTGGGCACCGACGTGGTGACCGAGGAAAAGCTCGCCCGCATCGACGCGGCCCTCGACGGCGCCCGCCAGCGCCTCGACCGCCTCGCCCTCGACGGACGCCGGCCGCCCATGGCCACCGGGCCGGTCCCGCGCGACGCCGCCGCCACGGAGCACAAGGCCGCCTTCGACCTCTACGTCAGGGCCGGCGAGAGCGGCGGCCTCAAGCGCCTGGAGGAGAAGGCGCTCTCGGCCGGCTCCGGGCCGGACGGCGGCTACCTCGTGCCCGCCACGGTGGAGCGCGAGGTGCTGGTGCGCCTCGCCCGCCTCTCGCCGATCCGGGCGCTGGCCAGCGTGCGGACCATCTCGGGCGGCCAGTACAAGCGCGCGGTCTCGGTGAGCGAGGCCGTCTCCGGCTGGGTCGCCGAGACCGCGCCGCGGCCGCAGACGGCGAGCCCGACCCTGTCCGAGCTGAGCTTTCCGGCGATGGAGCTCTATGCCATGCCGGCCGCGACCCAGACGCTGCTCGACGACGCCGTCGTCGACATCGACGCCTGGCTCGCCGACGAGGTCGAGACCGCCTTCGCCGAGCAGGAGGGCACCGCCTTCGTCACCGGCAACGGCATCAGCCGCCCGCGCGGCCTGCTCGCCTACGACACGGTCGCCAACGCGTCGCTGGTGCCGGGCAAGCTCGGGACGATTGCCACCGGGGCGGCCGGTGCCTTCCCGGCGGCCAACGCGGCCGACGTGCTGTTCGACCTCGTCTATGCCCTGCGCGCCGGCTACCGCCAGAACGCCGCCTTCGTGATGAACCGCAAGGTCCAGAGCACGATCCGCAAGATGAAGGATGCCGACGGCAACTACCTCTGGCAGCCGCCCACCGCCGCCGACCGCGGCGCCACCCTGCTCGGCTTCCCGGTGGCCGAGGCCGAGGCGATGCCGGATGCGAGCGCGGGCAGCCTCTCGATCGCCTTCGGCGACTTCAAGCGCGGCTACCTGGTGGTGGACCGCACCGGCCTGCGGGTGCTGCGCGACCCTTATTCGGCCAAGCCCTACGTGCTGTTCTACACCACCAAGCGCGTCGGCGGCGGCGTGCAGGACTTCGATGCGATCAAGCTGCTGTCGTTCGCTTGAACACCCCGGCCTCCGCCGACGCCGGGCGGAGGCCGGCCGTCCGGACGATGCGCCCTCGCGATCCCCACCCGCGATCCCCACCGTTCTGTAACCGGTGGCTGCATTTTTCCCGTCGTACCGCTTCCTTAACCGCTTGGTCATGTCCATAACGCTACCTCAGGTTAATCGAGGAGCATCGCAATGAACCTTGACGGAGCGGAGAACGCCAAAGCCGAGGTGTTCAAGCGCGCCTTCCGCTACGCGGAGGTGGCGACGGCGGCGACCGACGGCGGTGGGCCGATCTTCGCGCCGGCCCCCGACACGGCCGCCCATGCCGACATCGCGCGGGCGAGGCGGGCCGGGGAGATCGATCCCAAGGAAAAGATCGCGGTCGGCATCCTGCGACGGGATCGGGGGGACGACCGCGGGCAGGGACTCAAGCTGGGGCTGTTCGTCCAGCACAAGAAGCTGCTCCACCATCCCGTCGTCGAGGCGGCGTTGCGTGTCGCGCCCACGGAAGCGGAGGTCATCGTGACCGGCCGGATCCGCAGCCAGGGCAGGCGGAAGGTCAGGACCTGCCGCCCCCTGCGCATGGGCGAGTCGGTCGGCCACCATCGCATCACCGCTGGCACGATCGGCTGCTTCGGCGTCGATGCGGACGGCCGCGTTGGGTTGATCTCGAACAACCACGTCCTGGCCATGAACAACAAAGCCCGAGTGGGCGACATCATCCTCCAGCCGGGCAGGGCCGACGGCGGGGACGCGCGGCAGGCCGCGCACGTGGTCGCCAAGCTCGGCACCTATGTGCCGCTCGATTTCGACCCGACGTCCTTCAACCTCGTCGACTGCGCCTTCGCACCGCTCGAAGACGGGCATGCCCGTCCCGAGCCCTTCCTGGTCGGCGACGGAGAGATCGGTTCGGACGGCTGGAGCATCGGCGATATCGAAGACGTGCTCATCGACGGCGACCCGGTGAAGAAGGTCGGCCGCACCACCCGCTTCAGCACGGGCGTCGTGGACGCGATCGCGATCGACAACGTCCGGGTCCAGATGGTCAGCGGCGCCGCACCCCGCTTTGCGATATTCAATCGCCAGATCGCGATCAGCGGCACGGAGAAGACCTTCTCCAAGGGCGGCGACAGCGGTTCGCTGATCTGCACGATGGACGGCCGGCCGATCGCCCTGTTGTTCGCCGGAACCGAGACCGGTGGCCGCAACGACCGCGGCATCACTTTTGCAAATCCGATCCGGGCCGTTCTTGATGCACTCGCCGTCGATCTCTACAGTCCCGCGACAGGAGTCTGACCATGGGTGAGCAGCGGGAGAAGTTGCTGGCGTCGCGGTCGGCGGCCCTGGCTGCGAAGGAGGCGTTCACCTCTCAATACGCGGCGGGACGGCCGGACCGGGCCGTCGGGCTCGGCGTCAACCGGAGCGGCGACGACTGGGCCGTGAAGGTGTTCGCGCAGACGCCCTCGGCGGCCGAGGAATTGCCCGATCATTTCGGCGCGTTCGACGTCGAGGTGGAGATCACCGGGCAAGTCAAGATCCGCTAGATCCAAGCTCCGCCAGATCCAAGCTCCGCTAGATCCAAGCTCCGCTAGATCCAAGATCTGCTAGATCATGGGGGCGGGCGCCACGACGTCCCGGCTTGGCTGCGCTTGAGGTTGGTCCGGAACCAGCGTGTCGCGTCGTCGAGGGTGTCGAACGGCTGGACGCGTACGCCCTTCAGGTGGCCGAAGGCGGCTTCGACGAACCAGGCGCCGCTATGCTCGTGACCCGGGGTCACGAGGCGCACGAGAACCCCGACCAGCATTCCGTTGGCCATCACCAGCATGCCGTCGCGGTCGAGGCTCGCGGTGTCGACGGCGACCGGCTGCAGCACCACCAACGTCTCGACGTTGTGCTGCGCGTCCACGGTCAAGCTCCTTCGGTTCGACCGAGCCAGGTCGCGCGCCGACGTTCGACCCAGCGCGTGTTCTTGAGGTGGAGGTAGTTGGCGTTGAAGCCGCAGTAGGCCTTCAGCCGGTCGACGTCGAGAATCGTCAGGACCCGATGCTTGAGCGTGACGAGGCCGAGCTCGCGCAGTTCGCGCAGGGTGCGGTTCACGTGAACGTTCGAGAGCCCCATCGTGTCGGCGATGTCGGTCTGGGTGAAGGGAAACTGATAGCTGTTGTCGCGCACGCGACCGACGGCGTCGAGGCGCATCAGGATCTCGCACATGATGTGGGCGATGCGTTGATTTGCCTCGCGCGCTCCCAGATTCACCAGCCACTCGCGCAGGATGGCTTCATCGACCAGCGCACACCACCAGAAGGCGCGGGTGACGCGGGGATGACTGGCGGTGATCTCGTCGATGGCCGCGCGCGGGATGTCCACGATCTGGCACGCCGAGATCGTGCCGATGCTGTGGTCCATCTGGTCGAGGATGAAGACGTTGAGGTCGCAGAAATCGCCCGGCAGGAAGTAGGCCATGATCTGCCGCTGGCCGTCGGCCAGGACCTTGTAGCGACAGGCGAAACCGTCGAGGACGAGGTGGACGTTCTCGGGTACCTCGCCCTCCCGGATGAGGTCGACGCGAGCGCCGACCTGCCGCACCTTCGGCACCAGCGCATCGAGGGCGCTGCGGTCGTCGTCCGACAGTGACTCGAAACTTTCGAGCTTCTTGATCAAGGCATGGTGCATCTATCACGCCATGTGTGTGGCCTTCGCGGCCTCAGCACTATGTTGAAAATACAACCTCCGTGCCATCATATGATAATGATTGCGTCGATCCCGACATGCACGTAAGTCATAAGCATCGTTTGCCGTAGTCACTGGGCGCAGACGACTGAGGGTTTTTGCTCCCGCCCCCGATGCGGACGGGACCATTGCCACACCCACTTCAGACTGCTTGCGCGAACCGGCTTCTCAGCTTCATGCCGCCGGACGACTTCTCGACGATACAGCCGTATCTCGAGACGTCACCGCTCCGGACCGGTGACGTCCTGATCCGGGCCGACACCCCGATCCCGACGGCCCACTTCATCGAAGACGGGATCGTCTCCTGCATCGCCGTGGCGGCGGACGGCCAGCAGATCGAACTCGGCCTCGTCGGCCGCGAAGGCATGGTCGGCGTGCCGATCCTGCTCGATGCCGAGCGCACGCCCAACGAGGCGCGGGTCCAGGTCGCGGGGACGGCCTGGTCGATCCCGGCCGCGGCCCTGCGCGACGCGTTGCGGCGGCGGCCCAGCCTGCACGATTTCCTGCTGCGCTACGCCCAGGCCGTGGCGGTGGAGGTGGCCGCGACCGCGCTCGCCAACGGCCTCTACAAGATCGAGCGGCGGCTCGCCCGGTGGCTGCTGATGTGCCACGACCGGATCGACGGCGATGTCCTGCCCACGACGCACCGGTTCCTGTCCTTGATGCTCGGGGTCAACCGCACCGGCCTGACCACGGTGGTGGCCGGCCTCGAACGGGCCGGCATCATCGAGACCAGCCGCGGCTCCATCACCATCCGCGACCGCGACGCGCTGCTGGCCCTGGCGGGCGCCGCCTATGGGGCGCCGGAGGCGGAATACCTCCGGCTCATCGGCGCAGGCGCCGAGCCCATCCGGCCCGAGTGAACGGCAGCGTCAGCGCGCCAGGCAGTCCAGCGGGATCGCGATGCGCACGCTCAGTCCTTCGGGCTCCCACTCCTGGGCGATCGTTCCGCCGAGCTGTCCGGTGACGCTGCGCTGAACCAGGGCGGAGCCGAACCCCGGCGCGGCCGGTGCGCCCGCCACCGCGGGGCCGCCCCGCTCGATCCAGGCGAGTTGCATCGCGGCCCCGTCGCGCCGGCAGGTGACGCGGACGTGCCCGGCCTCCCCGGCCAGGGCGCCGTGCCTGACGGCGTTGGTGGCGAGTTCGTGGACGACGAGGGTCAGGCTCGTGGCGGCGGTGTATCCCACCGGCCCGTCACCGACGGAGTCGACGACGATCCGGGCCCCGCCGTCCGGATCGCCGTAGGGCGCGAGCAGGGCGCCCAGGAGAGCCCCCAGCGTCCGGCCCGGCCCGTCCTCGGGCAGGGCGTGGGCGCGGTCGAGGGCGGTGAACCGGTCCCGCAGGGCCTTGGCGAAGGGCTGCACCGCCGGCAGGCTGCGGGCCGACGAACCGATGAGCCCGTTGACGAGGGCGAAGACATTTTTCAGGCGGTGGTTCAGTTCGCGCCGGCGCAGGTCCTGGTCGGCGCCGATCCGGCGCAGGGCCGTCGCGTCCCGCGAGACGGCGAGGAACCCGCGCAGGGCTCCGCGCTCGTCGGTCATCCGCGTCAGGACCACGTCCCAGTCGCGGCTGTCGCCCTGGGCGGTGGGGCGCTTCAGGAAGAACCGCGACGCGATGCCGGACCGGGCGACCGACAGGCTGGCGAGGATCGCCATCCGGGCCTCCGCGGGCCAGAGGTCGCTCCAGCGACCGGCTTCGCCCGGCACCATGCCGGCACCGTAGAGAGTCTCGGCGGCGGCGGGATTGGCAAAGCGCAGGTGCCCCTCGCCGTCCAGGACCTCGATGCAGTCGGGCGTGGCCTCGACGATGCCGGCCCCGAGCCGCGCGCCGGACCAGAGCATGCGGGACAGGGTGGCCGACGCCTCGTTCGGGCTCGGGGCGGAGGGGGCTCGCTGAGCCTCGCCAGACGGTCCCCGTCGGCTCCACCACGGCTGGCCTTCCTGCACGGAACGGTCACCGTCTCCGCCCTGTGTCATCGCGCTTCCTTGCTGGGCCCCGCAAGGCTTCGGGAAAGGTGTCGACCGCCCGAACCGTAACCGTATCGTGTTGTCAGGCCACCAACATATGTTGGAAATCGTACAGACGCCCTATCGGGAAGATGTCGCGAAGTGCCGATATCTCGCACGCCCTCGAAGACAGGACCCTCGCAGTAACGCCGTTCCGAGGCGGCGAGCGATGGTGCACGGGAGCTGTCGTCGCCGCCCCGTCGCGGAGGGATGAGCGGCGCTGGACTGGGCGATGCGCTACCGGCGCGCGGGCCGGGCCATCCAGTCGGAGCGGTTGCCGCGGCCGGCGGGCAGGGCCTCGCCGGGCTGGATGCGGGCGAGTTCGGCCGAGCGCGAGGCGATCCAGCCGGCGTGCTCGCCGGTGGGCGTCACCGCGGTGAAACCGCCGCAGGCGGTGCGGGCGCGGGCGTTCTGGCGCATGGCGCCGCTCGACCAGCTCACCACGCCGACGATCTGGTAGCCGCCGCGGCCACCGCGCAGGATCGGGCCGCCGGAATCGCCCAGGCAGGCGCCCGAGCCGGTGGTCTCGGCAAAGCGGCGGCGGTCGGTGACCATGGTGACCCTGTTGGCCACCTCGAGCGAGCCGATGGAGACGAGCTGCGCCGAGCGCAGGGTGCCGGCGGTGTTGCGACGGTTCTCGGCCACGACGCCGAAGCCGGCGATGTCCACCGCCTCGCCGGTGGTGATGGCGCCGCCGCGCGGGTCGAGGGGCTGGAACTCGGGGCCCAGGGGCCGCTCCAGCTTGATCAGCGCCAGGTCGATGCCGGGCTGGTCCTCCGGCGTGGTGCCGGGCACGAAGTCGGGGTGCATCGAGGCGGCGACGGCCAGGACGCGCTGCTGGCGGAACCGCCGGTCGACGGCCACCACGCTGTAGCCGGCCCGGTGCATCACGCAATGGGCGGCGGTGAGGACGAGGTCCGGACCGATCAGGGTGCCCGAGCAGATCTCGCCCCGGGTGCTCTCGATGCGCACCACCGAGGCGCGCAGGCCGTCGGGATCGCGCGAGACCGCGCCGTTGATGACCGCCATCGCCGGGCCGGCGCTCGTCAGCGCGACCAGGGCAGCGCCGAGACGGGCCACGCGCAGGGCATTTACGAGCATCGATCTCTCCGGAGTCCGGGGACGCGTGTCCCAGGGCGGGTCAAGCCTAGCCGAAGGAAGGGTCGTGGCCAAGGCGTGGTTCCATCGCGAGGGCGGCGGCGGTGCGACCCCTCCGGCGGCATGGGTCGTCAGGGCGCCGTCCAGGTCGCCGTCGTGCCCCAGCCGGCGAGCGTCCGGTCGATCCAGTCGCGCTGCGGCCCCAGCAGCACGCCCTGGGAGACGCCGCCGCAACCGCCGCCGATCCAGGCCGAGACCGCGAGCACGGCGGCGGTGCCCTCGGGCCCGATCGGCCCGCCGGAATCGCCCTGGCAGCCGCCCGCACCCGCGCTCCTCAGCCAGACCAGGATGCGGCTCTGGCCGTAGGGCTCCACCACCGGCAGCGCGACGCTGCGGAAGGTGCCGGTGGAGCGCGCGTCACCCGCCTTGCCGGCACCGTAGCCCGAGAGGGCGAGGCGCTCGCCGGCCCTCGGCATCGCCGCGCTCAAGGGGGCGACGGAGAAGCGGGGCGGCAGCGCGGACGCCGTGCGCACCAGGGCGAGGTCGATGGAGCGGCGGCGTCCGGCGATCGCCCCGGCATCGTAGCCCGGATGCACCACCCGGCTCGCGAGATCGAGGAGGACGGGCGCCCCGGCGGCGTCGCGAAAATGCACCCGGTGCTCGGCGCGTCCCGACACGCAATGGGCGGCGGTGAGGACGGCGTCGCGGGCCACCACGACGCCGGTGCAGACCCCGCCGTTCGACGACAGGACCATCACGCTCGACCCGGCCGCCTCCGGCGCCTCGCGGCCGCCGACCACGGCGGGCGCAGGGCCGGCCAGAACGACCCACGCGACCGCCGCCGCGACCGTCCGCCAACCCGCCCGCGTGCCTTTTCCCCGCATGCCTTCTCCCCGCGCGCCCCGGAGACGCCGATGACCCCGATACGCCTGGACGAGGACATCGTCGAGCCGGTCAGCCTCGCCGAGATGCGCCTCCACCTGCGCCTCGACCCCGACGACGGCGGGGCCGAGGACGGCCTCGTCGCCGCACTGATCGCGGCGGCCCGCGCGAGCGTGGAGGCCGAGACCCGCCGCGTCCTCGCCCCCGGCCGCTACCGGGTGATGCTCACCGCCTGGCCGCCCGACGGCCGGGTGCCGCTGCCGCTGAGCCCACTCGTCGCCCTGGCGCGGGCGGGCACCGTCGACGGCGACGGGACGGTCACCCCCCTCGCGCCCGGCCTCGTGCGCCTCGGCGACGACCCCGTCGAGGCGCCCGGCCTCGTGGTCTCGGCCGCGGTGCCGGAGCTGTCCCGGCGGGTCGCGCTGATCGAGGTCGAGGCCGGCCACGGCGGCGCCGGCCCGCCGGTGCCCGCTCCGCTGACCCAGGCGATCCGCCTGCTCGTGGCCCACGGCTTCGAGCGGCGCGGCGACGAGGCCGGCCAGGAGCCCCGGCCGCCGGCGGTCGCCGCCCTGATCGCCCCCTGGCGGCGGCTGCGCCTGTGACGCCCTCCCTTCCCGGAGCCTTCGCGATGAATTCTTCCCCCATCGGCGCGCGCCGGCGCCGGTTCGTGCTCGAGAGCCCGATCGAGGAGCCCGACGGCTTCGGCGGCAGCTTGCGCCGCTACGTCGCCGGGCCGCTCCTGTGGGGGGCGATCACGCCGCTCGGCGCCACGGAGCGGGCCGGGGGCGGACGCGCCGACCGGCGCGCCACCCACCGCATCCGCCTCGCCTACCGCGACGGGGTCGCGCCGCCGATGCGGCTCAGCGCCGGCCCGCGCCGCTTCGCGATCCGCCTCGCCGGCGATCCCGACGGACGCCGCCGCGACCTCCTCTGCGAGGTCGAGGAGCTCGTCGAGGCAACCTCGGAGCCCCGGCCATGAGCGCCGCGACCACGAGCGCCCCGACCATGACCGCCCCGACCATGACCGCCGTGTCCACCGGCCCGCTCCTCGCCTTGCGGGGAGCGATCCTGGCGCGTCTGGCCGCCGACGCCACCCTCGCCGGGCTGACGGGCGGGCGCTTTCGCCTCCACGACGAGCCGCCGCGCGGGGCGAGCCCGGTCTACGCCCTGTTCGGCGACACCACGGTCCGGGCCGATCCCGTCGACGGCGCCAGCCGCCACCTCCACGAGCTGGCGCTGGTCGTGGTCGGGAAACCGGGCTCGACCCGCAGCGCCGTCGAGGCCGCCGCCCGCATCGGCGACCTGCTCGCCGACGCCCCCCTGTCGCTGACCGGCCACGCCCTGGTGCTCCTGCGCGTCCAGTCCCTCTCCACCGTCCGCGATCCGCGCAGCGGCGAGGCCAGCGCCACCCTGACGCTGGCCGCCGTCACCGAAGCCCTTCTCCCCGAAGCTCTTTCTTCCGAAGCCCTTTCCCCAGAAGCCGTTCCGACCTGATCCCCCACCAATCCGGAGCCCGCCATGACCGCCCAGAAAGGCAAGGACCTCCTCCTGCGCATCGCGGAGGGCGCCGGTTTCACCGCCGTCGCCGGCCTGCGCGCCCGCCAGATCGCCTTCAACGCCGAGACCGTGGACATCACCTGCGCCGAATCCACCGGGCGCTGGCGCGAGCTGCTGGCCGGAGCCGGCGTGCGCCGCGCCGCGATCTCGGGCTCGGGCGTGTTTCGCGACGGGGCCTCGGACGCGCGGCTGCGCCAGGTGTTCTTCGAGGGCACCATCGAGGCCTGGCAGATCGTGGTGCCGGACTTCGGCACCGTCACCGGCCCGTTCCAGATCACCGCCCTCGAATACCGCGGCGACCATGCCGGCGAGGTGACCTTCGACATCGCCCTCGATTCGGGCGGTGCCCTCGCCTTCGTGGCCGCGTGATGGCCAACCGCCGCCGCGGCGAGGTGCCCCTCGTCATCGCCGACACGCGCTACACCCTGTGCCTCACCCTCGGGGCCCTGGCCGACCTCGAGGACGCTCTCCAGGCCGGCGACCTCGCCGGCCTGGCCGACCGCTTCGCGGGCGGGCGCCTGGCCAGCCGCGACCTCATCGCGCTCCTGGGCGCGGCTCTGCGCGGGGGCGGCCACCCCCTCGACGACGCGGCGGTGGCCGCCCTGCCCCTGGCCGGCGGCCTCGAACCCATCGTCACGGCGCTGGGCGACGTGCTCGCGGCCGCCTTCGGGGCCGAACCGCCGGACCCTCCCTGACCACGGGCGGGCAGGGGCCGGAGGGTACGCCACCCTCCGCCTTCCCGTGGGACGACGTGCTGGCCCTGGCCCTCCACGACCTGCGCTGGCGCCCCGCCGACGTCTGGGCCGCGACCCCGCGCGAACTCGCCGCCGCCGCCGGGTTTTCCCGCCGCGCGAGCCCCATGAGCCGGGCCGACCTCGACAGGCTCATCGCCGCCCATCCCGACCCGAGCTGATCCGGAAAGCCGCCATGCCCGAGACCGACACCGACCGCAGCCTGGCCGGCCGCGCCAGGCAGCTGGAAACCCTCGACAAACTCTCCCAAAAATTCGGCCAGAGCCTCGCCAGGGCCCTGTCGGTCAACGTCAGCGGCGGGCGCCAGCTCGACGGGGTGCTCGCCACCATCGGCGCCAGGCTCGCGGGCCTCGCCGGCCGGGCGATCGCGGCACCGGTGAAGGCGGGCGTGACCGGCCTCGTGAAGAGCCTCATCAACGCCGGGGCCACCCAGGAGACCACGGCGCTCGCCCGAGGCGGGGTGATCGCGCAGGGGCGGGTGCGGCCCTTCGCGAGCGGCGGGATCGTGGCCGCGCCCACCTACTTCCCGATGCAGGGCGGCACCGGCCTGATGGGCGAGGCCGGGCCGGAGGCGATCCTGCCCCTGCGCCGGGGCGGCGACGGCCGCCTCGGGGTCGCGGCGGCACCGGGCGGGGGGCCGAGCGTCACCGTCAACATCACGACGCCGGACGTGGCCGGCTTCCGCCGCTCGGAGGCGCAGGTCGCCGCCACCCTGGCGCGGGCGGTGGCGCGGGGCCGGCGCGGGCTCTGATACGGTTTGCCGCTTGAATCGAGCGGGAACCGTATCACCAAGCCCGCGCGGCGCCTGAGCGAAGCCCATGTCCGCATCACGAAGTGATCAGCCGGAAATGGGATGAGGCGAGCCTCGTCCATCACGGAGACCGACCGATGCCGAGCGACTTCCACGAGGTCCGTTTTCCCCTTGACGTGGCCCTGCGCGGCAGCGGCGGCCCGCGCCGGCTCACCGAGATCGTCACCCTGGCCTCGGGCGCCGAGCACCGCAACGGCCGCTGGGCCGATTCGCGCCGGCGCTACGACGCGGGCTTAGGCATCCGCAGCCTCGATGCGCTGCATGCGGTGCTGGGCTTCTTCGAGGAGCGGCGCGGGCGCCTCTACGGCTTCCGCTACCGCGACCGGGTCGACCACCTCTCCGGACCACCCTCGAAGGCGGTCTCGGCCACCGACCAGCCGCTGGGCACCGGCGACGGGACGACGCGGGTGTTCCAGCTCGCCAAGACCTACGGCACCGGCCCGCTGCCCTACCGCCGTGTCATCGCCAAGCCGGTGGCCGAGAGCGTGCGCGTCGCGGTGGCGGGGGTGACGGTGCCCGCCGCGAAGGTCACTTGCGACGCCGCCACCGGCCGGCTCACCTTCGCCGCCGACGCGGTGCCGGCGGCGGGCGCGGCGGTGACGGCGGGATTCGCCTTCGACGTGCCCGTCCGCTTCGACACCGACGACCTCACGGTCGACCTCTCGGCCTTCACGGCCGGCGAGATCCCGCGGGTGCCGCTCATCGAGATCGTGCCGTAGAGGAGACGGCCGGCTCGTCGAACCGCAGCGGCCATGCGCCCGCGCGTCGGATCACCGTGCGGGGCTCGAAGCGCCAAAGCCGCTCGGCGCCCGGGAAATCCGCGATCTCCTCGGCGTCGAGGGCCACCGTCGCGCGCCCCGTCATCTGCAAGAGGTCGCCGCCGGCAAAATCGATGACGACGAGCCCGGCGCGCGGATTGGCGAGCATGTTTCCCAGCGTGTTGAAGAACCGGTTGCCGGAATAGTCGGGGACCGTGAGCGCGCCATCGGCACCGACCCGGACGAAGCCGGCGGGCCCGCCGCGATGCGAGACGTCGACCTGCCGTGTCCCGTCCCCGCCCTCGGCGTAGCTGGCGACGAAGACGGTCTCGGCCTGCACGACGAGCGCGCGGGCGCGCTCGTCAAGGCGATCAGACACCTCGGGAACGGCCGGCGCCGACACCGCGATCGGGTGCGGGTTGGCGCGCACGCGGATGTATTGCGGGCAATTGCCGAAGCTCTGCTGCACCCGGATGGCGAAGCCGTCCGGTCCGGTCCGCTCCAGGAGGCCGTTCAGGCGGTTGCGCCGCCGCGTGGCGAGATCGATCCCGAGGAGACCGATCGCGGCGCCGTCCGACAGCCCCGCCTCGGCGGGGTCGCCGGGCTCGGCAACCGCCCGCACCCGCAGATGGGCCGGATCGGTCGCCTCGAGGAAGCCCGGTCGCCCGGTCCGAAGGGTCGCCCAGACATCGCCGGCCGGATCGACCGCCCCCAGCACCACGAACGGCAAGTGGGCGTAGAATGCGCGATGCTGGTCGATCAGGTGGTCGCGGATCACGCGGGGGCCGATCTCGGCCATCCGTTCGGCGACGCCGAGGTTCGCCTGGAGGGCGACTTCGCCCGGATGCCAGGGCAAGGCGGGCGGATGTTCTGAGAGAGGCATGTATTCTGAGAAGGACATGGGGAACTCCCGGACGAGGCCTGAGCGTCAGGCGGCACGCAGGCCGGCGCGCGTTCGCGCAAACGGCACGAAGCCGGGCAGGGCCTCGATGCGGGCGAGCCAGGTGCGGACCGCGCCATAGGGTGCGAGGTCGACGTTCCCCTCGGGCGCGGCGGCGATGTAGCTGTAGAGGGCGACGTCCGCGATGGTGGGACGGTCGGCGGCGATCCAGGACCGGCCGGCGAGTTCGGCCTCGATGCGGCCCAGGATCAGGTGAGCCCGGGCGATGACCTCCGCCGCATCGAAGGATGCGCCGAACACCGTGACGAGGCGGGCGGCCGCTGGCCCGAAGGCGATGGGGCCGGCCGCGACGGAGAGCCAGCGCTGCACCTGCGCCGCGCCGGACGCATCCTCCGGCAGCCAGTCGGTACGGCCGAGGCGCTTGGCCAGGTAGACCAGGATGGCGTTGGAATCGGGAACCACGTTCGCCCCGTCCACCAGGACCGGGACCTGGCCGAACGCATTGAGCTTGAGGAAGTCCGGCGCCTTGTGCTCGCCCTTCGCCAGATCGACCTCGACGATCTCGCAGGGCGCGCCGACCAGGGACAGGAACAGGCGGGCCCGGTGGGCATGCCCGGACAGGGCGACATGGAACAGCTTCATCGGACGTCTCCTCGGTAACCGGCCAAGAGCGCCGGCCGCATCCGTATCGAACCCCTTTCCCGGGCAGGCGAGAACCGGCTTTCCTCGCAATCGACTATTGCGCAAATTGGAACAATCGAGACGGTGGGGAGGTGCCGGCATGGACCGGTGGCAGGCGATGCGGGTGTTCGTCCGCGTGGCGGAATGCGGCGGCTTTTCGGGCGCCGCGCGTCAGCTCCACATGAGCCCGCCCGCCGTGACCCGGGCGGTGGCCGCCCTCGAGGACCGGATCGGGACGCGTCTTCTGGCGCGGACCACCCGCTCGGTGAAACTCACCGAGGCGGGCGGGCGCTACCTGGAGGATTGCCGGCGCATCCTGGCGGACATCGAGGAGGCGGAGGCCGCCGCATCCGGGTCCTACGCCACACCCTCGGGCACCCTGACCGTCACCGCTCCGGTGCAGTTCGG
This sequence comes from Methylobacterium sp. Leaf399, assembly GCF_001424525.1. NCBI lineage: Bacteria > Pseudomonadati > Pseudomonadota > Alphaproteobacteria > Hyphomicrobiales > Methylobacteriaceae > Methylobacterium > Methylobacterium sp. Leaf399. The sequence continues at coordinate 899,841 of NZ_LMQK01000001.1, read as the reverse complement.
CCGCCTCTACGTGCTGCCCGTCATCACCGACTACCTCGCGCGCCATCCCGCCGTCAGCGCCCGCGCCCTGTTCCTCGACCGCGTCATCACCATGCTCGACGAGGGCGCGGATGTGGGGGTCCGCATCGGTCACCTCGCCGATTCCGGTCTGGCGGCGATCCGGGTCGGCAGCGTGCGCCGGATCCTGTGCGCGTCGCCGGACTACCTCGACCGGCACGGGACCCCCGAGACCGCCCGCGACCTGCAGCACCACGCCCTGATCGGCTCGGCGAGTTCCGGCCTGGGAGAGGACGGGCGCTTCGGTCTCGGCCGGGGCGTTCCGGCCACGGCGCGCCCGCGGCTGGTCTGCAACACCATCGATTCGGCCCTCGCGGCCGCGCTCGCCGGCCACGGCATCGCGCAGCTCCTGTCCTATCAGGTCGCGCCCGCGATCGCGGACGGCCGCCTGCGCCTCGTCCTCGACGACCCCGAGGCTGGACCGATGCCGGTCCACGTCGTGAGTGTCGAGGGGCGGCGCGCGCCCGCGAAGGTGCGCGCCTTCATCGATCTGGCCGTGACGCGACTTCAGGCCGATCCGAGGGTCAATCCGAATCGTTCCTGAGGGTCACGACCATGCGCGTGCTTCCCCCCGCCCTCGCTGCGCATCTCGCCGGCGGGGCCACCACCCTGTGCCGGTGCTGGTCGCTCACCCGCCGCGACGGCGCGACCCTCGGTTTCACCGACCACGACCGCGACCTCGTGCTCGGTGGATTGGTCCATGCCGCCCATTCCGGGCTCGAGGCGGCCGAGGCCAGCGCCGAGCTCGGTTTCGCGGTGGGCGGCGGCGAGGTCGCCGGGGCCTTGCGCTCCTCGGGCATCGCCGAGGCCGACATCGCCGCCGGGCTCTACGACGGGGCCGGGGTCGAGACTTGGCTGGTGGACTGGAGCGATCCGCAGACGCGCCTCCTCCTCGACGTCGGCACGGTCGGCGAAATCCGCCGCAGCGGGGCCGCCTTCGTGGCCGAGCTGCGCGGCCTGATGCACGCGCTGGACGTCGAGCGCGGCCGGACCTACCGGGCCACCTGCGGCGCCGACCTCGGCGATCGCCGCTGCCGGATCGACCTCGCCGATCCGCGCTGGCGCACCACCGGAACCGTGACCGGGCCGGCCACCGCGGGGGGCCTCGGCGTCGCCCTCGCCACCCCTGCCGACGACGGCCGCTTCGACGGCGGCCGCCTCGCCTGGCGTTCGGGGTCCAATGCCGGCGCCTCGGCGGACGTGCGCGGCCTCCTCAGCGACCGGATCTGGCTGTGGGAGGTTCCGGCCAGGGCGGTCGCCACGGGCGACGCCTTCGTCCTCACCGCCGGCTGCGACAAGCGCCTGTCGACCTGCCGCGACCGCTTCGCCAACGTCCCGAACTTCCAGGGCTTTCCACACATGTCGGGCAACGACTTCGTGCTGCGCCACGCGCCGGGCTCGGGCCCCGGCCTCGACGGCGGCAGCCTGTTCCGATGATCGCCCTGCCACAGGCCGGCCTGCCGGACCGCGTCGTCGCGCGGGCCCGGGCCTGGATCGGCACGCCCTATCGGCATCAGGCCTCCCTGATCGGGGTCGGCTGCGACTGCCTCGGGCTGGTGCGCGGGGTCTGGCGCGAGGTCCACGGCCCCGAGCCCGAGGTCGCCCCGCCCTACGGCGCGAGCTGGGCCGAGTCGGCGCCCCGCGGCAGCGATCCCCTCGCGGAGGCGGCCGGGCGCCACCTCGTGCCCCTGCCGCGACCGGATGCGGGGACCGAGCCGGAAGCCGGCGCGGTGCTGCTGTTTGCCTTCCGCGCCCACCTGCCCGCCCGGCACTGCGCCATCGCCACCGGTGCGGGCACGATGATCCACGCCCACGACGGCGCCGCGGTGACGGAGGTCGCCCTCACCCGCTGGTGGCGCCGGCACCTGACGCATGGGTTCCGGTTTCCCTGAAACCCCACCAACGACGGTCTTACGCCGCCTTGCAGACCGTCATCTCCACCTGCAATCCGGCGGCGCTCAGCATGGTCACGAGGGTGTCGATCGCGAACAGATCGATCTTGCCGCGCAGGAGATCCGACACCCGCGGCTGCGTCACGCCCAGAATTCTGGCCGCCTGCACCTGACTCCATCCTTCGCCGGCTATGTGATCCTTGAGCGCCGTCATCAGCGCCGCGCGTAGCTTCATGTTTTCGGCCTGCGCCGGGGTGTCCTCGATCGCGTCCCAGACGCTCGCATAGCGGTTGGCGGTCATGGGGTGGCTCCTTTGATGGCCTCGCCGTATCGGCGTGTCGCGAGCGCCAGATCCTCGCGACTGGTCTTCTGTGTCGTCTTTCGAAAACAGTGCAGGACGAAGATCGCATCGGCAAACTTCGCAACGTAGACGACGCGAAACGCGCCGCTCGCCTCGCGAATCCGTAGCTCTCGGGCACCAGGGCCGATCGACGTCATAGGCTTCCAGTCGTCCGGGTCACGGCCCGACTGCACCCGGTCGATTTGATAACCGGCCTCACGGCGAGCGGTCAGCGGAAACGCGCGCAGGTCGTCGAGCGCAGTACCCACGAAGACGACGCTTTTCGATCGGTCGGTCACCCGCCATCCATACAAAATTTTGTATGGATGGCCAAGGCGTCGGCTCGCATCTGCCCCATCCCCCGGAGCCCGCCATGGCCACGCTGATCCTGCAGACGGCCGGCGCGGCGGCGGGCACCGCGCTCGGCGGGCCGATCGGCGCCATCGTCGGCGGTGCCGTCGGGTCGGCGGCCGGGTCGGCCCTCGAGGGGGCGCTGTTCGGCGCGCGGGCGGGTCCGCGCTTCGTCGAGGGGCCGCGCCTGTCGGAGGTGGCCGGGCTCGGCTCCACCGAGGGCGCGCCGATCCCGCGGGTCTATGGCCGCGCCAGGATCGGCGGCACCCTGATCTGGGCGACGCGCCCGGTCGAGGTCCCCAACACCACGGTGGCGCGCGCCTCGGCCGGCGCCAAGGGCGGTGGCGGCGGGCAGAAGACCGTGTCCACCACCTATGCCTATTACGCCAACCTCGCCGTCGGCCTGTGCGAGGGCGAGATCGCGGGCCTGCGCCGGGTCTGGGCCGACGGCAGCGAGATCGACCTCGCCACGCTGACCCACCGCCTGCACACGGGCGGACCGGACCAGGCGCCCGACCCGCTGATCGCGGCCAAGGAGGGGGGAGACGCGCCAGCCTATCGCGGCCTCGCCTACGTCGTGTTCGAGCGCCTGGATCTGGCCCCCTTCGGCAACCGGGTGCCGCAGTTCGCCTTCGAGGTGGTCCGCCCCGTCGATGGCCTGGCCGGCATGATCCGCGCGGTCTGCCTCATCCCCGGCTCCACCGAGTTCGGCCTCGATCCCGCCCTCGTCACCGAGGACGCGGGCTACGGCGCAAGCCGCCCGGCCAACCGCTTCCAGTTCCAGGGCGCCACCGACGTCGTCGCCTCCCTCGACGCCCTCCAGGCCCTGTGCCCGCGCCTGGAGCGGGTCTCGGTGGTGGCGAGCTGGTTCGGCGACGACCTGCGCGCCGGCCATTGCACGGTGCGCCCCAAGGTCGACAACCCGGGCAAGGCCACTCTCGGCGACGTCTGGCGGGTCGCGGGCCTGACCCGCGGCGCGGTCGGGACGGTCTCGACCGCACCCACCGGCGGCCCGGCCTACGGCGGCACCCCCTCGGACGCGGGGCTGACCCGCCTCGTGGCCGAACTCGGACGGCGCGGGCTCGACGTGGTGCTCTACCCCTTCGTGATGATGGACGTGCCCGCCGGCAACGCCCTGCCGGACCCGCGCGACCCCGCCGCACCCGGCCAGCCGCCCTACCCCTGGCGGGGGCGCATCACCTGCGCGCCCGCGCCCGATCTGCCCGGAAGCCCCGACGGCACGGCGACGGCCGGCACCGAGGTCGCGGCCTTCTTCGAGCGGGCGGACGGCTACCGCCGGTTCCTCCTGCATTACGCGGATCTGGCCGCCACCTGGCTGCGCGACGGCATCGCCCTGCACGGCTTTGTCGTCGGCAGCGAGTTCGTCGGCCTCACCCGCGTGCGGGCGCAGGCCGGGCGCTACCCGGCGGTGGAGGGGTTCCGGGCACTGGCGGGCGCGGTCCGCACCCGCCTCGGCGCGGGCGTCAAGCTCGTCTACGCCGCCGACTGGACCGAGTACGGCGCCCACGTCCGGGAGGGGGGCGCGACCGTGCGCTTTCCCCTCGACGCGCTGTTCGCCGACCCGGCCATCGACGCCGTCGGGATCGACTACTATCCGCCCCTGTCCGACTGGCGCGACGGCGACGGCCATGCCGATCTGGCGCAGGCGGGCACGATCCACGATCCGGCCTACCTCAAGCGCGGGCTCGGTTCGGGCGAGGCGTTCGACTGGTTCTATGCCGGGCCGGCCGCCAGGGACGCGCAGGTGCGCACGCCGATCACCGACGGCGCATATGGAAAACCCTGGATCTACCGCGCCAAGGACCTCGTCGCGTGGTGGTCGAACGATCACATCGAGCGCGACGGCGGCCTCGAGACCCGGGCCACCGCCTGGGTGGCGCGCTCCAAACCGATCTGGCTCACCGAGATCGGGGTGCCGGCGGTGGACAAGGGCAGCAACGGCCCCAACGTCTTCCCCGACCCGAAATCCTCCGAGAACGCCGCCCCGCCGTTCTCGTCGGGCGCGCGCGACGACCTCGTCCAGGCCCGCGGCCTCACCGCGATCCTGAGCCGGTTCGACCCCGCCCTGCCGGGCTTCGACCCCGCCGACAACCCGGTCTCGCCCCTCTACGGCGGGCGGATGGTGGACCCGGCCGGGGTGTTCGTGTGGTGCTGGGACGCGCGGCCCTACCCGGCCTTCCCGGATTTCGACGCGGTGTGGGCGGATGCGGTCAACTGGCGGGTCGGCCACTGGATCACCGGGCGGATCGAGGGGCTGGAACTCGACCGGCTGATCGGCGCCGTCCTCGACGACCTCGGCGTGGCGGTGCCGCGCCGGATCGCGGCCGACGCCTTCCTCGACGGCTACGTCCTCGACCGGCCGCTGTCGGCCCGCGCCGCGCTCGAACCCCTGGCCCAGGTCTACGGCCTCGACGTCTCGGCGGTGGCCGGCATCCTGACGATCCGCGGGCCGCGTCGGGAGAGCCCGCTGGCGCTGTCGGAGGCGGACCTCGTCCGCGACGAGCCGGAGGCGGCACCCCTGTCCCTGGTGCGGGCCGAGGAGAGCGAGTTGCCGCGCTCGGTCGAGGTGAGTTTCTGCGACGCCGAGAGCGCCGAGTACCGCACCGCCACCGCCGCGGCGGTCCGGCCCGCCGGCGGCCGGCGGCGCGAGACGCGGGTGGAAGCCCCCGTCGTCACCCGGCGGGAGGCGGTCGAGCGGCTCGCCGAGGCGGCCCTCGACACCGCCATCGCAGGCCGCGAGACCGCCCGCTTCGGTGTGAGCCCGCGCCTGGTGACGTTGGAGCCCGGCGACCTCCTCGCCCTGCCCGGAGCGGCGGCGCGCCACCGCATCGTACGGATCACCGACGATCCGGGCGGGCGGCGCATCGAGACCCGCGCCGTGCCGGCGGGTGGCCTCGCCGCCCCGCTGCGTGACCGCGCCGAGGTCAGGCCGCACCGGCCGCCCCCGCTCCTGGCCGGACGGCCCTATGCGGCGATCCTCGACCTGCCCGTCGACCGGGGCGGCCCGACGCCGCTGCAGGACCTTGCGGTGGCCGCCGACCCGTGGCCCGGCGCGGTCGCGGTCTGGCGCGCCTCGGGCGAAGGCGCCCCTCTCGTGCTGCACGGCCAGGTCGACTACCCGGCCTGCCTCGGCGAAACCCTGGGCGTGCTGCCGCCCGGACCGCTCTGGCGCTTCGACCGGCACGCCGTCCTCGAGGTGACCCTGCGCCACGCCGGCGCACTCTCGGCGATCGCCGAGGAGGCGGCCATGGCGGGCGGCAACCTGTTCGCCCTGCGCGGTCCCGACGGGGCCATCGAGATCCTGGCGGCGGCCGGGGTCGCGCTCGTGGGGCAGGGCCGCTACCGCCTGACCCGGCTCCTGCGCGGGCTCGCCGGGAGCGAGGCGCAGGCGGCCCGCCCGCTGGCCGCCGGGAGCCTGATCGTGCGCCTCGACGACGGCGCGGTGGTGCCCCTGGTCGAGCGCCTCGACGAGGCCGGCCGCCCGTTCCGCTACCGGATCGGCCCGGCCGCGCGCGATCCGGCCGATCCGTCGTTCGTGGAGGCGACCGCGACGGCGGGGCTGGGCGCCCTGCGGCCGCTGGCCCCCGTCCACCTGCGGGCCCGGCGGACGCCGCAGGGGGTGCGGCTGACCTGGCTGCGCCGGGCCCGGCGCGACGCGGACGCCTGGGAGCCGGCCGAGATCCCCTTCGACGAGCCGGGCGAGAGCTACGTCGTCGACCTCCACGGGCCGGAGGGCACCCTCCTGCGTAGCCTCGGCGCGACGACGGCGAGCCTCCTCTACGACGCCGCCGCCGAGGCCGCGGACTTCGGGGGCCCCCAGACGCGCCTCGACGTGGCCGTGGCGCAGGTCGGCACCGTCGCCGGGCGGGGGCCCGCGACCCGGACGCTGGTGCCGGTCAGGGCCGGCTGACGAAGCCCACCCTTCGCAATCCTGTCAGGAGACCACCGATGTCGCAGGCCACGGCCAACCTCGCGCTGCCGCTGATCGCGGCGGCGCAGGCCTCCAAGCACGTCACCCACAACGAGGCGCTCACCGCCCTCGACAGCCTCGTGCAGCTCGCCTGCCTCGACAAGGACCTGGCCGCGCCGCCCGCCGGCCCGCGCGAGGGCGACCGCTACCTCGTCGTCACGCCGAGCCCGGCGGGACCTTGGGCGGGGCTGTCGGGCCAGGTCGTGCGCTACCAGGACGGCTCCTGGATCGGGTTCGCGCCCAAGGCCGGCTGGTTCTGCTGGGTCGTCGACGAGGGCGACCTCTACACCTTCGACGGCACCGCCTGGATCGGGTTTCGCGCGACCCTGACCGCGTTCCAGAACCTGGCCCGCCTCGGGGTCGGCACCACGGCGGACGCGGGCAACCCGTTCGCGGCCAAGCTCAACGCCGCGCTGTGGACGGCGCTCGGCACCGGCGAGGGCGGGACGGGGGACCTGCGCTACACCCTCAACAAGGAGGCCGCCGCCCGGACGCTGTCGCTCCTGATGCAGACCGGCTTCTCCGGCCGGGCCGAGATCGGGCTGACGGGCGACGACGACCTCCACGTGAAGGTCTCGGCCAACGGCTCCGCGTTCCTGGAGGCCCTGAGGGTCAACCGGTCGAACGGCACCCTGGCGCATGTGGCGGGCACCGCCGCCGCCCCGGCGCTGACCCCGGCCGGGGACGCCAACACCGGCGTCTTTTCCCCCGGCGCGGATGCCTGGGCGGTGGCGACGGGCGGCATCGAGCGCCTGCGGGTGGGCAGCAACGGGCGCCTCGGGCTCGGGACGGCGACGCCGCGCTCGACCCTGGACACCGGGCTCGGCACCCTCACGGGTGCGGCCAACGACTACGGCCAGGCACAGACCACGTTGTCCGGCGGCGGAAGCGTCTCGTGGGGCGGGGCGGGCGGGCGCCTGCGCTGGACGGGGCGGTTCCTGGCCATGCCCATGAGCAGGCCCACCGCCCAGAACGGCTACATCGCCATCACGCAGCCCACCACCGACATCCCGGCGGCGCAGTGCTGGGACAACCTCGCGCGGACGGCCGACCCGACGGGGATCGTCCTCACCCCGTGGGACGCGCTCTATGCGGTGCATCCGCCCGGGGGCACCGCCTCGAGCGTGACGCTCTGGGTCGTCAACTATGCGTCGGCCTTCGTCGCGCCGAGCAACTGGCTGCTCGTGGCGGCGCACAACGGCGACGACAACACGATCAAGCTCGGCACCGGCGCCATCCTCAGGGCCGGCGGCACCGCCACGGCGGGCACGGATGCGCACTACGCCCCGCGGCTGCCGAGCCCCGACAACACGCTCAACCTCGGCGGACCCGCCAACCGCTACGCTCTATGCGGCCACCGGCGCCATCAACACCTCCGACGCCCGCGAGAAATCACCCCTGGCGCCGCTGTCCGCGGCGGAGATCGCGGCCTCGGTGGCGCTGGGCAGGCGGATCGGCACCTTCCGCTTCCTCGAGGCGGTCCGCCGCAAGGGAGCGGCCGCGCGGCTCCACGTCGGGCTGACCGTCCAGGAGGCGATCGGCGTCCTCGAGGCCCACGGGCTCGACCCCTTCGCGTTCGGCTTCATCTGCCACGACGTGCTCGACCCCGACCCGGAGGCATCGGCCGGGACAGGGGCGGGGGCCGGCGACCGCTACGGCTTTCGCAGCGACGAGCTGCTGCTGTTCCTGGCCCGGGGCTTCGAGGCGCGGCTCACGGCCCTCGAGGCGGCGTGAGCGACCGCACCGGGGCGGGCCCAGGATCCGGGACCGCTAGAACCCCATCCGCTCCACCAGCCACCAGGTCGAGCCGGCGATGACCGCGCACCACACCAGGGTCAGGCCCGCCCCCAGGCAGAGGCCGAGCGCGATGAGGCGGTCCTTCCACGCCTCGTCGTCCCGTTCCCGGCCATCGCCCGCCGGCTCGTCCCGTTTCCGGCCAAGCCTCATCCCGAATCGCGCCATCGGCCCCTCTCATTCCGTCCGTTCCGGCGGACCGCGCAAGCCGCGCACCGCCGCCCCCGATCCCTCGACAGGAGACGATCCATGGACCTCAGCGCCATCGGCCGCGCCGCGCTCATCGCCCGGGAGGGGCGCCGGCTCTCCGCCTACCGCGATTCCGTCGGGATCTGGACGATCGGGGTCGGGCACACCAGCGCGGCCGGGCCGCCCCTGGTGACGCCAGGCCTCAGGCTGAGTGCGGCCGAATGCGACGCGCTCTTTGCCCGCGACGTCGCCCGCTACGCCGACACCGTGCGCGGCGCGGTGCCAGCGGACCTGCCCGCGGACTTGCCCGAGCACGCCTTCGACGCCCTCGTCTCCCTCTGCTTCAACATCGGGCAGCCGGCCTTCCTGCGCTCCACCGTGGTCCGGCGCCTCAGGGCCGGCGACCGCGAGGGAGCGGCCGAGGCCATCCTGATGTGGAACCGGCCGGCCTCCATCGTCACCCGCCGCCAGGCCGAGCACGACCAGTTCCGCACGCCCTACGCGCTCGCCCTGCCGTCGGCCCGCCGGGGCGAGGCGGCCGTCGCGGCCCCGCCCGCCGCCGTGCCGCCCGCGCGCCGGCCGATCCCCCGCGCCCCGCACCTCGTCCCCGCACGCCCGCAGACACGGCCGGCGGCGCCTCTCGAGGAACCCACACGTCCCGAGGAATCCAAGGGCCTGTGGGGCCGCCTCCTCGCCCGCCTGCGCCCCGGCGCCTGACCCCGCTTCCCTCACCCTCTCGAAGGACCGACGCCATGCTGCGATACCGCGCGCCACACGCCCTCCTCGGAACGGCCCTGCTCGCCCTCGTCCTCGACACCGGTTCCGCCCGGGCGGACCCGGCGACGAGCCTCGCCCTGCCCTGGGGCGACGCCGTCGTCGCCCTGGCGCAGGGCCTCACGAGCCTGCTCCTGCCCCTGGCGATCGCCGCCGCCACGGCCGCCGCGGCGCGGATCGCCGGCCCCTTGCGCCTCCTCGTCACCGCGGCCCTGGTCGAGCGCCTCGTGACCAACGTCGCCGACTACGCGGTGAACGCCGTGGCCGGGGCCGCGCGCGGGCGCACCCTCGACGTGCCGATCGGCACGGCGGTGATCGCGCGGGCGGTCCGGCGCGGCCACGACGAGGCCCCGGCCTGGCTGATGGGTGCGGCCGGCGGCCCGGCCGGCCTCGCCGAGAAGGTGTTTCGCAGCCTGCCCCTCGATGCGCGGGCCACCGCGGCCAACACCCTCGTGCCGGCCCTCGACGAGGCCCTGGCGAAGCGCACGCGGCCGGCCGACCCGATGCCCTGACGACACGGGGAGGCCGGCGTGGACAAGATCGCCCTCGGCAAGGCCGCCCTCGACGCCGCCCGCCTGCTCCTGAGCGAGGGCGGGGCCGGCTGGCTCGTGGCGTTCCTCCTCGGCCTCGCCTGCCTCCACCTCCACCGCGAGGTCCAGCGCGTCCACGAGGCGCGGATCGGCGAGACCGGCACCACCGCCGCCGCCCTCGAACGGGCCTCGCAGACCAACGCCGCCGTTGCCGCCGCCCTGGAGAGCCGCAGCCGGGTGGTCGAGGACCTGTCGCGGCTGGCCGGCGAGATCGCCCGCGGGGTCGACCGCAGCGACGAGCGCGCCCGCGACCGCTTCGACGAGATCCTGCGCCGGATCGGCGACCTCCAGCAGCGCACCCGCCCCTGATCCGCGCGACCCGCGGACCCGCCTCGAAGGACACCTGCCATGCGCGACCTCCTCCGTCGTTCCCGCCCCGAGACCGCACGGGGCCGTCGCCGGGCCGCGGTGCTCCGCTTCGGGCTCGCGCAGCGGCGCTTCGAGCGCTCCATCGCCGCCCTGCGCGAGGCGGCCCTCGACGAGGTCGACCGGCAGGTGGCGGTGAGCGCCACCCTGCGTGCCGCCGCCGACCGGCTCGCCTCGGAGGCCGGGCGCCTTTGACGGGCGACCCGGAACCTGGGACGCTGCGTCCCCCGGCTCCATTCGCATTCAGGGCGCATTCAGTGCCCGGGGGGCACTGCCATCGCCATGCGTTACGTCCTCGCCCTGTTGTTCGCCGGCCTGACCGTCGCGGTTCTCGCGACGGAACCCGGCGAGACGTGGGCCGAGGAATCCGCCGCGCCGGTGGTCGGCACCATCCCTGTCCAGGCGATGCCGCGCACCGAATCCTGCCTCAGCCCGGCCGACATGCGCGAGGCGCTCGCCGACAAGCGGGTGATCGAGCCCGTCGCCGCGATCCGCGCCGCCAGGCAGGTGATCCCGCGCGCCGAGATCCAGCGCGCCCGCCTGTGCCGTCACGACGACGGCCTCGTCTACCTGCTCACGGCCTTGCGCCGGGACGGGCAGTTCGTGCACGTGATGGTCGACGCCACGACCGGACAGATCACCGGGCGTTGACGGACCGGACATGACATGACGGACTTGGGGAGGACTTCGCGGTGAGACTGCTCGTCGTCGAGGACGATCGCGACATCAACCGGCAGGTGGTGAACGCCCTGGAGGAGGCCGGCTACGTCGCCGACAAGGCCTTCGACGGCGAGGAGGGCGGCTATCTCGGCGAGAGCGAGCCCTACGACGCCATCATCCTCGACATGGGCCTGCCCAAGGCCGACGGCGTCAGCGTCCTGCAGAAGTGGCGCCGGGCCGGCATCAAGACGCCCGTCATCATCCTCACCGCCCGCGACCGCTGGAGCGACAAGGTCGACGGCTTCGACGCGGGCGCCGACGACTACGTCACCAAGCCCTTCCACATGGAGGAGCTGATGGCGCGGGTCCGCGCCCTGCTGCGGCGGGCGGCCGGGCACGCCACCAGCCAGATCGCCTGCGGCCCGGTGGTCCTCGACACCCGGTCCGGCCGGGTGTTCGTCGACGGCAACCCGGTCAAGCTCACGAGCCACGAATACCGGCTGCTGTCCTACCTGATGCACCACACCGGCCGGGTGGTCTCGCGGGCGGAACTGACCGAGCACCTCTACGACCAGGACTTCGACCGCGATTCCAACACCATCGAGGTCTTCGTCGGCCGCCTGCGCAAGAAGCTGGCGGTGGACCTGATCCAGACCGTGCGGGGGCTCGGCTACCTCGTCGACCCCAACCATCCCGCCCAGCGGGTCTGACGCGCGGCCGGCACCCCTTGCGGGGGCGCCGTCGACTTTTGGGACGGTCGGACGAGACAATCGGGATGCGCCCGGCGGCGTCCTCCCTTAGACAGGCCGGCATCGCCGACGGGGGAGTGAAGCACATGAGATCGACATGGCCGATGCGGGCCGCCGCCGCCGCCCTCCTGACGATCCTCGCCGGGCTCCCGGCGGACGCCAAGCCGGTGACGGTGACGCCCGGCAATCCGCCCGTGACCGTCGACGTCCCCGCCGCCTGGAAGGCCTCGAAGATCGACCGCGGCATCCAGGCCAAGACCGCCGACGACGAGGTCTTCGTCTGGTTCGAGAGCTACCGTCCGGCGCAGTTCAAGACGCTGCTCGACGAGCACAACGCCTACTTCAAGAAGCAGGGCGTCGCGATCACCGGCCAGGGCGCCTCCCAGGAGAAGGATTTCCCGACCTACGTCGTCAAGACGACGGACTATCCGGCCACCTACGAGGGCAAGCGGACGATCCTGCGCTACATCTCCGTGGCCCCCAAGGACACGACCAAGCGCGAGTTGCTGGTGAGCATCTGGGCCTCGCCCGAAGGCGAGACGACCTATGCGGCCGACCTCGACACGATCTTCAAGAGCTTCAGGGCCTCCGTCGAGGGGCTGTGACCGGCGCGCCGGCGCGAACGGAACGATCGGTGCCGGCCAGGGTTCGCCACAGCGTTGACGAATCCCGCCCGAAGCAATCAAACAGGCAGGCGATGCATTCGATGCGGCAAGGAGCGTCGAATCGGCCGCGCGAGGAGAGCGAGCCACTGTACAACGCCTCACACGGGACCCGGCCGATACCGGCCGTGTCCTCGACAACCCCTTCGCACCCGGCGTTCGACGGGCGGCCATCGGGGCATCCCGACCCGACATCTCGCTCAGACGACGGAGTTTCGCCTTTGAACCGCTCGACGACCGCGTCCTTGGACACCGACAGGCTGGCAGCCCGGGAGGCGGCATCGTGAAGGCCGTCATCCTCGCGGGCGGTCTCGGGACGCGGCTGTCCGAGGAGACGGTGGTGCGGCCCAAGCCCATGGTCGAGATCGGGGGACGGCCGATCCTCTGGCACATCATGCAGATCTTCGCGGCCCACGGCACGACCGACTTCGTGATCTGCCTGGGTTACAAGGGCTACATGATCAAGGAATTTTTTCTTAACTACCGCCTCCACCTGAGCGACGTCACCATCGACATCGGCCGCGGGAAGATCGATTTCCATCGCTCGAAGGCCGAGAACTGGCGCATCTCGCTGATCGAGACGGGCCCGGAGACGATGACCGGCGGCCGCCTCAAACGGGTGCGGGACTACCTCGGGGACGAGGACTTCTTCATGACCTACGGCGACGGGGTCTCCGACGTGGACCTCACGGCGCTCGCCGCCTATCACAGGGAGCGCGGGCGGCTGGCGACGCTGACGGCGGTGCTGCCGCCGGGCCGTTTCGGCGCCCTGGAGCTCGACCGGGGCGGCGTGCGCCGGTTCCGCGAGAAGCCGGTGGGCGACGGTGTGGCGATCAACGGCGGCTTCTTCGTGCTCTCGCCCAAGGTGATCGACCTCATCGAGGGCGACACCACCGTCTGGGAGAAGGGCCCGCTGGAGACCCTGGCGCGGGAGGACCAGTTGTCGGCCTACGTCCATGACGGGTTCTGGCACGCGATGGACACCCTGCGCGACAAGAACCACCTCGAAGCGTTGTGGACCCAGGGTGCGGCCCCCTGGAAGCTTTGGTAGCCCCTCACGAAGTCTTGAACGTCTCGGCACCGCCGTCGGCGCCGGTCTTTTTCGGCACCGCAGCGAGAACCGGGCTCCTCTTTTCGAGCCGATGCTCTAGAGGTCGATTTTTGGAGACCGGCTCTGCGAGGCGGGTCGGACGAACCAGCCGGAGCATCGTGCGGTTGCCAGTGATCCACCGTCCCGCCGCCTCGAACCCCGACCCCGCCTTCTGGTCCGGGCGCCGCGTGGTCCTGACCGGTCATACCGGCTTCAAGGGCGCCTGGCTCAGCGTGTGGCTCGCCCGTCTCGGGGCCCGGGTGACCGGGCTCGCCCTCGCCCCCGAGCCGACGCCCCATCTCTTCGAGGCGATCGGCTTCCCCCCGGCCGCGTCGCACCTCGTCGACATCCGCGACCGCGCGGCGGTGGCGGCCTGCCTCGAGGCGGCGCGGCCCGAGGTCGTCCTCCACATGGCGGCCCAGGCCCTGGTGCGGCCCTCCTACGGCGACCCGGTCGGCACCTTCGGCACCAACGTGATGGGGACCGTCAACCTCCTCGACGCCGTCCGGAGCTGTCCGACCGTGCGGGCCGTGGTGGTGGTGACGAGCGACAAGGCCTACGAGAACCGCGAGTGGCCCCATGCCTATCGCGAGACGGACTCCTTGGGCGGTCACGACCCCTACAGCGCCTCGAAGGCCTGCGCCGAACTGGTCACGGCCGCCTACCGCGCCTCGTTCTTCGCGAACGGCGCCCACCCGGCCCGGATCGGCACCGCGCGGGCGGGCAACGTCATCGGCGGCGGCGACCGCTCCCCCGACCGCCTGATCCCGGACATCATGCGCGGCTTTGCGCGGGGCGCATCGGTGGAGATCCGCTCGCCCCGGGCGATCCGCCCCTGGCAGCACGTCCTCGAACCCTTGAGCGGCTACCTGCGCCTCGCCGAGGCGCTCGCCGGCGACGAGGGCGGGCACTTTGCGCAAGCCTGGAACTTCGGGCCGGCGGACGAGGATTGCCGACCGGTCTCGGCCATCGCCGACCGGTTGGCCGCGAGCTGGGGCGAGGGCGCGGCCTGGCACGTGTCGACGGCCGGGCACCCCCACGAGGCCGGCACCCTCAAGGTCGATTCCGCCAAGGCGCGGGCCGGGCTCGGCTGGGACCGGCGCCTGTCGCTGGACACGGCCCTGGACTGGACCGCGCGCTGGTATCGGGAGGACGCCGGCGGGCGCCCGGCCCTCGATCTGATGCAGGGCCAGATCGCCGATTACGAGGCGCTCGGCGCTCCCGCCGGAGCCGGCTCATGAGCGGCCTCCACTGCCGCGGCTGCGGCGCACCCCTGACCCGGACCGTGGTCGACCTCGGCCTGTCGCCGCTCGCCAACGCCTACGTGCCGGCCGATGCGGCGGGGCGCGGCGAGAGGGTGCATCCCCTGCGGGCCTACCTGTGCGAGGCCTGCTTCCTCGTCCAGCTCGAGGAGTTCGAGACGCCCGAGGCGATCTTCTCCGACTACGCCTATTTCTCGGGGTTCTCCGCCGGCTGGCTCGCCCATGCCGAGCGCTACGCCCGGGCGATGCAGGCCCGCCTGGGCCTGACCGCCCGGTCCAAGGTCGTCGAGGTCGCCAGCAACGACGGCTACCTGCTGCAATACTTCGTCGCCGCCGGCATCCCGGTGCTCGGCGTCGAGCCCGCCGCCAACGTCGCCAGGGCGGCGGTGGACCGCGGCGTGCCCACCGAGGTCGCCTTCTTCGGGCAGGCGACCGCCGCGCGCCTGAAGGCGGCCGGCCACGAGGCGGACCTCATCGCCGCCAACAACGTGCTGGCGCATGTGCCCGACCTCCACGGCTTCCTCACCGGGTTCCGGACGCTCCTGAAGCCCGACGGCGTGGCGACCTTCGAGTTCCCGCACCTCCTGCGGATGATCGCCGAGCGCCAGTTCGACACGATCTACCACGAGCACTTCTCGTACCTGTCGCTGGGCGTCGTGGCGGATCTGGCCGCGCGCAGCGGCCTGCGGGTGTTCGACGTGGAGGAATGGCCGACCCACGGCGGCTCGCTGCGGGTCTTCGCCTGCCATGCGGCCGCGGCCCATCCGGCGAGCCCCGCGGTCGCGCGCGTCCTGGCCGACGAGCGCGCGGCCGGCCTGTTCGACGCCTCGGGCTACGACGCCTTCGCCGAGGCGGTGATCGACATCAAATGCGAGACCCTGACCTTCCTCGCCACCGCGCGGCGCGAGGGCAAGACCGTGCTGGGCTACGGCGCGGCGGCCAAGGGCAACACCTTCCTCAACTACTGCGGCATCGGCCCCGAACTGGTGGGCGCGGTCGCCGACCGCTCGCCGCACAAGCAGGGCATGCTGCTGCCGGGCAGCCGCATCCCGATCGTTTCGCCGGAGGCGCTGCTGGCGCGGCGGCCGGACTACGTCCTGATCCTGCCCTGGAACCTGCGCGACGAGGTGATGGAGCAGATGGCCGCCATCCGGGCCTGGGGCGGTCGCTTCGTGACCGCGATCCCGCGCCTGAGCGTGACCTGAGCCGCATGCGGATCGAGGCGCTGTCCCTGGCGGGGGCCTATCGCATCGTGCCCGAGCCGGCGACCGACGAGCGCGGGTTCTTCGCGCGCACCGCCTGCGCCGAGACCTTCGCCGCCCACGGGCTGGTCGGCGCCTTCGCCCAGTCGAGCGTGTCCTACAACGCCAGGCGCGGGACGGTGCGCGGCCTGCACTACGCGGTCCCGCCCCATGCCGAGACCAAGCTCGTGCGCTGCACGGCGGGCGCGATCCACGACGTGATCGTCGACCTGCGGCCCGGTTCGCCGACCTATCTCGAGAGCGTCGGCCTCGAGCTGACGGCGGGCAACCGCCACGCCCTCTACATCCCCCCCGGCCTCGCCCACGGTTTCCAGGCCCTGCGCGACGAAACCGAGGTCCTCTACATGATCGACGTGCCTTACGTCGCCGCCAGCGCCCAGGGCCTGCGCTGGAACGACCCGTCGATCCGCGTGACCTGGCCCGAGCCCGTGAGCGTCATCTCCCCCCGCGACCTCGCCTACCCCGACTGGGTGGCCCCGTGACCGGGCGCGTCCTCGTCACGGGCGGATCGGGCTTCGTCGGCCGGTCGGTGCTGCCGCTGCTGGTGCGGCGCGGCTTTACCGTCCACGCGGCCGGGCCGGATCCGGTCGATCTTGCCGGCGTCGTCGGCCATCGGATCGATCTCCTCGATGCCGCCCAGCGCCGGGCGGTGGTGGCCGACATCCGCCCGACCCACCTCCTGCACCTCGCCTGGTACGCCGAGCCGGGGGCGTATTGGACCTCGCCGAAGAACCTCGACTGGGTCGGGGCCAGCCTCGACCTCGCCCAGGCCTTCGCCGAGGCCGGCGGCCGTCGCCTCGTGGCGGCGGGCACCTGCGCCGAATACGAATGGGGGTCCGAGCGCCTGTCTGAGAGCCGAACCCCGTGCCGGCCGGCCACCCTCTACGGGGCGGCCAAGGACGGCCTGCGCCGCGTCCTGGCGGCCTATGCGCGGGAGGCCGGCCTGTCCTTCGCCTGGGGCCGGCTGTTCTATCTCTACGGCCCCGGCGAGCAGCCCGGCCGCCTGGTCGGCGACACCATCCGCCGGCTCCTGGCCGGCGAGCGCATCCCCACCACCGAGGGCCTGCAGCGGCGCGACTTCCTGCACGTCGACGACGCCGCCGAGGCGCTGGCCGCCCTCCTCGCCGCCGCCCTCGAAGGCCCGGTCAACGTCGGATCGGGCCGCGCCGTGCCGGTGCGCGAGATCCTGGCGCGCATCGGGGCGCTGACCGGCCGGGCCGACCTCATCGGGTTCGGCGAACGGGCCCTGCCGCCGGGCGACCCCGCCGTGATCGAGGCCGACGTCGCGCGGTTGCGCGGCGAACTCGGGGTGGCGCCGGGCCGCGACCTCGACGAGGGACTGGCGCAGATGGTCGAACGGTATCGCGCACTGCCGCCCGGCGCACCCTGAGGGCCCATCCGGGCTCGTCGGTGCGGGATCGTTCCGCTATGGGTGCGCACCACGCACGGGTCCAGGCGACACCGGACGATGCAGCACCGGCCGCTGGGAGGCCCTGGGAAGACCGGATGGCCCTGTCGCTCACCCTGTTCTCGCTCAAGCGGCGCTCCATCGCGGTGCGCCTGGCCACCTCGGCGCTGCTGGCGAGTTCGGCGATCCTGCTGATCGCCGCCTGGATCCTCACGACGCTCTACCGCGAAAACACCGAGCGCGCCTTCGACAGCCGGCTCCTGGTCTATGCCAACAACCTCGCCACCGACCTCGTGGCGCCGAGCGACCCCGAGAGCCGCTCCTTCACGCTGAGCGACCCGCGCTTCGACCTGCCGCTGTCGGGCTGGTACTGGCAGATCGGGCGGCCGGACGCCAAGCCGCGCGACCTGCGCACCTCGCGCTCCCTGGTCGGCGTGCCCCTGAAGCCCGCCGGCCGGCCCGATTCCACCGCCGGCGTCGGCCAGATCCGCCAGGGCTACGGCCGGGCCCAGGACGAGCGCGCCCTGCGCATCATCGAGCGCGACGTCGATCTCGGCGAGGAGGGGCGCTACACCGTGCGGGTGGCCGGCCCCGCCGACGAGATCGAGAACGACGTCGGCCGCTTCCGCTTCTCCCTGGTCGTCACCTTCGGCCTGCTCGGCCTGTCGCTGGCGCTCACCACCCTCCTGCAGATCCGGTTCGGCCTCGCCCCCCTGGCCAAGCTGCGCCATGCGCTCGGCGCGATCCGCCGGGGCGAGTCCGACCGCATCGGCGGCGAGTACCCGCGCGACATCGCCCCGCTCACGGGGGAGGTGAACCTGCTCATCGAGACGAACCGCGAGATCCTCGAGCGCGCCCGCACCCAGGTCGGCAACCTGGCGCACGCCCTGAAGACGCCGCTCTCGATCATCGTCAACGAGGTCGGCTCGAGCGAGGCGCCCGACGACATCGCCGCCAAGATCCGCGAGCAGGCCGCGATCATGCGCGACCAGGTCAACTACCACCTCGACCGCGCCCGCGCCGCGGCTCTGGCCGGCACGCTCGGCACCTCCACCGAGGTCGAGCCGGCGCTGGCGGCCCTGGTGCGCACCTTCGGCAAGATCTACCGCGACAAGGACATCGCCTACGAGGTCAGCGTGCCGCCGGGCCTGCGCTTTCGCGGCGAGCGCCAGGATTTCGAGGAGATGGTGGGCAACCTCGTCGACAACGCCTCGAAATGGGCGGAAGGCCGGGTCTCGATCCGCGCCGAGGCGGTGGACCAGGACGCCTATCCCCACCTCCTCGTGGCGGTGGAGGACGACGGCCCCGGTCTGTCGCCCGACGATCGCAAGGCGGTGATCGGGCGCGGCCGGCGCCTCGACGAGACCAAGCCCGGCTCGGGCCTCGGCCTCTCGATCGTGGCCGACCTCGCCACCCTCTACCGGGGCCGCTTCCGCCTGGAGGAGGCGGGGCTCGGCGGCCTGAGGGCGGTGATCGAGGTGCCCGGCGACGCGCCGGCCTCGTCGAGCCATGCTTGACCGTTGGCGGTTACGTGACACCGTGTCACCGTGCGGTCAGGTCGTGCGGACCGGCGCCTTTATCTAGTTTAGTCTCGCGAACGACCGGGGTGTGATGACGGCGATTTGGTTCATTCTGGCGTTCATGACGGGACTTGCCGTGCTTAGCCTGCTCTGGCCGATGTCCCGCCGAACGAGGGCGGTCGCCGGCTCTCCCGAGGGAGACGCCCTGGCGACCCAGACCGGCTTCTACGAGGACCAGCTGCGCGAGATCGACCGCGACCTCGCGCGCGGCCTGATCGCACCGGCCGAAGCCGAGGCCGCCCGCACCGAGGCGGCGCGCCGGCTGCTGCGCGCCAACCGCGACGGAGGCCCCAAGGCCGCCGGCGGCATCGCCGAACCGGCCCTGCGCCAGCGCCGGGCGGCCTCCGCCTTCGCGCTCTCGACCATTCCTCTGGTGGCGCTGATCGCCTACGGCATCTACGGGTCGCCGCACCTGCCGGCCCAGACCGCCGCCGAGCGCCAGGCCGGGCGGACCGGCGACCAGGACCTCCTGAAGGCCGTCGGCCAGATCGAGGCGCGCCTCGCCAGCGACCCCAAGGACGGCCGCGGCTGGCAGGTGCTCGCCCCGGTCTACATGCGCATGGGCCGGTTCGACGACGCGGTGCGCGCCTACGAGATGGCCAACCGCATCCTCGGCGAGACGCCCGACCGGCTCTCCGACCTCGGCGAGGCCATGGTGGCCGCCGGCAACGGTGCGATCTCGCCCGAGTCCCGCGCCGTCTTCGAACGGGCGGCCGGCCTCGACCCCGCCGCCCCCAAGCCCCGGTTCTACCTCGCCCGCGCGGCCGAGCTGAGCGGCGACGTGCCCGGCGCCGTCGACCGGCTCACCCAGATGATCGAGAGCGCGCCGGCCGACGCCTCGTGGCTGCCCCTGGTGCGCGAGAACCTCGCCCGCCTGAAGGGCGAGCCGGCCCCGTCGTCCCCCGCCGCGACGGCGGCGGTTCCCCCGTCGACCTCGCCGCCGGCGGCCTCGCCCCAGGCGATGCCGCCCGAGGCCCGGGACGCGGCCATCCGCGGCATGGTCGACGGCCTCGACCAGCGCCTCGCCGCCAAGGGCGGCACCGCCGAGGAATGGGTGCGGCTGCTGCGCTCCTACGGGGTGCTGGGCGAGCGCGAGAAGGCGGTGGCCGCCCTGGCCCGCGCCCGCGCCGGCCTGGCGCAGGACGCCGACGGCCTCGCCCGGGTCGAAGCCCTGGCGAACGAACTCGACCTTGCCAAACCCGCACCGCCGGGCAGACCCTCGCCGGAGAAGGCGTCGCCCGCCAACGGCGCTCCCGGCAAGGCCTCGCAGGCCCCCGGCGCACCCGCGGCCAATGCCGACACGGAGGCCGCCATCGCCGCGGTCAAGGCGATGCCGGCGGCCGAGCGCGACGCGGCCATCCGCGGCATGGTCGCCGCCCTCGATCGGCGCCTCGCGGCCAAGGGCGGCAGCCTCGACGACTGGTTGCGGCTGGTGCGCTCCTACGCGGCGCTGGGCGAGCGCAAGCAGGCCGCCCAGGCCCTCGACCGCGCGCGCATGGCGCTGAGCCCCGATCCGTCCTCGGTGGGACGCCTCGATCTCCTCGCCAAGGAGCTCGAGTTGCACGGGTCCGAGCCGCGTCAGGCCACCACCCCCTGACAATCGGTCCCGCCCGCGGGCCTTGACCCTCGCGGCCCGGCGGTCGACATCGGTGTTACGCCAAAGACAAAGATGGACGGGGCGCGGCGGCGACGCTCCGCAGCGCTCCGGCAAGATCGACCAGGCGAGCCTGAAACAGCACGGGACGACAACGTGACCCGAAAGAGCCGCCGCCTGATCATGATTGCCGTGTGCGGCGGCGTGCTCGCCCTCGCGCTGGGCCTGATCCTGTCGGCCATGAGCGGGTCGATCGTGTTCTTCCGCTCGCCCACCGAGGTCGCGCAGAACGGCGTCGCCCCCGGCACCCGGTTCCGCCTCGGCGGCCTCGTGCAGGACGGGACCCTGAAGCGCGGGCCGGACCAGACCGTCGACTTCACGGTCACCGACACCAACGCCACGGTGGCGGTGCAGTATCGCGGCCTGCTCCCGGACCTGTTCCGCGAGGGCCAGGGCGTCGTCGCCGAGGGAACGCTGATCCCCGGCGGCATCTTCAAGGCCGACACCGTGCTCGCCAAGCACGACGAATCCTACATGCCGCGCGAGGTCGCCGACGCCCTCAAGGCGCAGGGACGCTGGCAGGAGGGCGGCGCCAAGCCGGCCTCCGGCAACGGCCCGGCTTCCGCCACCAAGGCCGCACCGGCCGGCGAAGCCACCCTCGGCCCGCGCACCGAACGATGACGCAGTCCCTTCCGCGAAAGGAGAGGCACCCTTGCTGATCGAGGTCGGCCATTTCGCGCTGGCGCTGGCGCTGGCGCTCTCCCTCGTCCAGATCGTGATCCCGATCTGGGCCGCCCGTTCGGGCGACGCGGCCATGCGCGCCGTGGCGACGCCGGCCGCCCTCGGGGCGTTCGGCTGCATCCTGTTCTCGTTCGCGGCGCTCACCTACGCCCACGCGACCTCGGACTTCTCCGTCCAGAACGTGGTCGAGAACTCGCACACGACCAAGCCCTTCCTCTACAAGATCTCCGGCGTCTGGGGGAACCACGAGGGCTCGATGCTGCTCTGGGTCCTCATCCTCGCCCTGTTCGGGGCGCTGGTGGCGGTGGCCAAGGAGTCGGTGCCGGCGGTGCTGCGCGCCAACACGCTCGCCGTCCAGGGCCTCGTGACCTTCGTGTTCGTGCTGTTCATCATCACGACCTCGAATCCGTTCAACCGGGTCAACCCGGCCCCCCTCGAGGGCAACGACCTCAACCCGCTGCTGCAGGACTTCGGCCTCGCGGTGCATCCGCCGCTGCTCTACGTCGGCTACGTCGGGTTCTCGATCACCTTCGCCTTCGCCATCGCCGCGCTCATCGACGGGCGCATCGACGCGGTCTGGGCACGGGCGGTGCGGCCCTGGACGCTCACCGCCTGGAGCTTCCTGACGCTCGGCATCGCGATGGGCTCGTACTGGGCCTATTACGAGCTCGGCTGGGGCGGCTGGTGGTTCTGGGACCCGGTCGAGAACGCCTCGCTGATGCCCTGGCTCGCCGGCACCGCGCTCCTGCATTCCACCGTGGTGATGGAGAAGCGCGACGCCCTCAAGGTCTGGACGGTGCTGCTGGCCATCCTCACCTTCTCGCTGTCGCTGCTGGGCACCTTCATCGTGCGCTCGGGCGTGCTGACCTCGGTGCATACCTTCGCCACCGACCCGACCCGGGGCGTGTTCATCCTCGCCATCCTGATCCTGTTCGTGGGGGGTTCGCTGGCGCTGTTCGCCTGGCGGGCGCCGATGCTGCGCCAGGGCGGCCTGTTCGCACCGATCTCCCGCGAGGGCGCCCTGGTGATGAACAACCTGTTCCTGGCCGCCGGCTGCGCCACCGTGTTCGTGGGCACGCTCTATCCGCTGCTCCTGGAGATGCTGACCGGCGAGAAGATCTCGGTGGGACCGCCCTTCTTCAACTACACCTTCGTGCCGATCGCGATCCCGCTGCTGCTGATCGTGCCCTTCGGCCAGACCCTCGCGTGGAAGCGTGGCGACGTCCACGCCGCCAGCCAGCGCCTGTTCGCGGCGCTGGGCCTCGCCCTCGTGGTCGGCCTCGCCGCCATGGCGCTGACCTGGGGCGGACCGGTGATGGCCCCCATCGGCATCGGGCTCGGCGCCTACCTCGTGCTGGGCTCGATCATGGAGATCGTGTCGCGGGCCCGCGGCTACGGCAACTCGCGCTCCTCTAAGCCGGCCGACGTGATGCGCCGGGCGATCGGCCTGCCGCGCTCGGCCTGGGGAACGGCCCTGGCCCATGCCGGCGTCGGCATCGTCGTGCTCGGCATCGCCGCCCAGGGCTGGGCGACGGAAGGCCTCTCGGTGGTCAAGCCGGGCCAGTCCCTGGCCTCGGGCCCCTACAGCGCCACCCTCGAACGGGTCGGGCCGAGGCCGGGCGAGAACTACGAGGAGACGGCCGCCTTCCTCACCATCCGCACCCTGAACGGGGACAAGGTCGGCACCCTCGAGACCGGCAAGCGGTTCTACCCGAGCCGCAAGATGACGGTGACGGAATCCGGCCTGCTGACGGTGGGCGCCAGCCAGGTCTACGCCAGCATCGGCGAGGTCATGGCCGACGGCAGCATCGGCCTGCGCCTCTACTACAAGCCCCTCGTGCTGCTGATCTGGCTCGGCGCGGTGGTGATGGCGCTGGGCGGTGCGGTCTCCATCACCGACCGGCGGATGCGGGTGGGGGCCCCGGCCAAGGCCAAGGCGCGGCCGCTGCCTCCGACTGCGGTGCCGGCGGAATGAGGACGCTGCGCCTCCCCGTGCTCGGCCTCGGCCTCGCGCTGCTCGCGGGCGGCGCCCATGCCGTCCAGCCCGACGAGGTGCTGAGCGACCCGCGGATGGAATCGCGGGCCCGCGACATCTCCTCGGGCCTGCGCTGCCTCGTCTGCCAGAACCAGTCGATCGACGATTCCGATGCGCCGCTGGCCCGCGACCTGCGCCTCATCGTGCGCGAGCGCCTCAAGGCCGGCGACGACGACACCCAGGTGCGCGACTACGTGGTCGGCCGCTACGGCGAATATGTGCTGCTGCGCCCGGTCCTCGCCCTCCACACCCTGCTCCTGTGGCTGACCCCGATCCTCGTGCTCGGGCTCGGCGCCTTCGGGATCTGGCGCTTGGCGAGGCGACGGGCGGTGGCGGCAACCCCCGAGCGCCTGACCGCGCTCGAGGAGGCGGAGATCGCCGCCCTGACCAAGCGCGAGTGATCCACCTCACCACCCAACGCATGGCTTCGTGATTTTTCAAACGAGCTATGCGCAGAGGGCATTTTTGCGTTGCGATATCTCCCTCTTCGCAACGCACCATTTCATCGGCATCTTGCGGTCTCCCGGTGCTACCGGCTCCCGTTCGGGCACTCCCGGCGGCAGTAACCGCACAGGTTTCACGACGATGCGCACGCTCCCCACGCTTCTGGCCGCCACCCTCGCCCTCGTCTCCGGCACCGCATTCGCGGCCGAGCTGCAGGCGAACCGGTCCAGCACGATCGACCTCGGCACCTTCCGCGGCTCGGCCTATTACACCGCCGAGAAGGGCGGCTACCGGGTGGTCGCCACCCTCGCCGCCGTCAACTCCGGCTCGGACATCCCGCAGGTGGTCCGCATGGTCACCACCCTCAACCCCGACCAGACGGTGCACCTCTCGGTGCCGGGCGCGCTCGGTGCCGACGGCCGCGACGCCACGGTGGCGTTCTCCCGGCGCGGCGACCGGGTCGAGGTGGCCGCGGCCGACATCGCGAACGATTGACGCGCCTCCGGCGCGGGCCGCCCGCCGCGATGCCCGAAGAAGAGCCCGGCCGCCGACGCGGCCGGGCTTTTGTCGTCGACGACCCTGCGGCCACGGCGACGCCTCGCTTTCGCCCCAGTGAAACGAGACCACGGGGTTGCCGGCCCGCCGTATGGCCCGGCGATAACGATGCGTTAACCACGAGCCGCGAGCGTGCCGAGCGACATGAAGCCCAACGCCTCGCTCCCCCTCCTCGCGCTCGCCCTCGCCCTCGCGCTCGCCCTGCCCGGCACCGCGCAGGCCCATCCCCATGTCTGGATCACCGCCAAGGCGCAGGTCGCCTACGGCCCCGGCGGTCGCGTCACCGGCATCCGCCATGCCTGGACCTTCGATGCGTCCTACTCGGCCTTCGTGACGCAGGGGCTCGACACCAACGGCGACGGCAAGCTCAGCCCGGAGGAACTGGCCGGGCTCGCCACCGAGAACACCACCAACCTCGCCGAGTTCGGCTACTTCACCAAGCTCAAGGTGGCGGGCAAGGACCAGCCCTTCGCCGAGCCCGCCGAACCGCGGATGGCGATGGAGGGCGACACGCTCACCCTGAGCTTCCTCCTGCCGCTCAAGAGCCCCGCGGCGCAGGGGCGCGGCGTCGCGGCCCTGGAGGTCTACGACCCCACCTACTTCGTGGCCTTCAGCCTGTCGGATGCCGCCGACGTCGCCAGGCTCGCCGATGCGCCGAGCGGCTGCGCCATCACCGTCACCCGCGCGAAATCCGATGCCGCGCCACCGGCGCAGGCCAATGCCGCCAAGCCCGGCATGTCGGAGGCCTTCTTCGAGGCACTCACCAACGCCTCCACCTATGGCGAGCAGTTCGCCAACCGGATCCTGGTGGCATGTCCGTAGGGGTCGCGTCGGGCACCGTGCCGGAGCCCTCCCGGCTCGGCGCGCGGCTGCTGGTCGCCGCCGGAGCGATCCTGCTCGCGGGCCTCGTCCTCGCCGGCCTGTCGCTCCTGCTCGCACCCGTCGCCGCCCCCGCGCCGGCCCGCTCGCCCTTCGGCATGGGACTGCGCGAGGCCGCACCGGCCGCGACCGGGCTCGGCGGCTGGATCCTCGCCCTGCAGGCCAGTTTCTCCCGCAGCCTCCAGACCGCGCTCGCCGCGATCCGGGCGGGGGGCGGCTACGGCCCCATGCTGGCCCTCGGCTTCGGCTACGGCGTCTTCCATGCCGCCGGGCCGGGCCACGGCAAGGCAGTGATCGCCGGCTATCTCCTGGCGGGCGAGCGGGCGCTCCTGCGCGGCTTCACCCTGAGTGCGGCCGCCGCCCTGCTCCAGGCCCTCGTCGCCATCGCCATCGTCGGGATCGGGACCCTGCTTCTCGGCGCCACCGCCGCGACCCTGACCCGGGCCGGCACCGCCATCGAGACCGTGAGCTTCGCCCTCGTGGCCCTGCTCGGCCTCGCCATGACCTGGCGCAAGGCCGGGCGCCTCGCCGCCGTGGTCCGGGGAGGGTCCCCCGCCGCCTGCGCCCCGGATTGCGGACACGTGCATCTCAACGATGCCGCCGCCGTCGGCCGCCTCGACGGCTGGTCGGCGCGCGTGGGCGTCGTCCTGGCCGCAGGCTCGCGCCCCTGCGCAGGCGCCATCCTCATCCTGGTGTTCTCGGCCTCGCAGGGCATGCTGGCGGCCGGCATCGCGGCGACCTTCGCCATGGCCCTGGGCACCGCCCTGACCACCGGCGTCCTGGCCAGCCTCGCGGTCTTCGCCAAGGCCTTCGCCCTGCGCCTCGCCGGCGGGCGGGGCACCACCGGCGCCATGGTCATCGCCGGCCTCGAGGTGGTGGCAGGAGCCTTCGTGCTGGTGCTGGGCCTCGCCATGCTCGCGGGCCTGTCGGTCGGCGTCGGCGGCTGAGCGGGTTTCGGGTCGGCGGTCGCCGGAATCCCGACGAAAACCTGCTTCCCCGCCAAGACCCTAAGCGGACCTGGCGTGGGCCCGCCGATGCCGGGTCCGCTGAAGAACGCCCCCTCGCCAGCCCACCCGCGACGTGGCAGGCTGCGGAGCGATCAGGGACGGGACGGCTCAGGAACGGGACGGCATGGCGGCGAGCTTCGACCACATCCTCGACTGGCGGCTGCTGGCCGGCTCGCACGATTTTCCGGGGCCCGATGGCGGCACCTGCATCAACGAGGCGGCGGTGGTGGCGGCCGGGCTGCCCTACCGCGCCATCCGCTCGTCCGCCGATTGCCCGCCCTGCTTCTCGCCGCCGCTGGCCGCCTATGCCCTGGGCCTCAACGACACCATGCCCGACGCGGAGCGGCCCCGGCTGATGGCCTTCGTGCTGCGGCTGTCGGGATCGGCGGACGGGGCGGACGTCGAGGCCAAACGCACCGCCTTCCTGGCGCTGGAGGGCATCCGCCGCATCCTGCCGCCGCTCCTCGACCGGGCGGGCTTTTCGGATCTGGCCGCCCGCTGCGACGACCTGCGGGATCTCGACGCCGCCGTCTCGGCGGCCCGCACGGCCGAATGGCGCGGCGGTGCGGCGGCACAAGGCGACTCGGAACGGGGCGAGTGGCGGCGCGGTGCGCTGGCCTCGGCGGTGGCCCGCGCCGCCGCCGCGGCGGTGCGGTCGGCTGGCGATGCGCGCTGTGCCGCCGATGTCGCCGCGGCTGCGGCTCCCTTCTCGCCAGGCACCTGGACGAGTGCCATGACGATCCTCGACGAGGCCCTGCTCATCGGTCGGCAGGCGGGCGACATCGACCCGTTGCGCGCGCGCGAACGGCTCGATGCGGCCAGGATCGCGGGCAGGATCGCGGGCAGGATCGCGGCCGGCTGACGCCGGCCTCAGGACAGGGCGGGGGCGCTCGCCAGGTCCAGTTCGACGGTCTCGCAGTTGTCGAGCCAGACCCCGGTGAGGTGGAAGAAGAACGTCCCGTGCCCGACCACCGCGATCGTGCGCTCCGGCCGAGCGGCGAGCCAGTCCCGGAATGCGGCGACGCGGGCGTCGAAGACGGTGCGCGGCTCGATGTGGAACCCGCTGGGATGCGGCTCGCCCTCCGCGTACCACCAGGTCTCCGGCAGGTGGTCGACCCGGATGTCGGGAAATTCGGCGGCGATCAGCGAGGCGGCGCGGCCGACGTCGCAGCTGCTCTCCTGGCACTCGCGGTGCAGCACCTCCACCAGGATCTCGGGCCGGGCCGGATGCTCGGCGAACAGGCCCACGGTGGTCTGGATGGCGCGGGTGAGGGGCGAGGTCACCACCACCTCGAAGGGCACGTCGTGCAGGGCCCGGCGCGCCGCCGCGACCTGCGACAGGCCGCGCGTCGTGAGCGGCGCATCGATGTGCCCTGGGTCGCGCCCGGTGGCGCGATGGGCGGCGTTGAAGGTGGATTCGCCGTGGCGGATGCAGACGATGCGCTGAAGGGTCATGCGGTCCAGTGCTGACGTACCGTGTCGGTGTCGACGGTTTTTTGACCCGCTGTCCATAGCCGGAGCGATACGGCGTGAGAAGCGCGTCGTGCGCCCGGTCAGACGACGATGCGGGTGCGCCGGTCGACGGCAGTGCCATAGGGACCGTAGCCGGACACCCGATGTAAACCCGCCCGACCGTAGCGTGCCGCGGCGGGGCCGCCGGTCTCGACCGATGTGGTTCCTCGCCCGGCAGGCTCTCCATGGTCCCGACGACGCTCTCCCCGAGGACCGACGCGATGGGATGGCCGGGCGACGCCGGCGTGCGGACGGCGGCACAGGCCTGGCAGGATTGCCTGGCGCGGGAACGCCGCATGGCCGGCAACACCGTCGAGGCCTACGGCCGCGACCTGCGCCAGTTCCTCCACCATCTCCAGGGGCGGCAAGGCCCTCCGGCGATCGCCGACCTCGTCGCCCTGAAACCCCGCGACCTGCGCGCCTTCATGGCCGCGCGGCGCGCCGAGGGCGTCGGCGGGCGCTCGCTGATGCGGGCCCTGGCGGGCTTGCGCTCGTTCGCGCGACATCTGGAACGCGACGGTCACGGCACCGTGGCGGCGCTCGGCGCCGTGCGGTCGCCCAAGGTCGAGCGGCGCCTGCCCCGGCCGATCCCGATCGCGGCGGCCCGCGCCATGACCGGAGCCGATGTGCGGGCCGGCGAGACCCGCGAGCCCTGGATCCTCGCCCGCGACGCCGCCGTCTTGGCGCTCCTCTACGGCTCGGGTCTTCGCATCTCCGAGGCCCTCGGCCTGGCGCGGCGCGATGCGCCGGTGCCCGGCATCGACGCCGTGACGGTGACCGGCAAGGGCGACAAGCAGCGGATGGTGCCGGTGCTGCCGGTGGTGGCCGAGGCGGTGGCCGCCTACCTCGCCGCCTGCCCGCACCCGCTGCCCGGCGAGGGGCCGCTGTTCGTGGGGGCGAGGGGCGGGCCGCTGTCGCCGCGGATCATCCAATATGCGGTTGCCGCGATGCGGGCCGGCCTCGGCCTTCCCGACAGCGCCACGCCGCACGCCCTGCGCCACTCCTTCGCGACCCACCTGCTCGGCCGCCAGGGCGAGTTGCGGGCGATCCAGGAGCTGCTCGGCCACGCCTCGCTCTCGACGACCCAGCTCTACACGCGGGTCGATGCCGCCCGCCTGATGGAGGCGTTCGACGCGGCGCACCCGCGGGCCGGCACGGCGCCTATCCGTCCAGCTCCGGGTAGCGCCGAAAGATCCCGTCCTCGTTGAACGGAATCCGACGCGGTCCGGCGAGATAAGCGGCGATCCGCGGGCGCGCGGGAACCGCGGCGTGGAGCGCGCTCAGGTGCGGGCTCTCGCGGAGTTCGGCGCGGGCGGCGCGAGGGAAGGCGTAGAGCAGGCCCTCCACCAGCTGGAACAGCGACAGGTCGGCATAGGTGAGCGCGCGTCCGACGAGGTGACGGCCGCCGTTGCGGGCGAGCAGGTGCTCGAACCAGGCGAAGAATTCCGGGATGCGCTCGCGGCGGAAGTGTTCGGCCCGCCGCAGGGCCTCCGGCCTCTGGTCCTCGTAGGCGAGGCCGACGGCGATCGGGTGATGGGTGTCGTGGGCCTCCGTCACCATGTCGGCGACGGTGAGCTGGATCTGGTGCGTCCAGAGTCGGTCGGCCTCCGACTGCGGCACCAGCCCGAGGCGGGGCCCGAGATAGAGCAGGATCGCCGCGGTCTGGCCGATGGTCACCGTCCCGTCCTTCAGGACGGGGAGGGCGAAGGACGGGCGTGCGACCGTGGGGTC
Source organism: Methylobacterium sp. Leaf399 (assembly GCF_001424525.1). NCBI lineage: Bacteria > Pseudomonadati > Pseudomonadota > Alphaproteobacteria > Hyphomicrobiales > Methylobacteriaceae > Methylobacterium > Methylobacterium sp. Leaf399. Next base: position 870,326 of record NZ_LMQK01000001.1, on the reverse strand, counting down.
CTGCAGCCGCGCTACCAACGCGCCGAGCCCGCCGCCTTCCGCCTCGTCGCAGCGGGCGACGTCCACATAGGCGGCACCGGCCTCCTCCAGGGCGAGGCGGACGAACTCGCCGCGCCCCAGGATGGTGGGCCAGTCATGCAGCTCGTAGGGCACGATGCGGGTTCCGCGAGGGTGGCCGGCGGTCCTGCGACGGAAACCGGCGGTCGAGCGGCGCTCTCAGATGTGGATCGCCCGCTTGCCCACCGCCAGGGCCGCTTCCTTGACCGCCTCGGTGAGCGTCGGGTGGGCGTGGCAGGTGCGGGCCACGTCCTCGGCGCTCGCCCCGAACTCCATCGCCACCGCCACCTCGGCGATGAGGTTGCCGGCGTCCGCCCCGACGATGTGGACGCCCAGCACCCGGTCGGTCCTGGCGTCGGCCAGGATCTTCACGAAGCCGTCGGTGGTGTGGTTGACCTTGGCGCGGCCGTTGGCCGTGAAGGGGAACTTGCCGGTGTTGTAGCCGATCCCGTCCTTCTTCAGCTCCTCCTCGGTTTTCCCCACCGAGGCGACCTCCGGATAGGTGTAGACCACGTTGGGGATGACGCCGTAGTTCACGTGGCCCGATTGGCCGGCGAGGAGTTCGGCCACCGCCACGCCTTCGTCCTCGGCCTTGTGGGCCAGCATCGGCCCACTGATGACGTCGCCGATGGCGTAGATGCCGGTGACGTTGGTGGCGTAGTGGCTGTCGGTCTGGATCCGGCCCTTGTTGTCGAGGCCGACCCCCACCGTGTCGAGGCCGAGGCCCTCGGTGTAGGGCACCCGCCCCACCGCCACCAGCACCACGTCGGCCGCCAGGGTCTCGGGCTCGCCGCCGGCGGCCGGCTCCACGGTGACCGCCGCCGCCCCGGCCGCGACCTCGACGCCGGTGACCTTCGAGGACAGCTTGAAGGCGATGCCCTGCTTGCCCAGGATGCGCTGGAACTGCTTGGCGGTTTCGCCGTCCATACCCGGCAGGATCCGGTCGAGGTATTCGACCACCGTGACGTCGGAGCCCAGCCGCCGCCAGACCGAGCCGAGTTCGAGGCCGATGACGCCGGCACCGATGATGAGGAGCTTTTTCGGCACGCTCTTGAGGTCGAGGGCGCCGGTGGAGGAGACCACCACCGTCTCGTCGATGGTGACGCCGGGCAGCCGCGTCACGTCCGAGCCCGTGGCGATGACCACGTTCTTGGCCTCCAGCATCTGGTTGCCGCCGTCCTCCGACAGCACCTCGACCCGGCCGGCACCCGCCAACCGGCCGGTGCCGCGATAGGTGTCGATGCCGTTCTTCTTGAGCAGGTATTCGACGCCCTTGGTGTTGCCGTCGACGCCGTCCTGCTTGAACGCCATCATCTTGGCGAGGTCGAGCTTGGGGGCATTCACGATCACGCCCATGTCGGCGAAATGCGTACCCGCCTCCTCGAACGCCTCCGAGGCGTGGAGCAGGGCCTTGGACGGGATGCATCCGACGTTGAGGCAGGTGCCGCCATGCGTCGCCCGCTTTTCCACCACCGCCGTCTTCAGGCCGAGCTGCGCGGCGCGAATGGCGCAGACGTAACCGCCGGGGCCGGTGCCGATGACGACGAGATCGTAGGACATGGTCTTCCTTCAACAGCTGTCGCGACATCGGGCGACCACCGCGTTTTGCAGCCCGGCATCACGGTTCGGCAGAATCGGTATGGCTCGTGGACGAACCATCCGGCAGCACGGTCGGGATCACCCGACCATCAGCTTGTGGATCTCGGCCTGACGCTCGCAGTCTCGCCTCAGCGAGTCGGCTCCGAAGTCGAGAGTGTAACCGCTCTCGTCCGTCCACGAGATGGAGTGCCCGTACTCGTCGACGCGCACGCCCGAGAAATTCTCAGGGTCCTGCAGCCAGGTGAACACCTTGCCGCGGGCGATGAGCGGACGAAGATCGATGACGCCTTCATAGCCGTCCAGGAAGATCAGCTTGAGCACACCATGGATGACGGGCTCGGCGGTTGCGACCCGAGGCAGCTTCTTCATGCGATCGGCTCAACTTTCTCATGTGCTGTCGCCCGAACGAAAGCGAGGCTCAGGTGGCGTTGTCGCGACAAAGCCCAGTCCAGAATTGTCCGTCGTTTTGCAATCGGAAGAAACCCTTCTGTCACCGTGAGGCTTGCGATGTCGATGACGGCCCGATGCTCGGCGATTTCGGCATGAAAATGAGGCGGCGGGTGTTCGTTCGCGTAGAACATGATGCGGACACCATCCACCTTCGCAACGACCGGCATCCGTCATGCCCCTCGTACGGCTCGGGATGGACGAACGAACCTCTCGGCTGACACACACACGCCTCATCCCGCGGAGCGGCGAAGTGTTTGGACGATCGACTGCGAGAAGAGAAAAACAGGGGAAACGAGGGCAGCTATCGCGGCTGAATCGAGAATGAGCACGACAATCAATGTTGCGGGAGGGAAATCCGTGTCGGCGGCCATGGCCGGTGAGATTGCCATTGCAACAGCCGCCGACATCATCGTGTCACAGATCCAGCACGAGCCGGGCCGGATCCTCCAGCGCCTCCTTCACCCGCACCAGGAAGGTCACCGCCTCCTTCCCGTCGACGATGCGGTGGTCGTAGGAGAGGGCGAGATACATCATCGGCCGCGCCTCGATCTTGCCGGCTCGTACGACCGGGCGCTCCTCGATGCGGTGCATGCCCAGGATGCCCGACTGCGGGGCGTTGAGGATCGGGGTCGACATCAGCGAGCCGTAGATGCCGCCGTTGGTGATGGTGAAGGTGCCGCCCTGCATCTCGTCGATGGAGAGCTTTCCGTCGCGCGCCTTTTTCCCGTAGCCGGCAATCGTCTTCTCGATCCCGGCGATGGAGAGGTCGTCGGCGTCGCGCACCACCGGCACCACGAGGCCCTTGTCGGTCCCCACGGCGATGCCGATGTGGTAGTAGTTCTTGTAGACGAGGTCGGTCCCGTCGATCTCGGCGTTCACCGCCGGCACGTCCTTGAGCGCGCCGATCACCGCCTTGGTGAAGAAGCCCATGAAGCCGAGCTTGGTGCCGTGCTTCTTCTCGAACATGTCCTTGTACTGGGCGCGCAGGGCCATCACGGCGCCCATGTCGACGTCGTTGAACGTCGTCAGCATCGCCGCCGTGTCCTGGGCGTCCTTGAGGCGCCGGGCGATGGTCTGGCGGAGCTTGGACATCTTCACGCGCTCTTCGCGCGCGGCGTCGTCGGGCTTCGAGGCCGGACGCGGCGCCGGAGCCTTGGCCTCGCGGGCCGGCGCCGCGGCGGGGGTCGGCCCCTTGGCCGTGGCATCGATCATGTCGCCCTTGGTCACGCGGCCGTCCTTGCCGGTGCCGGCGAGGGTCGCGGGATCGATGCCGGTTTCGCGCGCCATCTTGGCCACCGCCGGGCCGTTGTCGCCTGAGGGGCGCGCGGCGGGCGATGCGCCCTCGCCGTGGTTGCCGTAGCCGGCCGAGGACTCGGTGGCGGGCGCGGAATCAGCCGGCTTCGCGCCTTCGGACCGGGACTCCGGCTTGGTCTCCGTCGCCTTCGCCTCGGCCTTCTTCGGCGCGGGCTTGGCCCCGCCCGCCCCCGCCTCGACGATCGAGCCGAGCAGGGCGCCGGGCTCCACCGTCTCACCGTCCTTGGCGACGATCTCGCCGAGTTCGCCGGCGGCCGGCGCGTTGACCTCGAGGGTGACCTTGTCGGTCTCGAGTTCCACCAGCGGCTCGTCGGCCGCCACGATGTCGCCCGGCTTCTTGAACCAGCGGCCGATCGTGGCCTCGCTCACGGATTCGCCGAGCGTCGGGACGAGGATGTCGGTTGCCATGTGGTTTCGTCCCCGGAGGGTTGGGGCCGCGGCGGGCGCGGCCTGACAAGGAGAGGGCGCGGCCGTCAGACGGCCAGCGCCTCGTTGAGGAAGGCCGCGAGCTGCGCCTGGTGCTTGGAGAGCAGGCCCACCGCGGTGGAGGCCGAGGCCGGGCGGCCGACGTAGCGGGCGCGCTTCACCGAGGCGCCGGCCTGGCCGAGCACCCATTCGAGGTAGGGCTCGACGAAGGCCCAGGGACCCATGTTCTTGGGTTCCTCCTGGCACCACACCACCTCGGCGTTGCGGAAGCGGGCCATCTCCGTGGCCAGCGCCTTCAGGGGGAACGGGTAGAGCTGCTCGACGCGCATCAGGTAGACGTCGCTGAGCCCGCGCTTCTCGCGCTCGTCAAACAGGTCGTAATAGACCTTGCCCGAGCACAGCACGACGCGGCGGATCTTCTCGTCGCGCACCAGCTTGATGCCGTCCGGCTCGTGCTGGGCATCGTCCCACAGGATGCGGTGGAAGGTCGAGCCCTCCGCCAGCATGTCGAGGTTCGACACCGCCTTCTTGTGGCGCAGCAAGGACTTGGGCGTCATCAGCACCAGCGGCTTGCGGAACTCGCGGTTGAGCTGGCGCCGCAGGATGTGGAAGTAGTTCGAGGGCGTGGTCACGTTGGCGACCTGCATGTTGTCCTCGGCGCACATCTGCAGGAAGCGCTCCAGGCGGGCGGAGGAATGCTCCGGCCCCTGGCCCTCGTAGCCGTGCGGCAGCAGCAGGGTCAGGCCCGACATGCGCAGCCACTTGCGCTCGCCGCTCGAGATGAACTGGTCGATCACCACCTGCGCGCCGTTGGCGAAATCGCCGAACTGCGCCTCCCACAGCACCAGGGCGTTGGGCTCGGCCAGGGAGTAGCCGTACTCGAACCCGAGCACCGCCTCCTCGGAGAGCATCGAGTTGATGACCTCGAGGCTGGCCTGGCCCTCGCGGATCGAGTTCAGCGAGGTGTAGCGCTGCTCGTTTTCCTGGTCGATCACCACGGCGTGGCGCTGCGAGAAGGTGCCGCGCTCGACGTCCTGCCCCGAGAGGCGGACGCGGTGGCCCTCGATCAGCATCGAGCCGAAGGCCAGCGCCTCGGCGGTGGCCCAGTCGATCCCCTTGCCGGTCTCCACCGCCTTGGCGCGGTTGTCGAAGAACCGCTGGATGGTGCGGTGGAGGTGGAAGCCCGGCGGCGGCGTGGTGATGCGCTGGGCGATCTCGCGCAGCGTCTCGGCCGGCACGCTGGTCTTGCCCCGGCGGGGATCGTCCACGTCCTCGCGCACCGCCTTGAAGCCGGACCAGCGGCCATCGAGCCAATCGGCCTTGTTGGCCTTGTAGTTGCCGGCGACCTCGAGCTCGCCGTCGAGGATGGCACGGAACGCCGCCTTGCGCTCGGCCAGCTGCTCCTCGGTGATCACGCCGTCGGCGACGAGGCGCTTGCCGTAGGTCTCCAGCGCGGTCGGATGCTTGCGGATGCGCTGGTACATCTTGGGCTGGGTGAAGGCCGGCTCGTCACCCTCGTTGTGGCCGAAGCGCCGGTAGCACAGCATGTCGATGACCACCGGCTTGCCGAACTTCTGGCGGTACTCGGTGGCGATCTTGGCGGCGAAAGTCACCGCCTCGGGGTCGTCGCCGTTGCAGTGGAAGATCGGCGCCTCCACCATCTTGGCGACATCCGACGGATAGGGCGAGGAGCGCGAGAACCGCGGGTCGGTGGTGAAGCCGATCTGGTTGTTGATGATGAAGTGGATCGAGCCGCCGGTGCGGTGGCCCTTGAGGCCCGACAGGCCGAGGCACTCGGCCACCACGCCCTGGCCCGCGAAGGCGGCGTCGCCGTGGATGAGGAGCGGCATCACGCTGGTGCGCTGCACGTTCGGCTTGGCGCGCTGGTCCTGCTTGGCGCGCACCTTCCCCAGCACCACCGGATCGACGATCTCGAGGTGGGACGGGTTGGCGGTGAGCGAGAGGTGGACGTTGTTGTCGTCGAAGGTGCGGTCGGACGAGGCACCGAGGTGGTACTTCACGTCGCCCGAGCCCTCGACCTCGGCCGGGTTCGCCGAGCCGCCCTTGAACTCGTTGAACACCGCCCGGAAGGGCTTGGCCATCACGTTGGTGAGCACGTTCAGCCGGCCGCGGTGGGCCATGCCGAGGACGATCTCCTTCACGCCGAGCGCGCCACCGCGCTTGATGATCTGCTCCAGGGCCGGAATCATCGATTCCGAGCCGTCGAGGCCGAAGCGCTTGGTGCCGGTGTACTTGAGGTCGAGGAACTTCTCGAAGCCCTCGGCCTCGATCAGCTTGTTGAGGATCGCGCGCTTGCCCTCGGGCGTGAACGAGATCTCCTTGCCCCGGCCCTCGATGCGCTCCTGGATCCACGCCTTCTCGGTGGGATCGGAGATGTGCATGAACTCGACGCCGAGCGTCTGGCAGTAGGTCCGCTCCAGGATCTCGACGATCTCGCGGATGGTCGCGTATTCGAGGCCGAGCACGTTGTCGAGGAAGATCGGGCGGTCCCAATCCGCCTCCTCGAAACCGTAGTGCTGGGGGTGCAGCTCGGCCTGGTCGCCGCGCTGGGCGAGGCCGAGGGGGTCGAGCTTGGCGTGGAGATGGCCACGCATGCGGTAGGCGCGGATCAGCATGATCGCGCGCACGGAATCCTTGGTCGCCTGCTCGATGGAGGCGGCGCTGGCGGCCGGGGCCGCGGCCCCGTTGGCGGCCTTGGGCTCCACCTTCGCCGTGTCGGATTTGGCGCGGATCTTGTCGCCGATCGCCTTCTCGACCGTGGCCCAGTTGCCGTCCAGCGCCGAGACGATCTCGCCGTTGGCCTGCACCGGCCAGTGCGGCTTCTCCCAGGATGCGCCGGCGGCGTTCTTCTCGGCCAGCGCCCTGTCGTCGCCCAGCGACTTGAAGAACGCGGCCCAGGCCGGATCCACCGAGGCCGGATCGCGGAAATAGTCCGCCTGCAGGGCCTCGATGTAGGCGGCGTTGCCGCCGGTGAGGAAGGAAGTCCCGAGCGCCGTGTCGTTCGCGTCCATCCGTGCCATCGGTCGTTCATCCTGCCGCTGGAGAGCCCGCCCCTCGGGCCCTCGTCCGGGTCGGCCCCGACCCGGGTTGTCGATCGATGCGGGGCTCAACCCAGCATCGCCATCTTCATATAGGTGCGGCGCACCGGAATGCACCGCACCGCAAACGCGGCCTCAACCCTTCAGCACCTCGACGAGGGTCGAACCGAGGCGGGCCGGCGAGGGCGAGACCCGGATGCCGGCCGCTTCCATGGCGGCGATCTTGTCCTCGGCGCCGCCCTTGCCGCCGGAGATGATGGCGCCGGCGTGCCCCATGCGCCGGCCCGGAGGCGCGGTGCGCCCCGCGATGAAGCCGACCATCGGTTTCTTGCGGCCGCGCTTGGCCTCGTCGGCGAGGAACTGCGCCGCTTCCTCCTCGGCCGAGCCGCCGATCTCGCCGATCATCACGATCGATTCGGTCCTGTCGTCAGCAAGGAACAGTTCGAGCATGGCGATGAACTCGGTGCCCTTGACCGGATCGCCGCCGATACCCACCGCCGTGGTCTGGCCGAGCCCCGCGTTCGAGGTCTGGAACACGGCCTCGTAGGTCAGGGTGCCCGAGCGCGAGACGATGCCCACCGAGCCGCGCTTGAAGATGTTAGCCGGCATGATGCCGATCTTGCACTCGCCCGCCGTGACGATGCCGGGACAGTTCGGCCCGACGAGGCGAGACTTCGAGCCTTCCAGCGCGCGCTTGACCCGCACCATGTCGAGCACCGGGATGCCCTCCGTGATGCAGACGATCAGCGGGATCTCGGCCTGGATCGCCTCGCAGATGGCGTCGGCCGCGCCCGGCGGCGGCACGTAGACGACGGAGGCATCCGCACCCGTCGCCTCGCGGGCCTCGGCCACCGTGTCGAAGACCGGCAGGTTGAGGTGCTTGGAACCGCCTTTGCCGGGCGAGGTGCCGCCGACCATCTTGGTGCCGTAGGCGATGGCCTGCTCGGAGTGGAAGGTCCCGTTCTTGCCGGTGAAGCCCTGGCAGATGACCTTGGTGTTCGCGTCGATCAGGATGGACATGGGTACTCTCAGCCCTTCTTCACGGCGGCGACGATCTTCTGGGCGGCGTCGTCGAGGTCGTCGGCCGAGATCACGTTCAGCCCCGAGTTGCGGATGATGTCCTTGCCCTGCTCGACGTTGGTGCCCTCCAGGCGCACCACCAGCGGCACCTGCAGGCCCACCGCCTTCACCGCAGCGATGACGCCGCGGGCGATGACGTCGCACTTCATGATCCCGCCGAAGATGTTGACGAGGATGCCCTTCACCTGCGGGTCGGCGGTGATGATCTTGAAGGCCGCGGTGACCTTCTCCTCGCTCGCGCCGCCGCCGACGTCGAGGAAGTTGGCCGGCTCCTCGCCGTAGAGCTTGATGATGTCGAGGGTCGCCATGGCGAGGCCCGCGCCGTTGACCATGCAGCCGATGGTGCCGTCGAGGGCGATGTAGGCGAGGTCGTATTTCGAGGCCTCGATCTCCTTGGCGTCCTCCTCGGTCTCGTCGCGCAGGGCCACGATGTCGGGGTGGCGGTAGAGGGCGTTGGAATCGAACGAGATCTTGGCGTCCAGGCATTTGAGATGGCCGTCGCCGGTGAGCACCAGCGGGTTGATCTCGAGCATGCTCATGTCCTTGGCGGTGAACGCCGTATAGAGCCTGGTGACGAGATCGCCCGCTTCCTTGGCCTGCGGGCCGGTGAGCCCGAGGGTCTTGGCGACGAGGCGGCCGTGGTGGGGCATCACGCCGGTGGCCGGATCGACCGAGAAGGTGACGATCTTCTCCGGCGTCTCGTGGGCCACCGTCTCGATGTCCATGCCGCCCTCGGTGGAGACCACGAAGGCGACCTTGCCGGTCTCGCGGTCCACCAGCATCGAGAGGTAGAACTCCGCCTCGATCTGGGCGCCCTCCTCGATATAGAGGCGGTTGACCTGCTTGCCGGCCTCGCCGGTCTGGATCGTCACCAGGGTCTCGCCGAGCATTTCGCCGGCAAACTGCTTGACCTCGTCGATGGACTTGGTGACGCGCACGCCGCCCTTGGCCCCGGCCGGCGCGCCCTTGAACGTGCCCTTGCCGCGCCCGCCCGCATGGATCTGCGACTTCACCACCCAGACCGGGCCGCCCAGTTCCCTGGCGGCGGCCTCGGCCTCCTCGGCCTTGAAGATCGGAACGCCGCGCGAGACCGGCAGGCCGAATTCCTTGAGCACCGCCTTGGCCTGGTATTCGTGGATGTTCATCGCAACCTCTTTTGGATGGGGCGAATAGGGAGTAGCGAATAGGGAATAGTCATCGAGAAAGCGGAAGCGGATCGGCGAGCCTGAAACCTGCTATTCGCCACTCACTATTCGCTATTCGCCCATTGTCACGCCAATGCCGGATTGATGCCCTTGCACGCCTCGAGCAGCGTCTTTACCGCGCCCACCGACTTGTCGAACATCGCCTTCTCGTCGGGCGTGAACTCCACCTCGAGGATGCGCTCGACGCCGTTTGCGCCGATGACGATCGGCACGCCGACGTACATGCCGTCGATGCCGTATTCGCCGGAGAGATGGGCGGCGCAGGGCAGCACCCGGCGCTTGTCGCGCAGGTAGCTCTCGGCCATGGCGATGGCCGACGCCGCCGGGGCGTAGAAGGCCGAGCCGGTCTTGAGGAGGTTGACGATCTCGCCGCCCCCTTTACGGGTGCGCTCGACCATGGCGTCGAGCTTCTCCTGGGTCGTCCAGCCGAGCTTGACCAGGTCAGGCAGCGGCACGCCGGCCACGGTGGAGTAGCGCACCAGCGGCACCATGTCGTCGCCGTGGCCGCCGAGCACGAAGGCGGTGACGTCCTCCACCGAAACCTTGAACTCGTCCGCGAGGAAGTGGCGGAAGCGGGCGGAATCGAGCACGCCGGCCATGCCGACCACCTTGTTCGTGGGCAGGCCCGAGAACTTCTGCAGCGCCCAGACCATGGCATCGAGGGGGTTGGTGATGCAGATCACGAACGCGTCCGGCGCGTGGTTCTTGATGCCGGTGCCGACGGCCTCCATCACCTTGAGGTTGATGCCGATGAGGTCGTCGCGGCTCATGCCGGGCTTCCTCGGCACGCCGGCGGTGACGATCACCACGTCGGCGCCGCTGATCGCGGCGTAATCGCTGGCGCCGGAGTAATGGGCGTCGAAGCCGTCGACGGGAGCCGATTCGGCGATGTCGAGGCCTTTGCCCTGGGGCACGCCGTCGGCGATGTCGAACAGGACGACGTCGCCGAGTTCCTTCAGGCCCGCCAGATGCGCGAGGGTTCCGCCGATCTGCCCGGCGCCGATGAGCGCGATCTTGCTGCGTGCCATGAAAAACGACCTCCGATGGTGATGGCTGCCCACGGTTGCGATGCCGAGCCGTCGGTCGTCGAACCGCGGACCGGGCTTCCCGCCCGCTCTCGTTGCGCCGGGGTGTGGCGGAAAAGGCGCGCCGCTTCAAGCCGACGGGAGGCGAGGGAAAGCAGGGTTCGGGCCAGCCGGCGCCCGGCAGGGTTTTCGATGCCCCGAAGAACGCGAGGCTTCCCAGTCTCTTAGGGCGAGGACGGCGATATCGCTTCGGCGGCGAAGCAGTCGTGACAGCGGGTCGGATCTGTCACTTCGGCAGCGGCGGGCCGGAGGTCAGAGCTGGCCGGAACGCAGGCTGCGCTGAATCGCCTGGATCACCACGCCGAAGCGCAGATCGACGAGGTCGCGCGGCAGGTCGGCGTCGTTCTGGATCGCGAGGGGGTGGGTGAAGCGGTAGCTCGCATCGAAGATGTAGGCGATGGCCCGCTCGCGGTCGCGGGCGACGAAAGCCCCGGCGCCGATGCCTTCCTCGACCACCCGCTCGACCAGGTTGCGCAGGCGGACCCGGTGCCGGCGGGCGATCGGCCGTGCCGCCACCGCGGCATCGAGGTGGACCGCGAAGAGATGGGGCGCCTGCGACAGGGTCTCGCGCTGGGCCGCGGCCAGGGCGGTGAGGAGCCGCTCGATCTTGTCGTCGGCGGGGTCCGGCGCGTCGGCGATCCGGGCGAGCTCGGCCTCGACGTCGCGCAGCCAGCGCCCGACCACGGCGTCGAGGAGCGCGTCCTTCGAGGGGAAGTAGCGATAGACGTTGGCGTGGGTCATGCCGGCCTCGGCGGCCACCGCGACGACGGTGACGCGCTTGGGACCCAGCCGGGCGAGATGGTCCGAGGCGATGGCGAGCAGGCGCACGTCGGCCGAGACCGTGGCCGGGCGCGACCGGAGGGCGACCCGCAGCGGCCGGACCGCAGGGGGGACGGACGCCTCCGGTGCCGACTCGGCCGGGGTGGGGACGGGCTCGCCCAAGACGGCCAGCTCCTGGACCGGCTCTTGGACCGGCCCCTGCGGCACCGCCGCGACCACGGCGACGGGCGTCGTGGATCGCTTGGTGAAGGCATCCCGTCCGCGGGCCGCCGCGTTCCGGTGGGCGCGCGCCCGCATCGGCACCATGTCCTCTTCGAAAGGCGGCCGGCACGCAGACCGTGTATCCGCGCCCGGCAGCCCTGAGTCAGTCGCATAGCCTGTCAGAACCGGTTCTTCCAGGCCCGCAGGGCGGTGAAAACCTCCACCGGTGCCGCCTGCGCGGAAAGATTCACGGCTTTGGCGAGGGTCGCCTGGTCGGATCGCAGGAACGGGTTGGTGGCGCGCTCCATCCCGATGGTGGTCGGGATCAGAAACCGGCCTTCGCCGGCCGCCGCCTCGGCCTCGGCCATGCGCGCGGCGAGGGCGGCATTGTCGGGCTCGGCGGCCAGCGCGAAGCGCGCGTTGGCCAGCACGTAGTCGTGGCCGCTGTAGACCTGCGTCGCGTCGGGCAGGGCCAGGAACCGGCTCAGGGAGTGCCACAGCACCTCCGGCGGCCCTTCGAGAATGCGGCCGCAGCCCAGGGTGAACAGGGTGTCGCCGGCGAAGGCGACCCCGGCCTGCCCGAACACGTAGGAGACGTGGTCGTCGCAATGGCCCGGCGTCTCCCAGACCTCGGCGTCGAGCTCGCCGATTCGCACGACGTCGCCCTCCTTCACGGTCCGGTCGACCTCAGGCACCGCGCCACCCGCCTTGAGCGGCGCCGTGACCTTGGCGCCGGTGCGCCGCTTGACCTCGGGGATGCCCTCGACGTGGTCGCCGTGGCGGTGGGTGACCAGGATGTCGGTCAGCGTCCAACCGGTCTCGTCGAGGGCGGCCAGCACCGCGGCGGCCTCGGGCACGTCGATGGCGGCGCAGGCCCCGGTGGCGGGATCGCGCAGGAGCACGCCGATGTTGTCGCTGCGGCAGGGGAAGGTGCGGATCTCGGGGCGAGGGTCGGTCATGGTGGGGTTCACTCCATCGTTCGGCGGTCGAAGAACATGAGGTAGAGCAGGCGGTTCCGTGCGCAGCGCGGGTTGCCGGGCGCGCCCGCGATCCCCATTGATGGCCCTCGTCGGGCTTCCACGGCCCGGACGGGCCGGAACCGCAACGCCATGCGTCTCGACGTCACCGATCTGCGCGCCTTCTACGCCACGCCGCTCGGCAGCGTGACCCACCGCATCGTCGGCCGCGCGGTCCACGGCTTCCTCGGCTCCGTCTCCGGCCTGAGGGTGCTCGGGCTCGGCTACGCGACCCCCTACCTCACCACCGTGCATTGCATCGCCGAGCGCACGCTGGCCTTCATGCCCGCCACGCAGGGCGTGGTGAACTGGCCGGGCAGCGGCCGCTCGGCCTCGGCGCTCGCCGACCTGACGATGATGCCCCTGCCGGAGGCGGCGGTGGACCGCGTCATCCTGGTCCATGCCCTCGAATCGGTGGAGAGCCCCACCGAACTGCTGCAGGAGGTCTGGCGGGTGTTGACGCCGGGGGGGCGCATGATCCTCGTCGTGCCCAACCGCCGTGGCGTCTGGGCCCGGCGCGAGGCGACGCCGTTCGGCCACGGCCAGCCCTACAGCCGCTCGCAGCTCGGCCGGCTGATGCGCAGCACCCTGTTCTCGCCGGAGGGCTGGGCCGAGACCCTGTACATGCCACCGGTGGAGAGCCGCCTGTGGCTGCGCACCGCCGGGGCCTGGGAGCGGTTCGGCACCGGCCTGTCGCTGCCCTTCGCCGGGCTGCACGTGGTCGACGCGACCAAGCAGCTGTATCGTCCGATTCCCGTGCATCAGGTCCGGCGCAGCACCCTGCGCGCGCCCGCCCGGGTCCTGGTCCCCGCTCCCTCACCGGGATGACGCGATGACCGACGCCATCAGCCTGGAAGCCGGGGTCGCGAGCTTCCTCCTGGCGCTCTCGACCCTGTTCTCCATCGTCAACCCGGTGGGGGCCGCCCTCATCTTCGCGCAGGTGACGGCGCAGAACAGCCATGCCGAGCGCCTCGAACTCGCCCGGCGGATCGGCTTCTACGCGGCGCTGATCATGCTGGCCGCGCTCTGGGCCGGGGCGCCGATCCTCAACTTCTTCGGCGTCTCGCTGGCGGCCCTGCGGATCGCCGGCGGCCTCGTGGTCGGCGCCTCGGCGTGGACGCTGCTGCGCGCACCCGAGGCCCGCGAGGCGCGCAAGCACGCCGAGGCGCAGGAGCCGACCGGCAACCTCGCCGAGATCGCCTTCTTCCCCCTCACCCTGCCCTTCACCACCGGCCCCGGCACCATCGCGGTGGCGATCGCGCTGGGCTCGAACCGGCCGCCGGCCGGGCCGGAATCCGTCGGCTTCTTCGTGGGCGTGTCGCTCGCCGCCCTCGTCATCGCCGCGATGGTGCGCATCGCCTACGGCTCGGCCGACCGGGTCGTCTCGCTGATCGGCCCGGGCCGGGCGCGGGTACTCGGCCGGCTCTCGGCCTTCCTGCTCCTGTGCGTCGGCACCCAGATCTTCCTCAACGGCGTCGTCGACGTGCTCGGGCCGCTGCTGGCGGGGCGGAAGTCGTGACGGACCGTCGACGGAGGACCCTCGCGTGGCATCACCGGTCGGGATAGGCCGTGATGAAGCGAGCGGTGTTGTGCGCTTCGGCGAGCCAGACGGTCCTGATCCGAGGATTTCGACCGTCGGGAGTCCTGATCGGGCCTGCGTAGACGAGTCGGATGTCGCCAGCCTTCCCGACGACGCGTCCGGCGAAATGGTCGGGCACGGCATGGTCGAGGATGGCCCGGCCCAGCGTCTCGGGGTCGCTGACGCTGAACCCGAAAGCTAGGAAGAACTGCGCCTTGGGTCCGCCCAATGCATGGTGGAGGTTGAGGAGGTACCCGACGATCTTGGCAGGGTTCACGACAAGATGTGTGGGCCGATCGCTGGTCGGTGCCCTCACGCTCGGGCGGCACCCGCTCGCACAAGCTCATCCGCCATGACGGTGGCGAGCGTTCCGGGAGGCTCGCTGAACTCGACGATGTAGGCGATCCCGTCGCGAACGACGGCCACGACCGTGCCGTCCGTGCCCGCCGTCAGGACGGCGCCATCGTCGGCGGACACGTCGCTCAGGAGCACCACCTCGTCCAGATCCTTCAGACCCGTCCGCGGCTCGTCCTTTCGCGACAGATCCTGCTTTCGCACTAGGTCTCGGGCTGCGCTCGTCATGCGAAAACGATACGCCGTTCCCCATGCCGTGCAAGGTCCCCGCGCCCCTGCCTCCTCGATCCCCTCGTCTTTGCAGAGTCTTGGCCGAGCAGAGTCTTGGCCGAGCCTTGGCAGAGCCGGCCCCAGGCTGTACCGCCAGCCGGAACGGTCGGAGGACAGCATGCGGCTCGTGGTGGTGGGCGCCGACGGGCGCATGGGGCGGATGCTGATCCGCGCAGTGGCCGAGGCCGAGGGCTGCACGCTGTCGGGGGCGATCGAGCGCGAGGGCTCGCCCGCGCTGGGCCAGGATGCCGGGACGCTGGCCGGCATCGGGGCGCTCGGCGTGCCCGTCACCGACGATCCGCTGCCGGTCTTCGCCGCCGCCGAGGGCGTGCTCGACTTCACCGTGCCTGCGGCCACCATCGTCTTTGCCGAACTCGCCGCCCAGGCGCGGATCGTCCACGTGGTCGGCACCACCGGGATGGACGAGGCCCACCTCGCCAGGCTGGCGGCCGCGGCCCATCACGCCAGGATCGTGCGCTCGGGCAACATGTCCCTCGGGGTCAACCTCGTGGCCGGGCTGGTGCGCAAGGTCGCCGCGGCCCTCGGCGAGGACTTCGACATCGAGATCGTCGAGATGCACCACCGCATGAAGGTGGATGCGCCGTCCGGCACCGCGCTGCTCCTCGGCGAGGCGGCGGCGGAGGGGCGCGGCGTGGCGCTCCCCGACGTGCGCGTCTCGACCCGCGACGGCCACACCGGCGCGCGCCGACCCGGCGACATCGGGTTCGCCACCCTGCGCGGCGGCAGCGTGGTCGGCGACCACAGCGTGGTCTTCGCCGGCCCCGGCGAGCGCATCACGCTTTCCCACCACGCCGAGGACCGCGCCATCTTCGCCCGCGGCGCGGTGCGCGCGGCGCGATGGGCCTTCGCCCGGCCGCCGGGCCTCTACGGCATGGCCGACGTGCTCGGGCTCTGATAGACGCGCTCGGCAAACGGCGCCCGCGTCATCGCGCGTTCAGGCTCGGGCAGGCATCAGCCTTGGCGGCGCACGTTTGTGCACCGCACCATCCACGACCGAAGGGATCGTTGCCCCATGGAGCGTCTGCTCGTCCTCGCTCGCCACGGCCAGAGCGAGTGGAACCTCAAGAAGCTGTTCACCGGCTGGCGCGACCCCGAACTGACCGAGCTCGGCATCGCCGAGGCCCGCACCGCCGGTCGCTGGCTCAAGGGCCAGGGTTTCGCCTTCGACGTCGCCTTCACCTCCAACCTGCGCCGGGCCCAGGACACCTGCTCGCTGATGCTGGAGGAGATGGGGCAGGGCGGTCTCGAGACCCACCGTGCCGAAGCCCTCAACGAGCGCGACTACGGCGACCTGTCGGGCCTCAACAAGGACGACGCCCGCGAGCGCTGGGGCGACGAGCAGGTGCGCCAGTGGCGCCGCTCCTACGACGTGCCGCCCCCCGGCGGCGAGAGCCTGAAGGACACCGCCGCCCGGGTGCTGCCCTACTACATCCAGTTCATCCTGCCCCGCGTCATGAACGGCGAGCGCGTGCTGGTGGCCGCCCACGGCAACTCCCTGCGCGCCCTGGTGATGGTCCTCGACGGCATGACCACCAAGACCATCGCCAGCCTCGAGATCGCCACCGGCATCCCGCTCGTCTACCACCTCAAGTCCGACACCACGGTGGAGAGCAAGTCGGTGCTGGAGCGCGACATCGACCAGGACCACTGATCCGGTCGATGGCCGCCGCCTCGCCCGGCGTGGTGCTGGCCCCGGGGCTCGTGCACCATCCGGGCTACCTCGACGCGGCGGCGCGCGACCGGCTCTGGACGGAGCTGGCGCGGGCGATGGACGAGGCCCCACCCTACACGCCGCGGATGCCGCGCACCGGCCGGCCGTTCTCGGTGCGGATGACCAACTGCGGCGCCCTCGGCTGGGTCTCGGACGAGGTCGGCTACCGCTACCAGGCGCATCACCCCGAGACCGGCCGGCCCTGGCCGGCGATGCCCTCGCTGGCGCTGCGCGCCTGGGCCGACCTGTCGGGCTACCATGCCGAGCCGGAGGCCTGCCTCGTCAACCTCTACGGCCCGGCCGCGCGCATGGGCCTGCACCAGGACCGCGACGAAGAGGCGCTGGATGCCCCGGTCGTCTCCCTGTCCCTGGGGGCCACCGCGCTGTTCCGCTACGGCGGGCTGCGGCGCGGCGACCCGACCCGGTCCGTCCGGCTCCGCTCGGGCGACGCCCTGGTGATCGGCGGGGTCTCCCGCCTGATCCACCACGGCGTCGACCGGCTGCTGCCGGCCGTGCCCGATCTTCTGGGCGAAGCGGGGGACGCGACGATTCCGGCGGTCATGGCCGATCGCCTGCCGGCCGGGGGGCGCTGTAATCTCACGTTGCGGCGGGTGCGGGTGCCCATGAGATCCGGCCACGCTTGACAGGGGAGGGATGTGGGCCGACCTCATCGGGGATCGAGACACGGCTCGGGGCGGCCCGACTGCCCCAAGCCGGCTGTCCCAAGACCGCCCACAGTGCCCGGAGACCAGGACCCGATGCGTCTGCGTGATTGTCTGCGCCCCTGTGCGGCGCTGGTGCTGAGCCTCGGCCTCACCGCGGCTGCCCTCGCGGCCGACGTGGTCTATCCGCCCAGCTCCCGCTTCGGGTTCACGCCGCCCTCCGACATGGCCCCCTCCAAGCGCTTCTCCGGGTTCGAGCGCCTGGAGGGCGGCGCCACGCTCTCGGTGGTGGAGCTGCCGCCCAGCGCCTACGTCGACCTCGAGAAGAGTTTCACCGACGAGAACCTGAAGTCGCAGGGCTTCGTCGTCTCGAGCCGCGAGGCGATCAAGGTCGCCGGCGAGGTCGACGCGGTACTGTTCACCGGCGAGCAGCCGGTGGCCGAGCCGGCGGGCGCGCCCCCGATCAAGAAATGGCTGCTCCTCGTGGGCGATCCCACGGTCACCGGCATCATCATCGCCCAGAGCGTGCCCGGGGCGGAGACCGAGGAGACCATGCGCGGCATGCTCACGGGCGTGCACATCCGCCCCGCGCTCACCCTTCAGGAGCAGGTGGCGGCCCTGCCCTTCAAGGTCGGCACCGCCGCGGGCTTCCGCCCGGTCCGGGTGTTGGCCGGCAACTCGATGCTGATGACCTACGGCGCCAACGACGAGGTCAGCAACCTCGACCAGCCGATCCTGGTCCTGGCCCAGGCGGTGCAGCAGCCCCCCGCCGCCGACCAGCGCGAGGCCTTCGCCAGGGCCGCCCTCTATTCCAACCAGACCATGAAGGACTTCGTGATCGAGCGGTCGCAGAGCTACCGCCAGAACGGGGTCGACTGGCACGAGATGGTGGCCCGCGCCAAGGACCTGCCCACCGACATCCCGGTGGTGATCTCGCAGACCATCCGGTTCGCGCCCGACGGATACCTGCGCGCCGTCGGGGTGGTCCGCGCCGAACAGCGCGACGCCACCCTGTCGCGGTTCCGCGATGTCGTCGACAGCATCCAGCTCAAGTAGCGAGACCTCGCTCGAGGGTCTCGGACCGGACGCCATGTTCCGATCCGAGGCACTGGACGTCGTCGCTCAGGCCGCGTCGTCGGCCGCCGGGCCGGCCGCGGCCTTCGGGCCGCCCTTGGCGACGCCGACGAGGGCCGGGCGCAGCACCCTGTCGCCGAGCACGTAGCCGGCCTGCATCACCTGCACCACGGTGCCGCTCGGCACCTCGGCATCGGGCACCTCGAACATCGCCTGGTGGCGGTTGGGATCGAACTTCTGGCCCTTGGGCTCCAGGAGCTTGACGCCGTGGCGCTCGAAGGTCTTGGCGAGGTCGCGCTCGGTGAGCTCGATGCCGTCGAGCAGCGCCTTGAACGGGCCGTCGGCGGTCTCACGTGCGTCCGCCGGCACGCTCTCGATGGCGCGGCGGATGTTGTCGGCGGCGGTGAGCAGGTCGCGGGCGAAGTTGGTGACCGCGTAGGTGCGCGCGTCGGCGACCTCGCGCTCGGTGCGGCGGCGCAGGTTCTCCATCTCCGCCAGGGTGCGCAGGGTCCGGTCCTTGAACTCGTCGCGCTCGGCCATCAGCGTCGCCAGGGCTTCGGCGTGCTTGGCATCGCCGTTGGCGGAATCGGATTCGGCGGCCTGCGCCTCGCCGGGGGCGGACTCGTGGGCTGCCTGCGAGGCCTCGCTCGCCTCGCGCCGGTCCTCGTGCTCCATATCGGTGGCCATCATCGGTTGTCGTCGATCGTTGAAGGAAAAGGGATGTCGGGGTCGCGGGTGATATCAGGCCCTCGCCGCCCGAAATCAAGTTGACCGGTCCTCACGCCTCGCGCGGCGGCGGCGAGTCGACCAGGGCTTCCAGCCCCTCGGCCCGCAGCGCCGCCACGTCGCCGGCGAAAACCTCCATCACCGCGTTGCGGATCGCCACCTGCCGGTCGGGCTGGGTGACGCGGGTGCCGGTGAGGTCGGTGACGTAGAAGACGTCCACCGCCCGCTCGCCGAAGGTGGCGACATGGGCCGACGTGATGTTGAGGCTCAGCCGGCTCAGCGCCGTGGTCAGCTCGTAGAGCAAGCCCGGCCGGTCCAGCCCGGTGATCTCCACCACGGTCTCGCGGCTCGACAGGGCGTTGTCGATCGCCATGTCGGGCGGCACCAGGAATGTGGTGGTGCGCGCGCTCGGGGGGTGCTTGTCGGCCACGAGGTCGGCGATGCGGATCTCGCCCTTGAGCGCCTTCTCGATCGCCATCGTGATGCGGCCGGCCCGGCGCAGCTCGTCCTCGTCCCGGTCGAAGGCGCGGGAGATGAAGATCGAATCGAGGGCGAAGCCGTCGGTGGTGGTGAAGATCTGCGCATCGACGATGTTGCCACCCGAGGCCGCGCAGGCGCCGGTGACGATGGCGAGCAGGCGCGGGTGGTCGGGGGAATAGATCGTGATCTCGGTGATGCCGCGGGCCGGGTCGGTCTCGCAGGCGGTGGCCACGGTGCGGCCCTGGGCGGCCAGGCGGTCGACGAAGCCGGCGTGCTTGAACTGGCGGGCGGAATCGACCTTGAGCCAGTAAGCCTGGTTGTGGCGGCCGGCATAGGCGTCGAAGGTGCCCGACTCCCAGTCGGCGAGCTGCTCGCGCAGGGCCATCTGGATGAGGCGGACCCGGTCGGTCCGGGCGATCTCCGAGTGGCCGCCCGAGAGCATCACCTCGGTCTCGTCGTAGAGGGTGCGCAGGAGCGTGCCCTTCCAGGCGGTCCACACGCCCGGGCCCACCGCCTTGATGTCGGCCACCGTCAGGATGGTGAGGAGCTTGAGGCGTTCCAGGGTCTGGACCACGCCCGCGAACTTCTCGATGGTCTTGGGGTCGGACAGGTCGCGGCTCTGGGCGGTCATCGACATCAGGAGATGGTGCTCGACGAGCCAGGCCACGGTCTCTGTCTCGGCCGGGCTGAGGCCGAAGCGCGGGCCGACCTTGAGGGCGATGGCGGCACCGGCGATGGAGTGGTCCTCCGGCCGGCCCTTGGCGATGTCGTGCAGGAGCACCGCCACGTAGAGGGCGCGCCGGTTGCTGATCGTGTTGATCAGGCGCGTGACCAGGGGATGGTCCTCGGTCACCCGTCCCGAATCGATCGCCGCCAGCACGCCCAGCGAGCGCAGCAGGTGCTCGTCCACCGTGAAGTGGTGGTACATGTTGAACTGCATCATCGCGACGATGCGGCCGAAATCCGGGATGAAGCGGCCGAGCACGCCGGCCTCGTTCATCAGGCGCAGGATGGTCTCGGGCGAGTTCTTCGAGGTCAGGATGTCGAGGAACAGCCGGTTGGCCTCCCCGTCGGCCCGCAGGGAATGGCCGATCAACCGCTGCGAGCGGTTGGCCAGGCGCGTCGCGTCCGGATGGATCGGCAGGTTGTGGCGGTCGGCCAGCCAGAACAGGCGGATCAGGTTGACCGGATCGCGCACGAAGGCGTCGCCGTCCTTGACGTTGATGCGGCCGTGGTCGTCCACGAAGTCCTCGGCCTCGATGGCGGAGGCGCGGAAGCGGTCGCGGAACCGGCCGATCCAGCGGTCGAGCACCGGGGTGCGCTTGGCGTGGCGCGCCTCCAGGGCCGCACAGACGATGGCGGTGAGGTCGCCGACGTCCTTGGCGATCAGGAAGTAGGCCTTCATGAACCGCTCGACGCCCGAGAGCCCGCCGCGGGGGCCGTAGCCGAAGCGCTCGGCGATCTTCGGCTGCAGGCCGAAGGACAGCCGCTCCTCCGAGCGGCCTGTGACGAAGTGCATGTGGCAGCGCACCCGCCACAGCAGCTCCTCGCAGCGCTCGAACAAGCGGTACTCCTCCGGCGTGAACAGGCCGGCGGGCACGAGCTCGCTCTGGTCGCGCACCCGGTAGGTGTACTTGGCGATCCAGAACAGGGTGTTGAGGTCGCGCAGCCCCCCCTTGCCGTCCTTGACGTTGGGCTCGACGAGGTAGCGCGAGGCCCCCGACTTGCTCACGCGCCCGTCGCGCTCGCGCAACTTGGCCTCGACGAATTCCGGTGCGGTCCACATCACGAGCTCGGTGTCGAAGCGCGTCACCAGCTCCTCGAACAGGACCCGCGACCCGAACAGGAAGCGCGCTTCCAGGAGGGCGGTGCGGATCGTCATGTCCGCCTTGCCCTCGCGCAGGCACTCCTCCACCGAGCGGGTGGCGTGGCCGACCTTGAGCTTGAGGTCCCACAGCACGTAGAGCATCGCCTCGACGACGCTCTCCGACCACGCGGTCTGCTTGTAGGGCAGCAGGAACAGGAGATCGATGTCCGAGCCCGGCGCCATCGTGCCCCGGCCGTAGCCGCCGGTGGCGACCACGGCCAGCTGCTCGCCGGACGACGGGTTGTCGTTGGGATAGAGCCGCCAGACCACGGCGTCGTGGATGGCGCGCACCACCGCATCGGTCAGCGCGCTGATGCGCCTGGCGCAGGCGACGCCGTCGCGCTCCTGCATCAGGCGCTCCTCGGCGTCCTTGTGCCCGGCCGCGATCACCGCCCGCAGTTCCGGCACCAGCACGGCGCGCAACTGCGTCGCCTCGCGGGCATCCCGCGGCAGGGCATCGAGGACGGACTTGAGGCTTGCGGCAGCGTCGAACATCGCGCTCCCGTAGCATGTTAAACCGGCGCCGACAGCGGGCTCGCGGTGCGGGGAAACCACCGCATAGGGGCAGCGCGCGAGGAAGGCTGGACCGGTGCGGCTTGCGCACGAGCGGCACAAGGGATTTTGACCCACAGCCGATTAAAACGTATCTACATCGACGATACGCCCGTGAGTCGATATGGCTCGCCTGAGCGTACATCTCGTTGATACCGGCGCGGATCGAAAAATGTTCGTTCAGTTCTCACGGTGGGGCAACAGCCTCGCCATCCGCATTCCTGCGCACATCCTGCGGGATGTGGGCGCCAGCGAAGGCAGCGGTGCCGAGTTGCGCGTCGAAGATGGACAGATCGTCATTTCCCCCCGCGCGACTCCGCCTCGCTACACGTTCGAGGAACTGCTCGCCGGCATCACGAAAGACAACCTCCATGACGAGCAGTTCGTCGGGCCTCTCGTCGGAAACGAGTTCTGGTGAAACACGTTATTGTCCCGATCTCGGAGACATCATCGTTCTGAACGTCAGTCCCCATGTCGGGACGGAGCAGGGTTTCTGGCGTCCGGCGCTTGTGCTGACACCTCGATCCTACAACGACCTCGTCGGGCGATGCTTCGCGTGCCCGATCACCAGTCGCGGACGCGGCTACCCCTACGAGGTCGCCCTGCCACCCGAACACGGGACCCACGGCTTCGTACTGGCTGATCAGGGTAAGCCCCTTTCCTGGGCCGACGGTGGAGCGCGTTTCTCCAACGTGGCCCCAGACAGCGTCATCGCAGAGGTCAAAGCGAAGATCGCCGCCTTCCTCCAACTCCCCTGAAGCGTTCTCTTCAGCGGATTTTCCGTTTGACACTCCGAACGCGATTGCCTAGCTCACCCCTGTGAGCCCGCGTCGACGGGCATCGGGGAGCTCCGCCATGCACCTGTCCCGTCGCGGCCTCGCGAGCGCCGCCCTCGCCCTGCTACTCTCGCACGGCGCGGCCTTCGCCGCCGACGTGAAGGAGATCCGGCTCGACTGGGCGACCTACAACCCGGTCAGCCTCGTCCTCAAGGACAAGGGCTTCCTCGAGGAGGCGCTCAAGGACAAGGGCATCAAGGTCCGCTGGACCCAGTCGCTCGGCTCCAACAAGGCGCTGGAATTCCTCAACGCCGGCGCCATCGACATCGGCTCCTCGGCCGGCGCCGCCGCCCTGCTGGCGCGCATCAACGGCAACCCGATCAAGGCGATCTACGCCTTCTCGCGCCCGGAATGGACCGCGCTCGTCACCCGCAAGGACACCGGCATCGCCAAGCCCGCCGACCTCAAGGGCAAGCGCATCGCCGTCACCCGCGGCACCGATCCGCACATCTTCCTGATCCGCGCCCTACAGGGGGCCGGCCTCACCGAGAAGGACGCCAAGCTCGTCCTGCTGCAGCATGCCGACGGACGCGCCGCACTCGAGCGCGGCGACGTCGATGCCTGGGCCGGCCTCGACCCGATGATGGCGGCCTCCGAGATCGAGGCCGGCAACGTCCTGTTCTTCCGCGATGCCTCCGCCAACACCTGGGGCGTGCTCGACGTGCGCGAGGATTTCGCCACCGCCAACCCCGAGCTCGTCAAGGCGGTGATCGCCGCCTACGAGCAGGCCCGCGCCTACGCCATCGCCAACCCGGATTCGCTGAAGCAGGCCCTCGTGGCGGCCACCAAGCTGCCCGAGCCGGTGATCGCCCGCCAGATCGAGCGCACCGACCTCACCCAGCCCGTCGTCGGCGCCGCCCAGGCCCAGAGCATCGAGGCGGCGGGCGTGGCATTGCAGCAGGCCGGCGTGGTCCCCGCCGAGGTCGACGTGAAGGCGGCGGTGGCCGGCCTGATCGACACGCGGTTCGCGCCCGTCCCGGCCCGCTGAGCGTCCGCCCATGGCCTCGTCCGGCAGCGCGGCCACCCCACGGCCGAAGGTTTCCTGGGGCTCGGCCGGCCAGGTCGTCCTCGGGCTCCTGCTACCGCTGGCGGTGGCGCTTGGCTGGGAGTTCGCGGTGCGGGCCGGCCTGGCGCAGGGGCGGCTGCTGCCACCGCCGAGCCGGATCGTCGCCGCCCTCCAGGCGATGGCCGTCTCGGGCGACCTGTGGCTGCACGTCAACGCCACCCTCACCCGCGTCGGCCTCGGCTTCGTGTTGGGCGCCACCGCCGGCATCGCGGTGGGCGCGCTCACCGGCACGCTGCCCTTCGCCCGCCACCTCCTCGATCCGACCCTGCAGGCCCTGCGGGCGGTGCCCTCGCTGGCCTGGGTGCCGCTGTTCATCCTGTGGCTCGGCATCCTCGAGACGCCCAAGGTGGTGCTGATCGCGGTGGGGGTGTTCTTCCCGGTCTACATTGGGGTGGCCGGGGCCATCGCCTCGGTCGACCGCAAGCTGATCGAGGTCGGCCGCATCTTCCGCCTGTCGAAGGCGGCGCTCGCCCGGCGCATCCTCCTGCCCGCCGTGCTGCCGGCCACCCTGGTGGCCCTGCGCACCGGCCTCGGGCTCGGCTTCCTGTTCGTGGTGGCCGCCGAGCTGATGGGCGCCTCGGAGGGGCTCGGCTACCTCCTCGTGGACGGGCAGCAGTTCAGCCGGGCCGACCAGATCCTGGCGGCGATCATCGCCTTCGCGATCCTGGGCAAGCTCGCCGACGCCGTCCTCGTGGCCCTGACCCGGCCCCTGACCCGCTGGCAGGATACTGCCCGCGAGATCATGTAGCGGCTCAGGCCGGATCGGGCCGCACCCGCGCCCCGAAGATCGCGGTCCCCACCCGCACATGGGTGGCGCCCATCTGGATCGCGGCCTCGTAGTCGGCGCTCATCCCCATCGAGAGCATGGGCAGCCCGTGGCGCTCGGCGATGGCGGCCAGGAGCCCGAAATGCGCCGAGGGCGGGTCCTCGGCGGGCGGAATGCACATCAGGCCCGAGATCGTCAGCCCGTGGGTGTCGCGGCACTCGGCCAGCAGCGTGTCGACCTGCGCGGGCGAGACGCCGCCCTTCTGCGGCTCGTCGCCGGTGTTGACCTGGACGAGGAGTTTCGGGGAACGCCCGACGCGGGCGATCTCCTTGGCCAGCGCCGCGGCCAGCGACAGCCGGTCGAGGCCGTGGATGACGTCGAACAGCTCCACCGCCTCGCGGGCCTTGTTGGATTGCAAAGGCCCGACGAGGTGCAGTTCGACGTCGGGGAAGCGCTCGCGCAGGGCCGGCCACTTGGCCTTGGATTCCTGCACGTAGTTCTCGCCGAACACCCGCTGCCCGGCCTCCAGGGCGGTGAGGATGCCCTCCGCCGCGATGGTCTTGGAGACCGCGACCAGGGTGACGGTCGCCGGATCGCGCCCGTGGTCCCCGGCGGCGCGGCGGATGCCCTCCAGGGTCGCGGCGAGCCCGGCGGCGACGTCGGCGGTGGGGGGGTGGGTCTCGGCCATGGGTGCCCTCACGGATCATCTTGCAGCGTCGTGCGGCAGTAGCATCCGCCACAGACCCCGCGAAGCGCGGCGTTCCCCGGTATCGGACCGAGGGCGGAGCAGGCGCCCCCGATCTATCGCGTGCAGGACGGGTCGCCGCCGGGGCACGTCAGCTGGTCGAGGAGATCCGCGGTCCTCCGCCCCGTGAGGTCGCGCTTGCAGTCGCCGACCAGGAACGGCGCCAGGGTGCCGTTGTTGCCGGGGTCTTGCGTGTCGTAGCCGGACCGGAGCTCGCATTCCCGGTCGCGAAACACGATCCAGGCCCGCTGCGCGGCGACGAGGTTGCGCCTGCCGTTGGCATCGAGCCGGTCGCCGAGCTGCCGGTACGCCCGGTTCAGGGCCGCGTCGGCCTCGCCGAGCGCCGCGCCGATGCAGGCATTCCTGTCTTGCTGCGCCTCGAGGTCCGCGCAAGGCCTCGTCGCCGCGACGGCGACGCCGGGGAGGCAGAGCGCGACGAGAAGGACGGCGAGACGGCGCATGGTGACGGGCTCCGCGGGGCCTCGTTCGAACGCAGGTGAGCTCAGACCCGGCGGCGCTGCGCGTCCAGGCTCCACGGCCCGGGGCCGGCGGCGGCGAGGTAGAGGAAGACGAAGCAGAACAGGATCGCGAGTTCGCCGCCGTTGAGGATGGGATAGAAGCTGCGCTGCGCGTGGGCCAGGAAATAGGCCACCGCCATCTGCCCGGAGAGGATGAAGGCCACCGGGCGGGTGAAGAGGCCGAGCACGATCAGCACGCCGCCCACCAGTTCGAGGAGGCCGGCGGTGCCCGACAGCGACAGCAGGGCGGGCATGCCGCGCTCGCTCGGCGGGAACCCGAGGATCTTCTGGGTGCCGTGCTGAAGGAACAGGAGCCCCGTCATGATGCGCAGGACGCTGAGCAGGCGCGGGGCCCAGGTGAGCGAGAGGGCGTCGAGGTTCATGCGGTCGTCTCCCTAAGCAGGATCCGCAAACCGGCCCTGCGGCCTTGCGATCGGACCCGGCGACACACCAAGGACCCAGGCGGATTCAACGGCGTCCCGGCCCAGGCGCGCATCGAGCATGAAACGGGCGCGGCCGTCGACCCTCGGTGGCGCTGCCGCACCGCACCATCCACCGCCGCGTGGTCCTCCCGGACCTACCGGAACAGCGCCAGCAGGGCGTGGGCCATGGTCGCCCCGCCGATCGGCGCGACGAGCAGGAGCAGGGCGTTCAAGGCCGGCACCCACACCAGCACCCGCTCCTGCCGCTTCGTGATGCGGGGCTTGCGGGACGGCGGTTCGAGCGGCGGCCGCCAGCCATCGTCGACATACATCGGCCCCTCCACTCCCGGCGGCGTCCACGACCGTATCCTCCGGCGCGCGATGGTAGTGCGCGCCGATCATCGTGCCAACGCCGCGGCTTGCGTGCGGCCGGACGCTACGGCTCCTTGAAGCCGTAGTCGGGCACGCCGTCCTCGTTGTCGTAGTACTTGTAGGGCAGGAACTTGCCCGAGAGGTTCATCTTGACCCGGTCGCCCTTGTTGTTGGGCTCGCGCTCCATGGTCATGTTGAAGTCGATCGCCGACATGATGCCGTCACCGAAATCCTCCTGGATCAGCTCCTTCCAGGTGGTGCCGTAGACCATCACCAGCTCGTAGAAGCGGTAGATCAGCGGGTCGGTGGGCGGCATCTGCGGGATCGAGCCGCGATAGGGCGCCTCGTTGAGCATCCGCTCCTCGGCCTGGCTGAGGCCGAACAGTTCGGCCGCCTTCTTCGCCTGGGCCTTGGGCAGCTTCATCTGGCCCATGCAGGCGGCGGTGATGAGGATCGGCGAGATCCCGCCGATCTCGGCCTGGATGTGCTTCCAGGTCCAGCCCTTCTCGCGCTTGATGTCGAGCAGCTTCTCGGTGAGGTCTTCGCGCTTCATGATGGGTCTCCCGGTTGCATGATGGTGGAGCAGGGTCGCGCGGGTCTCCCTCTCCCAGGGGGAGAGGGCAGGGGTGAGGGGAGTGCGTTCTCCGACGAGGTCGCACACCTCACCCTCTCCCTCTCCTTCCAGGAGAGGGGACCCGCGCTTGGTTCGGCGTGCTCAGCCGAGCGCCGCCGCGGCCTCGTCGGCCTCGGTCAGGGTCAGCCGGACGACGGGCGGGTGGCGCTGGTCGTAGCCGGGCGGGCTCTCGTCGCGCAGGGTCTTCGAGCGGCTGACCAAGAAATCGATGAGGTGGTTGCGCAGGGCGTAGTAGCCGGGCTGGCGGTGGAGCCCGGTCCGCGAGCGGACCTTGGGCAGCGGGTTCTCGACGATCTCGGCGACCTTGGCCTGCGGGCCGTTGGTCATCAGCACGATGCGATCGGCGAGATAGATCGACTCGTCGACGTCGTGGGTGATCATGAACACGGTCTGGCCGGTCTCGAGGCAGATGCGCCGGACCTCGTCCTGCAGGGTGCCGCGGGTGAGGGCGTCGAGCGCCGAGAACGGCTCGTCCATGAGCAGCATCTTGGGCGCGATCGAAAGCGCCCGGGCGATGCCGACCCGCTGCTTCATGCCCCCCGAGAGCTCGGCCGGGCGCTTGTGCTCGGAGCCCGCCAGACCCACCGTGGCGATGGCCTCGGCGGCCCGGGCCTCGACCTCGGCGCGACCGGCCTTGGGCCAGCGCGACGACACCGCGTAGGCGACGTTGCCGAGCACGCTGCGCCAGGGCAGCAGGGCATGGCCCTGGAAGATCACCGCCCGGTCGAGGCTCGGCCCCTCGATCGCCTTGCCGTCGGCGATGACGACGCCCTCGCTCGGGGCCTCGAGACCGGCCAGGATGTTGAGCACCGTGGTCTTGCCGCAGCCCGAATGCCCGATCATGCAGACGAACTCGCCCCGGCGCATGGGCAGCCACAGGTTCTCGAACACGGTGGTCGCCTTGCCGCCGGGGGCCGGGTAGCGCCGGGCGATGCCCTCGATGGAGAGGAAGCGTTCGGAGGGGGACATGCGGCCGGGTTCCGGGCTGTCGGAGGCGGCGGGAGTGAAGGGTGTGAGCGCGTTCATCGCCGCCTCATTCCGGGAAGGTGACGAGGCGCTGGGCCCTCGCCAGGAGCTGGTCGAGGACCATGCCGACGACGCCGATGAGCAGGATCGAGGTGATCACATTGGTGATCGAGAGGTTGTTCCACTCGTTCCAGACGAAGTAGCCGATGCCGGTGCCGCCCACGAGCATCTCGGCCGCCACGATGACGAGCCAGGCGATGCCGATGGAGATGCGCATGCCGGTGAGGATGGTGGGGGCGGCCGCCGGCAGGATCACCGTGAAGGCCCGCCGCAGCGGCCCGACCTCCAGGGTGCGGGCGACGTTGAGCCATTCCTTGCGGGTGCCCGAGACCCCGAAGGCGGTGTTGATCAGCATCGGCCAGAGCGAGCAGATGAAGATCACGAAGATCGCCGACAGGCCCGAATCCTTGATCGTGAACAGCGCCAGCGGCATCCAGGCCAGGGGCGAGACCGGCTTGAGGAGCTGGATGTAGGGGTCGAGCGCCTTGCTCATCAGCGGCGACATCCCGATTACGAACCCGATCGGGATCGCCACCAGCACCGCCAGCCCGTAGCCGAGCGCCACCCGCCCGATCGAATAGGCGATCTGGATGCCGAGCCCCTTGTCGTTGGGCCCGCGGTCGTAGAACGGGTCCTTGAGGTGGCCCCAGATCGTGGCGGCGACGTCGAGCGGGCCGGGCATCGCCGACTTGCCGGTGGTGGCCGAGGCCCCCATCAGCGCGGCGTATTCCGGGTCCATCGCCTCGGTCTTGGTCAGGCCGCTCACCGCGATGTGCCAGGCGAGCAGGAACAGCGCGAGGAGGCCGAGCGACACGATCGCGGCGCGCAGGTTGAGGGAGGGGCTGGGCATGGGGATGTCGGCTCCGCATGGAACGCCGTCGCCGGCCGGTTGACGAAGATCGGGTGTTCGAGCGCGGGTCCCCTCTCCTGGAAGGAGAGGGACAGGGTGAGGTGTGCGACACCTCCGGAGGGTCCGCTCCCCTCACCCCCGCCCTCTCCCCATGGAAGAGGGAGCGCGCGTGCCTCAGAGCGCCCGCTTGATCGCGAAGGACTCCAGGTATTCCTTCGGCTTGGCCGGATCGAAGGGCTTGCCCATCACCGAGAAGGTCTTGGTGGTGGAGGCCGGCGGGGTGACGCCGTCCTGCTCCATGCGCTTGATCGCGTCGGTGGCCAGGAACACCCGCTTGGCGACGCCGTCGTAGTCGACGTCGCCCTTGATCTGACCCCAGCGCTTCATCTGGGTCATGATCCACACGGCGAAGGACTGCCACGGGAAGGGGTCGAAATCGACGCGGTCGGCCACCTTCTTCACGCCGCCCAGGCCGTCGGCGTAGGTGCCGGTGAGGACCTGCTCCACCACCGTGAGCGGCTGGTTGAGGTAGTTGGCCGGGGCGATCGCCGCGGCGATCTCCTTGCGGTTCTCGGCCTTCGACGCGTAGCTCGTCGCCTCGATGATCGCCCGCAGGAGCGCGGCGTAGGTGTTGGGCGTCTGGGTCACGAAGTCCTGCGAGGCGGCGAAGGCGCAGCAGGGGTGGCGGTCCCAGATCTCCTTGGAGAGGAGGTGGATGAAGCCGACGCCGTCGTAGACCGCCCGCTGGTTGACCGGATCGGGCGCCAGGAAGCCGTCGATGTTGTCGGCGCGCAGGTTGGCGACCATGTCCGGCGGCGGCACGCTGCGGATCTGCACGTCGGCGTCGGGGTCGATGCCGGCCTCCGCCAGGTAATAGCGCAGCAGGTAGTTGTGCATCGAGTAGTCGAACGGCACCGCGAGCTTGAAGCCCTTCCAGTCCTTGGGGTCGCGCCGGTCCTTGTGCTTCATGGCGAGCGTGATCGCCTGGCCGTTGACGTTCTCCACCGCCGGCATCGTGTAGGGGGTGGGGGTCGAGCCGAGGCCCAGGGAGATGGCGATGGGCATCGGCGCCAGCATGTGGGCGGCGTCGTATTCCTTGTTCAGGGTCTTGTCGCGGATGACCGCC
The DNA here is from genome assembly GCF_001424525.1 of Methylobacterium sp. Leaf399. Classification (NCBI taxonomy): domain Bacteria; kingdom Pseudomonadati; phylum Pseudomonadota; class Alphaproteobacteria; order Hyphomicrobiales; family Methylobacteriaceae; genus Methylobacterium; species Methylobacterium sp. Leaf399. Next base: position 840,397 of record NZ_LMQK01000001.1, on the reverse strand, counting down.
CAGCCCGCCGTCTTGACGACCTCCACCTCGAGGCCCTGCTTGGCGTAGAACCCCATCGGCGAGGCCATGATGATCGGCGTGGCGCAGGTGATCGGGATGAACCCGATCTTGAGCGCCTTCTTCTCCGGGGTGCCGGCCTGGGCCAGGGCCTCGGCGGCGAACTTCACGGGGAAGAACTGGCTGACGGCGGCCAGCGCGGTGGCCGCGCCGACGCTCCTGAGGAAAGCCCGGCGCTGGGCGTCGTGGGGGAACAGCGCGCGCATCACCGCGCCCTCCACCACCCGCTCGATCTGCGCGTCGCCCGTCGGCGTCGCATCGTGCTCGGCCTGGCTGGCATGGGCGCCGCAGGAGCAGCCGCGCTGCCTGAGCGTGAGCCTCGCATTGAACGGATCGTCGAACAGCGCCATCGCGTTTGCCTCGCCCGGGGTGATGGAGAGGGATCAGCAAGGGGTGTGCCAGCGGCGATCCGGCAAGGTTCGTCAACCCTTCGAGGGGTTTAGCGGCCATTTTGCGAATGCGAGGTTTCGTAGTCTACGAATGTTCGTCGTCCGTGCTACGAAGTCTCGTCGCTCGGGTGAGGCGGCTCCGGCTCGACGGCGAGGTTTCGCATGGCCACCTCCGATCCATCGTCGGTCGCGGGACTCCCCTCCCCGCAAGGGGGAGGGGACGCGTTCGGCCCCGCCTTCGAGGGTGCGCCCGAGGCGATGCTGGTGTTCGACCCCGTGGCCGACGCCATCCGCGATGCCAACCCGGCGGCGGCCCGGCTCCTGGGCTACGACCGCGCGACACTCCGCGCCATGCGTGTCACCGCCCTCCACCCCGAGCAGGTTCCGACGCTGATCGTGTTCACCCAGGCCGTCCAGGCGCGGGGGCGCGACTGGACCCATGCGCTCTCGCCCCGGCACGCCGAGGGCCACGGGCTCCATGTGGAGTACAGTGGCGCATTGCTGCCGGGAGACCCCCAGACCGTCCTCGTGAGCCTGTTCGACCTCGACGAGCGCCGCCGCCGCCTCGTCGATACGCAGGCCGATGCGCACATGCGCGCGGGCCTCACCGAGTGGCAGCGCATGGAGCGCATCTTCGCGGACATCGAGCGCGAGAACCAGTTGATCCTGCGGGCGGCGGGCGAGGGCATCTACGGCGTCAACGCCGACGGGATCACCACCTTCATCAACCCGGCCGCCGAGCGGATGCTGGGCTGGCAGGCCAGCGACCTCGTCGGGCGCGACATGCATGCCACCGTCCACCACAGCCACGCCGACGGCTGCCACTACCCCCACCACGACTGCCCGATCTACGCGGCCTTCCGCGACGGCGCCGTGCATCAGGTCGACACCGAAGTGTTCTGGCGCCGGGACGGGTCGGCGTTCCACGTGGAATACACCTCGACGCCGATCCGCGACCGCGGCCGCCTGCTCGGCGCCGTCATCGTGTTCCGCGACATCAGCCAGCGCCGCGAGGCCGACGAGCGCCTGCGCAGGGCCCTGGCGGAGGTCGATTCCCTGCGCGAGCGCCTGGAGCTCGAGAACGCCTACCTGCGCGAGGAGATCCGCGAGGGTGGCCACCACCAGGGCATCATCGGCCGCTCGCCGGCCATCGAGGCGACCCTGCGCCAGATCGACCTCGTGGCCGGCACCGACGCCACCGTTCTGGTGACCGGCGAATCCGGCACCGGCAAGGAGCTGATCGCCCGCGCCATCCACGAGGCGAGCCGCCGCCGCGACCGGCCGCTGATCCGCGTGAACTGTGCCGCGATCCCGCGCGAACTGTTCGAGAGCGAGTTCTTCGGGCACGCCAGGGGCGCCTTCACCGGGGCGCTGCGCGACCGGGTCGGGCGGTTCGATCTGGCCGACGGCGGCACCCTGTTCCTCGACGAGGTCGGCGAGATTCCCCTCGATCTCCAGGGCAAGCTGCTGCGGGTGCTGCAGGAGCGCCAGTTCGAGCGCGTCGGCGAGGAACGCACGCGGGCGGTCGACGTGCGCCTGGTGGCGGCCACCAACCGCGACCTCAAGGCCGAGGTGAAGCGCGGCCGCTTTCGCGAGGACCTCTATTTCCGGCTCAACGTCTTTCCCATCGCCGCCGTCCCCTTGCGCGAGCGCCCGGAGGACATCCCCCTCATCGCCCAGCACTTCCTGCGCGGCGTGGTCAAGCGGCTCAACATCCCCGAGCTGCGCCTGACCGAGGGGGACGTCCGCCGGCTGACGCGCTACGACTGGCCGGGCAACGTGCGCGAACTCGAGAACATCATCGAGCGCGCCGCGATCCTGGCGGTGCGCGGCCGCCTGCGCTTCGACCTGCCCGAACCGGAGGCGACCGCCGCCGTCCACCCCGTCGCCTTCGATCCGCAGCCTACCGCCCCCGCCACCGAGGCCGACCGCCGCGCCAAGGCCCGCGCCGACATCGTGGCCGCCCTCGCGCTGGCCCAGGGCCGCATCTTCGGCACCGGCGGCGCCGCCGAGATCCTGGGGCTCAAGCCGACGACCCTGGCCTCGCGGATCAAGGTCCTGGGCATCCGCCGCCGGTGACGATCCAGGACCCGCGACACCGGCACCATCGAGACCGTCGCCCTGGCCGGTCCCATGCGTGGGATCGAGGACGCGTCTCATGTGTCCACGAGCCGAATCGCCGCCGTCCAGGCCTTGGTCATGGACAAGACCGCTCGACCGCAGCGCCCAACCGTGAGGTGCAGACAAATGTCGCGATCGGCGAAGGCCGGCGCGAACGTCTCGCGCTGTAGACCGTCGTTCGTCTTCGCGGGAGCCTCGATGATCGAGCGACGTGCCATGACCCGGGTCAAGCTCGTGTTGCCGGCCCTGTGCTGGGGCAAGGCGAGGCCTGATTTCTATGCCGTCACCGACGACGTCACCGGGTTCGGGATCCGGTTCAAGTCCGCCACGGTGCCCGCGGTCGGCGAGCGCCTGACCTGCAGCATCCGGCATGCCGGCTCCATCGAGACGCGGGTGATCCGCGCGGAGAAGCACCGCTTCGCGGTGCGCGTCCTGCGCGCCGAGTATCCCCTCCGGCTGGTGGCCCGGAACCTCGTTTCCCTCGCCAACGAGCAGAATGCCCGTCCGCCCGCCGAGCGCGCCGCGCCGCGGATCGTGCCGCGCGAGCAGGAGGTGGTGGTCACCACCGCGCTGGGGGCGACGATCCCGGGCCGGGTGCTCAACATCTCGGTGTCCGGGGCCGCGGTCTCCCTCGACCGGCCCCTCGCCGTCGGCACCCTGATCATGATCGGCAACACCCCGGCCAAGGTCGCCCGCGCCTTCGACAACGGCATCGGCGCCGCGTTCCTGTCCCCGCTGGCCGACGGTCGGGTCGGCCCGGAGGTGGTGCTGTGAGACACGGCTGTTCCAGGCCGTGATGAAGGGCCCGCACCAAGGTCTCGGAGCGATACGATCCAGAGTTCACGGTCCGTCAACACAGCATCTCTAGCGTCCGTCGGTAACGACCCAGGATGACCGATGCAGATCGCCAGTACGCCAGGCTTTTCGGAGGACGGACCGACCCGCTGGTCGTCCCCGACCGCTTGGTCCGCGCTGACGGCGGCGCTGGCTTCTCCGGTGCTGCTGCGCCGGATCGTACGCAACATGATCGAATCCTGGCCCGCCGAGGTCTACGAGGACGGCCTCGTCGAGGTCGCCCGGTTCGGCCGCCGGACGTTCTTCGTCTGCGATCCCGCCCTGATCAGGACCCTGATGGTCGATCGGGCCGAGGCGCTGGTGCGCGAGGACTTCATGATCGCGGCCCTGTCGCCGATGCTGGGCCGCGGCATCCTGACCTCCGACGGCGCTCGCTGGCGCGACCAGCGCCGGACGGTGGCGCCGGTGTTCCGGCCCGATGCCATCGCCGCCCTGGTGCCGTCGATGCGGGAGGCCGTGGCGCGTACGGCCGAGCGGTGGGACGCGCAGGGTGCCGGCACCCGCGACGTCCTCGACGAGATGATGCGCACCACCTTCGACATCATCGGCAGCACCATGCTGCCCAAGGAGCCGAGTCTCGACGTGGCGGCCTTCGGGACGTCGCTGACCACCTACCTCGACAGCGTCGGCTGGCGCATCGGCCTGTCGATGCTGGGCGCGCCCGCCTGGATGCCGCATCCCGGCGCGGGCAAGGCCGCCCGGGCGGCCGCGACCTTGCGCGCCGGCATCGCCGACGTCGTGGCCCGGCGCCGGGCCAGCGCCGAGCCGGGCGACGACCTCCTCGGCCTGATGATGCAGGCCCGCGACCCCGAGGCGGCGACGGGCTGCCCGCATCGCACCGCGGGTATGGGCAAGATCGAGACCGAGAGCGGTCACGGCAGGACCGGTCCCGGGCACCACGGCGCCGCCGGCATGTCCGACCAGGCGCTGACCGACAACCTCCTCACCTTCATCGCCGCCGGGCACGAGACCACGGCCCTGGCGATGGCCTGGATCTTTCGCCTGCTCGCCGAACACCCGCGGATCGAGGGACGCCTGCGCGCCGAGATCGCGGCGGCCGGACCGGCGGCCTCCCTCGACGACCTCCCCTACGCCCGTCAGGTCGTCATGGAGGCGATGCGCCTCTATCCGCCCGCCCCCATGGTGGTGCGCCAGGCCGCGCAGGAGATCCGCCTCGGGGGCGCCACCATCCCGGCCGGGGCCTCGGTCCACATCCCGGTCTATGCGATCCACCGCCACCGCGCGCTCTGGGGCGACCCCGAGGCCTTCGATCCGGACCGGTTCGCGCCGGGCGTCCAGCGCGACCGCTACGGCTACCTCCCGTTCGGGGCCGGACCGCGGGTGTGCATCGGCATGGGCTTCGCGCTGGCCGAATGCAGCGTGATCCTGGCCGGCCTCCTGCCGCACTTCCGGTTCGAGGCGGCGGCCGAGCCCCGGCCGCAGGCCCGGTTCAAGGTCACCCTGCGGCCCCACGGCGGGATGCCGCTGCGGGTGGTCCCACGGCGGCTCGCCCCATGACCGGCACGCTCCTTCCGATCCCGCTGCCGCGCCTGCCCGACGCGGCGGAGGCGGTTCCGGCGCGCTACCGCGAGGAGACGATGGCCGGGCAGTTGGCCGAGACCATCGATCTCGCCTCGCACCTTGCCATCACCCACGTCGTCGTCGCCGTGGCGGTGATGACCTTCTTCTGGGACGTGGCCTCGCACCGCTACCTCGTCAGCCTGGTCGCGGCGGTGACGATCTTCTCCGGGCTGCTGCCGGCGATCGGCTGGGTCGGCCGCCACAGGCAGGCCTGGCTGCCCGGCCTCGGCGTGCGGACGAAGGCGGTGCGCATCCTCATCCTGGGCCTCGGCCTCGCCTGGAGCACGATGCCGTTCGTGCTGTTCGGCCCCTCGGGGGTCGACCACCGCATGCTCGTGGTGGCGATCACCGCCGGGCTCATCGCCACCGCCTTCGTGCTCAACGGCATTCCCCACCTGGCGATCTGCTTCTGCGTGCCCCTGGTGGTCGGAAGCTTCCTGGCCCTGGTCCTGACCGGCGAGCAGGCCTCGTTCCTCCTGGCGGTGCTCCTGGCGATCTACGCCGCCTTCGTCCTCGCCAGCGTGCGGCGCATGACCCGGCTCTCCACCGAGCGCATCCTCGACCGGGTGCGCGTCTTCCACCAGAACGAGACGATCGGGCTGCTGCTCCACGAGTTCGAGGCCAACACCAGCGACTGGCTGTGGGAGACGGACGCGGCCGGGACCCTGCAGCACGTCTCCGAGCGCATGGCCGAGGTCTCGGGCATCGCCATGGCCGACCTCCTGCACGCGCCGTTCGACCGGCTGCTGCGCTCGGGCCGGCCGGACGCGCCCCTGGGCGACGGCGGCCGCGAACTCATCGCGCTGACCCGCAGCGCCACCGCCTTCCGCGACCATGTCGTCGAGATCCCCGGGCCCGACGGGCCGCGCTGGTGGCGCCTGAGCGGAAAACCCACCTACGACCGCGACGGCAGCTTCGTGGGGGTCCGCGGGGTCGGCTCCGACATCACGGCGACCCGGCGTTCGGAGGACCGGATCGCCTATCTCGCCAGCTACGATTCCCTCACCTGCCTCGCCAACCGCGCCCTGTTCGGGCTGCAGGCGGGGGCCGAATGCGAGCGGGCCGGGCGGGTGAACGAGCCCTGCGCCCTGCTTTACATGGACCTCGACGGCTTCAAGATCGTCAACGACACCTTCGGCCACAACATCGGAGACCGCCTGCTGCAGCAGGTGGCGCGCCGCCTGCGCACCGCCGTGGACACCGGCGAGCTCGTGGCGCGCCTGGGCGGCGACGAGTTCGCCATCCTCCACCGGCGGATCACCGACGACGCGGCCGTGGGCCTGGCCGAACGGCTGATCGCCATCGTCAGCGCGCCCTATGTCATCGACGGGATCCAGGTCGAGATCGGCGCCAGCGTCGGCATCGGCATGACACCGCGCGATGCGGTGGAGCCCGAGAGCCTGATGGGCAAGGCCGACCTCGCCCTCTACCACGCCAAGTCGAGCGGAAAGGGCCGGGTCTCGATGTTCGAGCCGACCCTGGAGCGGGCGATGCGCACCCGCCGGGACCTCGAGACCGACCTCAAGGCCGCCATCGCCCAGGGCGAACTCGACCTCCACTACCAGCCCCTGGTGAACCTGCGCACCGGCCGCGTCGATTCCTTCGAGGCGCTCCTGCGCTGGAGCACGCCGGCCCGCGGCGTCATCTCCCCGGCCGACTTCGTGCCGGTGGCCGAGGCCTGCGGCCTGATCTCGGCCATCGGGCGCTGGGTGCTGGGCCGGGCCTGCGCCGAGGCCGTCCGCTGGCCGGCGGCCACCCGGATCGCGGTGAACATCTCACCGTCCCACTTCCGCCATTCGGACCTTCTGCAGGACGTGGTCGACGCCCTCTCGGCCAGCGGCCTCGACCCGCGCCGGCTCGAACTGGAGATCACCGAATCGATCTTCTTCGAGATGAACGCGGCGATCGCCTCGAACCTGCGCGAACTGCGGGCGCTGGGAGTCCGCATCGCCCTCGACGACTTCGGCACCGGCTATTCGAGCCTGAGCTACCTGATCCGGTTCCCCGTCGACAAGATCAAGATCGACCGCTCGTTCATCAAGGACATGAACACCCGCCACGAGTGCCTGGCGATCATCGAGGCGATCCTGACGCTGGCGCGCAAGCTGTCGATCAGGGTCACGGCGGAGGGCGTCGAGAGCGTCGAGCAGGCGATCATGCTGCAGGCCCGCCGGTGCGACGACATCCAGGGGTTCCTGTTCAGCCCGGCGCGACCGGCCGGCGAGGTGCCCCTGCTCCTCGAGATGCTACCGATGCGGTTCCACGCGATCTTCCCCGTCCAGGCACGCGAGCCCGGGCGGGAGATCGAGGACGCCCACGCCCGGCTCTCGGCTTGACCGGGCCTTTCGCGGGCGGTTCGACCGCAAGGATCGGGATGCGCCCGCCCGCGGCCTGCCCCATAGGATCGTCGCGGGGTGCCCGACCGGCACGCCGGGAGGGCGGGCGATGACGGGGGCGCAGGATACGATAGGACAGGATACGGGGGCGCAGGATACGGCACGCTGGCAGGCGCTCCTGGCGCGCGACGCCGCCGCCGACGGGACGTTCGTCTACGGGGTTCGCAGCACCGGCGTCTTCTGCCGCCCGAGCTGTCCCGCCCGGCGGCCGCGCCGCGACCGCGTCAGCTTCCATGCGGATGCGGCCGAGGCGCGTGCGGCGGGGTTTCGCCCCTGCCTGCGCTGCCGGCCGGACGGCGAGAGCCTCACCGAGCGCCATGCCGTCGCGGTGACGCGGGCCTGCCGGCGGATCGAGGCCGCCGAGGAACCGCCCGACCTCGACGCCCTGGCGCGGGACGCCGGCATGAGCCGCTTCCACTTCCACCGGGTGTTCAAGGCCGCCACCGGCGTGACGCCGCGCGCCTACGGCGCCGCGGTGCGGGCCCGGCGGGTCGCGGGGGCGTTGCCCGGTGCCGGCACGATCACGCAGGCGGTCCATGCCGCCGGCTACGGCGCGGCCAGTGCCTTCTATGCCGAGGCGAAGGGGCGGCTGGGCATGGCGCCCTCGCGCTACCGCGGCGGCGGGGCCGGCACGCGCATCCGCTTCGCGCTCGGCGCCTGCAGCCTCGGGGCGATCCTGGTGGCGGCCACCGAGGCGGGGGTCTGCGCCGTCCTCCTCGGCGACGACCCCGACGTGCTCCTGCGCGATCTCCAGGACCGGTTCGGCCGGGCCGACCTCGTCGGGGGCGACCCGGCGTTCGAGACCCTGGTGGCGCGGGTGGTCGGCCTCGTGGAGGCCCCCGCCCTCGGGGCGGACCTGCCGCTCGACATCGGCGGCACCGCCTTCCAGCAGCGGGTATGGGCGGCCCTGCGCCGGATCCCGGCGGGCCGGACGGCCACCTATGCCGAGATCTCCGCTGCCATCGGGCAGCCGGGCGCCTCGCGCGCGGTGGGCACGGCCTGCGGCGCCAACGCCATCGCCGTGGCGATCCCCTGCCACCGGGTCGTGCGCGGCGACGGCACCCTGTCGGGCTACCGCTGGGGCATCGACCGCAAGCGCGCGCTTCTCGCCCGCGAGGGGGCGGTCGCGGAGGGTCCTGACCCGATGCGCATCATCCCATTGCCGCGCGGGTGACGCCGTCGGCGCCGATGTCGTCGCTGCCGGCCATGCCGAGATCCTGGATCAGGCGGCCGCGGGCGCGGCTGACCCGGCTCTTGACGGTGCCCACCGCCACCCCGCAGATCGCGGCGGCCTCCTCGTAGGTGAAGCTCTGGGCGCCCACCAGCACCAGCGCCTCGCGCTGGCTCAGGGGCAGGGCGTCCAGCGCGCTGTGGAACTCGCGCAGTTCGAGGCGGACCTCCTGCTCGGGCAGGCTCGTGAGGCGCGCGGCATGGACGCCGTCGGCATCCTCGACCTCGCGCTTGCGCTTGCGCTGCTCGGAATAGAACAGGTTGCGCAGGATGGTGAACAGCCAGGCGGTGAGGTTGGTGCCGCGCTGGAAGCTGTCCGCCTTGGTCCAGGCCCGCACGAGCGTGTCCTGCACGAGGTCGTCGCTGCGGTCGAGGTCGTAGGTGAGGGTGTAGGCGAACGCCCTCAAGGCCGGGATCGAGCCGATCAGCATGTCGCGCATCTCGGCATCGGCGCCGCTCGGGGTGCCGATCGGCTGGGGTGAGGCCACCATCATGACGTCTCCCGCGGGGTTACGATGCCGCTCGAGGCGGAGAGGTCGGCGAGCAGGGTCTCGAAGCGATCCGGCAACGGCTGGGTCAGGACGTCGGCATAGAGGAGCTTGAGGTTGCGCCCGATCCGATGCCGGGCCTCGGCGTCGATCGGTCCCTGGTCCCGCGCCGGCCGTGCGCCCTTGGGCACCAACCGGATCACCGTGGCGGTAGGGGGTGCCCCGTTCGGGGCATCGGTGGCGGTAGGGGGTGCCCCGTCCGGGGCATCGGCGGCCGATGGCGCGGCCTGATCCTGTATCATGGCTCTCGGGTCCTCGACGGTCGGAGCCCCGGGCCCGCCCGAAGGCGGGCGCCAAGGCGAAAATCGGGAGCGACCGTTCTCTTGAGCCTGCGCTAGTGAGGTGGCGTTTAATGCGTTCTGAAGAATGCATTCATTCTACCTTAAGGCGGGCCTCGTCGTTCCGGCCAAGCTCAAGTCCTTGAGGAAGCTTGAGAACGAGCTTGGCAGGAGCCCCGGCGACCCCTGTCGCGACCCTTGCCACCACCCTCGCCGTGCATACACGGCACCGCGTTTGCATTCTGCCGCGGGCACCCCGATGCGTGTCTGAGCCCGCGCGCGACCCGGCGTTCGGTGGCCTTCGACCCGGCCCATGGAGACCATGCCCGATGACGCTATCCCGGCTGCCGCGCGCGTCCCGCCGCCACGACGCCAGCCCGCGGTCCCGTCTCCCGCGCCGGCTCGCCGCCGCTGTGGCGGCAAGCGCCCTGATGGCGGCCGGGCCGGCGTGGGGGGAGGGCGTCTTGCGCATCGCCATGACGGCGGCCGACATCCCCACCACCACCGGCATGCCCAACAACGGCTTCGAGGGGATGCGCTTCCTCGGCTATCCGGTGTTCGAGAGCCTGGTGCTGTGGGATCTGACCCGCACCGACGGGCCGGCCGGCCTCAGGCCGGGCCTCGCCGAACGCTGGGAGCAATCGGCCACCGACAAGAAGACCTGGATCTTCCACCTGCGCCGGGGCGTCACCTTCCACGACGGCACGCCGTTCGACGCCGATGCGGTGATCTGGAACCTCGACCGCTTCTTCAAGGCCGACAGCCCGCAGTACGAACTGCAGGGCGCCGGCATCACCCGCGCCCGCGCCTCGCTCCTGGAGAGCTACGCCCGGATCGACGACCACACCGTCTCGATCACCTCTTCGGTGGTGGCCTCCTACTTCCCGTTCATGACCGCCTACGTGCTGTTCACCTCGCCGGCCTCCTACGAGAAAGCGGGCCGGGACTGGGCCAAGGTGGCGATGCTGCCGGCAGCCGGCACCGGGCCGTTCCGGATCACGCGGGTGGCGCCGCGCGAATCGGTCGTGCTTGCCCGCAACGACGGCTATTGGGACAGGGAGCGGGTGGCCAAGGTCGACACGATCCGGCTCTCGCCGATCCCCGAGGCCAACGCCCGCATCGCGGCCCTGCGCGCCGGCCAGGTCGATTGGATCGAGGCCCCGGCGCCCGACGGCATCGCCTCGCTCAAACAGGCCGGCTTCACCATCACCACCGGCTCCTACCCGCACGTATGGCCGTGGTTCTACAACATCGGCGCGGCCGCCAGCCCGCTGAAGGACGTGCGGGTGCGCCAGGCCCTCAACTACTGCATCGACCGCGAGGGCATGACGAACTTCCTCGGCGGCACCGCCGAGCCCGCGGTGGGCTGGCTCAAGGCGAGCGACCCGAACTTCGGCGCGCCCGCCAACCGCTACCGCTTCGACCCGGACAAGGGCAGGGCGCTGCTGGCCGCCGCCGGCTACGGCGTGGGCAAACCTCTCGCCTTCAAGGTGATGATCTCCACCTCCGGTTCGGGGCAGATGCAGCCCCTGCCGATGAACGAATTTTTGCAGGAGAACCTCAGCCAAGCCTGCGGCGTCGCGGTGAGCTTCATCGTCTCGGAATGGCAGGTGCTGTTCTCGTCGCTGCGGTCGAGCCCCGATGCGCCCTCGCTCCAGGGCGCCATGGCGCTCAACGTCAGCTCGCCCTCGTCGGACCCCTCGGTGATGGCGCGCTACTTCTCGTCCGCCAACATCCCCCCCAAGGGCTTCAACTTCGAGCATTGGGCCGACGCGGCCTTCGACGCCGCCCTCAAGACCCTGTCGGAATCCGCCGACCCCGCCGAGATCGCCACCGCGACGCGGGCCGCCCACGAGCGCCTCGTCGACGATCCGCCCTGGCTGTTCGTGGTCCACGACCTCAACCCGCGGGCGATGTCGCCCAAGGTGAAAGGCTTCGTCTCGCCGCAATCCTGGTTCGTGGACCTCACCCGCGTCAGCGTCCAGTAGGAACACCGCTCATGAGCGAGACCGTCACCGATCCGAGCCTGTTGCCGGCCCACGTCCTGGCCGACCGCATCGCGTCGAAAAAACTCTCCCCGGTGGAGGCGGTCGAGGCGATGCTCGGTCGCATCGCTCGGCTCGATCCGCGCCTGAGGGCCTTCGTCGAGGTCTATGGGGCCGATGCGCGGCTGGCCGCGGAAGGGGCCGACCGGGCGATCCGTTCGGGCCATGCGGTCGGGCCGCTGCACGGCGTGCCGGTGGCGCTGAAAGACCTCGTCGACGTCGAGGGGCGCATCACCACCGGCGGCTCGCTCGCCTTCCCCGACCGGCGCGCCACGTCGACGGCCACCATCGTGCGCCGGATGATCGGCCAGGGCATGATCGTGCTGGGCAAGACCCACACCGTCGAGTTCGCCTTCGGCGGCTGGGGCACCAACGCCCGCATGGGCACGCCCTGGAACCCGTGGGACCTGACGCGGGCGCGCACGCCGGGCGGATCGAGCAGCGGCTCGGCCGTGGCGGTGGCCGCGCGCATGGCACCCTGGGCGATCGGCACCGACACCGGCGGCTCGATCCGGATGCCGGCCTCGTTCTGCGGGCTGACCGGGCTCAAGGTCACCACCGGGCGCATCAGCGCGGCCGGGATCGTGCCACTCAGCGCCACCCTCGACACGCCGGGGCCGATGGCCCGCAGCGTCGCCGATGTCGCCCTGCTCTACGACGTGCTGCAGGGGCCGGACCCGCGCGATCCCAACACCCGCGGCATCCTGCCGGCCGATCCGATGGCGAGCCTGCACCGGGGCGTGCGCGGCCTGCGGCTGGGCCGGATGCCGGCCTCGGAGCGCATCGGCGTCACGGCCGAGATGCTGGCGGCCTACGACCGCTCCCTCGACACCCTCGCCGATCTCGGCGCCGAGATCGTCGAGGTCGCGCTCCCCTTCCGCCTCGCCGACCTGATGAGCGCCTCCACCATCCATCTGGCGGAGGCGCATTTCGTGAACGGGCGGCTCGCCGAGGACCCCGACAGCCCCCTCGACCCGGCGGTGCGCAAGCGCATCCTCGGCGGGGCCGGCATCTCGGCCCACGACTACCTCCTCGCCCGCCAGACCCAGGCCGCCATGAAGCGCCAGATGGCGACCGCGATGGCCGACCTCGACGCCGTGCTGACCCCGACCACGGAGGAGCCGGCGGTGCCGCTCGACGGCCTCGACCAGGACAGGATGCCCTCGCGCTTCACCCGCTTCGGCAACCTCCTCGAACTCTGCGCCCTGGCGCTGCCCAACGGCGCCACCCCGGCCGGGCTGCCGCTCTCGCTCCAGATCGTGTGCAAGCCCTACGACGAGGCCATGGCCCTGCGCATCGGCCAGGCGCTGCAGGCGGCCACCGACTGGCACCTGCGGATGCCGCCGGGATTGTGAAGCGGACGTCGTCTACCGGCGGATCAGCACGACGCCGCCGATGAGCAGCGCCCCGCCGAGGAGGCGGGAGAGGTCCACCGGCCGTTGCGGCACGCCGAGCAGGCCGACGTGGTCGACGGCCATGGCGGCGAACATCTGGCCGGCGACCAGTAGCGCCATGAAGGTCGCGGCCCCGAGCACCGGCACGAGCTGGATGCCGAGGCCGACGAAGATCGCGCCGAACAGCCCCCCGCTCCAGGCCCACCACGGGATGCGCGCCGCCACGCTCGCCGACGGAACCGGATCACGCAGCGCGACGGCCAGGAGCGCCATGCATCCGAGCCCGACGAGATAGCTCACGACGCCCGACCACGCCGCCGAGGTCAGGGCGGTGCGCAGGTTGGTGTTCAAGGCCTGCTGCACGACGATGCTGGCACCCGCCAGTACCGCGAGCGCCGAGGGGACGAGGATGTGGAGCATCGGCCGGTGGACCCCGTTGGGCGACGCCGCGTCGCCGAGGGTCTTTGACAACCACCCGGCCGCCGGGCCGTCAAATGCCCGCAGCCGCCGAAACCCGAAGAACCGGATCTTAAGCGCGCGGCCTCAGCCTGACCGTACCGGCCGTCTCGCGACCGGGAAGGCCGCCGCCAGGGCGTGACGCTCTCCCGGGACGAGTACAGCCTCACCTGTTTCCCGTGAAACACCCGATGCACCGGTAGAGACGCGCTCCGCCCCGATGGTCAACGACCCACCTTTTTTCGTCCCCCCGACGCGGTTGCGCGTGGCGACCTTCGCGGTGCTGTTCGTCCTGGCGCTCCTGCCGGTCCTGACGACGACGATCCCGGCGATGGTCGACTATCCCAACCACCTCGCCCGCATGGTGGTCCTCGTGACCGACGGCACCCCGGCCGCCAACCCGGCCTATGCGGTGACCTGGGCGTTCTCGCCCAACCTCGCCATGGACCTCGCGGTGCCGCAGCTGGCCCGGTCAATGAGCGTGGAGGCGGCGACCCGGCTGTTCCTGCTGCTGAGCCAGATCCTCACCGTCACCGGCGCCTGCGCCGTCGAAGGCGCGGTCAAGCGCCGGTTCGAGGCGAGCGGGTTCTTCGCCGTCATGATGCTCACCAGCGTCCCCTTCGCCTGGGGCTTCGTGAACTTCCAGTTCGGGCTCGGGATCGCCCTGTGGGGCATCGCGGGCTGGCTCGTGCTGCAGGACCGGCCCTGGCCGCTGCGGCTCGTCCTCCACGCCCTCGTCGTGGCGGTGCTGTTTGGCGCGCATCTGTTCGCGCTCGGGCTCTACGGCGTCACGCTCGGCCTGCACGAAGCCTGGCGGGCGGCGACCCGGCGCCCGCCCCTGCGCGAGACGGGTCTCCGGTTCGCGGGCCTCGCCGCCCCGGCCGTCGTCCTTCTCGGGCTGATGCTGGCCTTCGGCGGCCAGGTCGGGTCGCAGGGCACGGTCTGGAACGCCGCCTGGAAGCTGCGCGCCTTCGTCGTCACCCTCAACGGCTACCACATGGGGCTCTCGCTCGCCGGCACCACGGTGCTGGCGGTGCTCGGCTATCTCCTCGCCAAGCACCGGGCGGTGCGCGTCCTGCAATCGGGCCTGTGGCTCACGGCCGGGCTGGCGCTGCTGTTCGTCGCCCTGCCGACGACGCTGTTCGACACCGCCTTCGTCGACCTGCGGGTGGTGGTCGCCGCCGCCCTGATCGTGCCGGGCTTCCTCGCGTTCACGCCGCCGAGCGAACGCTTCGCCCGGATCGCCACGGGCGCCGTCCTCTGCGTCATCCTGGTCAACCTCGCCACCGCGCTGGTGGTGGCGCAGGGCTACCGCACCGAATACGCGGCGCTGGTCGCCTCGTTCGGGCAGATCGACCGGGGTGCGCGCGTCCTCGTCGGCCACAGCGGGGAGGGGGCCGACCCACCGCTCTCAAGCTTGAGCGAATACCCGATCTACAACGCGCCGACCCTGGCGGTGGCCTATGCGCAGGCCTTCGTGCCGACGCTGTTCACGGCCGCGGGCAAGCAGCCGATCACGGTGCGCGAGCCCTATCGGCGCCTCGCCGTGCCCTACGGCGGCCCCGCGCCCATCGCGGTGCTGGCCGCCATCGCCAACGGCGGCCCCGCCCTCGACCAGCCCGCCTTCGTCCGGAACTGGCCCGCCGATTTCACCTATCTCTACCTCGTCGGCCCGGTGGTCCCGAATCCGCTGCCGCGGCTCCTGATGCCGCTGGCGGCGGGCTCGCGCTTCACGCTCTACCGGATCACCAAGCCGGCCCGGTAGGGTTGCCGGCCCGGTAGAGTTGCCGGCATCAGGGCGTGCGGCACGCCATGGCGGCGGCCGCCTCGATCACGCTGAGGGCACGGCGCCGGACCTCCAGGGAGGCTCGCGGGCTGTCGGAGACGGCGCTCGCCTCGCGCTTGAGGGCCGCATCGCAGGCGCAGGACCTGTATCCGCTGGTGTCGTAGCAGGTGTCGTGGCGCATGCAGGCCTCGTCGAGGGCGTCGGTGGGCGGCAATCCCTCGCCGCGCTGACCCGTCCCGCAGTAGTTCCCGTGGAACAATTCCTTGCCGGCCAGGACCCTGCCGAGGTCGCCGCGCGGCGGGGCCGGCGCCTCGGTGTCGCCTCCCGGGTTGAGGTCGTTGGCGGGGCCGCCCGCCTTGGATGCCGAGCCGCGCAACACCTTCGGGATGCCGGAGCGTTCGTCGGGCTCGTTCAGGGCCTGGCCGGCGCGGGCGTTCGGGTCGGCGAGATCCGGCAGCGGCGGCGGTGGGCCCGGGCGCGGCTCGTCCACCTCCGACGTCGCGGGCGTCTCCTCGGCGGCGACCTGTGCCGAAACGGCCTGCGAGCCGGCCACGAGCAACAGCCCGACCAGCGCGAGGAGATATGGTCTCATCGAGTCCCCCAAGAATGCGGAGCCAGCAACACCGAGCCCGGCGATTCCGTTCCGGACCGGCACGGCCACGCCCCCGGCGCAAGGCGAAAGGCGCGTGCAACGGTTCCGGCGTCCCTGACGTTCTCGTCAGCCCGGACAGGCCGGGCGTCTTGGGAGCACATCATGCTGGTACGTTTTGGGCTGGGCGTCGTTCTGGCCGCGATGGCCGGGGGTGCCGCGTTGGCCGCTCCCATGTCGGCCGAGGACAAGGCCGTGCTGCAACAGCAGTGCGCCGGCGACTTCACGCAGTTCTGCGCCGGTCTGCCGCCCGAGGACGGTCCCGAGACACAGGCCTGCTTCGAAAAGAACATGTCCAAGCTGTCCCCGGGCTGCCAGACCGCCATCCAGGCCTACAAGAAGAAGGGCTGAGATCGTGCGGCGCACGACCTCCGCGCGCCGCACATCGACGGTCGGCAGGATCGCGGTCCTGCCGACCACACGTCCTGCATTCCCTTGACATCCGGGTGTCCGCATCGCTTCCACGGGCGCATGCACGGGTCCATCTCCAGCCTCGACGCCTTTGCGGGTGCGCAGCTCGCCCGCCTGGAGGAGACCGCCCTGCGCCGGCGCCTCGTCCCGACCGCGCGCGGGGCCGCTGCCATGGCCGAGCGCGGGGGCCGCGCCCTGGTCTCGTTCTCTTGCAACGACTACCTCGGGCTCTCCGACGACCCGCGGGTGATCGCGGCGGCGCAAGCCGCGACCGCCCGCTACGGGGCCGGGGCGGGGGCCTCGCGCCTCGTCACCGGCAGCCACCCGCTACTGCCTGCCCTCGAGGAGCGGCTGGCCGCCCACAAGGGCACGCAGGCCGCCCTGGTGTTCGGCAGCGGCTACCTGGCCAACCTCGGCATCGTCACCGGGCTCGCCGGGCCGCGCGACCTCGTCCTCGTCGATGCCCTCGCACACTCCTGCCTCTGGGCCGGGGCCCGGCTCTCGGGTGCGCAGGTGGTCCGTTTCGCTCACAACGACACGGCCGATCTCGCCGCGGCCCTGGAGCGCCATCGCGCCCGGCATCGCCACGCCCTGATCCTCACCGAGCGGGTGTTCAGCATGGACGGCGACCGCGGTCCGGTCGCCGACATCCTGTCGGTGGCGGAGCGCCACGACGCCTGGACGGTGGTGGACGATGCCCACGGCCTCGGGGTGATCGGCCCCGATGCGCGCGCACCGCTGGAAATGGGCACCCTGTCGAAGGCGCTCGGGTCCTACGGCGGCTATCTGTGCGCGTCCCGCGCCGTCGTCGACCTGCTCACGAGCCGGGCGGCCAGCTTCGTCTACACCACCGGCCTGCCGCCGGCCTCGGCGGCGGCGGCGCTGGCCGCACTGGCCATCCTCGAGGCCGAGCCCGAACGGGCCGCCCTGCCGTTGACCCTCGCCCGCCGCCTCACCGCCGCCCTCGGGCTGCCGGAGGCGCAAAGCCCGATCGTGCCGATCCACGTCGGAGAGGCGGCATCGGCCCTGGCGCTCTCGGCGGCCCTGGAAGAGCGCGGCTTCCTGGTGGTGGCGATCCGCCCGCCGACCGTCCCGGCGGGCACCGCGCGGCTGCGGGTGGCGCTCTCGGCGGCCCATACCGAGGCGCAGGTCGACGCGCTGGCCGAGGCCATCGCCACGCTGCGAGCCCGGTCGGGGGCCAGCGTCTCGGTTTGAAATCTGGCGCCGCTCAAGCGTTGGCTGTCGGCCCTTAGCGGCCACGCAGGAGTGCGAGCCGTTCAAAGCATAATTTCATCGGCATGATTTCATCGGAATGTAATCGGCAGTGTTGCTTTCAATGTCGATGTGTTGGGCGGCAGAGGAGGCAACGGCAGCGGTCTCGCGGATCGGACAGCACGAATGACTGCATCGTCCAGATCCGCCGAACCACTGCCTTTCACTACCACGATGTCGCTGACGTTACCTGCGCGGTTCACCACGAACTGAACGATCGTCGTCGGTGGGCCGGTTGGTCGCCTGTAAACGGAAGGCAGCCGGATTTGCTGGGCAATGTCCCGACTTGCTTGCGTCGCCCACTCCCCAATGCCTTCGGACTGCGCTTGTCCAGGCCCCAGCAAAAGGGCAGTTAGACACGAGATGATTGGATAATGGCGCCATGGCATAGATGAGCTTACTTACTCATCCTGAGTTTGAGAAGGTCTGCTTCCATCCTCAGCGGGCGGCGAGCCAATATCAAACGACGACCCGGTCGGGACGGACCCCGACGCGCGAAAAAGACCGGTGTGCCAGCGCACCTCCTCGGCGTTGCCCGAAGGCGGCGGCCGCCCGACTTCACGGGGCGCAGACACCCGTCACCGCACCCTGAGCGACAGCGAGGATCCTCCCCATGGCACAGCGCAACGCCCTCATCGTCGGAGCCTCGCGTGGCCTCGGCCTCGGCCTCGTCGAGACCTTCCTGGCACGCGGCTGGTCGGTCACCGCCACGCAGCGGTCGCCCTCGCCCGGTCTCGCCGCGATCGCGTCCGACGCGCTCGACCTCGAGACGGCCGACATCGACGACGACGCGGCGGTGGCCGCGCTGCACGACCGCCTCGGTGGGCGCCGCTTCGACCTGGTGTTCGTGGTGGCGGGTGTGGCGACCCAGGCGCACGACCCGCTGCACCTGGTGCCGCGCGAGGTCGCGGCCGCCGTCTATCTCACCAATGCCGTCAGCCCGATCCGCTTCGCCGAAGCGTTCCGCGACCGGCTGGCGCCGGGCGGGCTTGTCGCCGTCATGAGCTCGGTGCTCGGCAGCGTCGGCCTCAACGACAGCGGCGGCTGGGAAAACTACCGCGCCAGCAAGGCGGCCCTGAACACCCTGGCGCGCAGCTTCGAAATCCGCCACCGCGACGAGGGTTTCGGCGTGGCGTTGATCCATCCGGGCTGGGTCCGCACCGAGATGGGCGGGGCGGACGCCGACATCGACGTGGAGACGAGCGTCAAAGGGGTGGCCGACGTGATCGAGGGACGCCTCGGCCAGACCGGCTGCGTCTACCTCGACTACACGGGCAAGACGCTGGACTGGTGAGGGCCGCCCGGGTTCGCGGTGCTACCGCCGCCCGTCGATGGGGGGGCGGCCACGGCGCTCGACGATCACCGGCGGGCGGGTGCGCCGCTCCACGATGACGGTGCGGGGCGGCCGGTTCGGGGTGCCGGTGCTGAGGATGCGCTCCGGCTGCCGCTCGGGCCGCGCCTTGGCCGCCTCCAGCACGTGGGGGCGAACCTCGTCGAGGGGCAGGCCGATCAGCCCGGCGGCGATCTCCACCTGCTGCTCGACGTCGTCGGCGAGGTCGCGGGCGGCGGCCACGGCCTCGGGAATCGTCGGCGGCTCGCGGCGGACGCGGATCGGCGGCAGATCCTGGAAGGATTTCGGAATCTTCTTCACAGCACGGCTCGCGATCGTCATCCCATGAGGATATACGCCAGACCGTCCGCTTTGTGCATTGCACCAAACGCGGCCCGCCCCGCGCGGCGAGCGAGGCTCGAGCGGGTTTTTCGCCCCGATGACCGGATTTCGACCACGGCTCCGGGCCCATCGCCATACCAAAGGGCAATCTGGGCCCCGATGATGAGCGATGAGGCAGAAGTCTGCGTCGTCATGCCGCGAGAGTCGCCGCACCGGCGGTCGACTTGCGATGGGCCGGTCGCCGCCCGATAGTCTCGCGCGATGACCGTCGATCGCTTCGCCACCACCGACCGCCGCCTGTTGCCGGCGCGCCCCGACCTCGCCGACCATCGCCTGCGCGGCCGGATCACCGCGACGCGCTACGTCGAAGGCGAGCCGCGCCGGGTGCTCGCCGGCTCGGCCCCCCTCTGCCGCGGCCCCGGCCGCGACGCGGGCCTCGATACCGAGGCGCAGCGGGGCGAGCCGGTGACCCTCTACGAGGATTGGGAGGGATTCTCCTTCGTGCAGCTCGGCAGCGACGGCTACGTCGGCTACCTGCCGAGCGCGGCGCTGGGCCCGGTCGACCCCACGCCCACCCACCGCGTCACGGCGCTGCGCACCTTCGTCTATCCCGCGCCGGACCTGAAGCAGCCGGTGCTGGCCCATCTCGGGCTCGGCGCCACCCTCGCGCTCGACGAGAGCGAGGGCGCCTATCGCCGGATCGTTGGGGGCATCGCGGCGGACGGCCGGCTCATCCACGACGCCTTCGTGTTCGCGGCCCATTGCGCCCCCCTCGAGGAGACGGCGGCCGACATCGCCGGGAGCGCCGAGCGGCTGATCGGGACGCCTTACCTGTGGGGCGGCCGCACCAGCCTGGGCCTCGACTGCTCAGGCCTGGTGCAGTTGTGCTGCTCGCTCGCCGGCCTGTCCGTTCCCCGCGACGCCGACCAGCAGGAGGCGGCCCTGGGCGAGGCGCTGCCCCTCGACCCGTCCGGCCTGCGGCGGGGCGACCTCGTGTTCTGGCGCGGCCACGTCGGGATCATGCTCGACCCGGCCACCATCATTCACGCCAACGGCCATCACATGGCGGTGGCGGCCGAACCCCTCGACACGGCGATGACGCGCATCCGCGAGACGAGCTACGGCGCGGTGACGTCCCTGCGACGGCCGGGCTGAGGGCCGCGATCGCGGGGGAGCGATACCGCCGTCGTCCGTGCTGCGGCGATGCGCTTTCCCGCGAGGGACGGGCCGTCAGGCAAAAATCCGCCCGCTCACCAGAGACCGGGCTTCACGATCACCAGCACCACCACGACGATCATCAGGAGCGTCGGCACCTCGTTGATGACGCGGTAGAACTTGTGGCCGCGCCGGTTCCGGTCGGCGGCGAAGTCCTTGACCATGCGGGCGAGCCAGCCGTGGATGCCGCTCATCGCCAGCACCAGGGCGAGTTTGGCCTGCATCCAGCCCTCGGCCCAATAGCCGCTCTGCCAGACCAGGACCAGGCCGAAGGCCCAGGTGGCGATCATGGCCGGCGTCATGATCGCCTTGAGGAGCCGGCGCTCCATCACCTTGAACGTCTCGGACTGCCCCGCCGACCCGGGACCGGGCGGCAGCGAGGCGTGGTAGACGAACAGGCGCGGCAGGTAGAGCAGCGCCGCCATCCAGGCGATCATCGCGACGACGTGGCCGGCCTTGATCCAGAGGTAGAGGTCGCTCATCGGCGAAGGCGCGCCAGCATCCGCTCGACGTGAGCGATCGGCGTCTGCGGCGTGATGCCGTGGCCGAGGTTGAAGATGTGGGGCCTGCCCTTCACCGCCTCACGCACCGCGTCGACGGCCGCGTCCAGCGCCTCGCCGCCCTCGATCAGCACGTCGGGGTGGACGTTGCCCTGCGTGACCGTGGTGTCGGGGATGCGGGCACGCAATTCGGCGAGATCCACCGACCAGTCGACGCCCACCGCATCGGCGCCGGTCTCGGGCACCACGCGGGCGTGGCCCTCGAGGCCCGAGCCGCGGGCGAACACGATGATCCTGGCGCCCGGCACCCGGGCGCGCACGCCGGCGACCATCCGGGCGATGGGATCGAACGACCATTGCTTGAGGGCGTCGCCCTGCGTCTCCGGCAGCGTGCCGGCGTGCGACTCGAAGATCTGCACGGCGTCGACGCCGGCCTCGAACTGGCGCACGAGGTATTCGATCTGCACGTCGACCAGGCGGTCGATCAGCGCCTTCACCAGTTCGGGCTCGCGGCGGGCGAGGTCGCGCGAAGGGGCGAGATCCGGCGTGCCGCGCCCGCCGATCATGTAGCTCGCCACCGTCCAGGGCGCGCCGCAGAACCCGAGCAGGGTGGTCTCGAAGGGCAGTTCGGCCCGCAGCCGCCGCACCGCCTCGAACACCGGCGCGAGGTGGGTGAAGATCGCCGGGTCGTCGGCCTGGCGCAGGCGGTCGAATTCGGCCCGGCCCTCCAGCGGATCGAGGCGCGGGCCTTCGCCCTCCACGAACCGCACCCTCTGGCCCAGCGCGTCGGGGATTACGAGGATGTCGGAGAACAGGATCGAGGCCTCGAAGCCGAACCGGCGGATCGGCTGCAGGGTCACTTCCACCGCGTAGTCGGGGGTGTAGCAGAGGTCGAGGAACGACCCGGCCCTGGCACGAACCTCGCGGTACTCCGGCAGGTAGCGCCCGGCCTGTCGCATCACCCAGGCCGGAGGCGGAAACACGGCTTCTCCGGACAGGACACGCAGGACCGCGCGGTCCTCTCGGCGAAGCTGGCTCATCGGGTCTCCTCGAAACGGGGTGTCGGCGTCGGTGTCGTGTGTAGCATCACCGATCGGGGTCTTGGCCAGAGCGAAAACGCCGGCGCCGCCCCGATCGTGGAATCGCCTCGGATCGTTCCACACAGGGCCCCCTTAAAGAGAGAAAGAAAGACTCTTGAGGACTCTGTTTTTTCAGTTGGAGACTGGATGACGGGAGCGGAAATCCATCCACAGGCGATCCCTGGGGCGACGGCGTTAACCGGGCTTTAACGGATCGTGAGCAATCTGAGCATTCGATCAGCAGAGTCAGGCGCTTGCCGCCTCGACCCTCCCCGACGACCGTACGCCGTCCCGGATTCTCCCAAAACCGGTCCCGGCACGAGTCGGTTGCGACACGCTGTTGATCCAGGAGTCGACGATCGTGCAGGCGAGATCCCTGGACGGTCCCGTTGAGCCGGCTTATCCACACTCGTCGACTCCTCCCGCGCGACGCGGTGGATGACGCCCCGACCGGCCGCCGTCCCGATCGCGCCGAAGGACCTCTGCGCCCGATGAGCCGAAGCTACTTCCATCTCCATCTCGTGTCGGATTCCACCGGCGAGACCCTCATCAACGTCGGCCGGGCGGCGGCCGCGCAATACGAGGGCATCTCGGCCATCGAGCACGTCTATCCGCTCGTCCGCTCGGGGCCGCAGCTGGAGCGGGTGATCTCGGAGATCGAGGCCGCACCCGGCCTCGTGCTCTACACCCTCGTCGGCCACGACCTCACCCAGCGCCTGGAGGCGGCCTGCCGCGAGACCGGCTCGCCCTGCCTGTCGGTGCTGCAGCCGGTGCACGCCCTGCTGCAGTCCTACCTCGGGGCCGAGACGACGGCCCGGCCGGGCGCCCAGCACATGCTGAACGCCGAGTATTTCAAGCGCATCGACGCCATGAACTTCACCCTGGCGCACGACGACGGCAACCTGCCCCTCGACCTCGACGAGGCCGACGTCATCCTGATCGGGGTGAGCCGCACCTCGAAGACGCCCACCGCGATCTATCTGGCCAACCGCGGCCTCAAGACCGCGAACTTCCCCCTGGTGCCCAACATGCCGGTGCCCGAATCCCTTGAGACCGCCCGCAAGCCCCTGATGGTCGGCCTGCTCGCCAGCCCCGAGCGCATCGTGCACATCCGCCAGAACCGGCTCCTCAGCCTCAAGGCCGACGATTCCTCGCTCTACGTCGACCGCAGCGCGGTCGCCGACGAGGTCGCCGCCTGCCGCCGGCTGTGCGCCAAGCACCGCTGGCCGACCATCGACGTCACCCGCCGCTCGATCGAGGAGACGGCCGCCGCCATCCTCGACCTGCACCGCGAACACCGCCTCAAGTTCATCGCCAGCTGAGCGACGGCAGGCCATTCCATGACCAGCCTCTGGACCCGGTCCGACCCGCTGCTCCTGGCCTCCGCCAGCCCGACCCGGCGCCTGCTGCTGGAAGGCGCCGGGCTCACCGTCGAGGCCTGCGCGGCCGATGTCGACGAGCGGGGACTGGAGGCCGCCGGTCACGACGGCCCGGCCGCCCTCGCCCTGGTGCTCGCCCAGGCCAAGGCCCGCGCGGTCGCGCAGCGGTTTCCCGGCCGCCTCGTGGTCGGCGCCGACCAGGTCCTGTCTTGCGACGGCGCGCTCCTGCACAAGCCGGCCGACCTCGCCCAGGCCCGCGAACAGATCGCGATGCTCTCGGGCCGGACCCACAGCCTGCACGCGGCCGTGGCCATCGCCGAAGGGGGCGAGGTGGTGGACGGCTTCGTCGAGGAGGCGCGGCTGACCCTGCGCCGCCTCGATGCGGAGCAGATCGCGCGCTACGTCGCGCTGGCCGGGCTCGCGCGGGTGACCGCCAGCGTCGGCGGCTACCAGCTCGAGGGCCTGGGCATCCACCTGTTCGAGAGGATCGAGGGCGACCACAGCACGATCCTGGGGTTGCCGCTGCTGCCGTTGTTGAAGCGGTTGCGGGAGCGGGGATGCCTGGCGTTCTGACACGGGCGCGTGGACGGACCGCAGTCGACGGTCCTCATGGCTCGTCAGGGCGGATCGCGGGTTCGCCTTTCCCGGCACGCGGGGAGAGGGAATGCGCACCTCTCGATCCCACAGAGCGGTCAGGGTATCGAACCCTCCACACAAGACGATAAGGGCGCTCCGTGGCCGATCACGCGCACGACCATCACCACGGTCATCAAGGCCATGATCATCACGGCCATCATCACGCTCCGGCCTCGTTCGGGCGGGCCTTCGCCATCGGCATCGTCCTCAACACGGTGTTCGTGGTGGTGGAGGCCGGCTACGGCGTCGCCAGCCAGTCGATGTCGCTGGTGGCCGATGCCGGGCACAACCTCTCCGACGTGCTCGCCCTCGTCGTCGCCTGGGTCGCCTCGCGACTGGTGACGCGGCCGGCGAGCGCCCGCTTCACCTACGGGCTGCGCGGGTCGTCGATCCTGGCGGCGCTGTTCAACGCGGTCTTCCTCCTGCTCGCCACCGGGATGATCATCTGGGAGGCGGCCTCGCGCCTCGTCGATCCCACCCCCGTGGCCGGCGGCACCGTGATGGCGGTGGCCGGCGTCGGCATCCTCGTCAACGGCGTCACCGCCTGGCTGTTCGCCTCCGGGCGCAAGGGCGACATCAACATCCGCGGCGCCTACCTCCACATGCTCGCCGACACCGCCGTCTCGGCCGGCGTCGTGGTCGCCGGCCTCGTCATCCTGGTCACCGGGTTCGACTGGGTCGACCCGCTGGTGAGCCTCGTCATCGCCGCCCTGATCGTGTGGAGTTCCTGGGGCCTCCTGCGCGACAGCACCGTCATGGCGCTCTCGGCGGTGCCGCAGAACCTCGACCCCGCGGCCATCGCCGCCTTCCTCACCGCGCGGCCGGGGGTGAGCACCCTGCACGACCTCCACGTCTGGCCGGTGAGCACCACCGAGACGGCGCTGACCGCCCATCTGGTAATGGCGGCCGGACACCCCGGCAACGGCTTCCTGGTCGAGACGGCCGAGGCCCTGCGCCACCGCTTCGGCATCGCCCACACCACGCTCCAGATCGAGGATCCCGGCGGCCCCGCCTGCCCCCTCGCGCAAGGCTGCCGCCCATGATCCGCGCCTTCGTCGTCGGCCACCCCATCGCCCATTCGCGTTCGCCGCTGATCCACGGCCATTGGCTCGCCGCGTTCGGGATCGACGGGCGCTACGAGCGGATCGACGTGGCGCCCTCGGCGTTTCCCGCCTTCCTGCGCGACCTGCGCGAGCAGGGGCTGGCCGGCGGCAACGTCACCATCCCCCACAAGGAGGCCGCCTTCGCCCTCGTCGACGTCCTGACCCCGCGGGCCGCCCGCATCGGCGCGGTCAACACCCTGTTCTTTTCCGAGGACGGCCGGCTCACCGGCGACAACACCGACGCACCGGGCTTCATCGCCCACCTCGACCAGAGCCTGGGCCGCGACTGGCCGAGCCGCGGCGACGGCTCGGCCGTCGTGCTCGGGGCGGGGGGAGCGGCGCGGGCCATCGTGGTCGGTCTCCTCGAACGCGGCATCGCCCGGGTATCGGTGGCCAACCGCACGCCCGACCGGGCGCTCGGCCTCGTCGCCCTCGACCCCGCCCGCGTCCGCGCCATCGCCTGGGACGAACTCCCCGCCGCGCTCGCGCCCGCCGGGCTCCTCGTCAACACGACCTCGCTCGGCATGGCCGGCCATCCGCCCCTCGTCCTCGACGTGGCGGCGTTGGGCCCGGAGGCGGCGGTGGCCGACATCGTCTACGCCCCCCTCGAGACGCCGCTGCTGGCCGCCGCCCGCGCCCGCGGGCTCGATGCCGTCGACGGGCTCGGCATGCTGCTGCACCAGGCGGTGCCGGGGTTCGCCCGCTGGTTCGGCCCCACCCCTTCGGTGACGCCGGCCCTGCGCGAGCGCATCCTGGCCGACCTCGCCCCGTCATGACCGGGCGCGCGCAGACGGTCCTCGGCCTCACCGGGTCGATCGGCATGGGCAAGTCGGCGACGGCGGCGATGTTCGCCAAGCGCGGCGTGCCCGTTCACGATTCCGACGCGGCCGTCCATGCCCTCTACGGGCCGGGAGGAGGGGCCGGGCCGGCCATCGCCGCGATCGCACCGGATGCGGTCGGCGCGGACGGCGCCGTCGACCGCAAGGCCCTGCGCGCGGCGGTGCTCGGCGATCCCGCCCGCATGGCCGCTCTGGAAGCGATCGTCCATCCCCTCGTCCAGGCCGAGAGCCGGGCCTTCCTGGCCCGCCACGCCGACGCGCCCCTCGTCGTCCTCGACATCCCCCTCCTCTACGAGAGCGGTGCCGAGCGCCGCTGCGACGCCGTCCTCGTCGTCACCGCCGATCCGGAGGTGCAGCGCGCGCGCGTCCTGGCGCGTCCCGGCATGGACGAGGCGACCTTCGCCGCGATTCTGGCGAGGCAGATGACCGACGCGGACAAGCGCGCCCGGGCGGATTTCGTCATCGATACCGGTCTCGGCTTCCCTCATGCCGAGGCCGAGGTGGCGGCTATCATCGACCGTTTGACGGCAAGCGATGGAGGTCCGTGGACGACTGTCGGAGGGTTATGAGAGGAGAAGTCCAGTGTATCTTAACCAAAACGTAACCTGAATCACATAGTGTCCAGAATGGGAAAAAGTTAAGTAGAATCGGTTATGGATCGCTCCGGGTTTTATGGAGTGGTTCGGCATGTCCAAACGCTTGGAAGCGATGAGGTCGAATCCGAAGGCGGGTTGGGCAATCACCGACGTCGAAGCGGTGTGTGCCGAGTTCGGGATCGTGTGTCGGCCACCGCGAGGCGGCGGCTCGCACTACCGGGTCGGTCATCCCTCACAGAGCGAAAAGTTGACCGTACCGGCGAAGCGCCCCATCAAGGCACCCTATATCCGCGACCTCGTACGGTTCATCGACATCGTCAGAGCCGCGTCATGAATGACCTCGCCTATCCGATCGTGATCACACCGCTCACCGCCGACGATGGTGGTGGCTTCGCCGCGACCGTCCCCGACCTCCCGGGTTGCATGTCGGATGGCGAGACGCCCGAGGAAGCGCTCGTCAACGTGCGGGATGCGATCGAAGCCTGGATCGACATGGCGCGCGAACTCGGGCACGCCATCCCCGCACCGTCTCACCTGCCCGCGCGCGCAGTGGGTTAACGCATCGGCCCTAGTGTTGCGTGCCACCACGGCTGCGGACAAGACACCATGCTGCGCGAGATCGTCCTCGACACCGAAACCACCGGCACCGATGCCAAGGGCGGCGACCGGCTGATCGAGATCGGCTGCGTCGAACTCGTCAACCACATCCAGACCGGGGTGAATTTCCACCGCTACTGCAACCCGCAGCGGCCGGTCTCGCAGGGGGCGTTCGCCGTCCACGGCCTCTCGGACGCCTTTCTGGCCGACAAGCCGCTGTTCGCCGACATCGTCGCGGACCTCGTCGCGTTCTGCGGCGATTCCCCCCTCGTCATCCACAACGCCCCCTTCGACGTGGGCTTCCTCAATGCCGAGTTCGCACGGCTGGCCGCCGCCGCCCCGCCGCCGATCGTCCTTGAGTCGGTGGTCGACACCCTGCAGCTGGCGCGGCGCAAGCACCCCGGCGCGGCCAACAACCTTGATGCTCTGTGCGTCCGCTACGGCATCGACACCGCCCGGCGCACCAAGCACGGGGCGCTCCTCGACGCGCAGATCCTCGCCGAAGTCTACATGGAGCTGCTCGGCGGCAAGCAGACCACCCTCGGGCTGACCGCGCTCACCGCCTCGCAGGACCCCGGCCTCGCCCCGGGCGACGAGGTCGGCGCCGCCGCGCCGCGCCGTGCCCGCAGCCGCATCACCCCCGCCGAACGGGAGGCGCACGCCGCCTTCTGCGCCACCCTGGGCGGAACCCCGGTCTGGTCCGACTACCGTAGCGCCACCGACGCGGTGTGATGCTGCGTTGCACGATCGTGCATATTGCAATGCATCATCGCACGCCCATATACCATCCAACAGGATGGCGTGAGGATGGTGGTGATGCTGCAGATCGAGGACCCGCCGGTGGCTCCGGGCAAGGCCCCCGCGCGCTCCGGCGACAGCGAGAAGATCACGATCAACCTCGGTTTCGTCGATCTCGGCCATATCGACCTCCTCGTCTCCGAGGGGGTCTATGCCAACCGCACCGACTTCATCCGCACCGCCATCCGTAACCAGACCGAACGCCATGCCGAGGTGACCCGCCAGGCGGTGGCCCGCAACCGGGTGGAGCTGGGGCTGCGCCACTTCACCCGCGCCGACCTCGAAGACGCCCGCGCCAGGGGCGAGACCCTGCACATCCGGGTGCTGGGCCTCGCCAGCATCGCCTACGACGTGAGCCCCGACCTCGCCCGGGCCACCATCGCTTCCCTCGACGTCCTGGGCAGCCTGCACGCCAGCCCCGCCGTCAAGGCGGCCCTGAGCGACCGCCTGCGCTGATCCAGCCGATACTCCTTTGTCCCGATAGCGCCACGCGTCTCCGCAGGGAGACCGGACGTTCTTGAAAGCGATTCCCCCATGTCCGAGTCGTCGAACGGAATCCAGGCCCGCATCGCCGAAATGATGGAGGCCACCCGCATGACCGGGGCAGGGCGCCTGCACGAGGCGACCGCGCTGATCCAGCGGGCCCTGACCGGCGCCGCGCCGACCTCCTCCCAGCCGAACCCGTCCCAGCCGAAGGCGATCGAACCCAGGACCATCGACCTGACGGCCGAACCGGTCGAGCCGCGTCCCGCGTCCTCCTCCAAGACCACGTCCGCGTCCTCGTCCACCTCGCAGGCGCCCGAGGCGCCGCAGGCGGCGGCGTTCAACCGGGCCGGCTTCCAGGGCCCGGTGCTGCCGGAGCGGGTGCGCGAGGTCGTCAGCACCGTGGTCGGCGGGCTCGGGCGCAACGTCGCGCCGTTGTTCAAGGGGCTGGTGCCGGGGGCGGCGGTGGCACCGCGGGTGGCCGGGGCCGGCACCTTCTCCGAACATGCCTTCGAGAACGCCGCCGGCGCCCGTTCCTACAAGCTCTACGTTCCGAGCAACCTCGCGGCCCGGCCGCCGCTGGTGGTGATGCTGCACGGCTGCTCGCAGTCGCCCGACGACTTCGCCGCCGGCACCGGCATGAACGAGCTCGCCGAGGAACTCGGGTTCCTGGTGGTTTATCCAGGCCAGTCCGGCCGGGCCAACGGCCAGAAGTGCTGGAACTGGTTCGAGCCGCGCGACCAGGGCCGCGACGGCGGCGAGGCCGGCATCATCGCCGGCATCACCAGGGCGGTCACCGCCGCGCACGGGGCCGATCCCGCCCGCGTCTACATCGCCGGGCTCTCGGCCGGTGCGGCGGCGGCGGCCAACGTCGCCCATGCCTATCCCGACCTCTATGCCGGGGTCGGCGTCCATTCGGGGCTGGCGGCGGGCTGCGCCCGCGACCTCTCCTCCGCCCTGATGGCCATGAACATGGGCGCCCCGGGCGCCAATCCGCCCAATGGCTTCGGGGCACCGGCGGCGGGCATCCGCATCCCCACCATCGTCGTCCACGGCGAGGGCGATGGCACCGTCAGCCCCCGCAACGGCGACCAGGTCCTGGCCCAGGCCGGCATCGCCCGGCTCGAAGCGCTGGAGACGCCCGCTCCTCAGGCCAGCCCCGGCGGCCTCGCCTATACCCGCACCCGCTATGCCGACGCCGACGGCCGCGTGCTGGTGGAGAACTGGGTGGTCAAGGGCCTCGGCCACGCCTGGTCGGGAGGGCGTGCGGGGGCGAGCTACACCGACCCGCGTGGACCCGACGCATCGCGCGCCATGCTCACCTTCTTCCTCTCGCACAGCCTCGGGCACTGACGGGGCAAGCGGTCGGTGCTTCGATGTGGTCCCTTGGCCGCAGCGGCGGACCGACCTATGTGGCGGTCTCCGAAGCGGGACGTTCGAGCAGCCCGCGCGGGACGATTGAGGAAACCACCACGCCATGTCGACATCCCCGCTCCCCCTGCGCCTCGTCCTGGGGCTCGCCCTCGCGGCCGCACCGACGTTTGCGAGCGCGCAGATCCGCAACGCGCCCAACCCGCGCGCCCTGGAGTTCGCCGCCTACATTTTCTCGGCGGCCAACGTCTGCGGCTACCGCATCGGCGTCGAGCAGTTCGACGCCCTGCTCCAGAAGCAGAACGTCGACCCCAAGGACGTCGCCCCGCGCGGCCCCTTCGGCGCCAAGGTCCAGACCATGTTCGCGCTGATGTCCAACCAGATGCAGCTCAACCGCGAGCGCTCCTGCCTCGCGGTGGCCGGCGAGTACGGCCCGGAGGGCACCGTCGCCAAGGACGTGCTCCTGCCCGCCGCTGCGCCGGCCGAGCCGAAGCCGGCGCAGTAGGGTCGGGCTTTTCGGCCGTCGCACCTGGCGCGAGGCGGGTGTCGCGTCACCTTTCTCCCGCGGACGCTGCCCTTCCACCCGACACCTCGGGATGAGGGCAGGGTGTGGGAGGAGCCGACAGCGTTCGGAGATGCGCGAGCGCGAACCCGCCTGTCCTCACGGCGCTCCCGCCGCCTCCAACCTCAGGCGGACCGCAGCGCCGAGCACCGCGTATCCCTCCGGGGTCAGATGGACCATGTCGGGCGCGAAGGTCGGGCAGTGGTCGTCGGCGCAGCGCAGGGCGGTGTCGTCCACCATCACGGCGTTGCCCCGCCTCGTCAGGAGGTTCTCGAGTTCGCGGTTGAAACCGATGCGGTCGGCATCGCGAAAGGCGGATTTCTTGCCCCTGGGCAGGATGCCCACCACCACCAGCCTCGGCTTGCGCCACAGGGCGTCGATCCGCTCGACGATCTGCCGGACCCCCTCCCGGATCGCGCAGACCTTGTCGAGATAGCCGAGGTTGTTGGTGCCGATCATCAGAAACACGGTGCGCGGCGACAGCGTCGCGTAGCGCGCGTCCTGCAGGCGCCACAGGACGTTCTGGGTGCGGTCGCTGCCGACGCCGAGGTTCAGGACCTTCGCACCGAAGGTCTCGGCCACCGATGCGGCGGGCCATAGCTGGGTCAGGCTGTCGCCGAGCAGGACGACATCGCCGTCCTGCGCTTCGCCAACCGTGACGCCGACCGCCCGGGCGCGTCGATAGGCGGTGGCGCTCTGGGGCGGCACCGGGATCGTCGCCACCGCGATGTCGGCCTCGTCGCAGGCCGCGTCCTGCGCCTGGGCCGGAGACAGGAGACACAGCGCCACCAGGGCGCCGACGTGGATCGCTCGGATCATCCGTTCCTCCGCCCGTGCCCGGCCCGGGCGGCCCGCCGCCTTACCGTCGCCGCCCGCCCGCCCGCAAGCGCAACGGCGCCATTCGCGTTCGACCGCGGAATCGCCTAAGAGGAGGCCGTTCCCCAAAAATCTTCGAAGGCACGAGACATTCCATGGCGACGGCGTCGTTCGACACCGCGGCGCGCGAGGCGGGCGCCGTGACAGCAATCGAGAAGCTGCCCGATTTCGTCCCCGAGGCGGTGCCGGGGGTGCGCTCGTCCCTGGTCGGGCTGACCCGCGACGACCTGAAGGCCCGGCTCGGGGCGATCGGCGTGTCCGAGCGCGAGCAGAAGATGCGCGCCGCCCAGGTCTGGCACTGGCTCAACGTGCGCGGCGCCACCCAGTTCTCCGACATGACCAACGTCGGCAAGGGGCTGAAGGCGCAGCTCGCCGAGGCCTATACCCTCGACCGGCCCGAGGTCGTCACCGAGCAGGTTTCTCGCGACGGCACCCGCAAGTGGCTCCTGCGGATGCCGCCCACCGGCCGGCACGACCACAACCGCGGCGCCGAGATCGAATGCGTCTACATTCCCGGCCGGGGGAGGGGCACCCTGTGCGTCTCCTCCCAGGTCGGCTGCACGCTCACCTGCTCGTTCTGCCACACCGGCACCCAGCGCCTCGTGCGCAACCTCACCGCCGCCGAGATCACGGCCCAGGTGGTAGTGGCCCGTGACCGCCTCAACGATTGGGCCGGCCAGAACCCGGTGCAGGCCGGGGCCGACGAGACCCGGCGGGCGGTGACCAACATCGTGTTCATGGGCATGGGCGAACCCCTCTACAACACCGACGCGGTGATCGACGCCGTCGGCGTCATGGCCGACCAGGACGGGCTCGGCCTCTCGCGCCGGCGCATCACCGTCTCGACCTCCGGGGTGGTGCCGCAGATGCAGCGCCTGGGCACCGACGCCCATGCGATGCTGGCGATCTCGCTGCACGCCGTGCGCGACGACCTGCGCGACACCCTGGTGCCGCTCAACCGCAAGTACCCGCTGGCCGAGCTGATCGCCGCCTGCCGCGCCTATCCGGGCCTCAACAACGCCCGGCGCATCACCTTCGAATACGTGATGCTCAAGGGCGTCAACGACACCGACGCCGACGCCCGCGAACTCGTGCGCCTGCTCAAGGGCATCCCGGCCAAGATCAACCTGATCCCGTTCAACCCCTGGCCGGGCTCGGCCTACGCCTGCTCCGAGTGGGAGCGGATCGAGCGCTTCGCCGAGATCGTCTACGACGCCGGCTACGCCTCTCCCGTGCGGACCCCGCGCGGCCGCGACATCCTGGCCGCCTGCGGCCAGCTGAAGAGCGAGACGGAAAAGCTGCGGGCGCGCGCCCGCATGATGCTCGACGAGGGGATCGGTGCGGAAGGACTCTATGCGGCAGCCGACGAGAGCGACGACGACTGACCTTCTCCGCGTCGGGCTCGCCCTCCTTCTCCTGAGCGGACCGCTCCGGGCGCAGACGCCGCCGATCCAGTCCGACGACGCCCGGGTGCTCCCGGTATTGGCGCGCCACGGCATGGTCTCGTCGCAGGACGCCACGGCGACGCGGGTCGGGGTCGACATTCTCAGGCGCGGCGGCAACGCCGTCGATGCCGCCGTGGCGGTGGGGTTCGCCCTGGCCGTGACCCTGCCGCGGGCGGGCAACCTCGGCGGCGGCGGCTTCATGCTGGTGCACCGGGCCGAGCCGGCGGCCACGGTGGCGATCGACTACCGCGAGACCGCCCCGGCGGCGGCCAGCCGCGACATGTTCCTCGACGCCCGCGGCGAGCCCGACCCGTCCGCCTCCACCCGGAGCGGCAAGGCCATCGGCGTGCCCGGCACCGTGCGGGGCCTGACCGACGCCCACCGCCTCTACGGTTCGGGCCGCCTGTCGCTCGCCGATCTCGTCGCCCCGGCCGAGGCGCTGGCCCGCGGCGGCATCCCGGTGGAGGCCGGGCTCGCCGATTCGCTGCCCCGGGCCGCCGGGCTCTTGGGGCGCTGGCCGTCGAGCCGGGCGATCTTCTTCTCCGGGACCGCGCCCCTGGCCCGCGGCGACACCCTCGTCCAGACCGATCTCGCCGACACCCTCAAGGCCATCGCCGCGCGAGGGGCCGACGCCTTCTACCGCGGGCCGGTCGCCGAGAGGATCGCCGCGGCGGTGCGGGGGGCGGGCGGCGTGATGACGGCGGCCGATCTCGATGCCTACCGCACGGTGGTGCGCGAGCCGGTGCGCGGCCGCTACCGCGGCTACGAGGTCGTCTCGATGCCGCCGCCGAGTTCGGGCGGCATCCATCTCCTGCAGATCCTCAACATCCTGGAGGGCTTCGACCTCGCCCGGATGGGGGCGGGCAGCGCCGAGGCGATCCATCATCTGGCCGAGGCGATGAAGCCCGCCTACGCCGACCGCGCCACCTGGCTCGGCGACCCCGCCCACACCCAGGTGCCGGTGGAGGGGCTGACCGCGAAATCCTACGCCGCGACCTTACGCGCGGCCATCGATCCGGCCCGCGCCCGCAGCGCCGATTCCGTCAAGGCCGGCGATCCGCTCGCGTTCGAGCCCGACCAGACCACCCACTTCTCGGTGATCGATGCGGCCGGCAACGCGGTCTCGAACACCACCACCCTCAACTTCTCCTACGGCGTCGGCCTCGTCGCCGAGGGTACCGGCGTGCTCCTCAACAACGAGATGGACGATTTCTCGGCCAAGGTCGGGGCCACCAACGCCTACGGCCTCGTGGGCGGCAAGGCCAACGCGGTGGCGGCCGGCGCCCGCCCGCTCTCGTCGATGACCCCGACCTTCCTGTTCCGGGACGGCCGGCTGGTGCTGGCCACCGGCAGCCCGGGGGGCAGCCGCATCATCTCGACCGTGCTGCAGGTGGTGGTCGGCCTCGTCGACTTCGGCTTCAACCTCGCCCAGGCGGTGGCGGCCCCGCGCATCCACCACCAGTGGCGGCCCGACCGCCTGAGCGTCGAGGAGGGCGTCTCGCCCGATACCCTGGCGCTCCTGCGCGCGCGGGGCCACGCCGTGGCGGTGGGCCAGAGCTCCGGCTCGGCCAATTCCGTGATGGCGGCGGAGGGATTGCTCGCCGGGGCCGCCGATCCGCGCCAGCGCGGCACCCTCGCCGAGGGATATTGAGGGCCACTCCCTACCCAGGGCGCTCGGGTGAACCCGATCGCCCTGTCGTCTTGGGTTTGCCTCAAGCGCCGGCGGCCGCATCCGCGGCCTTGGGCTCACGCTTCGCGCGACGCTTTGCAGGACGTGCGTCCTGCAAAGCCCGCTCCGCGGGGCGCTCTTCGCGCCCGGTCCATCGACAATCGGGTTTCACCCGATTGTCCCGACTCCCTACCCGGCACGGTGGTGAAGCGGGGACCGGCGCGCTACACGCAGGCGGCCGGCCCCGGCGTCGCGGGGGCGGCGTGACCCGGGTCGTCGATGCTCCTCCTCCGATCGCTTGCCTTCAACTGCGCCTTCTACCTCGCCACCACGGTGATCGCCGTGGCCGGCCTGCCGACCCTGGTCTCCCGCCGCGCGGTGATCCGGCTGGCGCAGGTCTGGGGCCGCACCACCCTGTGGCTGCTGCGCGTGGTCGGCGGTCTGACGGTGGAGTTCCGCGGCCTGGAGAACCGGCCGGCCGGGGCCTGCATCGTGGCGGCCAAGCACCAGTCGGCGCTGGAGACCCTGGCGCTGGTCACGGTGTTCCCGGACTTCGCCTACATCCTCAAGCGCGAGCTTCTCTGGATCCCGCTGATCGGCTGGTACCTGTCGCGCAGCGGCATGGTGGCGATCGACCGCAGCCGCGGCGCCAAGGCGATGGCGACCATGAACGAGGCCGCCGCCCAGGCGATCCGCGACGGCCGCCAGCTCATCATCTTCCCCGAGGGGACCCGCCGGGCGCCCGGCGCCGCCCCCGCCTACAAGCTCGGCATCACCCATCTCTACGCGGCGCTCGACGTGCCCTGCGTGCCCGTGGCCCTCGACACCGGCCTCTATTGGCCGCGCCGCAGCCTGATGCGGCGCCCGGGCACCACCGTCATCGCCTTCCTGCCCCCGATCCTGCCGGGCCTCGACCGCGCGACGTTCCTCGACCGGTTGCAGGAGCGGGTCGAGGACGCCTCGAACGCGCTGCTGGCCGCCGCACCCTACCCGGCGCCGGTCCTCGCGCGGGAAGAGCGGGAACCGCAGCGCATGGCGTGAGGAGGGCCGAACGCTCTCCCCACCCCTTTGTGGGGAGGAGGTTCAGGGGGTGGTGGTGGCTGGGCGACGCTCGGTCGGTGGCAGGCGGAACCACCCCCACCGCCCTACTCCTCCCCACAAGGGGGAGGAGAGGTGCGCGCTTCACCGAGGCTTCATGGAGAGGAAACGATCTCATTCTTCAGCGACGCTCTGTCCCTGACGGGTCAGGCGACGCGAAAATCCTCATCGCCTGCCGACCTTCCCCTCAGAGCCCGGCCTGCCCCGGCATCTCCTCGCGGGCGAGCCGGAGCAGGTTCTGCCCGTAGGCGGTCTTGGCGAACAGCTCGCCGCGGGCGACGAGCTGGTCCTTGCCGATGAAGCCCTGGAGGTAGGCGATCTCCTCCAGGCAGGCGACCTGCAGGCCCTGGCGGTGCTGCAGGGTGCGCACGAACTCGGCCGCCTCCAGCAGGCTGTCGTGGGTGCCGGTGTCGAGCCAGGCGTAGCCGCGCGACATCTTCTCGACGTGGAGCTCGCCCTTCTCCAGGTAGGCCTGGTTGACGCTGGTGATCTCGAGCTCGCCCCGCGCCGAGGGCGTCACCGCCGCGGCGATGTCGAGGACCTGGTTGTCGTAGAAGTAGAGGCCCGTCACCGCCCAGGGGCTCTCGGGCTCCTTGGGCTTCTCCACGAGGCGCAGGGGCCGGCCCTCGCGGTCGAGGGTGACG
This sequence comes from Methylobacterium sp. Leaf399, assembly GCF_001424525.1. NCBI lineage: Bacteria > Pseudomonadati > Pseudomonadota > Alphaproteobacteria > Hyphomicrobiales > Methylobacteriaceae > Methylobacterium > Methylobacterium sp. Leaf399. Next base: position 804,367 of record NZ_LMQK01000001.1, on the reverse strand, counting down.
ACGCCGTAGGCGGCCGGATTCTCGACGTGGTAGGCGAACACCGTCGCACCGTGCTTGCGCTCGCGCGCCCGCGCCAGCAACTCGCTCATCCCTGAGCCGAAGAACAGGTTGTCGCCCAGCACCAGGGCGACGTCGTCGCTGCCGACGAAGTCGCGCCCGATGACGAAGGCCTGCGCCAGGCCCTCGGGACGCGGCTGCACCGCGTAGGAGAAGCTCAGGCCGAACTGCTCGCCGGTGCCGAACAGGCGCTTGTAGTTGTCGAGGTGCTCCGGGCTCGAGATGATCAGGATCTCGCGGATGCCCGCCAGCATCAGCACCGAGACCGGGTAGTAGATCATCGGCTTGTCGTAGACCGGCAGCAGCTGCTTGTTGATCGACAGCGTCGCCGGATGCAGCCGGGTGCCCGAGCCTCCGGCCAGAACGATCCCCTTCATGGCTGCACTCCTTCTGTCGCCGGCCCCACGAGCCGGTCGAGGATGTCGTCGAGGGCCTGTTCCCAGGGCCGCGGCACGAGGCCGTAGGCCTGCGTCAGGCTGCGTGTGGAGAGCCGCGAGTTGGCGGGCCGCCGGGCCGGAGTCGGGTAGGCGCTGGTGGGGATGCCGGTGACGGGCACCGAGCGGCCGCCGCGCCGGGCGGCGCCGGCCACGATCGCCTGGGCGAAGCCGCACCAGGTGGTGGCGCCCTCGTTGACGCAATGGACCGTGCCGGTGGGGGCGCCCGCGTCGGACGCCAGGCGCAGGGCGATCGCGGCCAGGGCCTGCGCGAGGTCGGCCGCGCTCGTCGGGCAGCCGTGCTGGTCGTCGACGACGCTCAGGGCGTCGCGCTCGGCGGCCAACCTCAGCATGGTCTTGACGAAGTTGCCCCGGTGCGGGCTCACCACCCAGGCCGTGCGCACGATGGCGTGGCGCGGGTTGGCGGTGCGCACCGCCATCTCGCCGGCGGCCTTGCTGGCCCCGTAGACGCTGCGCGGGGCGATGGGCGCATCGGCCTCGTAGGCGCCCGGCGCGCTGCCGTCGAAGACGTAGTCGGTGGAGACCTGCACCAGCGGGATGCCGGTGCGGGCCGTCTCGGCCGCCAGATAGGCGGGCGCCAGCGCGTTCAGGCGCCAGGCCTGCGCGACCTCGCTCTCGGCCTTGTCCACCGCCGTGTAGGCGGCCGTGTTGATCACCGCCGCCCAGGGCGTTCCGGCGATGAGAGCGGCCACCGCCGCCGCGTCGGTGATGTCGAGGGCGTGCCGGTCGGGGGCGTGCAGGCGCACGCCCTCGGGCCAGCGGCCGGCGGCCTGGAGTTCGGTGCCGACCTGCCCGGCCCCGCCGAGGATGAGGACGTCCACCTCAGGCCTTTCCGGACAGGCCGAGGCGTTCGCCGGAATAGCGGCCCTCGCGGATCGGGCGCCACCACGATTCGTTGTCGAGGTACCAGCGCACGGTCTCCTCCAGGGCCTCCTCGAACACCTTGGTGGGGACCCAGCCGACCTCGGCCTCGGACTTGGTGGGGTCGATGGCGTAGCGGCGGTCGTGGCCGGGGCGGTCGGCGACGTAGGTGATCAGCCGCTCGTGCGGGCCGGCCTCCGGGCGCAGCCGGTCGAAGGCGGCGCACAGGCCCTTCACCACCGCGAGGTTGTTGCGCACCGAGCGGCCGCCGAGGAGGTAGGTCTCGCCGAGCGTGCCCTTCTCCAGCACCGCCACGAGGCCGCGGGCGTGGTCCTCCACATGGATCCAGTCGCGCTCGTTGAGCCCGTCGCCGTAGACCGGCAGCGGCTTGCCCTCCAGGGCGTTGAGGATCATCAGCGGGATCAGCTTCTCGGGGAAGTGCCGGGGGCCGTAGTTGTTGGAGCAGTTGGTGACCAGCACCGGCAGCCCGTAGGTCTCGTGCCAGGCGCGGGCCAGATGGTCGGACGCCGCCTTCGACGCCGAATAGGGCGAGCGCGGGTCGTAGCGGCTCTCCTCCGTGAAGAACCCGCCCGGCGGCAGCGAGCCGTAGACCTCGTCGGTGGAGACGTGGAGGAAGCGAAAAGCCTCGCGGTCGGGCCCGGTGAGGCCCTCGTAATGGCCGCGGGCCGCATCGAGCATCACCTGCGTGCCAATGACGTTGGTGCGGATGAAGGCGCCCGGATCGGTGATCGAGCGGTCGACGTGGCTCTCGGCGGCCAGATGCATCACCGCCTGCGGCCGGAACGCGGCGAAGGCGGCGTGCACGGCCGGCGCGTCGCAGATGTCGGCTTCCACGAGGCGATGGCGCGGATCGTCGGCCAACGGCTGCAGCGAGATCGGGTTGGCCGCATAGGTCAGCGCGTCGAGGGTGAGGACGTCGTGGCCGAGGTCTTCCACCAGGTGCAGAACGAGCGCCGAGCCGATGAAGCCGCAGCCGCCGGTCACCAAGATGCGCATGCCATCATCCGTCATTGCTGGTCGCCGCCATCGACCGATTCGGCGACGACGCGAAGCACAACCTTGCCAGCGCCGCCGCCGCCGGGCGGGCGGAGAGGGTTTCTCCGGTCGATCGGCCGGCCGTGTCGGTCGGCTGTACTTGGGGATCGTGGGCGGGGCAACCGCCGATGCCGCGAGAATCCCTCGCGCCGGGCGCCGGCCTATTCGGCGGCATCGCTCGTCATGACAGAGGCTTGCGGGCTCCGGCGCTCCGGATTGATGGCGGCGAGCGCCCGCTTGGCCGCCTCCAGCGGATGCTCGGATTCGATGCGCACGGAGGTGAGGTCGGGGTTCTTGTAGACCGTGACGATGGTGTCCATCACCTCGGTCAGCGTGGTGCGCTTGTCCTCGGGCGCGGCGATCAGCAGTTGCAGGCCCCAGGCCTGGTAGAGGTCGACCAGAGCCTGGGAATTGCGCACGTCGAGCTTCGAGAATGCTTCGTCGAGGAGGCACAGGCCCAGGCCCGGGTTCTCGTCGCCGGGGCGGTCTCCGGGGTAGTAGGCCGAGGCGAGGGAGGCGGCGATGGCCACGTAGAACGGCGCCTGCGCCTCTCCGCCCGAGCCACGCAGGGCCCGGTTCGACATGGTGGTGCGGTTGCCCGCGGCATCGCGCATGCCGATCTCGTAGACGAAGTAGTTGCGGTAGTCGGCCAGCCGCGCCGCGCTCTCCTCGCCGGCGATCAGCGCCGAGATCTCGGCGATGGCCGCCGAGAGCGGCCCGTCCGCGGGCGCCCCCGCCTCGGGCAGGATCGCCTGGGCGGCGTCGGGCGAGCGGGCGACTTCGGTGGCCAGCGCATGGACGGCCGCGTAGCGCCGGTCCACCGCCGCCTCGAAGGCGTAGGTCTGGCCGGTGAAGCTCTGGGTCGAGAGCCGTTCGTTCAGGGCGTCGAGGCGGGTGCGGACCCGCTCGAACTTGTCGGCGAGCCGGGTCAGCAGGTCTTCCGTCATCAGCCGGCGCATCTCGCCCTCGGCGCGCAGCGCCTGATCGCGGTAGCGGCGCAGCTCGTGCCCGGCGACCTCGTCGTGGGCGCGCACGACCCAGGCGTAGCCGAAGGAGGCCGGCACGTCGCCGCGCCCGAGCGGATTCTCGAGCCGCCACTGGGCGCAGTATTCGGCCAGATCCCGCTCGGCGGCGCGCCCCTGCGTGCGGGCGGTCTCGGCCCCCTCGCGGGCGGCCTGGCGGGCGGCGTTGGCCAGAGCGGCCAGGTCCTTCGCGTCGAGCCCGGCCGCATCCGCCCGCGCCCTGGCCACCGCCGCCGGATCGAACCCGTCCGGACGCACGAGGCGGATGCGCACCCTGTCGCCGCCGCTCCAGCGGGCGTGGGCGCTACGGCGGGCGGCCAGCGCCGCGCGGGCCGCCTCGCGGGAGGCCGTCACCTTCGCCTTCAGCCCGGCCTCCTCGCCCAGCAGCGCGTCGCGCTTGGGCTCGAGCACCTGCACCAGTTCGGTGAGATAGGCCGAGCGCTCGGCCTGCAGGTCGCGGATCTCGGCCTCCAGGGCGCCGGTGTCGGCCTTCTCCACCGCCTCGCGCTCGGTGGTGAGGCTGCGCCGCCGGCCCTCGATGGTATCGGCCTCCTCGCGCAGGGCGGCGACGTCGAGATCGGCCTCGCCGAGGCGTTTTCCCAGCACGGTGGCGCTGCGGGCGGCCTCGCGCAGCACGTCGGCCTGCGAGCGCAGGCGCCGGGCCTCCGCCACCGCCTGTTCCAGCGCCTGCCGGCCCTCGGCGGTGGGCCCCCGGCTGCCGCGGGTCATCATCAATTGCACCGGGCGCACCACCGAATAGGCCATGCCCGAGGTCGAGCGCCCGCTCGGCGCCACAGCCCGGCTCATCCGCGACAGGGCCGCATCGTCGGGGGCGAGGTCGTAACCGCCGAGCCGGGCGGCGAGGAAGGCCATGGCGTGGGGATCGTCCGATGCGATCAGCGAGAGCGGGCCGACGTCGTCGCGCCCGCCCCGGCGCCGGGCGGTGTCTGTGGTCTTGACCAACAGGCAGCGGTAGAACTGGCTCTTGCGCGCCTCCAGGTGGGCGAAGGCCTGGGCGAGGCGGTCGGGCTGCACCACCAGGGCCTCGCGGGCGCCGCCCAGCAGGCCCTCCAGGGCCGGGCCCCAGGCCGGATCGACGATCTCGGCGAGTTCGCACACCGGCACCGCCTCGATGCCCAGGCGCGCGAGTTCGTCGCGAAAGCCGGCGGTGTCCGAGGACAGCCGCCCCGCGCTGGCGCGACCACCGGAAAAGGCGGCCGAGAGGCTCTGAACCTGCGTCTCCTCGGCACGGGCGCGCAGGGCCATGTCCTCGGCGGCCCGGTCGAGGGGCGTGGCGATGTCGGGCAGGGCGGAGAGGTCGGCGACGAGGCGCGCCAGCGGCCCGTCCGGGCGCAGGCTCTCGTCGGGGGGCGCGTCCCGGCGCAGCCCCGAGCGGGCGCAGGCCTCCACCACCCGCGCCGCCTGCGGGTCGATCCGGCGGATCTCGGGAAGGATCGCGGCGAGCTTGCCCGCCTCGAGCACCAGGCCGACGAGGTCGCCCACCCGGGTCCCGAGGTCGCGCCGGTCGCGCGCCAGCATGGACAGGCCGGCATCGGTGGCGGCGAGCCTGCCCTGCGCGGCGGTGCCCGCCGCCAGCGCCTTCTTGGCGGCGATCTCCCCGTCGATGTCGCGCACGAAGCCCTGGCTGGCGGCGACGCTCTCGCGGGCGATGCGCAGGCGCTCGGCGACCTCGCCGAGGCGGGCCCTCGCCGCGCTCCAGTCGAGGAGCCGCCGGCGCAGGTCGGCCCCGGCGGCGCGCACCTCGTCGAGGGCGGCCGACAGGCTCGCCTCCGCCCAGGTCTCGTAGCGGGTGAGCAGGCGGCGCAGATGCGAGAGCCGCCGCTCCAGCTCCTCGATGGTCTCGAGGAGCCGACGCCAGTTCTCCACCGACTGGCGGATGCGGGCGACGTCGAGCGGCTCGGGCTCGAGCACGAAGGAGCGCACGAAGGCGCTGGAATCGAAGATCGGCTTGAAGGCGACGGCGTTCGAGAAGGTGCGCAGGAAGTGGCGCGGCTCGGGCGCCGGGGCGCCCTCGCGCAGGAGGGCGAGCACCTGCGCCGTGAAGCGCTCGCCCGAGGAGCGGAATTCCTCGAAGCGCCGCGACACCAGGCGCAGATCCTTGGCGATCTCGGGCCAGGGGGCGACGAAGCTGCCCTCCGGCGTCTCGCGCACGTAGTCGCCGATCTCGAACCGGTGCCCTTCCGCGATGAAGCGCGACAGGGTGGTCTCGCGGCTGTCCTCGGCGCGGGCGGCCAGCGCCAGCCCCACCGAGACGACCCGGCCGGTGGCGGCGTTTTCGAACACCAGGACGATCAGGGTCTCGCAGGCCTCGCGGGTGGGGCGCCCGCCCTCGGCCGGGTCGCTGATCCAGCCCAGGCAATAGTCGCGCACCGTGCGTGCGCTGCGCCCCGAGGCGGACGCGTTGAGCGCCAGCCGGCTGGCGTTGTTGCCGGCCAGCACCGTGCCGACCGCGTCGAAGATCGTCGACTTGCCCGCCCCCGTCGGCCCGACCAAGGCGGTCGCGCCCCGGATCCGGATCTGCTCGCGCCGGATCAGGTACCAGTTGGAGAGGACGATGTCGGTGAGGCGATACACTCCGAGGGGCCCGGCGATCCGTGAGGGGTGGCCGTCCAGTTGCCCCGACTCGCGCGGCCGGCGCAAGCGAGGGGGCCGGCATGGCAGGGGACGACGGGAAGCAGGCCGGAGCGCCGCGGCCAATGGCGCCTCCACTGCCTCACGGCCACGGTGGGCTCATCCTTGGATGTCGGTGTCACCGCCCCGGCAGCGAGGACGCCGCGCTCTTCAGGGCGGCCTTGCCGTCGGCCATGTCGGGGGCGTCGATGCGGCGGTAGCGGGCCTGGACGAAGCTGAACAGGCCGAAGGCGAACAGGCCGGCCGCGGTCAGCCCGAGGAGCACCCATCCGAACGGCTGGCTGCGGAGGAAGACGAGGGATTCGCCCAGGCCCTTCACCTCCGAGGAGCGGCTGTGGACGGCGGCCAGGACGAGGAAGCCGCCGATGAGCGCGAACACCACCCCGCGCGCGGCGAAGCCCAGCCGGCCGAGGGGGACCGCCCAGGACCCGGCGCCCGCCGGCAGGGCGAGGTGCTTGACGACGTCGCCCGACCAGCCCTTGCGCAGGAAGCCGAGGCCGATGCCGATCACCACGAGGCCGACGATCCCGGTGAGCCACTGCCCGAACGGCTGGGCGAGCAGCCAGGCGGTCCAATCCTGCGCGGCTTCGTTGTCCCGGCTCGACAGGGCGAGGCCGAGGGCGAGCTGCCCGGCGCTGAGCGCCAGCGCCGCGTTGGTCAGCCCGCTGACGACATGGGCGGCGCGCACCGCCAGACCCTTGCCCGAGCGCCCGTGGCGATCGGCGTCCGTGGCGGCCTCGACGATCCGCCAGACGGCGAAGCACAGCAGGCCCAAGGCGACGAGCCCGAGCCAGATCCGCCCGAACGGCTGCGTCAGCAGGGCGGTCAGGGCCGATTTGCTGCCCCCGGTCTGGCCGCCGGTGCCGACGGCGGCGAGGACGGCGAGCCCGCCGACGAGGCAGTAGACCGCCCCGCGGGCGCCGTACCCGAGCCGGGCGATGTGTTCGAGCGTCGGCGCGTCCATGCGAAACAACGAGGCTCTCCGGCAGGTGCGGCCGGAGGCGATCGCCGAGCCGGCTAAGGCCACGGGAAACGACCCAGGGCGTTCGGCCGTTCCCCCGTCACCCTTCGTCTTCACCGCGCGAGGCCCAGGCCCGGACCTGGTCCATCCAGGCGTCGGGCGAGAGCACCGCGATGCCCGGCAGCACCATCAGGGGCGTGATCCGCTCCGCCTTGTCGCGTTCGCCCAGGCGCAGCGCGCCCTTGCGGGCGAACAGGCGCAGGATCTCCGTGAGCCGCGTCTCCTCGGGCGGATCGCTGCGGGCGGCGGTGCGGATCGACTCGGCGATGTCGTCGGTGGTGCATTCGACCACCCCCTCGGTGGTGACGCGGTGGTCGCGCAAGCCCTCCTCGTAGGCGAGGCGCAGGGCCAGCAGCACCAGGGTCTCGTCCTTGCGCAGGCGCTCGGCCTGGCCGTCGTGGCGGACCCCGTCGGTCGGAACCCGCAGGAACACCATCTGGTCGCGGTGCGAGACCTCGAAGCCGTAGCCGAGGCAGGAGAAGTAGCTCTGGAAGAACGGCGCGTAGTGCCGGGCGATCTCGTAGGAGCGGCCGATGCCCGGCGTGCCGGCATAGACGCACTGGCTCTTGAGCAGCACCTGCAGGGCGCGGGTGAGTTCGGTCTCGTCGGGCGCGCGGGCCCCGGGGGGAGGGGGCTCGTCGCCGTCGACGATGGCGCGGAAGGCTTCAAGCATGGCGGACCGGCTGGCGTTCGGATCGCCTTCCTCCTAGCACGGGCCGGCGGGCCGTCCTCCCCGATGACAAGCCGGGAACATGTCCCGCAAAAACCCGATTCCCAGAACGTCCCGCTCGCGAAGAACCTCGTCCGGGACCCGATCGCCCGCGGCGCGTGGCCGGGCGCGGTGAAAAACGATCCTTTGTCGGGTATACCGCCGGTCGCATGGACGAGACCTCGAAGGACCACACGACCGAGCCGTCGATCCCGCGGGACTCCGTCGAGCAGCTCTTGCGCGACGAGACCCGGATCGGCGCCGAGATCGCCGGCACCGACGGCGGCTTCGATCCGTTCCCCGCGGCCGTGCGCGCCACGCGCATGCCGATGGTCATCACCAACCCGCGCCTGCCCGACAATCCGATCGTCTTCGTCAACGAGGCGTTCTGCCGTCTCACCGGCTACGACCGCGAGGAGATCCTGGGCCGCAACTGCCGGTTCCTGCAGGGGGGCGAGACCGATCCCGACGACGTGGCCCGCCTGCGGGAGGCGCTGGCGGTGCCGCGGGCCGTCGAGATGGACATCCGCAACTACCGCAAGGACGGCACCCCGTTCTGGAACCGGCTCCTGCTGGCGCCGGTCACCGACGCGGCCGGGGCGCTCGCGTACTTCTTCGCCAGCCAGCTCGACGTCACCCTCGACCGGGACCGCCTCTGCGCCCTCGAGACCCAGAACGCGATCCTGGCGGCGGAACGGCAGGCCAGCCGGGAGCGCCTGGCCTTCAGCGAGGTCTCGCACCAGCTCGCGGTGGCGGCGGCCGAGATCGGCACCTGGGACCTCGACCTCTCCACCGGCGTCCTGACCTGGTCGGACCGCACCAAGGCGATGTTCGGCATCTCGCCGGACGTGCCCTGCTCCATGGACGACTTCTACGGCGGCCTGCACGCGGAGGACCGGGACGCGACCGTCGCCGCCTTCGCCTCGGCCCTCGATCCGCTGCAGCGGGCGACCTACGACGTCGAGTACCGCACGGTCGGCAAGGAGGACGGCCTCGTGCGCTGGGTCGCGGCCAAGGGCCGGGGCCTGTTCGACGAGGGCGGCCGCTGCCTGCGGGCGCTGGGCACCGCCATCGACATCACCCGCCGGCGGCAGGCGGACGAGGCGTTGCGCGCCAACGAGGCCCGCCTGCGCTTCCTCGACGACCTGGGGGTGGCCACCGCCAAGAGCGTGGACGCCGACGCCATCCTGGCCACCACCACGCGGATGGTGGCCGAGCACCTGTCCCTGTCGAACTGCGCCTACGCGGACATGGACCCGGACGAGGACGGCTTCACCATCCGCGGCGACTGGGCCGCACCCGGCTCCCCCAGCATCGTCGGCCACTACAGCCTGGCCGCCTTCGGCAGGCGCGCGGTGCGCGACCTCGGTGCCGGCGAACCGCTGATCGTCAACGACAACCTGGCGGAGCTGGCGCCGGAGGAGGCCGCGACCTTCCAGGCGATCGGCATCGCCGCCACGATCTGCATGCCGCTGATCAAGGACGGCCGCCTGACCGCCCTGATGGCGATCCACGACCGGGTCCCCCGCACCTGGACCGCGCACGACCTGACCCTCGTCCGCGAGGTCACGGAACGCTGCTGGGCCCATATCGAACGGGTCAGGGCGGATGCGGCGGTGCGCGAGGCGGTGGATGCGCTCGCCGCCCTCAACGCGACCCTCGAGGAGCAGGTGGCGGCCCGCACCGGCGACCTGATGGCGGCCGAGGAGGCCCTGCGCCAGGCCCAGAAGATGGAGGCGGTGGGCCAACTCACCGGCGGTCTCGCCCACGACTTCAACAATCTGCTGGCCGGCATCTCGGGTGCGCTCGAACTGATGCAGACCCGGATGCAGCAGGGCCGCTTCAACGACGTCGAACGCTACATGGCCGCGGCGCAGGGGGCCTCGAAGCGCGCCGCCGCGCTGACCCACCGGCTGCTCGCGTTCTCCCGCCGCCAGACCCTCGACCCGAAGCCCACCGACGTGAACCGCCTCGTGGCGGACATGCGCGAGCTGATCCAGCGCACGGTGGGGCCGGCGATCCCGATCGACGTCGCCGCCGCCGCCGGGATCTGGCCGGCCCTGGTCGACCCCTCGCAGCTCGAGAACGCACTCCTGAACCTGTGCATCAACGCCCGCGACGCGATGCCGGAGGGCGGCCGCATCACGGTGGAGACCGCCAACACCCGGTTCGACGCGCAGGCGGGGCGCGGGCACGACATGCCGCCGGGGCAGTACCTGTGCCTGAGCGTCACCGACACCGGCATCGGCATGCCGCCGGAGGTGGTGGAGCGGGTGTTCGAGCCGTTCTTCACGACCAAGCCGATCGGGCAGGGCACGGGCCTCGGGCTCAGCATGATCTACGGGTTCGCCCAGCAGTCGGGCGGGGAGGTCCGCATCACGTCGGAGGTCGGCAAGGGTACGACGGTCTGCATCTACCTGCCGCGGCACGAGGGCGAGATCGCGCCGGAGGAGGCCCCCACCGACATCGCCCGGCTGCCGCGCTCGGTCCAGGGCGAGACGGTGCTGGTGGTGGACGACGAATCCACCGTGCGCATGCTGATCGCCGACGTCCTGGCGGACCTCGGCTACACCGCCATCGAGGCGTCCGACAGCGCGGCGGGCCTCAGGGTGCTGGAGTCGGACGTGCGCATCGACCTGCTCATCACCGACGTGGGCCTGCCCGGCGGCATGAACGGACGCCAGATGGCGGATGCCGCGCGCGCGCGCCGGCCGGCCCTGAAGGTGCTGTTCATCACCGGCTACGCCGAGAACGCCGCCGTCGGCAACGGCTCGCTCGCCCCCGGCATGGCGGTGCTGACCAAGCCCTTCGCCATCGAGACCATGGCCGCCCGCATCCGCTCGATGATCGGGACGTAGGCCGTCCCGTCATCCCATTTCCGGTTGATCACGTCGTGATGCGGACATGGGCTTCGCTCAGGCGCCGCGCGGGCTCGGTGATACGGGTCCCGCTCGATCCAAGCGGAAACCGTATCGCCCGGCAATCCGAGGCAAGCGGGCGGTGGATCGGCAAGGACCCCGCCGACGACGCGACGGCGTCGGCGGGAGCGCGCCCTCACGACAGGGTGGTGAGGTCCTGGAACCAGTGCTGGGCCTGGGTGTAGCCCTTCACCTTCGGGGACAGGGCGTGGGGATTGGTGTCGTGGACGACCCAGACCTGCACCGCGTCGTCGACCACGATCTCGTGGATACGCGCCAGCATCGCGTCCTGCTCCTTGGGGTCGAGACTCTGCTTGACCTTGTCGCAGAGGGCGTCGACCTCCGGGTTGCGGTAGTGGCTCCAGTTCACGCCGTTGGGGGAGATCTGCTTCGAATCGTAGAAGCGGATGATGGCGTAGAGCGGGTCGGAGGTGACGTAGGCGACGTTGCTGGCGGTGATGCCCTTCAGGCTCGGATCGGCCGCGCCCTGGCGCCAGGCGGTGTAGGCGACTTCCTGCTCGACGGTGCGGAACTCCACCGCGATGCCGATTTCGGCCCAGCTCTGCTGGATGAACTCGTTGATGGGCAGGGACAGCATCTGCCCGGTGCCGCCGGTGGGGATGATGAACTTGGCCTTAAGCGGGTTCTGGGCCGAGTAGCCGGCGTCCTTCATCAGCTTGCGGGCGGCGTCGATGTCGGTGCCGACCTTGAAGGTCGGCTTGCCGAACCACGGGCTCGAGCGCTGCACCTGGCCCTCGGCCGGGGTGGCGAGCCCGCCCATCAGGGTGGCCACGCCCTCGCGGTCGATGGCGAGGTTGGCGGCCTTGCGCAGGCGCAGGTCGCGCCACGGGCTGCCTTCGACCATCGACAGGTGGTAGTTCCAGACGTGGGGCGTGTCGTTGCCGACGATGCGCATGCCCGCGGCCTTGAGGCGGGGCACTGAATCGGGGGCGGGCAGTTCGATGAGGTCGACGCTGCCGCTGAGCAGCGAGTTCACCCGCGACAGGTCCTCGGGCAGGCAGCTCAGGATGAGCCGCGCGAGCTTCGGGGCACGCTTGGGGTTCCAGTAGGCCTCGTTGGGCACGAGCTCGGCCCGCACCCGCGGGGTCAGGCCGGCGAGCTTGTAGGGGCCGGTGCCCGAGGGCTCGAAGGCGAACTTCGCCCAATCGCGGCCGACCTTCTCGTACTGGGCTGGCGACGACACCAGGAACCACAGCATCTGGTAGGGGAACAGCGAATCGGCCGCCTTGGTCGTCACCTGGATCGTGGAGGCGTCGAGCTTCCTGTAGCTGGCCACCGAGGGCAGGCGCGGGCGCACCTGTGCCGCCTGGCGCTGGTCGAAATGCGGGGCGTCCTTGTTGAGGACCTTGTCGAAGTTCCAGATCACCGCATCGGCGTCGAGGAGCGAGCCGTCGTGGAATTTCACGCCTTCGCGGATCTTGAAGACCCAGTTCTTGCGGTCGGCCGGGTCGCTCTCCCAGGAGGTGGCCAGACCCGGCACCAGCTTTCCGGGGCGGTCGGAGACGTCCATCTCCCAGGCCACCAGCGGATCGTAGAGGGTGAAGCCCGTGAACTGGTAACCGCCCGCACCCCGGTCCGGCTGCCCGGTGGTGAGCGGCAGGTCGCTCATCGAGATACCGTAGTTGAGGGTGCCGGCGGGAGCCCCGGCAGGGGTGCCGGTCGTCGTCTGCGCGAAGGAGCGCGACGCACCGGGACCGAGGGCGGCCAGCGCCGCCGCGCCGCCGATCAGACCGCGGCGGGTGAGTGACAGGGGATCCATGACCGGCTTCCCATTCGTTTCATGTGAAACACCCCGCCGGGGGCGAGGATGTATGCACTTCACTGGAGAGAATATTATTTTCTGTAAAGTGGAAACAATGGGCGCCCTCTGACCTGAATTGGGCAGATTGCATACAGTTTACGCAACGCCGTCGAACGAATCGGTTGGGCGAGACAGGGGGGCGGTGTCCGACCGTCCAAAGCGGACAGCGGGACCCGCCACGCGCTTTCCTCCCCGCGAGGGGGAGGGGGATGCGCCCCCCGCTGGACCTCGCCTCAGCGCTCCCGCACCACCCGCAGCCCGGTCCGTTCCAGCAGGAAATCCGGGCAGTCGAGCCAGCCGTTGGAGACACGGCCCTCCAGGCGCGACAGGCGGTAGCGCTGGCCGAGCGCGCCGTCGAACAGCACGTCGAGCTCGCGCAGGCGCTGGAACACCACGAAGGCGTCGACGTCGGTCACCCGGATCTGCGAGCCGCGGATCGCCGTCGATCGGCCGAGCTGGCCCTCGACGAAGGCGATCATCCGTTCGGGCGTCACCGCCACCCGCTGGCGGAAGGCGTCCTTGGCGGCGATGAAGGCCTCCACCGCGGGATCGAGCCAGATCTCGGGCAGCGGCTCGGCCAGGATCGGGCGGCGGGCGTTGCGCGGCCGGTAGAGGTGGGGCTCGCCCACCGGCGGGTGCAGCAGCGAGACCTGAGCCATCGGCGGCGGATCGGGCGGGGTGCCCGTCGCTCCCACCGCCCGCAGGGCGGCGGCGACCCGCTCGATCCGGTCGGAATCGCGGTGGTCGAGGTAGCGCAGGGCCGCCGCGATCCGCCGTTCGAGCCGGGCGACCACCGCGTCAACCGCATCGAGATGCCGGTCGAGCCCCTCGAAGACCGCCAGGATCTCGGCCAGATCGCCGCGCACGGTCCGTTCGGCGCTTCCCAGGTCCGGGGCGCGGCCCTCGCGCAGGCCGGCCTCGGCCAGGGCGCGGATGGTGAGGGCGTCGCGCAGGGCCCGGGCCGCCTCGCGCACGATGCCGGAGCGGAAGCGGAACGGGTTCAGGCGGGTGTGGAGGGTGCGGTAGTCGCTGACCAGGTGGCGGGCGACGAACTCTTCGAAGTAGAGCCGGAAGGCGGCGCGCTGGTCGTCCTCGCGCAGGATGCGCTCCTCGACCTTGCGCATGGCCCCGGCCAGGCTGCGCAGGTGGCCGAGGAAGGCGCGCGACGCCTTGGCGGCATTGACCAGCGCCTCCGAGCGGTCGGCCGGGTTGGCGATGGCGCTCTCCAGGCTGCCGAGCACCTCCAGCACCGCGCCGCCGTAGGAGCGGGTCTCGCCCCTGTCGAGCCGGGCCAGCTCCTCGATGAGGAGGCGGGCCTCGGGGTCGAACTCCACCACCGGCACGTAGCGCTCGCGCCGCTCCGTCAGCCAGCCGGCATCGAGCAGGCGCCGGTAGATCGCCGAGCGGCGCTCGACCGGGTCCGCCGGGGTGGTCTCGTCGTCGGCGATCTCGCCCTGGCTGAAGGCCTCGGCGAAGTCGCCGATCTCGGTGAGGAGTTCGCCCTTGCGCAGGGGGTCGGCGACGTCGGCGAAGACGCGGGTGTGCAGGTGCAGCAGCAGGGCCGCGTTGAAGGCCCGGCTCGGGGAGGCCAGCGGCCGGAACAGGTCGTCGGAGAGGCGGGTGAACAGCATGGGTCCAGCGCAGGACAGACGGCCGGGCCGGCGTTTGTCAACGCCGCGGGCTCCCCCTTCAGGCGGTGATCCCGTGCTTCGTGAGCAGGCGCTCGGCGCTGTCGTTCCAGACCTCCATGGTCACGATCACCCCGTCGCGCACGGTGAAGCGGTCGACGTAGCGGTTGCCCTCGAAGGGGGTGCCGTCGGGCCAAGCGCCGTAGAGGGTGCCGAGGCTGTAGACCGTGGTGACGCCGTCGCCCGGCACCACGTCGAGGCGTTCCATGCGCTTCTTCACCCAGGCGTAGCGGCCGGCGTTGAAGGCGGTGACCTCGCGCGGGTGGTGGAACAGCCGGGCGCCGGTGAAGGTGATCGGGATGCCCGGCGCCATGTAGCCCGCCGCCCGCTCGGGGTCGGGCACCATCGAGGCTTCGAGATAGGCGGTGACGACGGCCGCGTCGCGCTGCGTCGTGTCGGTGGCTGGTCCGGTCGTCATGGCTGGGGTCTCCTCGAGAGGGCGGCAGGATCGGGTCCGGCGGCAGGATTGCGCGAATCGCGCCGAAGTGTATGCATCAAGTGCATGCAGTTTGGCGCCGATCTGGGCAGCGAGGCGTCATCGAACCGAGATTCGCCTGACTCTGCAAGGCGTCAGCCCATGCGACGCGCATGGCACGGCCGTTGCGCAAAGGCCCGTAACCCTCAGCCGGAGACGACGCCATGAACGCCCAGGCCATGAAACCTCAGGCTCTGAAACCTCAGGCTCTGAAAACTCAGGCTCCGAACGCCCGGGCTCCGAAGGCCGAAGGACGCCGATCGCCGACACGCCGGCTGGCCCTGGGGACGGTGGCCCTGATCGGGCTGGGTCTGGCCTCGGGCGTCCAGGCGGCCGAGACCCTCAAGATCGGCCTCGTCACGGCGCTGAGCGGCCAGTCGGCCAAGTCCGGCGAGGCGATCTCGCGGGGCATCGGGCTGGCCATCGACGAGATCAACGCCGCCGGCGGCGTGCTCGGCCAGCCCCTCGAACTCGTCGCCCGCGACGACGAGGCCAACCCCTCGAAGGGCGTGCTCGCCGCGCGCGAGCTCGTCCAGCGGGTCGGGGTCGTGGCGCTGGTGGGCGGCCTCGACACGCCGGTGTCGATGGCCATCGTCCCCATCGCCAACCAGATGAAGGTGCCTTTCCTCGGCCCCTGGGCGGCGGGCACCGGCATCACCCGCAACGGGGCCGCCGACAACTACGCCTTCCGGGTCTCGGCGGTGGATGCGCTGGTGGACGAGGCGCTGGTGGCCTACGCGGTCAAGACCTACGGCGCCAAGAAGCCGGGCATGATCCTCGTCAACAACGCCTGGGGCGAGTCCAACGAGAAGGGCCTGACCGCCGCCCTGAAGGGCGCGAACCTGCCCGCGGCCGGCATCGAGAAGTTCGAGGCCTCCGACGTCGACATGGTGCCCCAGCTCACCCGGCTGAAGGAGGCCGGCGCCGACGCCCTGTTCATGGTCGGCAACGTCGGCCCCTCGGCGCAGGTCGTCAAATCCCTCGACCGGATGGGCTGGAGCGTGCCGGTGGTCTCGCACTGGGGCCCTGCCGGCGGGCGCTTCGACGAACTGGCCGGCCCGAGTGCCGCCAAGGTCCACTTCATCCAGACCTTCACCTTTGCCGGCAACACGTCTCCCAAGGCGACCGCGGTGCTGACCGCCCTCAAGGCGAAGTACCCGGCGATCAAGTCGATGGCCGACGTCACCCCGGCGGTGGGCATCGCCAACGCCTACGACGCCACCCACCTCCTGGCGCTGGCCATCAAGGCGGCGGGCTCCGCCAAGGGACCGGAGGTGCGCGACGGCTTCTACAAGGTCGCCACCTATCCCGGCCTGATCAAGACCTACGAAAAACCCTTCGCCCCCGGCCAGCACGACGCGCTCGGGCCGCAGGACTACGTCTTCACCCGGTTCCAGAACGGCGAGATCGTCGCGGTGGGCAACTGAAGGGAGGGGTGGGCTGCCGGTGGTCCCGTCGCAACCCGATTCCGAGGGCGCAACGTCGTTCGTGCGCCGCGACGGGCTCCCTCTCCCAGGGGGAGAGCGCAGGGGTGAGGGGAGTGACCGTTCCGGAGGGGGCACGCCCCTCAACCTGTCCTTCTCCCCCTGGGAGAAGGGACCCGCGCCCGATCCGGCGTCTCCTGCGGTCCGACGTCCGGCCCCCGCCAACCCGAAAGGCTCCACCCCATGCTGACCGGAACCCTCGTCAGCGGCCTCGGCCTCGGCAGCATGTACGGGCTGATCGCGCTCGGGTTCCACGTCACCTACGTGGTGTCGGGCACCGTCAACTTCGCACAAGGGAGTGCTGTGACCCTGGGCGCGGTGCTCGGCTACGCCCTCGGCGTCACCCTCGGCTGGCCGATGCCGCTGGCCGTGCTCCTGGCGCTCGCCGGCTGCGCGCTGCTCGGACTCGTGGTGGAACGCCTCCTGGTGCGGCCCTTCGTCGAGCGGGCGTCCGACTCCTGGCTGCTGGCCACCGTGGCCGGCGGCATCGTCCTCGACAACGCCATCCTGTTCACCTTCGGCAAGGAGCCGCGCAGCCTGCCCTCCGTGCTGGCCACCAGGCCCGTGGAGATCCTCGGCACCGGCCTCTATCCCCTGCAACTCGTCATCCCCGTGGTCGGCCTCGGGGTGGCCTTCGCCATCCGGACGGTGTTCCGGCGGACCGACCTCGGCCGCGTCCTGCTCGCGGTGGCCCAGAACGCCGACGCCGCCCGGCTGATGGGGATCGACGTGCGCCGCACCGTGGCCTGCGCCTATGCCCTCTCGGCGCTGCTCGCCGGGGTGGCGGGCTTGCTGATCGCGCCGCTGTTCTCGGTCTCGGCCGAGATGGGCACCCTGTTCGGCATCAAGGCCTTCGCGGTGGCGATCCTGGGGGGCATCGGCTCGGCCACCGGCGTGGTGCTGGCCGGCCTCCTCTATGGTCTCGCCGAGGCGCTCGTCACCGCCACCCTCGGCTCGACCTACACCCAGATCGTCGTGTTCTCGGTGATCATCCTGGCGCTCGCCCTGCGGCCGGACGGCCTGCTCGGTCGCGCCGCCGTCAACAAGGTCTGAGCGATGCTGCGTTCGCCTCTCGCGATGCCGCTGGCCATCGCCGGCCTCACCCTGGCCGGCCTCGCCCTGGTGCTGGTCAGTTCCGGCTACGCGCATTTCGTGATCGCCCTCGTCGCGCTTACGGCCATCGCCGGCACCGGCCTCAACGTGCTTCTCGGCCTGACCGGGCTGATGTCGTTCGGCCACGCCGGGTTCTACGCCATCGGCGCCTACGCCAGCGCGATCCTGACGCTGGCCGGGGTGAGCTTCTGGCTGGCGCTGCCGGCGGCCGCGCTGATCGGGGCCGGCATCGGCGGGCTGCTCGCGATCCCGGCGATGCGGGTGAAGGGGCCGTACCTGGCCATGGTCACCATCGCCTTCGGCTTCATCGTCGAGCACGGGCTGATCGAGGGCGGGGCGCTGACCGGCGGCCAGAACGGCCTCGTCGTCATCGGCGGCCCGACCCTGTTCGGCCACGCGTTCCTGGAGCGCGAGCTGGCGCTCCTCTCGGTCCTCGGAGCGGGTGGCGCCCTCTACGGCTTCCACCGCCTGGCGCTGAGCCGCCTCGGCCGGGCCATGCGGGCGGTGCGCGACGCCGATGTCGCCGCCGCCTCCCTCGGGTTCGACCCGGTGCGGGTCAAGACCCTGGCCTTCGCGATCTCGGCGGCGCTGACGGCGCTGGCCGGCGCGGTGCTGCCGCCCCTGATGCTATTCATCGCGCCGAGCTCGTTCCCGTTCTCGCAGTCGATCCTGTTCGTCCTCTCGGTGGTGGTGGGCGGGGCCGGCACGGTGCTGGGGCCGCTGGTGGGCGCCCTCGTGACCGTGCTCCTGCCGGAACTGCTGGCGGGGCTCGCCGAATACCGGCTCCTGTTCTTCGGCCTCGCCACCCTGGTGGTGCTGTGGCTGGTGCCCTCGG
Organism: Methylobacterium sp. Leaf399; assembly: GCF_001424525.1. Classification (NCBI taxonomy): domain Bacteria; kingdom Pseudomonadati; phylum Pseudomonadota; class Alphaproteobacteria; order Hyphomicrobiales; family Methylobacteriaceae; genus Methylobacterium; species Methylobacterium sp. Leaf399. The sequence goes on along the minus strand of NZ_LMQK01000001.1, from coordinate 786,199 downwards.
GGCTGATCGGGACTTTGGCGCGACTGTTGCCCAAGCCCGCCCCCGAGCCGCCCCGGCCCTCGCCCGACGTGACGCGCCTGCTCTACCGGCGTGGCGGCGAGCCCCTGGCGATCGAGGGCATCGGCATCGCCTTCGGCGGCATCCGCGCGGCCGAGGGCGTCTCGGTGACGGCCGCCCCCGGCGCCGTCACCAGCCTCATCGGCCCCAACGGCGCGGGCAAGACCACCGTGCTCAACATGGTCTCGGGCTTCTACCGGCCGGACGCCGGCGCCATACGCCTCGCCGGCGCGGATCTCGCCGGTGCGCCCGCCCATGCCATCGCCAGGGCCGGCATCGCCCGCACCTACCAGACCACCCGCCTGTTCGGCTCGCTCAGCGTCCTCGACAACGTCGTCCTCGCCCTCGATCCGGGCCGGCTCTGGCGCTGGCCCCGTGCCGGCGACGCCAGGGACGCCGCCGCCCTCCTCGACTTTGCCGGCTACGAAGGCCGCCTCGACCGGCCGGCCGGGGAACTCCCGCACGTCGACCGTCGCCTCGTGGAGATCGCGCGGGCGCTGGCCGGCCGCCCCCGCGTGCTGCTGCTCGACGAGCCCGCCGCCGGCCTCACCCGGGCCGACACCGACGCGCTCGGCGGCCTCCTGCGCCGCATCGCCGGATGCGGCATCGCCGTGGTGCTGGTCGAGCACGACATGCCGCTGGTGATGAGCGTCTCCGACCACGTCCTCGTCATGGACGCCGGCCAGCCCATCGCCGCGGGCACGCCCGCCGCCGTCCGCACCGATCCGGCCGTGCTGCGCGCCTACCTCGGCGGGGCCGATACGCCGGCGAGGCCCCGCGAGACACCCTGGCGCGGGCCGGCCGACGCGGTGCTGTTCGCGCAGGGGCTCACCGCCGGCTACGGCGCCGCGCCGGTCCTCGACGCCCTCGCCCTGGAGGTGCGCCCCGGCGAGACGGTGGCGCTGCTGGGCGCCAACGGGGCCGGCAAGTCCACCGCCATGCGCTCCCTCGCGGGCCTGCTGCGCCCGGTCACCGGCACCATCCTGCTCGACGACGTCGCCATCGCGGCGCTGCCGGCCCACCGCATCGCCCGACTCGGCCTCGCCCTGGTGCCCGAGGGCCGCCAGGTGTTTCCCGAACTCACCGTCATCGAGAACATGCGCCTGGGCGCCCACGGCCGGGCCGAGGCCCTCGACCCCGCCGAGATCGAGGCCCTGCTCGACCGCTTCCCGCGCCTGCGCGAGCGCGCCGGCAGCCGGGCCGGCCTCCTCTCGGGGGGCGAGCAGCAGATGCTCGCCATCGCCCGCGGGCTGATGGCCAAACCCCGCATCCTCCTCCTCGACGAGCCGTCCCTCGGCCTCGCCCCGGCGATGATCAACGCCCTCTACGCCGTGGTGGCGGAGCTGCGCGACCAGGGCGTCACCATCCTCATCGTCGACCAGATGGCGGCCCTGGCGCTCACCGTGGCCGACCGCGGCTACGTGCTCGAACAGGGCCGCGTCGTCACCGCCGGCTCGGCCGCCGAGCTCGCCGCCGACAAGGCCCTGGAAGCGGCCTACCTCGGCGCCGCCTGATCTCTCCACCCCTCACGAAGACACCCCATGGATACGATTCCCGGACACGGCCGCTACGGCTACAGCGCCCTCCCGCAAAGGCCGGTCTACGACTGGCCGGAGGGCAGGCGCCTGGCCGTCTACGTCGCCCTCAACCTCGAGACCTTCGATTTCGGCTCCGGCCTCGGGGCCGAGCTGGCGCCGGGCGGGCCGCAGCCGGACGTGCTGAACTACGCCTGGCGCGACTGGGGCAACCGCGTCGGCGCGTTCCGGCTCGCCGAGGCGTTCGACAACCTGCGGCTCCCCGCCAGCGTGCTCGTCAACAGCCGGCTCTATGCCGATTGCCCCGGCCTGATCGAGGCGTTCCGGGCACGCGGCGACGAGATCGTCGGCCACGGCCGCACCAACGCCGAGCGCCAGGGCCCCCTCGACGAGGCCGCCGAACGCGCGCTCATCGCCGAGGCCACCGCCACCCTCACCCGTCACGAGGGCCGCGCCCCGGCCGGCTGGCTCGGACCCTGGATCTCGCAGTCGCGCGTCACCCCCGACCTCCTGGCCGAGGCCGGCTACCGCTATCTCCTCGACTGGGCCCACGACGACCAGCCGGTGTGGTTTGCCACCCGCGGCGGCGGGCGCATCCTCTCGGTGCCCTACCCGCAGGAGCTCAACGACATCCCCGCCATCGTGGCGCGCAAGGACTCGGCCCGGGATTTTTCCGACATGATCGTCGACGCCTTCGACGAGATGCTAGCGCAGAGTGCCGCCGCGCCCCTGGTGATGGGCATCGCCCTCCACCCCTACATCGTCGGCCAGCCCCACCGCCTGCGCCCGCTGCGCGCCGCCCTGGCCCATATCGCGTCGCGGCGGGACGACGTCTGGCTGACGACGGCCGGCGGGATCGCGGACTACGCCGGGCGGCTGCCGGAGGTGGGGGGGTGAGGGCTGCGCGTTTCGCTCAATTGGGTTCCGGCCGAGACCGCTCCCCTCACCCCGCCTTCCGCCTCGCCGCCCCGCCCTCGACATAAGGCGCCAGCAGGCGTCCGAGGTCGCGGTCGCGGGGGGGCTCGGCGACGATGTGGGCGCGCTCGGCCACCGCGTCGAGGTGGTGGTCCATGAGCGCGATCACCCGCTCGGCGTCTCCCGCCACCAGGGCGGCGACGATCTCGCGGTGCTCGCTCACGGCACAATCGGAGGAATGGGGCCGGCTGTACAGGGACAGGATCAGGGCGCAGCGGTAGCCGAGTTCGCCGACGTAGCGGCCGAGCACCGGGCTGCCGGTCATTTCGGCGAGCAGCAGGTGGAACTCGGTGGCGAGCCGGATCGAGGCGGCCTCGGTGCCGTGGCGGGCGGCGTCCTCCTCCTCGATATGGGCGAGCAGCGCCGCCTCCTGGGCCGGGCCGATGCGCCCGACGAGGCGCTGCATCACCAGGCGCTCCAGCGAGATGCGGACCTCGAAGGTGTCGCGCGCCTCCTCCCAGCTCGGGGTCGCCACCACGGCGATGCGGTTGCGGCGCAGTTCCACCAGCCCCTCCGCCGCCAGCTGCCCCAGGGTCTGGCGGGCGATGGTGCGGCTGACGCCGAAGCGCTCGCCCAGCGCATCCTCGGGCAGGCGGTCCCCCGGCAGCAGCGCCCGCTCGACGATGGCCCGGCGCAGGGACCGGCAGATCGACCCGACCTTGCCGGTGCCGTCGTGTGTCTGCGCCTTGGCCGCCATCCGTCCCCCCGTCGATCATGGTTCGTCTTGCACGCGGTCCTTGCGCATGTTCCTTGCGCGCGCGCCTGTCGGACAACCGTAAGCACGACTGGGACCAGCCCGTCACATCCGGTCACGGCCCCGGCGTGTTCCACGGCCGCGCCACCAGTTCCCGTTCGAGGAAGCCGATCAGCGCGCTCACCCGCGCCGGGCGCAGGGCACCCGGGGGCATCACCAGGTTGAGGGCGATCGGCGGCGGCGCCCAGGCCGTCATCACCCGTTCGAGCCGGCCGGCGGCCAGGTCCTCCCACACCATGAAATCGGGCTGCACGGCGAGGCCGAGGCCCGCCAGCACCGCCGGCGTCAGGGCGTCGGCGTTGTTGGCCCGCAGCGGCCCGCCCGGCACCACGCTCGCCTCCTCGCCGGTCTCGCTCACGAAGCGCCAGCGGTCGGGGCTCGGGAGGTGGGCGTAGCCGAGGCAGGCGTGGTGGGCGAGGTCGGCCGGCGCCTGCGGCCGGCCGTGCCGGTCGAGATAGGCCGGGGCCGCCACCAGCGAACGCCGGATCGGGCACAGGCGGCGCACCCTGAGGCTCGAATCGGCCAGCGCCGCGATGCGCAGGGCGAGATCGAAGCCCTCGCCCACGAGATCGACCACGGCGTCGCTCAGCGCCAGGTCGATCCGCACCTGCGGATGGGCGGCGAGGAAGGCCGGCAGCAGCGGGGCCACGTGCAGCACCCCGAACGACATCGGACAGGCCAGCCGCACCAGGCCGCGCGGCTCGGCCGTGGTGGCCATCGCCAGCGCCTCGGCCGCCTCTCCCTCCGCCAGCAGCCGCGCGGCGCCCTCGCGGGCCTGCCGCCCGGTCTCGGTGAGCGAGAGTTTTCGCGAGGTGCGGTGGAACAGCGGGGCGCCGAGGCGCGCCTCGAGCCGGCTCACCGCCTTCGAGACGGTGCCCTTCGACAGGCCGAGGTCGGCCGCGGCCCGCACGAAGGAGCCGGCCTCGGCCACCTTGGCGAAGATCGCCCAGGCCTCGAAATCGGGTAGGCGCATGGCAACCCTGCTTTTGCGAAACGATGGGTTTCCATCGTTTCCGTTTATGCGAGGGCTGGCAAGCTCCATATCGGCGTCACGGGGTCCGTCCCACCGGACCGAACGCCCTTCGAAGGAGACATCGTCATGTCCGTCCCCGGCATCCGCCACGGCATCCACCACGTCACCGCCCTGTCCGGCCCGGCCCGGCGCAACCTCGATTTCTACGGCCGCGTGCTCGGGCTGCGGCTCGTGAAGAAGACCGTCAACTTCGACGATCCGGGCACCTACCACCTCTACTACGGCGACGAGACCGGCCGGCCCGGCACGATCCTGACGTTCTTCCCCATCGCCCAGGCCGCCCGTGGCCACGTCGGCACCGGCGAGACCGAGGAGACCGCCTTAACCGTGCCGCGCGGCGCCATCGGGGCCTGGATCGACCGCCTGGCCGGCCACGGCATCGCCGTCGATCCGCCGGTGCGCCGCTTCGGCGACACGGTGCTGCGCTTTGTCGATCCCGACGGCATGGCCCTCGCCCTGGTGGGGGTCGACGAGGCCGGGCCGGCGCCGGCCCGCAGCGGCGGCGAGGTACCGGCCGGGGAGGCGATCCGCGGCATCCACGGCGTGACGCTGCGGCTCGCCGAGACCGGCCCGACGGCGGCGATCCTCACCGACGTGATGGGCTTTGCCGAGGTCGCCCGCGAGGGCGACACGGTGCGCTACGCCAGCGGCGCGGATCTGGGCGGGTTCGTCACCCTGCGCGGGGTCGGGGAGGCACAGCGCGGCCGGGCCGGGGCCGGCTCGGTCCACCACATCGCCTTCCGTGCGGCCGACGACGCCGAGCAGGCGGCGATGGTGGACAGGCTCACGCGGGACCACGGCCTCGCCGTGACCGAGCAGCGCGACCGCCAGTACTTCCGCTCGGTCTACCTGCGCGAGCCCGGCGGCATCCTGTTCGAGATCGCCACCGACGTCCCGGGCTTTGCCGTCGACGAGCCGGTGGCCGACCTCGGCGGGGCGCTCAAGCTGCCGGCCTTCCTCGAGGCCCAGCGCGCCCGCATCGAAGGCGTGCTGCCCGCCCTCGCCTGACCGCGACCGCCCCCGCGCCGCCACGACCGGCGCGGGGGCGGCATCGCTGAATCCCCTGCAGGAGCCCGCCATGACCGCCGCCACCCTCGGTTTCGTCCATCGCTTCGCGCCCGCCACGGTGCCGGGGCGCCCTGCCCTCCTGCTCCTGCACGGGACAGGGGGCGACGAGGGCGACCTGCTGCCGCTCGGGCAGGCGATCGCACCCGGGGCGGCCCTGCTGTCGCCGCGCGGGCCGGTGCTGGAGCGGGGCATGCCGCGCTTCTTCCGGCGTCTGGCCGAAGGGGTGTTCGACGAGGCGGACGTGGAACGCCGCGCTCGTGACCTCGCCGATTTCGTCGTCGCCGCGCGGGACGCCTACGGGATCGGCCGGCCGATCGCGGTGGGATTCTCCAACGGCGCCAACATCGCCGCCGCGACCCTACTCCTGCGGCCCGGCGTGCTCGCGGGCGCCGTGCTCCTGCGCGCCATGGTCCCCTTGCGCGCCTGGCCGGAGGCGGATCTCGCCGGGCTGCCGGTGCTGGTGCTGTCGGGGGCGACCGACCCGATCGTGCCGCAGGAGAACGCGGGGCGTCTGGCCTCCGGGCTGGCGCAGCGCGGTGCGCGGGTGGAACACCGGGTGCTGCCCGGCGGCCACGGCCTGACCGCGACCGACGCGACGCTGGCGGCCGATTGGCTCGGGCGGCGGGAGGCGGATGCCGCCTGACGGGGGCGTCGTCCTCGCCGTTCCCGCGTTCGGCCCTACCTTGTGACGGGGACGCCCGGTTCCCCGCGCGTCGGACACGGATCCCGTCATGATTGCCTTCTACGATCGACAGGGACGGGCGACCGCCTTCTGCGAGGACGGCGCATCCCTCTACTTCTGGGACGGGCGGCCCGCCGCCTACCTCGACGGCGACATGGTGGTCGACTACGGCGGGCGCCCCATCGGCTGGCTGCAGGACGGCTGGATCACCGACCTCGACGGGCACGCGATCCTGTTCGAGAGCGACGCGATCCGCGGCCCGGCCAAGCCCGAGCGCCTCGCCAAGGCCGTGCCCGCCCCGCGCCGGCCGCGCCCGGCCAAGGCCGACCGCACCGGCGAGGCCCCGCCGCGCCGGCCGGTGTCGAGCACGTCCTGGTCCGAGCGCAGCTTTTCGCAACTGCTCTGATCCCCGTCGCCTCGCGATGCCGGCGTCGCGAGGACGACGGCATCGTCGGGCGTGCCGGCTCCGGCCGGCGGGATGGTCCGGCCCCTTGCGTGCCCCCCGGGCATCCGGTACGGCGGAACGCGCCGATGCGTCTCCATCAACGCCTTGAGGGGACGCGGTTTTTGGTCGGGAGCCGGCGGCCCTCGTCCCGAACACCGCTGAGGACCGTCCCATGGCAGCCCCGCGCGCATTGATCACGGGAGTGACCGGGCAGGACGGCGCCTACCTGGCCCAGCTGCTGCTCGACAAGGGCTACGAGGTCTTCGGCGTGGTCCGTCGCTCGAGCCACGCCGGCATCTACGACCACCGCCTGAAGTGGCTCGGCATCGCCGACCACGTCCACATGCTCGACGGCAACCTCATCGATCCCTCGAGCCTGTCGCGGATCGTGCATCAGGTCCAGCCAGACGAGATCTACAACCTGGCCGCCCAATCCTTCGTCACGGCCTCGTGGCAGCAGCCGATCCTGACGGGCCAGGTGACCGGGCTCGGCGCCGTCCACCTCCTGGAATGCGTCAGGAACCTCAAGCCCGACACGCGCTACTACCAGGCCTCGTCCTCCGAGATGTTCGGCCTGATCCAAGAGGAGGTGCAGAACGAGGCGACGCCGTTCTATCCGCGCTCGCCCTACGGGGTCGCCAAGCTCTACGCCCACTGGATGACCGTGAATTTCCGCGAGAGCTTCAACCTCCACGCCTCGAACGGCATCCTGTTCAACCACGAATCGCCCCTGCGCGGGGTCGAGTTCGTGACCCGCAAGGTCACCGACGGGGTGGCGCGGATCAAGCTCGGCCTCGCCGGCGAGCTGCGGCTCGGCAACATCGACGCCAAGCGCGACTGGGGCCACGCCAGGGACTACGTCCGGGCGATGTGGCTGATGCTGCAGCAGGACACGCCGGACGACTACGTCATCGCCACCGGCCGCACCACCACGGTGCGCGACATGTGCGAGATCGCCTTCCGCCACGTCGGCCTGAGCCACGAGGACCACGTGGTCGTCGACCCTGCCCTGTACCGGCCGGCGGAGGTCGACGTGCTCCTCGGCGACCCCGCCAAGGCGACCCGGACCTTCGGCTGGAAGGCGCAGATCACCCTCGAGGAGATGATCACCGAAATGGTGGACGCCGATCTCGTCCGGTTGCGCACGGGCGGGTGACGGCCGCACCGGGACCGGTTCGGTGTCATCGGACGAACGCACACGGGCTATGGAGCGGAGGACGACGACGTGAGGCGCATCCTCGTCACCGGCATCAACGGGTTCGTCGGGCGCCACGCCGCCCCCGCCTTCGTGCGGGCCTTTCCCGATGCGTGCCTCCTGGGGATCGGGCGAACGGCGGCGGCCGCCCCTGTCCCGGGCATCCCCGCGCCGCCGATGGCCTATCGCGACACCGATCTCGCCGACGGCGCGGCGGTCCGGGACGTGATCGGCGCGTTCCGGCCCACCGACGTGCTCCACCTGGCGGCGGCGTCCTCGGTCCAGCAGTCGGAAGGCGCGCGCGCGGGCACCTGGCGGGCCAACGTCGGCGACCTCGTCACCCTGGCCGAGGCCGTCGCCGACCTGGCGCCGGGGGCACGCTTCTTCTTCGCGAGCACCGGCGAGGTCTACGGACGCGCCTTCCTCGATGGCTGTCCCGTGAACGAGGCGACCCCGCCGCAGCCCGCCGGCACCTATGCCCGCACCAAGCGGGTCGGCGAGGAGGTGCTGACCGACATCCTGCACGGGGGCGGCCACCGGGTCGTGCTGATGCGGCCGTTCAACCACAGCGGCCCGGGCCAGGACGAGCGCTTCGTCGTTCCCTCCTTCGCCGCGCAGATCGCCCGGATCGAGGCCGGGGTGACGCCCCCGGTGATCGCGGTCGGCGACCTCGACGCGCGGCGCGACTTCCTCGACGTCCGCGACGTCGTCTGCGCCTACGTGGCCCTCGTCGAGAAGGCCGAGGGCCTGCCCGGCCTGTCGGTGTTCAACATCGCCTCGGGCGAGGCGCGCCGGATCGGCGACATCCTCGAGGCCCTGCGCCGGCTGTCGCGGCGGCCCTTCGAGGTCCGGGTCGCGCCCGAGCGGATGCGGCCGTCCCAGATCCCGGTGGCCAGCGGCAGCGCCGCCGCCCTCGCGGCGGCGATCGGCTGGACGCCGGCCGTGCCCTGGGAGGATACCCTTCTGTCCGTCCTGGAGGATGCCCGCCGCCGCGTCGGCGCGGACCCGACCCGGCCGGTGACCCCTCCATGACGACGCGCGCTCCAGACGAAGGCTCAGTGATGACGGACATGCCCACTCCCCTGATCCTCCCGGTGATCCTGTGCGGCGGCTCGGGCACGCGCCTGTGGCCGGCCTCCCGCGAGAGCATGCCCAAGCAGTTCACCGCCCTGGTGAGCCCGACGAGCTCGACCTTCCAGGAGACCGTCCGGCGCGTCGGCGACGCGGCGAGCTTCGGGCGGGCCACGGTGATCACCTCCAGCGACGCCCGCTTCATCGTCGCCGAGCAGCTCGCCCAGGCCGGCATCGCCGCCGACATCCTGCTCGAGCCCGAGCGGCGCGATTCCGCCGCCGCCGTGGCGGTGGCCGCCCTGCACGCCGCGGCCACCGCGGCGGACGCGGTGGTGCTGATCATGGCCGCCGACCACGTCATCGGCGACACCGCCGCCTTCGCCGCGGCGGCGCGGGCGGCGGCCGAGGGCGCGCGGGCCGGCTACATCATGACCCTGGGCATCGAGCCGACGCGGCCGGCCACCGACTACGGCTACATCCGCCGGGGCCGCCCGCTGGAGGGCGACGGCGCGGCCTGCACCGTCGCGCGCTTCGTCGAGAAGCCGGACGCGGCCGGTGCCGAGGCGCTGATCGCCGACGGGGCGCTGTGGAACTCCGGCTACTTCCTGTTCCGCGCCGACGTGATGATCGCCGAATTGCGCGCGCACGTCCCCGAGATCCTGGAGGCCGCCGAGGGCGCCCTGGCGCAGGCGACCCGCGACCTCGACTTCATCCGCCTCGACGCCCCGGCCTTTTCCCGCGCGCCCAAGACCTCCATCGACTACGCGGTGATGGAGCGCACCACCCATGCCGGCGTCCTGCCGGTCTCGTTCCCGTGGTCGGACGTCGGCACCTGGGACGCGGTCTGGTCCGTGCTCGACAAGGACCCGGACGGCAACGCCGTGCGCGGGCGGGTCGAGCTGCTCCACACCCGCGGCAGCCTCGTCCACAGCGAGGGCGAGCACCTGACCACGGTGGTCGGCCTCGACGACGTGGTGGTGGTGACCACCGCCGACGCGGTGCTCGTCACCTCCAAGGCCCGCTCCGGCCTCGTCAAGGACCTCGTCACGGTCCTGCGCGACAAGGCGCATCCGGAGGCGGACGCCCATCGCCGGATCTACCGCCCGTGGGGCTGGTACCAGCGCATCGACATCGGCGAGCGCTTCCAGGTCAAGCGCATCATGGTGACCCCGGGCGGGCGGCTCTCCCTGCAGAAGCATTTCCACCGGGCCGAGCACTGGGTGGTGGTGCGCGGCACCGCCGAGGTCACCCTCAACGGCAGCGTCGCCCTCGTCCACGAGAACGAGGCGATCTACCTGCCGATCGGCGCGATGCACCGCCTCACCAACCCGGGCAAGATCCCGCTGGAACTCATCGAGGTCCAGGTCGGCTCCTACACCGGCGAGGACGACATCGTCCGCGTCGAGGACATCTACGGGCGCTGAGGGCCCTCCAGACCCGAACCCGCCGTCGCCATCACCGCACGAAAAATCCGGTCGGGGGCGAAAGGGGTCTGGGTGAGGCGGGCGCCGGTGGCGTCGCGGATGGCGTTGGCCAGAGCCGGGGCGACCGGGTTGAACGGGCTCTCGCTCATCGACTTGGCGCCGAGCGGCCCGATGCCGTCGTGGGTGTCGGCGAACAGCACCGTGGTGCGGGGCACGTCGGCGAAGGACGGGACGTGGTAGTCGCGCAACGTCCGCGTCGTCACCGCGCCCGCGTCGTCGATCCGCATGTCCTCGTAGAGGGCCGCCCCCAGGGCCTGCGCCACGCCGCCCTCGATCTGGCCGCGGCACTGCATCGGGTTCATCACCCGGCCCGCGTCCGCCGCCTGGACGCTGTCGAGGATGCGGACCTCGCCGCTGAGGCGGTGCACCGCCACCCGGAACCCCTGGACGTTGAAGGCCACCGAGCGCGGCGTCCCGTCGGCCCGGCCATGCCCGACGAGGGCGCCCTCCCGCGCCAGGTCGGCGAGCGCCACGGCGCCGCCCGGCACCGCCACGGCGTCGATCCCGAGCCGGCAAACCTCGGCCGCGACCCCGGCACGGGCGGCGGCCGCGGCCCGGATCGCCTCGGCGAGCGCGGTGGCGGCGCGCAGGCTCGCCTGTCCCGCCACCACGATGCCGGTGCTGCCGTAGGCGCCGGTGTCGTGGCCGACCGCGTCGGTGTCGGCCTGCCGGATCGCGATCCGGTCCGGCGTGGTGCCGAGCGCCGAGGCGGCGATCTGGCCGAGGACGGTGGTGGTGCCGTTGCCGAACTCGGCGGTGCCGACGGACAGCGCGTAGCGCCCCTCGGGGGTGAGCGCGACGCTCGCCTCGGCGACATGCCCACGCGGCGGGATGGTGTCGATCATCGCCATCGCCATGCCCTCGCCGGTGAGCCAGTCGGGGGAGGGGGGAACGGCCGGCGGCATCGCCGCCAAGGCCTCCTCCACCCGGTCGAGGCACTGGTCGAGCCCGTAGCTGCCGTAGGCGACGTCGTGCGGCGCCAGGCTCGTGGAGACCATGGCGTCGCCGGGCCGCACGACGTTGAGGCGCCGCATCGCGAAGGGGTCGATCCCGAGGCCGCGGGCGAGCTCGTCCATGGCCGATTCCACCGCGAACACCGTCTGGCTAAGGCCGTAGCCGCGGAATGCCCCGGCGGGCACGGTGTGGGTGTGGACCGCGTAGGCGTCGACGCGCTTGTTGGGGCAGCGGTAGACCCCGATCACCTCGTTGCAGCCGTGGTGGATGACGCCGCCGGCGTGGTTGCCGTAGGCGCCGGTGTCGGAGACCACGTGCAGGGCGATGGCGGTGAGCGTCCCGTCCCGCAGGGCGCCGATCTTCACGCCCACCCGCATGGCATGGCGGCTGGTGGCGCCCACGAACTGCTCCTCGCGCGTCGTCTCCCAGGCGACCGGCCGGCCGGTGGCGAGCACGGCCAGCGCCACGAGGTCTTCCGTCAGCATCTCCTGCTTGCCGCCGAATCCGCCCCCGACCCGGCCGCAGACCACCCGCACCGCCTCGGGCGCGAGGTGGAACAGGTCGGCCAGGGCGTCGCGGGTCAGGAACGGCACCTGGGTGCTCGAGCGGATCACCAGGCGGCCGGCCGCGTCCCGCCAGCCGATGGCGGCGTGGGTCTCGAGATGGGCGTGCTGCACCCTTTGCGAGACGTAGGTGCCCTCGTGGATCAGGTCGGCCTGCGAAAAACCCGCCGCGACGTCGCCGATCTCGCCGTGGACTTCCGCGGCGAGGTTGGAGTGGGTGCCGGCCGCGCCGCCGGCCCGGGCGTGGACCGGCGGCGCCTCGGGCATGAGGGCACGGTGCGGGTCGAACACCGCCGGCCGCACCTCGTAGTCGACGACGAGGGCGGCGCAGCCGGCCTCGGCCGCCGCCTCGCCCAGGGCCACCACCGCCGCGACGCGCTGGCCGACGAAGCGCACCACATCATCGAGCACCCGCGTGTCGCGGGCGTCGTCCAGCGGGTCCTGGTGGCGGCCGGTGGAGAAGCGCTTCGCCGGCGCGTCATCGTGGGTGAGGACCGCGACCACGCCGGGCACGGCCAGGGCGGCGGCCCGGTCGATGCGCAGGACGCGGGCATGGGCATGGGGCGAGCGCAGCACCTTCATGTGCAGCATGCCCTCCAGCGGAACGTCGAGGGTGTAGCGGGCGGTGCCCGAGACCACCGCCGCGCCGGCCGGGGCGGGGAGGTTGCGCCCGCACGGGTCGGGCGCCCCATCGGTGTCCCGGTCGACGTGGCCGATCCCGGCGATGGCGTCGCCGATCGCCCGGTAGCCGGTGCAGCGGCACAGGTTGCCCTTGAGGGCGGTGGCGAGATCCCGACGCTGGCCCTGGTCGAGGGCGGCCGCCGTCATGATCATGCCCGGCGTGCAGAAGCCGCATTGGAAGCCTTGAGCGGCCAGGAACGCCTCCTGCATCGGGTGCAGCACCGCCGGCGGGCCCTCGCCCGGCCGGCACGGGCCGGCCAACCCCTCGATGGTGGTGATCGCCCGGCCCTCGGCCCGGAACGCCGGGACGAGGCAGGAGTGGACCGGCTCGCCGTCGAGGTGGACGGTGCAGGCGCCGCAATCGCCGGCGTCGCAGCCCTTCTTGACCCCGTACCAGCCGTGCTCGCGCAAAAGCGTGCGCAGGCACTGGCCGGGGCGCGGCGCGGCCTCTCGCACCTCGCCGTTGACGGTGAGGATCATGCCCGTTCCTCCCTCGCCATCTCGGCGCGGATCTCCTCGGCCAGCACCAGGGTCATGTGCCGGCGCCAGTCCGGCGCGCCGTGGACGTCGTCGTGATAGGCCGCCTCGGGGATCGCGGCCGCGATGGCCCCCCGCAACGCCCCCGCCTCCGGGCAGGCCGGAAAGGCGAGGCGGAACGGCCGCCGGGTCGCGGCCGTCACCGTGAGGGCGACGCCGCCGTCAGCGTCCAGCGTACCGACGAGCAGGGCGCCCGAACGGCCGTTGGGGCTGAGCGACACCTGCCGGAACGCGGTCCGCCGCCGCAGGGCCGCCGCCGGCAGGTCGATGCGGCGCAGGACCTCGCCCGGTGCCAGGGCCACCGTTTGGGCGCCCACCACGAAATCGAGGATGCCGACCCTGCGCTCGCCGCCGTCGGGCGTCCAGACCACGCAGGTGCCCTCCAGGGCCGTCGCCAGGGCGATCATCGGGGCGGCCGGCAGCGCCAGGCAGACGTTGCCGCCGACCGTGGCCAGGGTCCAGATCTTGAACGACCCGAGCAACGCCCGGCAGCAGCGCCCGACCAGGGGGGCGGCGACCCAGGCGGGCGGCAGGTCGATCCGGTCGAGGGCGGCGATGGTGCAGGTCGCCGCCAGCGACAGGCCCTCGTCGCTGATCGCGTGATCCGGCCAGCCGAGGCGGGTGAGGTCGACGAGCCGGGTCAGGGCCGGCTGGGCTTGCGAGAACAGCCACGTCCCGCCCGCGAGCCAGGCGTCGCCCGGCCGCCAGCCGGTCAGTTCCTCCCGCGACCGGGGCGTCGCGACGGCCGCGATGGTGTTCAGGTCCAAGGCGCTCCCCCTCCTACCCTGCCGCCTCGATCGCCGCCTCGCGGGGAGGGGAGAGACCTTCACGCCGCCGGCCGCGCGGGAACCGAGCTGCGCAGGACGCCGGTCCCGGTACGCGATCCGATGCAAGGTCCTTGCCCGGTCCGCCCGTGAAGCGTCGGGCCGACGCCCGAGTTTTCACGTGGAACGCGGGCGGCCTCAGGTCGGGCCGGGTTCGCCCCGGCGCAGCAGGAACACCCCCTGCGCACCCATCAGGTTCCACACCCACCACGGCATGGCAAAGCGCATCGGCCGGCCCCTGGCGTTCAGGGCCTGGGCGGTCTCGATGCGGGCGCCGACCACCCGGCACAGACCGACGAAGTCGCGGATGGTGCAATGGTGGATGTTCTGGGTCTCGTACCAGGCCTCCGGCATCAGGGTCGTCACCGGCATGCGCCCGCGAAACCCCAGTTCGGCCCGCACCCGCCAATGCCCGAAGTTCGGGAACGAGATCACCACCTGCCGGCCGATCCGCAGCAGGTGTTCGAGGACGATGCGCGGGTTGCGCGTCGCCTGGATCGTCTGGGACAGGACCACCACGTCGAAGGCGTCGTCGGGGTAGTTCTCGAGGTCGGTGTCGGCGTCGCCCTGGATCACCGGCAGGCCGCGGGCCAGGCACGCGTTGACGCCCTCGCGCGACAATTCGATGCCGCGCCCATCGACCCCGCGCCGGTCGCGCAGGAGCGCCAGCAGCGAACCGTCGCCGCAGCCGATGTCGAGCACCCGGGCGTTGGGCGGCACCAGGCCGAGCACGATCAGGTGATCGATGCGCGCGCCGTCGTCGTGCGGCAGTGCGCCGATGCCCTGCCAGGGGGCGGGGGAAAGGGATGGGGAGCGGCTCATCGTCATGAGGCGGCACCCGCCGGCGTTCCGTCCCGCTCCCTCCTCCCGAGGCCGCTCACGCGGCACCTTAGGATGAGGAGGTGGGCGGGACGACGCGTTCCGGGCGGTCTCGAGGCCACTCTCACAGCCCGCGCGCCCGGGCGGCGGCGTCGATGAACCCCCTGGCGGCGTTGAACATCACCGGCTCGTCGAGGAGGAAGGCGTCGTGGCCCTTGTCGCTCTCGACCTCGACGAAGGCGACCGCCGCCGAGGCCGCGTTGAGCGCATGCACGATCGCCCGCGAGTCGGCGGTGGGGAACAGCCAGTCGGAGGTGAAGGACATCACGCAGAACCGCGTCTTCGTTCCCTGGAACGCCTTGGCCAGGACCCCGCCGTGATCGGCGGCGAGGTCGAAGTAGTCCATGGCGCGGGTGAGGTAGAGGTAGGCGTTGGCGTCGAACCGCTCGACGAAGCTCAGGCCCTGGTGGCGCAGGTAGCTCTCGATCTGGAAGTCGGCGTTGAAGGAGAAGGTCGGGGCCGAGCCGCCCTGGAAGCGGCGGCCGAACTTGCGGTGCAGCGCCGGCTCCGAGAGGTAGGTGATGTGGGCGCCCATGCGGGCGACGCCGAGCCCCTTGGCCGGGCGCGTGCCCTCTTCGAGGTAGCGCCCCTCCGCCCAGGCCGGGTCGGCCATGATCGCCTGGCGGCCGACCTCGTGGAAGGCGATGTTCTGGGCCGAGTGCCGGGCTCCGGTGGCGATGGGCATCGCCGCGAACACCCGCTCGGGGTAGCTCGCCGCCCATTGCAGCACCTGCATCCCGCCCATCGACCCGCCGATGCACAGGAACAGGTCGGGGATGCCGAGCCGGTCGAGGAGCATCGCCTGGGCGCGCACCATGTCGCGGATGGTCACCAGCGGGAAATCGAGCCCGTAGGCCCGGCCGGTGGCCGGGTCGAGGGAGGCCGGACCGGTGGAGCCCATGCAGGAGCCGATCACGTTGGAGCAGATCACGAAGTAGCGATCCGTATCCACCGGCTTGCCCGGGCCCACCAGGGTCTCCCACCAGCCGGGCTTGCCGGTGAGCGGATGGGTGTGGGCGAAATGCTGGTCGCCGGTGAGCGCGTGGCAGATCAGCACCGCGTTGGTGCGCGCCGCGTTGAGGGTGCCCGCGGTCTGGTAGGCGATGCGGAACGGCGCCAGCGCCACCCCCGCGTCCATGGCCAGCGGCTCGTCCGTCCCGAACAGCGCCACCGGGCTTTTGGGATCGGCGCTTTTGGGATCGGCGCTTTTGGGATCCCGGCTCCTGGGGTCGACCGGCTGCGACGGGTCCCGCGCGGAAACGTCGTCCACGGGGGCGCCCGGTGCCGTGGCGGGATCGAGGGAAGTGTCCATGGCGGGTCTTGACGGTTCCGTCCGTCTCGGGTTTTGGGCGTCGAGCGCCGGCCGGCACGAGCCGGTCTGCCCGCAACGGGTGTCACGCGAGGTAATGTGCGCCCCTGCGGACGTCAACGAAAGGCCCCCGCCCCGGCAAAAGGCCGTTTGCCGGGCAGGATCGCTCCCCGCACTGGCCCTCGCTTGCGCAATTCCCTAAGCAAGGCCCCCGAGCAGGGTCCCGCACACGGGCCCGGCGGCCTCTCACGCGCCGACCACTCGTCCCCCGCCCCGGACTCGCGTTTCCTCGCATGCGCTTTTTCACGAGACCCGCGCCGCCCCTCGACGATCTCGCCTCCCTGCGCGCCGAGATCGACCGCATCGACGCGGAGATGCACGCCCTGCTGATCCAGCGCGGGTCGATCATCGACCGGCTGATCGCGGTCAAGAAGACCTCGGCCTCGGGCTCCGCCTTCCGGCCCGGCCGCGAGGCCGGGATGATGCGGCGGGTGGCCGAGCGCCATCGCGGGCTCCTGCCCCTCGACACGGTGGAGGGGATCTGGCGGGTCATCATCGCCACCTTCACCTACGTCCAGGCGCCGTTCGGCGTCCACGCCGACGTCTCGGGCGGCGACGCGCCGATGCGCGATTCCGCCCGGTTCCACTTCGGCTTCACGGTGCCCTACCGGCCGCATCCCACCTGCCTCGCGGTCATCGAGGCGGTGGCGGCCTCCCGCGGCGACCTGGGCATCTTCCGCCTCGATTCCGAGGAGGCCCCGGCCTCGGGCGCCGCGCCGTGGTGGGAGGGGCTGGTGGGCGAGGGCCGGCCCAAGGTGATCGCCCGCCTGCCCTTCATCGAGCGGCCGACCCACCCGGCCGGGACCCCGGTGTTCGTGATCTCCAACCCCCTCGACGACCCGGCCGCCGCGCAGCGCGACTGGGTGCTCCACGCCCTGCGGGTCGCGGCCTGGACGCCCCAGGCGGAGCGCGCGCTGCAGGACCTCTACGGCGAGGTGGTGGCCCGGGACGGCCTCAGCCTCCTCCTCGCGGTTCCCGGCGGCGCCGGCCCGCGCCAGCTGCGCGAGACCCTGGAGCGTGCCGGTGCCGCCCCGCAGAGCCTCGACGAGGTCGGCAGCCACGCGGCGCGGTTCCGGGTGTAGGGCGTCCCGCCCGGTCGGAGCTGCGGCGATTCTTTCCCGTCGCCGCCGGTGTCCACGGCCTCACGAAATGCGCTAGAGGAACGGCTTCGCCCTCGTTCCGGCGCCGTATCCCGACATGACCGTTCCCGCAGACCCGTCCGCCGCCCGCCCGCTGCCCCGCCCCGGGGTGCTCGCCATCGAGGCCTATGTGCCCGGCAAGAGCGGCCCCGAAAAGAGCGGGGTGCCGGGCGCGCATCCGGTCCACAAGCTCTCCTCCAACGAGACGCCGCTCGGCCCGAGCCCCAGGGCCATCGCCGCGCTGTCGGAGGCGGCGGGCAAGCTCGCCCTCTATCCCGACGGCAACGCCACGCGGCTGCGCCAGGCCATCGCCGACCGCTATCGCCTCGATCCGGCCCGCATCGTCTGCGGTGCGGGCTCGGACGAGCTGCTGTCGTTCCTGGCCTACGCCTTCCTGGAGGCGGGCGACGAGGGGATCTACACCGAGCACGGCTTCCTCGTGTACCGCATCGCCATCCTGGCGGCGGGCGGCACCCCGGTGGTGGTGCCCGAGCGCGACCTGACGGCCGACGTCGACGCCATCCTGGCCGCGGTGACCCCGCGCACGCGCATCGTGTATCTGGCCAACCCCAACAACCCCACCGGCACCTACCTGCCGTTCTGCGAGGTCCGGCGCCTGCACGCGGGCCTGCCGCCGCGGGTGCTGCTGGTGCTCGACGGGGCCTATGCCGAATACGTCGGGGCGGCCGACTACGAGGCCGGGCTCGCCCTCGTGCACGAGGCGCGGAACGTGGTGACGACGCGGACCTTCTCGAAGATCCACGGCCTCGCCTCCCTGCGCATCGGCTGGATGGTGGCCCCGCCCGAGGTGGCCGACGCGGTCAACCGCATCCGGGGTCCGTTCAACCTGTCCGGGCTGGCCATCGCCGCCGGGGCGGCGGCCATCGCCGACGAGGACCACGTCGCCGCGGCGATCGCCCACAACGACCTCTGGCTCGCCCGGGTCGGCGAGGGCGTGCGGGCGCTCGGCCTCGCCATCACCCCGAGTGTCGCCAACTTCGTGCTGGTCCATTTCCCCGATGCGCCGGGCCGCTCGGCGGCCGACGCCGATGCGTTCCTGACCGAGCGCGGGATCATCGTGCGCCGCGTCTCGGCCTACGGCCTGCCCGGCTCCCTGCGCGTCACCATCGGTTCGCAGGCCGCCAACGAGGCGTTCCTGTCCGCGCTCGCCGCCTTCATGGACGAGACCCGTGCCCGCTGAGGCGCCGGCCCCGTTCCGGCGCCTGGCCATCGTCGGCCTCGGGCTGATCGGCTCGTCCATCGCCCGGGCGGCCCGGCACTACGGCATGGTCGAGACCATCGTGGCGATCGACCGCGACGCGGCCGTGCTCGAGCGGGTGCGGGCGCTCGGCATCGCCGATGTCGCCACCGACGACCTTGTGGCAGGGGTGGCACAGGCCGACCTCGTGATCCTGTGCGTGCCGGTGGGGGCGGCGGGCGCGGTGGCCGAGGCCATGGCCGGGCATCTCGCGCCCGGCACGGTGGTCTCCGACGTCGGCTCGGTGAAGGTGGCGGTGGTGGCCGCCGTCGCGCCCCATCTGGGGCCCGGTGTCCATTTCGTGCCGGCCCACCCGGTGGCGGGCACGGAATACTCGGGGCCGGACGCCGGCTTCTCGACCCTGTTCTCCGGGCGCTGGTGCATCCTCACCCCGCTGCCCGAGGGCGACGCGGGCGCGGCGGCGCGGGTGCAGGCGTTCTGGGAGGGGATCGGCGCCATCGTCGAGACCATGACGCCCGAGCACCACGACCTCGTGCTCGCCATCACTAGCCACGTCCCCCACCTCATCGCCTACAACATCGTCGGCACCGCCGCCGACCTCGAGGCGGTGACGCAATCGGAGGTGATCAAGTTCTCGGCCGGCGGGTTTCGCGATTTCACCCGCATCGCCGCCTCCGACCCGACCATGTGGCGCGACGTGTTCCTCGCCAACAAGGACGCGGTGCTGGAGATGCTGGGCCGCTTCAACGAGGACCTCTCGGCCCTGGCCCGCGCCATCCGCTGGGGCGACGGCGACGCGCTCCACGCCCTGTTCACCCGCACCCGCGCCATCCGCCGGGGCATCGTCGCCCAGGGCCAGGAGACCGCCGAACCGGACTTCGGCCGCAGCCGGGCCGAGCGGGGCAAGACCGGCGAGGGGTGACCGGCGGGCCTACTCGCCAGACAGCCGCGCCACCACCGCCTCCCGGCCGATCAGCGGCAGCAGTCCGGCGAGGTCCGGCCCGTGTTCGAGGCCGGTGAGTGCCAGGCGCAGCGGCATGAACAGGGCCTTGCCCTTGGCGCCGGTGGCCGCCTTCACCGCCCCGGTCCAGACCTTCCAGGTCTCGCCGTCCCAGGGCGCGGGCGGCAGGACGGCGAGGGCGGCGGCGACGAAGCCGGGGTCGGCGACGACCGGGGTCACCGGCCCGGCCACCACCCGCCACCAGTCGCCGGCCTCGGCAACCTTGGCGAGGTTGGCCCGCACCGCGAGCCAGAACGCCTCGGCGCGGTCGTCCGGCACGCCCAGCGCCAGCAGACGCTCGCTGGCCTGCGCGTAGGGCATGGCGTGGATCAGGCGGGCGTTGAGCCCGTCGAGCTCGTGCGGGTCGAACTTGGCGGGCGCCCGCGAGATCTGCGCCAGGTCGGTCAACGCCGCGAGCTCGTCCATCGTGGCCACCGCCCGCACCGCTTCGGCCGAGCCCGTCAGCACCGCCAGCGAGCGCACGGCCGCCGGCTCGAACCCCTCGTCGCGAAGCCCCCGCAGCGAGAGGTGGCCGAGGCGCTTCGACAGGCCCTCGCCGTCGATGGTGGTGAGCAGGTTGTGGTGGCCGAACACCGGCACCGGGTGCCCCAGCGCCTCGAAGATCTGCACCTGCACGCCGGTGTTGGTGACGTGGTCCTCGCCTCGGATGACGTGGGTGACGCCCATCTCGGCATCGTCCACTACGGAGGGCAGGGTGTAGAGGTAGCTGCCGTCGGCGCGGATCAGCACCGGGTCCGACAGCGAGGCGCAATCGACGTGGGCCGGCCCACGCACGAGGTCGGTCCAGGTCACGCTCCTGTGGTCGAGCCTGAAGCGCCAGTGCGGGCTGCGCCCCTCCGCCTCCAGGGCGGCGCGATCGGCTTCGGTGAGGTCGAGGGCGGCGCGGTCGTAGAGCGGCGGCTGGCCGCGGCCGAGCTGGCGCCGGCGGCGGCGCTCCAGCTCGTCCTGGGTCTCGTAGGCCGGGTAGAGCCGGCCCATCGCCTTGAGGCGCTCGGCCGCCGCGTCGTGGATCGCCGCCCGGTCGGACTGGCGGGCGACGAGGTCGGGCACGATGCCGAGCCAGGCCAGGTCCTCGGCGATGGCATCGGCGAAGACGTCCGTGGAGCGCTCCGCGTCGGTGTCGTCGAGGCGCAAGAGGAAGCGCCCGCGGTGGCGCAGGGCGAACAGCGCGTTGAGGAGCGCCGGCCGGGCGTTGCCGATGTGCAGGTAGCCGGTGGGTGAGGGCGCGAAGCGGACGAGGGGAGCGGTCATGCCCGCTCTCTAGCCGATTCCCCGGCCTCGTGCGCGCTCACTGCCCCTTCGCATCCGGGGCCGCGTTGGGGAAGAACAGCTGCTCGCCGCCGATGGTGTAGGCGGCGATGGCGTCCTGGCCGGGCTTCGAGACCAGCCAGTCGACGAAGGCCTGGCCGGCGGCGACCTTCACCTGCGGGTGCTTGGCCGGGTTCACCAGCATGACGCCGTACTGGTTGAACAGGCGCCGGTCGCCGGCCACCAGGATGGCGAGATCGCCGCGGTTCTTGAACGAGAGCCAGGTGCCGCGATCCGACAGGAGGTAGGCGTTCGCGGCCGAGGCGGTGTTGAGCGCCGGGCCCATGCCCTGGCCGATCTCCTTGTACCATTCGCCCTTGGCCGCGCCGAGGTCGACGCCCGCCGCCTTCCAGTATCGCAGTTCGGCCGCGTGGGTGCCCGAGCGGTCGCCGCGCGAGACGAAGGGCGCCCTGGCGGCGGCGATGCGGCGCAGGGCCTCGAGCACGTCCTGGCCGCCGGCCCCGGCCGGGTCGTTCCTGGGGCCGACCACGACGAAGTCGTTGTACATCACGTCCTGGCGCTTCACGGCGAAGCCGTCGGCGAGGAAGGCCTCCTCGGCGGCCTGGTCGTGGACGAAGACCACGTCGGCGTCGCCGCGCCGGCCCACGTCCAGGGCCTGGCCGGTGCCCAGCGCCACCACCTTCACGCCGATGCCCTTGGCCTGCGTGAACAGCGGCAGCAGGTGCTTGAACAGGCCCGACTGCTCGGTGGAGGTGGTGGAGGCCACCGTGATCGTCTCCCCCGGCTCGGCGGCGGCCGGCCCGGAGAGGCAGACCGCGAGGCACAGGCTCAGGAGGCTGCGACGGCCGATTCCCATGAGAACTCTCCCTTGATGTAGGCCCGGGCCTGCGCCGATCGCGGTGCGCCGAGAACCTGTCGGACCGGACCCTGCTCGACCACGCGGCCGGCGGCAAGCACGACGACGTGTTCGGCCAGCCGCGCCACCTGGGCGAGGTTGTGCGACACCAGCACCACGGCGATGCCCTCCGCCGCCATCTCGGCCACCAGCGTCTCCACGGTGGCGGTGGCGGCGGGATCGAGGCTGGCGGTGGGCTCGTCGAGGAGGAGGAGGCCGGGCCGGGTCGCCCAGGCGCGGGCCAGCGCCAGCCGCTGCTGCTCGCCGCCCGACAGCTTCGGCGCCGGGTCGCCGGCCCGGTCGAGGAGGCCGACCCGCGCGAGGGCCTGCGCCACGCGGGCCCTGCGCTCGGCCCCCGAGAGCCCGAGCGGCGCCAGGGCCAGGGCGACGTTGCGCGCCGCGCTGGTGCGCACCAGGGGCGGGCGCTGGAACACGAAGGCGCGGCGCAGGGCGCCGGTCTCGACGGTGCCGGCCTGCGGCGCCAGCAGCCCGTCGATCATCCGCAGCGTCACGCTCTTGCCCGCGCCGTTGGGGCCGACGAGGGCGGTGATGCCGGTGCCCTCGAGCGTCAGGTCGAGCCCGTCGAGGATGGTGCGGCCCCCGGCCTCGTAGCGCAGGCCCGCGAGGCGGACGATGGCGGCAGGGCCGCTCATCCGTAGGCGCGGGCGGCGTAGCCGCGCAGCACGGCCGCCGCGGCGTTGACGGCGATCACGAGGGCCATCAGCACCAGCCCGAAGGCCAGCGCCAGGGGCAGGTCGCCCTTCTGGGTCTCCAGCGAGATCGCGGTGGTCATGGTGCGGGTGTGCCCGGCGATGTTGCCGCCCACCACCAGCACCGCGCCGATCTCCGACATCGCCCGCCCGAAGGCGGCCAGCACGATGGTGACGAGGGAGAAGCGCACGTCGTAGATCAGCACCAGGATGCGCTGCCACAGGGACAGGCGCAGCGAGCGCAGCTGCTCGCCCAGCTGCCCGTCGGCATCGGCGACGGTCTGGCGGGCCAGCGCCGCCACCAGGGGCGTCACCAGCACCGCCTGCGCCGCGATCATCGCGGCGGGGCTGAACAGGAGCCCGAGGGCTCCCAGCGGGCCGGAGCGGGACAGCAGCAGGTAGAGCACGAGGCCGATGATCACCGGCGGCAGGCCCATGGCCGCGTTGAGGAGCGCCACCACCGCCTGGCGCCCGCGCCAGTCCACCAGGGCGACGAGGGCGCCCAGGGGAATCCCGACGAGGGCGGCGATCGCCACCGCCGAGGCGCTGACGCGCAGGCTCAGGGCGGCGATCGCCACCACGTCCCGGTCGAGGGTTGCGAGGAGCGAGAAGGCCTCGCCGAAGGTCTGCAGCATCGGGCGTCGATACCACCGTCGGGCCGCCTAGCGCCATGCGTCCCGTCCGGGGCCGCGACGTCGCGTGTTTTCGCGGCCCGCGGCGGCTCCCGTTCGGGCTGGAACTGCTCTACATAGCGCTGCGCACGGGACCGGCGCCGGCCGCGATCCCTTCGCGCGAGCGCGGCAGACCCCGCTCCGGGCCGTCTTTCGGGATCAGCGATGACCGACCTTCCAGAGACCGTTTCCCAGACCGGGGTTTCCCAGACCGTGGTTTCCCGGACCATGCCCGGCGCCGGGCCGCTGACCCCGGCCGCGACACGCCTCGTGACCGTGTTCGGCGGGTCCGGCTTCCTCGGGCGGCACGTGGTGCGGGCGCTGGCCAAGCGCGGCTACCGCATCCGCGTCGCCGTGCGCCGGCCCGACCTCGCCCTGTTCCTGCAGCCGCTGGGCAAGGTCGGCCAGATCGTCGCCGTCCAGGCCAACCTGCGCTATCCGCAGTCGATCGCGCAGGCGGTGGCGGGCGCCGACATCGTCGTCAACCTCGTGGGTATCCTCCAGGAGAGCGGGCGCCAGAGTTTTTCGGGGTTGCAGGCGGAGGGAGCCGGGGCCATCGCCCGCGCGGCGGCCGCGGTGGGTGCCCACCTCGTCCATGTCTCGGCGCTGGGCGCCGACGCCCAGTCCGCGTCGCAATACGCCCGCTCCAAGGCGCTGGGCGAAGCGCAGGTCTTCGCCGCCCGGCCCGACGCCGTGGTGTTCCGGCCCTCCATCGTGTTCGGGCCGGGCGACAGCTTCTTCAACCGCTTCGCGGGCCTCGCCCGTGCCCTGCCGGTGCTGCCGCTCGCCGGCGCCGAGACCCGGTTCCAGCCTGTGTTCGTGGGCGACGTCGCCGAGGCCGTGGCCCGGGCGGTGGACGGCAAGGTCCCCGGCGGCACGGTCTACGAACTCGGCGGCCCCGAGATCCGCACCCTCGAGGCGCTGGTGCGCTACATGCTGGAGACGACCATGCGCCGGCGCCCGGTGGTGGCGCTGCCGCTGCCGGCGGCCAACCTCCAGGCCCGGATGCTGGAGATCGTCGACACCCTGTCGCTCGGCCTCCTCCCCGACGCCCTCAAGCTCACCCGCGACCAGGTCACCCTGCTCCAGACCGACAACGTCGTCTCGGAGGCCGCCGAGGCGGAGGGGCGCACCATTACGGCGCTGGGCGTCGTGCCCACCGCCCTGGAGGCGGTGGTGCCGGGCTACCTCTGGCGCTTCCGCAAGGCCGGCCAGTTCACCACCGCAGCCCGCCCGGCCGAGGTCGAGGTGGCGCCCACCTCCGCGCCCGAGCCGATGCCCGCGTCCGGCGTGCAGCGCCCCAGCGGCCCGGCCATCGGCCCCGACGCCTCGGCGCCGAGCCGGATGGGCACGCGCTGGGGCACGCGGGACTGAACCTCGCGCCTACCGCAGCCGCCCCTGCACCTCCGGCCCGGTCAGCTCCGCCCGCCGGCTCAGGCCCTTGTGGACGTGGACCATCAGGGCGATGCCGAACAGCGGGGTCAGCAGGTTGAGGATGGGCACCACCATCAGCCCGGCCAGCAGCGCGCCCGCGCTCATGGCGGTGAAGGAATGGTGGCGGCGCATGGCGCCGGCCTCGTCCAGCCCGCGGAAGCGGGCGGCGGCGAGCTCGAAATACTCGCGGCCGAGCAGGTAGGTGTTGGCGCCGAAGAACGCCACGAGGTTCACCCCCGGCACGAAGAACAGGATCAGCGCCACGAGGTTGACCAGCAGCGCCAGCCCGGCGAAGCGCGCGGTGTAGAGCATCGATTGGCCGAGCGGCATCGCCCGGCCGGGCGGCTCGCCGGGAAAGTCGGTGGCCTCGACGATGGCGGCGGCGTCGTCCAGGAAGTAGCCCGCCACCAGGATCGAGACCGCCGGCATCAGGTAGGCCAGCGCCACGAACAGGCCGGCCCCCGCGAAGAAGAAGGCGAGGGTGTCGAGGAAGGGATAATCCGCCGAGAGGTGGTGGTTGGCGAGGAACCACGCGATGAGCCGCGTCAGTGCGAACCAGATCACCGCCAGGATGCCGATGGTGAGCGCCAGCGACTTCCACAGGATCGCCCGCAGGGGCGGCGAGAACACCTGTCTCAGGGCGGCGAGGGAGGCCTTGATCAGCATGGACGAATCCCCGATGCGGACGCCGATGGCGGCGTCCGCCTGCGCCCAGCATCTGGCCTCGCCCCGGCGCCGGGGCAAGGCCGCGGCCCGCCCGTCCTCCCCATGCGCTGGAGGACCCCGGCCGGCTCCTCGTCCCGTCCAGGGTGTTTCATGATCCCAATCCGTTCCGCGCGCCCCGCCCATGCCCACTTCCGGCCGAGCGTGTCCCCGCGCCTCTCCGCCCTGCCGCCGGACTCCGAGGTGGTGGTGGTCGGGGCGGGGGCGGCCGGCATCGCCGCCGCGCGGGCCCTGACGGAACGAGGCGTCGCGGTGGCGGTGCTGGAGGCGCGCGACCGGGTCGGGGGCCGGCTGGTGACGACCCGGCTGCGCGGCCACCCGGTCGATCTGGGCGGCCACTGGCTCCATGCCGGGCCGATCAACCCGCTGGTGCGCCTCGGGCAGGCGCGGGGCGAGCCGTTGCGGGTGGCGGCCCAGGAGAGCCACCTCTGGGTCGGGCGCCGCCGGGCGCGGCGCGACGAGGAGCGCGCGCTCGGTCGCGCCTTCGCCCTGGCCGACCGGGCGATGACCGAGGGGGCCGCCCGCCCCGGACCCGACCGGCCGGCCGCGAGCGTGCTGCCCCCCGGCCTCGGGCCGTGGGGCGAGCGGGTGACGCTCGTCCACGGTCTCGTCTCGGGCCAGCCCCTGAGCGAGGTGTCCCTGCACGACTTTCCCAGCATGGAATATGGCGACAACCGCTTCATCGCCGGCGGCTTCGGCGGCTATCTCGCCCGCCTCGCGCAGGGGCTGCCGATCGCGCTCGGCACCGCCGTCACCGGGATCGACTGGAGCGGGGAGGGGGTGGCGATCGCCACCGCCGGCGGAGAGACCCTGCGGGCCAGGGCGGCGATCGTCACCGTGCCGATGATGGTCCTGCGCGGCGGCGCCCTGTTCGCCCCGGCCCTGCCGCCGGCCCATCGCGCGGCCATCGACGGGTTCTCCACCGGCATCTACGAGCATGCGGTGCTGCACTGGCCGTCCTGCCCGTTCCGGGGGGCGGACCGGCTGGCGAGCGTGGTCGGCGGGCGGCGCAAACCCCCCGGTCTCCTCACCCGCATCGACGGCACGCCGTTCCACTTCTTCGAACTCGACGTCCATGCCGCCGCCGAACTCGACGCGGCGGGGAGCGGGCCGGACGGGGTGCGCCGCTACGTCCGCAGCGTGCTCGCCGAGCACGTCGGGCACCGCTCCATCCACGACCTCGCGATCCCCGCTGTGAGCGAGTGGCGCCACGACCCTTGGTCGCGCGGCTCCTGGGCGGTGGTGCCGCCGGGCCATGCCGGCGCCCGGGCCACCCTCGCCGAACCGGTGGGGGACAAGATCTGGTTTGCCGGCGAAGCGCTCTCGCGCCTGCAATGGGGCACCGCCGGCGGCGCCTACGAGGAAGGCGCGCGGGCGGCGCAAGGCGTTATGGCGGCGATCGGCGATTCGACCGCCCCGCCTCGTCCCACCTGAAGGCGCCCCCCTTCCCCTTGCGGGGAGGGGGGCGCCGCCGGCGATCGACTACTCGATCTCGTTGCCGGCGTAGTTGATCGAGCCGTCGGGGGCCTTCTTCCAGACGTACATCACGTAGTCGGGCCGGGTGATGTCGCCCTTCTTGTCGAAGGAGATGTCGCCGATCACCGTGTCGAACGGCTTGCCCTGGTGCATGTAGTCGGCGACCTTCTTGCCGTCCGAAGACTTGGTGGCCGTCATCGCCGCCTGGAGGATCTGCACGGCGGCGTAGGAATAGAGGGTGTAGGCTTCCGGATCGATCTTGCGCGCCTTGAAGGCGTCGACGATGGCCTTGGCCTTGGGGTTCTTGCGGGCGTCGGGCGAGAAGGTCATGTAGGTGCCCTCCGCGCCCGGGCCGGCGATCTGCACGAACTCCCGGTCGGTGATGCCGTCGCCGCCCATGAGCGGGGCGTTCAGGCTCTGGTCGCGCATCTGGCGGATGATGAGGCCGGCCTCCGTGTGCAGGCCGCCGTAGTAGACCACGTCGACCTGCGCCTGCTTGAGCTTCGACACGAGGGCCGAGAAGTCCTTCTCGCCCGGGTTGATGCCCTCGTAGATCACGTTGGAGCCGCCCTTGGCCTTGAGCGCCTTCAGGGTCTCGTCGGCCAGGCCCTTCCCGTAGGGGCTCTTGTCGTGGACGATGGCGATCTTCTTGCCCTTGAACTTGTCCGCCAGGTAGGCGCCGGCGACGCCGCCCTGCTGGTCGTCGCGGCCGCAGGTGCGGAAGGTGTTCCAGTTGCCGCGCTCGGTGAACTTGATCGCGGTGGACGCGGGGCTGATCTGGACGATGCCCGCCTCCTGCAGCGCGTCGGAGGTCGGGATCGAGACGCCGGAGTTGAAGGCGCCGACCACGGCCTTCACGCCCTCCGAGGCGAACTTGTTGGCCACCGAGACGCCCTGCTTGGGGTCGGAGGCGTCGTCGCCCACCGACAATACGATCTTCTCGCCGTTGATGCCGCCGGCCTTGTTGATGTCCTCCACCGCCTGGGTGGCGCCGTTCTTGATCTGGGCGCCGAAGGCCGCGTTGGGGCCGGTGATCGGCGCGACGATGCCGATCTTGATGTCGGCCATGGCATGGGTCGCCGACATCAGGAGGCCGAGTGCGACGCCGGTGCGGAGCAATGTTCTCATCGGTGTTTCCCCTCTGGGCCGGTCGGGCTCACCCGCCGGCCGCGTGAAAGCGAAGTTGTGCGCGGGCGTCAGATCAGCGGACCCGCCAAGTCAGCGGACCCGTCCGTTCGTAGAGCCAGCGGTACTGCGTCGTCATCTGCCGCGTGCGCGTGGCACGATAGCTCGCCGCCCCGATCGCGAGGATGACGATGGCGTCGAGGGCAAAGCCCATCCCTGAGAGCAGCGGCTGCTCGAACAGCGCGTAGTGCAGGAAGCGCGCGACCGCCGCCACGAGCAGCAGCGCCAGCAGGCATTGCCAGAACGGCCGCCACCCGCGCGCGATGCCGGCCCCCGTCATCCAGGCCGCCCCGCCGCCTAAGATCACGGTGACGAGGACGAACACCCAGAGGGTGGGCAGATCGTGGGGGATGTCCTCGGTCAATGCTGGCCCCCTTCGAGATAGGCCGCCTTCACCTGCGGATCGTCCAGCAGCGCCTTGCCGGTGCCGCTCATGGTGATGGTGCCCGTGACCATGACGTAGCCGCGGTGCGCCAGCTTGAGAGCGTGGTAGGCGTTCTGCTCGACGATGAAGACGGTGAGCCCGTCGGTGCGGTTGAGGTCGCGCACCGCGTTGAAGATCTGCTTGACCACCAGGGGGGCGAGGCCGAGCGAGGGCTCGTCGAGGAGCAGCAGGCGCGGCCGGCTCATCAGGGCGCGGGCGATGGCCAGCATCTGCTGCTCGCCGCCCGACATGGTGCCGCCGCGCTGGTCGATCCGCTCGGCCAGGCGCGGGAACAGGGTGCAGACCTTCTCCAGGTCTTCCGCGAAATGGCGCCCGCCGTTGACGGCCGCCCCCATCTGCAGGTTCTCGCGCACGGTCATGCGCGGGAAGATGCGCCGCCCTTCCGGCGACTGCGCGATGTTGAGGCGCGCGATCTCGTGGGTGGGCAGCCGGGTGATGTCGCGGCCGGCATAGGTGATGGAGCCGTCGCGCGCCTGCGGGCTGCCGAAGATCGTCATCATCAGGGTCGACTTGCCGGCCCCGTTGGCACCGATGAGCGCGACGATCTCGCCCTCGTTGACGTCGAGGTCGACCCCCTTCAGGGCGCGGATGCTGCCGTAGTAGGTCGAGACTCCGCGCACGCTCAGCAGCGGCAGCGCCGCCCTGGCCTGGGCGGCCCGGGTTTCCTCCACGAGGACGTTGATGCCGGCGACGCTCATGCTGGGCTCTTCATGCCTGCGTCCCCGTGAGCCCGACTTCGGCCTCCACCGCCTCGACCTCCTCGTCGTCGACCCCGAGGTAGGCGGCGATGACGCGGGTGTCGGTGCGGATCTGGTCGGGGGTGCCGTCGGCGATCTTGAGGCCGTAGTCGAGCACCACGATCCGGTCGGAGATCTGCATCACCACCGACATGTCGTGCTCGATCAGGAGCACCGAGGTGTCGTGCTCGTCGCGGATCAGGCGCAGCAGGGTGTTGAGGTCGGCCGATTCGCGCGGGTTGAGGCCGGCGGCCGGCTCGTCGAGGCAGAGCAGCACCGGGTCGGTGCACATCGCGCGGGCGATCTCCAGGCGGCGCTGGTCGCCGTAGGGCAGGTCGCCGGCCTCGTCGTCGGCACGCTCGACGAGATCGATGCGCTCGAGCCAGGCCCGCGCTTTCTCGATGCCGGCCCGCTCGGCGCGGGCGTAGCCGGGAAAGCCGAGGATGCCCGCGAGGCTGAAGCCGGAGGCCTTCATCAGGGGCTTGTGCATGGCCACGAGCAGGTTCTCGAGCACGGTCATGCGCGGGAACAGGCGGATGTTCTGGAAGGTGCGCGCCACCCCGGCGCGACGGTTGACGTCGTGGCCGGGCAGGCGCTCGAGCAGGTAGGTCGACCCGTCGGCCCGGCGCAGGGTGATCATGCCCTCGGTCGGCTTGTAGAAGCCGGTGATGCAGTTGAAGACCGTGGTCTTGCCGGCCCCGTTGGGACCGATGAGCGCGGTGATGTCGCCGCGCCCGACCGCGAAGGAGAGGTCGTCCACCGCCACCAGCCCGCCAAAGCGCATGGTGAGGTGGTCGACGACGAGGATAGGATCGACGAGCTTGCTCATCGTGCCCGCTCGCTCAGGCGCACCGAGGGCTCGCGCTCGGAGATGAGGCCGCGCGGGCGGAACACCATCATCGCCACCATGGCGAGGCCGAACAGGAGCAGGCGGTACTCGTTGGGGTCGAAACCCTCGCCGAACACCGCGCTCAGGAAGCCGAGGTTGCGCAGCATCTCGGGCGCCCCGACCATGACGATGGCGGCGATGGCGACCCCGATCTGGCTGCCCATGCCGCCGAGCACCACGATGGCCAGGATGATCGCGCTCTCCAGGAAGTTGAAGCTCTCAGGCGAGACGAAGCCCTGGCGCACGGCGAAGAACGAGCCGGCGAAGCCCGCGAACATCGCGCCCAGCGCGAAGGCGGTGAGCTTGGTCATGGTGGTGTCGATGCCCAGCGACCGGCAGGCGATCTCGTCCTCGCGCAGGGCCTCCCAGGCGCGCCCCAGCGGCAGGCGGCGCATGCGCAGGGTGACGAGGTTGGTGATCAGCGCGAGCACCAGGATCAGGTAGTAGAGGAAGACGACCCGGTGCATCGGGTTGAAGTCGAGCCCGAAGGTGGCGGCGAACCCGCCTTCGCCGGCCGTGAAGGGAATGCCGAAGAAGCTGGCGCGGGGGATCGAGGACAGGCCCGCGGCCCCGCCGGAAAAGTCGACCCAGTTGATGAGGACGAGGCGGATGATCTCGCCGAAGGCCAGGGTCACGATGGCGAGGTAGTCGCCGCGCAGGCGCAGCACCGGAAAGCCGAGCAGGACGCCGAAGGCCGCCGCGAACAGGCCGGCGAGCGGCAGGCAGACCCAGAACGACAGGCCGAACACCGTCGCGCACAGGGCGTAGGTGTAGGCCCCCACCGCGTAGAAGGCGACGTAGCCGAGGTCGAGCAGGCCCGCGAGGCCGACCACGATGTTCAGCCCCCAGCCGAGCATGACGTAGGTGAGGATGAGGATGCCCAGATCGATCCAGTAGCGGCCCTCGCTGAGGCCGCCGCCGCCGACCACCGCCAGGACGGGCAGGAACAGCGCGAGGCCCAGCGTCAGGGGCGACAGGATCGCGGCGAGCCGGCTCACGGGGGCGGCGAGCCCGCTGGCGGCCTGGCGCGCCTGCGCCGCGGTCCGGCGCCGCCCGACCCGCAGCAGGATCAGGCGCTGCACGAGGCGCAAGGCGAACACCGCCGCGCACAAAACCGCCACGGCGCCCCAGCGGGTGGTGAGGAAGAGGCCGGTGCCCTGGCCGAGGTCGGTGCGGATGGCGACGATGGGGATCGAGAGCCCCAGGGTCACCAGGGCGAACAGCGCGCAGTCCTTGAGGATCTCCGGATACGGCGAGGCGTCCCGGCGGGGGGGCGCTCCGGCGGGGAGCGCGGAGGCGGGAGAAGGATAGGCTTGCGCCACGTCAGACCTTCTCCACTTCCGGCCGGCCGAGGATGCCCGACGGCTTGAAGATCAGCACGATGATCAGGATCAGGAAGGCGGCCACGTCCTTGTACTCGATCGAGAAATAGGCCGACCAGAACGTCTCGATGAGGCCGATGATCAACCCGCCGATGACGGCGCCCGGCAGCGAGCCGATGCCGCCGAGCACGGCCGCGGTGAAGGCCTTCACGCCGGGCACGAAGCCGTCCGAGAACGAGACCACGCCGTAGTAGAGGAGGTAGAGGGTGCCGGCGACGGCGGCCAGGGCCGCGCCGAGCACGAAGGTCAGCGAGATGGTGCGGTCGACGTTGATGCCCAGCAGCGCGGCCATGCGCCGGTCCTGCTCGCAGGCGCGCTGGGCCCGGCCGAACGGCGTCTTCTGGACGAGGTACCAGAACCCGGCGAGCAGCACCGCCGTGGTGACCATGATCAGCATCTGCTTGTAGGACAGGGTCACCATGTAGTCGTCGCGCTGGTAGAGCACCACGACGTCGCGCACGAGCGGCGGCACCGGCTTGTTGCGCGCGCCCTGCACCACCTGCACGAAGTTCGACAGGAAGATCGAGACGCCGATGGCCGAGATCAGCGGCGCGAGGCGGAACGAGCCGCGCAAGGGGCGGTAGGCGGCCCGTTCGATCGCCCAGCCCCACAGGGCGGTGACCGCCATGGCGCAGACCAGCACGATGACGAAGACCAGCGGCACCGAGACGAGGCCGACCCAGGTGGTGAGCGCCAGGAACACGATCAGCGCGACGAAGGCCGAGAGCATGAAGACGTCGCCGTGGGCGAAGTTGACCATGCCGATGATGCCGAAGACCATCGTGTAGCCGATGGCGATGAGGCCGTAGATGGACCCCAGCGTCAGGCCGTTGATGAGCTGCTGGGCGAAGAATTCCATGCGGCGGCCTTGCCCTCGTCGCGTCCCGTGCTCGGTCCCTGCTGGAATGTCCCATTCGCGGGCCGGTGGTCAATGCACCTTCGTCCGGGCACGAACCAACGGCCGCACAAGTTTCCGGCGCGGCCGCACAAAGGTTCGGCGGGTCGCCGCGCAAAACCGCCGTTAGCGCCGCATTCACCATGTCGGCAGATCCGCGCCGGCCGGAAACCTCGGCTTGGTGAATCGTCTCGTAGCGTCGGGTGGTTGGCGACCTCGGTCCGGCGGCGGTTCCTCCCTCGGGAGCGTCCGCGCCGGAGCCGTGTCACAGGCGACCGGTAGGCCATGACGCAGTTCGAAAGCACGATGGGGGCGCGGGGCCGGGCCATGGCGGTGGCCGGCGGGCCGGCGGTCAACTTCGCCGGGCCCGAGCTCGACCGCACCGCCGAGATCGGCGACCTCTGGCGCATCCTGCGGCGCCGCAGCGGCTGGATCCTGTGGACCCCCCTCGTCCTTGTGGCGGTGGCCCTCGCCTACGGGCTGACCACGCCCTCCCTCTACACCGCCACCTCGCAGATCCTGATCGACCCGCGCGACCGCACGGTGATGACCAACGACATCAATCCGGTCTCGGTGGCGCCCGACGGCGGCATCACGCAGGTGGAGAGCCAGGTCCGGCTGATCGAATCGGCCAGCGTGCTCGGGCGCGCCATCGCCGCCACCGACCTCACCGCCGACCCCGAGTTCGCGGGACGGGGGGATTTCTCCGCCGTCACCGACGCCCTGGCCGGGCTGGTGGGCAAAACGCCGGCCGCCGAGAGCCCGGCCGACCTGAACGAGCGCACCCTGCGCGCCCTCAAGAAGCGCCTGGCCATCAAGCGTGCCGACAAGGTGTTCGTGATCGACATCATCATCACGGCCAAATCCGCCGCCAAGGCCGCGCGCCTGGCCAACGCCATCGCGAGCGCCTATCTCGCCGACCTCGCCGACGCCCGGGTGCAGGCCTCCCGGCGGGCCTCCGACGAACTCACGAGCCGGCTCGACGAGCAGCGCGAGCGGGTGCGCCAGGCCGAGGACCGGGCCGAGACCTTCCGCGCGCAGAACGACCTCGTGCGCTCCAACGGCCGCCTCGTCACCGAGCAGCAGCTGAGCGACATCAACATCCAGCTCAGCGCGGCCCAGAGCAAGGCCTCGGAGCTCAAGGCCCGCATCGAGCAGATCGAGCAGATCCGCAGGGCCGGCGGCGGCGCCGAGGCCACGGCGGAGGCGCTGCAATCCCCGGTGATCGCCCGGCTACGCCAGCAGTTCGCCGAACTCTCCGAGCGGCAGGCGGACCTCTCGACCCAGCTCGGCGGCCGCCATCCCTCGATCGTCTCCATCGGCGCGCAGATGCAGGAGGTGCGCAACCTCATCTCCGGCGAGCTCGGGCGCCTCGCCCGCTCGGCCCGGGCCGATTACGAGCGGGCGCTGGCCAACGAGAAGTCCCTGTCCGCCAGCCTGAAACGCCTCCAGGGCGAGACCAACACCACGTCGCAGGCCTCGATCCGCCTGCGCGAGCTCGAGCGCGACGTCGAGGCGAGCCGCACCGTCTACACCGCGTTCCTCACCCGCGCCCGCGAGATCCGCGACCAGGCCGGCATCGATTCCACCAACGCCCGCATCATCTCGCTGGCCAACCCGCCCCAGGAGAAGAGCTGGCCGCTGCCCGGCGTGTTCGCGCTCGGCGCCCTGGCGGCGGGCCTCGGGCTCGGCACCGGGCTCGCGGTGGTGCGCGAGTACCTCAGCCCCACCGTGCTCTCGCGCAACCAGATGCAGGCCCTGGCCGACGCCCCCGTCCTCGGGGTGGTTCCGCTGAAGGCCACCACCGCCAGGGCGGGGAGCGCGAAACCCGCCGGCGCCGGCGGGCCGGAGGTCCATGCGGTGAGCCTGCTGCTCGGGCGCATGCTCGCCCTGCGCGGCCGCGGCGGCGAGACCATCGGCAGCGTCTTCGTCACCTCGAGCCGGGGCGACGACACCGCCCGCCGCCGGATCGCGCATCTCCTGGCCTCCGTGGCCGAGACCCGCGGCCTGCGCGTGCTCTACATCGAGACGGACCTGCGCGAGGGCGGCGCCTCGCCGGGCTTCCTCGACGTGCTGCGCGGCGAGCGCAGCCTCAACACGGTGATCCGTGCCCAGCCCGCCAGCGGCATCCGCACCCTCGGGCTCGGCCGCCAGAAGCGCGGCGAGGTCACCGACCTCGACGCGAAGGAACGCTTCCTCGACGAGGTCGGGCGGCGCTTCGACCTCGTGGTGGTGGAGGGCGGCGCCCTGGTGGAGAGCCTGCAGGCGACCCCGCTGATGGTCTTGGCCGACGCGGTGCTGCTGGTGGCCGACGCCGGCGTGACCACGCAGCGCGACCTCCTCGACGCCACCGAGGCGGCCATCCTCAACGGGCGCCCGATCTCGGCCGGCGTCCTGGTCTCGCGGGCCGCCTGAGGGGCCGATGCGCAGCCGCACCGCGTCCCCCGCCGGGCCGAACCGGACGCCCGCCTTCGAAGCGCCGGTCTTTTCGGCCCAGGCCTCGCGGCCGGTGAGCGTGCGACGCTCGGCGCCGGTGGCGGCCCTGGTGCTGACCACCGTGCTGCTGTTCGGCGTCTCGGGCGGCATGCTCTGGTACGCGGGCCTGAACTACGACGGCCTCTCGGGCAGTGCCGCGGCCAAGATCCACCCGGCGACCTATTGCGCGGTGCTGCTGTTCGCCTGGTCGCTCCTCACCAACGGCGACCCGGTCGGGTTCCTGGTGCGCTCGGTCCAGGCCTGTCCGGCCAGCCTGTTCCTGCTGGTGGTCGCCCTGTCGATGGCCGCCCACATCGCCCTGCGCGGGGCGAGCGGGCTCGCCGGCTCCATCGACACCTACGTCGGCCCGGCCCTGCTGGTGCCGGTGATGGCCAATCTCGACGGCCGGGGCCTGCGCCGGATGGAGCAGGCGCTCCACCTCGTCATGCTCGCCAACGCCCTCCTGGGGCTCGCCGAATTCCTCACCGGCACCCTGGTGTTCCCCTACCGCTTCGACGGCGCGGTGTTTCCCACCGACACCCGCTCGGCGGCGCTGCAGGGGCACCCGCTGGTGAACGCCACCGTCACCGGGCTCTATCTCATGGCGCTCCAGGCCGGCGGCGGCTCGGCGATCCCCGCCGCCCTGCGCCTGCCGATGATCGCGCTCCAGCTCGTGGCGCTGGTGACCTTCGGCGGCCGCTCGGCCATCGTCGCCTGCCTCGTCTTCGGAGGCGCCTACGCCCTCGTGCAGGGCCTTCGCGTGCTGCGCTCGGGGAGGGTGCCGCTCCTGGGCGCCGGCATCTTCCTCGTCGTCCTCGCCGTGGCGCCGGTGGCGGTGGTGGGCCTGGCGGTGGGCGGCTTCTTCGACAAGCTGCTGCAGCGCTTCGTCTCGGACGGCGGCAGCGCCAACGCCCGCGTCGAGATGTTCGAACTGTTCGGCCGCATCCCCCTGCGCGACCTGATGTTCGGCCCCGACACGGCGCTCGTCGATAGCTTGCGCCGCATCAGCGGCCTCGAATGGGGCATCGAGAACCCGATCATCCGCATGGTGCTCTACCAGGGCGTGTTCATGACGGCCCTGCTCACCATCGCCGTGGTCCTGTTCATGACCGAGGTGATCCGCCGCTGCCGGCCCGGCACCGCCCTGCCGGTGATCGTGTTCGCGCTGCTCCTCAACACCTCCGAGAGCATCGCGGGCAAGACCACGCTGATGATGAAGTTCGCGGTTTTGATGCTGGTGATGTTCCGGCCGCTGCCGCCGGGGGATCGGGTCGTTCCGGCACGGCGGCGTTAATCCGGCGCGCCGACCCCGAGCGCATCCGCGATGGCGCGGTCGAACACCCGCGTGGTGTCGTCGATGAGGCCCATGCCGTCGAACAGGTTCCAGAACGCCCAGGGGAAGCCGGCGGCCTCCGCGCTCGTCCGCACGTCGCGGATGTAGCGGGCGCGGTCCGGGGCGGGGGCGGCGACGTAGCGGGCGTCCGAGCGCAGGGCACCGAATTCGCCGAGGACGATGTGCTCGGGCGGGATGGCGTGGCGGCGGGCGTAGGCGCTCACCCGCGCCATCGCGTGGTCCACGAACGGCCGGTCGGGCCGGGCGTCGAAATACTGGGTCAGCACCCGCTCGGTCTCGGCGTAGGCGTTGGCCTTGGCCGTCGCCGACAGCACGGTGTCGGCGGCCATGCGCCGGCGCACCGCCGCCAGGGTCGCCTCGAGGGACCCGGCCGAGGCCGGCCACGGCACCGCGTTGAGCGCCCGGTAGACCGGCTCGCGCATCCAGGGCGCGCCCTGGTGGCTGAACAAGTAGGGCTCGTAATAGTGAAACGTGAAGAACACCGGTGCCAGCGCCAGGATCGGGGCGGGATCGAGCGCTTCAAGGCCGGGGATCATGCCGCCGCAGGCGCCGGTGGCAACCAGGGGCAGGCCGGGCGCGGCCGCGCGGGCCCGGCGCAGCAGGGCGAGCTGCACGCCGTCCCATGCGGCCGAACCGCAGCCCTGCGGCGGCTCGTTGACCGGTTCCAGCGCCACCCGCCCGCCCCCGATGCGCGCCAGGGCTCCGGCGACCTCGCCGACCAGCGCCCCGTAGCCGGCAAAATCGGGGGCCTGCGTGCCGGCGATCAGGCGGGATGAGGTGAAATGGTGGGTCGCCTCGTTGATCTGCAGGTTGACCACCACCGAGAGGTCGGCGTCGAGGCTTCGCGTCACCGCGTCCGTGAGCAGCCCGAGGAGGGCACCCCGCTGCGGCTGGCCGAAGGCCAGGAACGGGCCGGGGTCCACCGGGATCCGCAGGAAGTCGAACCCCGCCGTGCGCAGCCTGCGCAGGTCGGCGGCACGCGGCACCGGGCGCTGGTCCTGGTAGGGCGGCCAGGCGTAGTCGGTGCGCGGGGCGGGATATTCCTTGGTGAGGGAGAACCACGGCCAGACGTTGATGCCCCGCCGCAGCCTCGGCATCCGGGCCTGCGCCAAAGCGTCGGATGGCAGGGCGGCAAACCCCGCCGCCGAAAGCCCAGCCGCCAGCCCCTGCGTGACAAACGCCCGGCGGCCGAGCGTTCCCTCCGGGGTCACCGCACCATCTCTTCCGCCGGCAGGCCGAGGGCGCCGTCCATGACCGGCGCCAGCGCCGGGGCGGCGGCGTAGCCGCCGAGCACGAGCAGCTCCTGCTCGTAGGCCTTGAGGATGTCGCTCCAGGCGAAATCCCGCGAGGCTCGCACGCGGGCGGCCGCACCGGCCCGGGCGACCCAGGCGTCGTCGCCGAGCGCCGTGGCGATGGCCGCGTCGAGTTCGTCGGCATCCGAGAAGAACAGCTGCTCGGGCCCCGCCGTCCAGGCGTTGTAGGCGTTGGCGTGGGCGATCACCGGGTTGCCCGCCCACAGGGATTCAACCAGCGAGGGGTTGGTGCCTCCCACCGTGTGCCCGTGCACGTAGGCGCGGGCGTGGAACCGCAGGGCCTGCAGCGACGGCGGGTCGTAGATCGGGCCGGGGAACAGCACCTCCCCGCCCGCCGCCGCGCGCACCGCCCGGTGATAGGGGTTGGCGTCGTCGAGGCGGCCGAGCACCGCGAGCGTCATGCCGCGCGGGCGCCGCGAAAACGTCTCGACGATGGGCAGGATGCTGTTGTCGGGCTCGATGCGCGCCACCGAGATCAGGTAGCGGCCCGGCGTCAGGCCCAGGGCCTCCACCGGGGCGAGGGGGGCGCCGAGCACCTCCTGCCCGCCGTAGGGGATGGTGGCGATGGCCTTGCGCGGGCGCCGGGTGGCGATGTGGTCGGCGATGACGGGATGGTCGGCGACCAGGCGCTGCGACGACCAGGCGGCGATCCACTCGTTGATCCAGAACCACGCCTTCACGGCCCGGCTCCATTTCGGGCGCCGCCACTCGATGCCGTCCATGTTGGTCATGATCTTGGAGCCGGCCAGCCGCAGATACGGCAGGAACACCGCCCCGTTGTAGCCGAGCACCAGGCAGACGCCGTCGCGGTCGGCGGCGTCGCGCACGCAATGGGCGTCGAAGTCGAGGGTCCCGGCCGGGCCGGTGGAGGCCACCTCCACATGGATCTGCTCGATGCCGCGCCAGTAGGTGCTGGAGAACCGCTCCGTCACCGCGCTCACGTCGCGCTGGCAGTAGACGCCCACGTCCCAGCCGCGCTCGACCAGGTGCAGGGCGAGGCGTTCGGCGAAGGTCTCGAAACCCCCGTGCGCCGCCGGGACGCCACGCGTCCCGAGGATCAGCATGGAAGGCCGGCGCGTGGTCGTCATGGCGGCGTGGCTCTGGTTCGGCGCCGCCGCGACCCGTGGAATTCGCGCCGGCAGTCATCAAACCCTGCACCGGCAACGCCTAAATCATCCTTACCGCCCGCGATGCATTCGTTCCGATCGCATGTTTCCCGTCAAAGCTACGATTTGCTCACGACCTGTCGGGTAGAGAATTCGAGCCCCGCATCCGCTCCGGACGGGGCCACGGGGACACCGATGCACATCGCCTGCATCCATCAGGGCTACGAACTCTACGGCTCGGACCGGTGTTTCGCCGAGAGCGTCCGCACGATCCGGGCGCTGGCCCCCGATGCGCGCCTCACCGTCGTCCTGCCCCGGCCCGGCCCGATCCTCGACCTGTTGCAGGGCCTGGCCGACGAGATCCTGTACGAGCCGCTGTGGATCCTGCGCCGGCGCGGCCTGGCGCGTCTGGCCACCCTCGGCCTGCTGCGCCTGCCCCTGGCGCTGGCCAGGGCCGCCCGGCGGCTGGCGACCTGCGATCTCGTCTACGTCAACACCACGGTGGTGGCCGACTACCTGATCGCCGCGCGGCTGTTTCCCGGCCGCACCATCCTGCACGTCCACGAGATCCCCGAGGGGCTGGTGCGCAAGGTCCTGCGCCTGCTCGTGCGCTGGAGCGGGGCCGAGGTGGTGTTCAACTCGCAGGCGACGCGGGCGGCCTTCGCCCTGCCGGCCTGCGCCGACACCCGCGTGATCTACAACGGCATCGCCGGCCCGGCCGCGCCCGAGCCGGTCACCTACGACGGCACCCGGCCCCTGCGCCTCTTGATGCTCGGCCGCATCAGCCGCATCAAGGGCCAGGAGGTGCTGCTCGACGCCATCGCGGCCCTGCCGCCGGCTGTGCGGGCGCGGATCGAACTCAGGATCGTCGGCAGCGCCTTCGAGGACGCCGCCCGCGAGGCGGCGCTCGCCGCCCGCATCGGTGACTCCGGCATGGACGGGCGCATCACCCTGCGCCCGTTCGACCCCAACCCGGCGCCCCACTACCGCTGGGCCGATGTCGTCGTCGTGCCCTCGCGCCTGCCCGAATCGCTCGGCCGGGTGGCGATCGAGGCGATGGCCTACGGGCGCCCGCCCGTGGTCTCGGCCATCGGCGGCCTCGTCGAGGTGGTGGAGGCCGGGCGCACCGGCTGGACCGTGCCCCCCGACGATGCCGCCGCGCTCAGTGCCGCCCTGGCGGCGATCGTCGCCGACCCGGGGTCGCTCGCCGCCCGTGCGCCCGCCGCCCGCCGGCGCTTCGAGACCCTGTTCAGCGAGGCGGCGGTGGGCCGGGCCTTTTCCGCCATGCTCGCCCCCCGCCTCGCACGCAAGCCCCGCGCGGCCGCCCCGGCGGTGGTCCATCCATGATGCGCCTGCCATGATCCGTTTGCCATGATCCGCCAACACACCGCCTCCCTCGCGGGTGCCGCCGCCGAACCCGGCGGCCGGCGCGACCTCGTCCGGCTCGGGCGCCGCTTCGTCCTGATGCTCGGGGGCGAGGTGCTCCAGAGCGTCTTTCACTTCGGCCTCAACATCGCCCTGGTCCATGCCCTGGTCCCGCACGACTACGGGCTGTTCGCCATCGTCTTCCTGATCGGCGGCATCGCGCTCACCTTCGTGCGGGCGGTGGCCGGCATGCCGGCGAGCGTCTTCATCCCGCAGGCCCGCGGCGCCCGGGCGATGCGGGCCCAGGCCGTCACCTTCGGCTCCGGCGCGGCCCTGCTGTCCCTGGCCATGGGGCTCGGCACCGCCCTCGTCCTGGCGATTCCCCTCGGGGCCGCCACCGCGGCGGCGGGCGGGGCCTTCGTCGGGCTGTGGTGCCTGCGCAGCTACCTGCGCAACATGCTGTTCGCCTGCCGCCGGCCCGGCATCGCCGGCATCAGCGACGCCACCTTCGCCGGGACCGGGACGGTGCTGCTCGCCTGCCTTCTCGCCGGCGGGCGCGCCGACCTCGTCCTGCCCGGCAGCCTCGCGGTGCTGGCCGCCGCCCACGGCATCGCCATCCTCGCGGGCCTCGCCGCCTTCCGCGAGCCGGTCCGCATCAGCCTCGGGCGCCACGTGCTGCGGCGCTACCGCGGCCTGTGGCGCTCCCTCGCCTGGTCGGTGGCGGGGGTCGCCACCGCCAATATCCAGGCGCAGGGCCAGACCCTCCTCGTCGCCCTGCTCGCCGGGCCGGCGGCCTATGCCCCCATCGCCGCGACCCTGGTGCTGTTCTCGCCCCTGCGGCTCTCGGCCTCCGTCGTCGTCAACCTGATGCAGCCGGAGATGGCCGCCAGCCTCGCCCGGGGCGACGGCGCCCGCCTGCGCCACCTCATGGCCCTCTCCACCGGCCTGCTGCTGGCCGGCTGCCTCGGCTACGGCGTCTTCCTGGCCGCGACCCTGCGGCTCATCGAGAGCCAACTGTTCGCCGGGCGGTTCTCGGGCGAGCCGCTCGGCCTGATCGCGCTCCTGGTCTGGGCGACGGTGACGGCGACCATGCTCTACGTCGGGCCCAAGACCCTGCTCGAGACCCGCGGCGAGTTCCGGGCGCTGGCCCGTGTGGCGCTGGCCAGCGCCGCCTTCGGCATCGGCCTCGTCGGCCTGCTGCTGTGGCTGGCGACCCCGGCCTGGTCGCTGCTGGGCGTCGTCGCCTCGGAACTGGTGGTCCTCCTCTACTGCCGGCGGGCGATCCTGTCGGCCGCTGCCCTCCCTCCCGTCCGTTCCGGGGACGGGCCCCTCCATCCGGCGACCGCACCCTCATGGCGATGACCTTCGACGTCCAGGCGGCCGACGGCCCCATCCCCGCCGGGCCGGGCGCGACCCTCGCCGCCGGCGACCCCACCGCGGCGGCGCCCCGCGGCGCGGCGGCGCCCGCCTACCGCGCCCGCCTCCACCCGGACCTCGCGGCGGCGGCGCCGCTCTGGCGCAGGCTGCAGGCGGAGGGCGCCTGCACCGCCTACCAGCGCCTCGAATGGGCCGAGGCGGTGGTGGACAAGCTCGTGCCGGGCTCGGGCGCAACCCCGCTCATCGTCCAGGTCGACGAGGCCGAGAGCGGCCGCCCGGTGATGCTCCTGCCGCTCGCGCGCCTGCGCAAGCGCGGCACCACCACCATCCAGTGGCTCGATCTGGGCGTCTGCGACTACGCCGCGCCGGTCATGGCGCCGGGCGTCGTGCTGTCCCCCGCCGAGGCGGTGCTGGCCTGGGAGGCGGTGCGCGCCGTGCTGCCGAAGGCCGACCTCGTGCGGATCACCCGCATCACGCAATCGATCTTCGGCACCCCCAACCCCCTGGCCCTCCTGCCCGAGGCGCAGGTCATCCCCATGCGCGCCTCCGGGCTCGTCATCGAGGGCGACCCCGAGACGCTGATCAAGCGCGTCTGCAGCAAGTCGATGGCCAAGGACATCGAGAAGCGGCGCAAGCGCCTGGCCGCCATCGGCGAGGCCCGCTTCGTGGAGGCCCGCACCGAGGCGGAGGTGACCGACCTGTTCGAGGCCCTCCTGCGCCAGCGCCGCGACCGGTTTCGCGAGCTCGGCCGGTTCGACCTCCTCGACCGGCCCGAGGTGGTGGATTTCTACCGCGCGGCCGCGCTCAACGGCGGCCCGGACGGCCTCGTGCGCGTCTTCGGCATCGCGGTCGGCGGCGAATGGATCGCCACCGCCTACGGCCTGTGCCACCACGGCGCCTTCCACGGCATCATCCTGGCCATGGCCGGCGAACCTTGGAAGGGCTGCTCGCCGGGCATCCTGATCGTGGCCGAGATCATGGTCTGGGCCCGCCGCCAGGGCCTGACCTACCTCGACTTCACCATCGGCGACCTGCCCTACAAGAACGGCTTCCGGCCCGTGGCCCACGACCTCATGGAGGTCGCCCACGCCCGCAGCCTGCGCGGCCACGCCATCCTGGCCGCCGAGCGGGCCTTGCGCGGCGCCAAGGCCACCCTCCAGCGCCACCCGGCCCTGTTCGACCGCCTGCGCGAAAGCCGCCGGATGCTGCGCCGGATCGGCAGACGCGCCCCCGAGGCGCCCGCTCCCGACACGCAGGCGACCGCTCGGGACGCATAGGGGATCGCACACGACGCTCGCCCCGCCTGTGGTGCGCGGGCGGCGCTGGCGGACGAACCCTCGGCAGGTCTGGGGGTCGGAACCCGAGCCGCTCGACCACGCGAAGGGCTGCTCAGGGTGGGAAGCGGACCCAAGCGGGTGGCGCTACTATAAGCCCTACTTGGAGTGCTCTCCTTTAGGATCGGACATGCCAACAAAGCTATTCCTCGCTGGAAGCCTTGCCTTCGTGGCAATCTGCAATCCGCTCGGTCCCGCAGAGGCTTGTTTCAACAATGACGGGGGAACAAGGGTGTTGCTCAATGAACCACCAAAAAATATCGAACACGTCACAGATATCGCTCATATCAAAATAGAGCGATACTACAATCACGTTTATTCGGAGGCAAAGGTCATTTCGACATTAAAAGGCTTCGACGGCGTGTCGGAGTTTATCATCATTGGTAATCGCGGCGGCGGAAGTTGTGACAATGGTCCAGATGCAAATAATGTAGGGTATCCTTTTTATATTGCAGGCAAGATTATCCATCGTCTTGGAAAGCGCCCCGTGTTTTGGGGCATCTGGCGAGGCGAAGAACAGCAAATCAATTACCCGCCGTCCGCGCAGAGCTATGCCGATGCGCCCCCCTGAACCAGTGGAGGAAGAGCTTCCGCTCAGGGTCGTAAGCAGCCCCTCGAACAGGCAAGCGGATCGGGTTTTGACCGGAGCAGACGTGGTCACCGGTCTTGCATCGAGAACCTGCGCGACCCCGAAAGCCCCGGCAGGATGACGCGTTTGCTCGCCGGCGCGCATCGTCTCAAGCCCAGCGCCCGGCCGCGTCGTCGTCGGCCCGGGTCGCCTCGACCCAGCCGCCGGTGGTGCCGTCGGCGAGGTGCTCGCGCTTCCAGAACGGCGCGCGGGTCTTGAGGTAGTCCATCAGGAAACTCGCCG
Organism: Methylobacterium sp. Leaf399; assembly: GCF_001424525.1. Classification (NCBI taxonomy): domain Bacteria; kingdom Pseudomonadati; phylum Pseudomonadota; class Alphaproteobacteria; order Hyphomicrobiales; family Methylobacteriaceae; genus Methylobacterium; species Methylobacterium sp. Leaf399. The sequence goes on along the minus strand of NZ_LMQK01000001.1, from coordinate 742,808 downwards.
CCTCGAAGGCGGCGATGCGGTGGGACGAGGCCGTCACCACCAGCACGATGCCGTCGCCGGGGGTTACGAGCCCGTGGCGGTGGACGACGCGCACCCCGTCGAGGGGCCAGCGCGCGCGCGCCTCCTCCACCACCCGCCCGATCTCGGCCTCGGCCATGCCGGGGTAATGCTCGAGTTCCAGCGCCGTGAGGCGCCCGCCCTCGTCCCGGCACAGGCCGCTGAAGGTGACGATGGCCCCGACCCGCCCGTGGAGGGCGTCCGACAGGGCCGCGATCTCGGCGGCGGTGTCGAAGGGGGCGCTCTGGATGCTGACCGGGGACGTCGTCACGGCGGACCTCGTGCGTGTCGAAAGACGGGCTCGCGCAATCCGGGCTCACGAAATCCGGGCTTGCGAACTTGCCATTTTCGGCAAGGGGCCGATTTTACCCGGCATCGACGGGACATACCCTGCCCTCCATGGCTTGTCAGACCGGAGCGGCGAATTCACGCTGCGGCACCCGGCAGGTCCCGGCCGATCGGCCTTTTCGAGGAAACGCTCGCGTGAGCCCAGACCTGATCCTGCCCCACGACGGCGTCCGGCCGGTGTTTTCCGCGCGACCGGTGTGGTGCGGCCGTGCCAGCACCGTCATCGGCATGGCCACCCTCGGGGCGCAGGCCTGGCTAGGGGACGACAGCGTCATCCGCGCCGACGGCCAGACCGTGGTGCTCGGCGACCGGTTCTGGCTCGGCCACCGCTCCACCGTCCACATCGCCACCAAGACCCTCGGGACCACGGTCGGCGACCGGGTGACGGTGGGCCGCAACGCCGTGGTCCATGCCTGCACGGTGGGCTCGGACGTGGTGATCGAGGACGACGTCATCGTCCTCGACGGGGCGGTGGTGGAGGACGGCGTCGTGATCGAGGCGGGTGCCACGGTGTTTCCGCGCGCGCGCCTGCCCGCCGGTTTCGTCTACGGCGGCAGCCCGGCCAAGCCGATCCGCCCGATCGACGCCCCCGAACTCGCCGAGCGGGCCGAGCGCCTGCGCGAGGCCTCGGGCGAGACGCCCGCGCCGCCGCAGGGCGATACGCCGGAGGTGGAGGACAGCGTCTTCGTCGCCCGCACCGCCCGCCTGCGCGGCCGCATCGCGCTCGGCGCGGGATCGAGCGTGCTGTTCTCCTGCCTGCTCGACGCCGAGGTCGGGCCGATCGTGGTGGGGGCCGACACCAACATCCAGGACAACAGCGTCCTGCGCAGCCGGGGCGAGGGCATCGTGATCGGGCGCGACACCACCATCGCCCACAACGTGCGCCTGGCCGATTGCCGGATCGGGGCGCGCAGCCTCATCGGGATCGGCTGCGTCGTGGCCCCGGGCACGGTGATCGCCGACGACGTGATGCTGGCCGGCGGCGCCACCACCGACCCGGGCCAGCTCCTCGATGGCGGCCACCTCTGGGGCGGCCGCCCCGCCCGCATCCTCGCGCCCCTCGACGCGGGCAAGCGCGCGCTGATGCGCGAGATCGTCGAGGGCTACTGCGCCCACGGGCAGGTCTTCCGCCAGACGCAGGACGCCGGCCTGTAGCCGCGCGGGAAGGCCGAAAACCGCCGCCGCCGAACGAAGGGGTCGCCGCGGGGCCCGAACGGGGGCGGTCCTGCCCTGTTTCACGTGAAATACGAAAGATCGCTCCGTTGACGGACAAGGCTCCGCAACGCATCTTTGCTGCGTGGTCTGACAGGCAAGACATCAGTCTTGCCTTACGGCCACCGCGGTGATTTGAAGTGGATCGCTTGCGCCGCGTCACCAAACGCTAAAGCATCACGAGGCTTAAGACCGCTCGTGGTCCTTGTCGGATAAAGGATGACTTGCCGTGGCTTCCTCCTTCCCCAGACCGAGACTGTCCCGTGGCCGGGGCCGTTCGCAGGGCTGCTGTCGACGCTGATCGACGCCGCCACCGCCGAACCCGTTCCCCGCCCCGGTCCGACGCGACAGTCGGCTCTCATCGAAGAGCAGTTTTCGTCATGCCTCAGCTTCAGTTCGCCTTCGCCCCGTCCCGGTCCAACCCCGGCTTGGCCCCTCACCTCGACGATCCCTTCGTCGACCATCTCGCCGGCCGCGCCGGCAACCGGCTGCACCGCGAGCCGGCCCCCACCCGCGTGATCGAGATCGGCGAGGTCACCGCCGGCATCGCCGTGCCCGAGCACGGCGGCGTGCGCTTCTTCTCGTCGCGCCGGGACTTCGACCCCCTCGACGGCACCGTCTTCCCCAGCGTCGAGCAGGCGGCCAGGGCGGTCCGGACCCGGTTCCGCGCGCGGACGCGGCCTCAGGCCGGCCCCGGAGGCCAGGGCCTGCGGGCGGTGTGATACGGCTTGCCGCTCGTCCGAGCGGCAAGCCCTCATTCCACCACGAGCTTGTAGCCCTGGCCCGGCCTCAGGCCGGCACCCCGTTCGAGGCCGTTGAGGACGAGGAACCGGTCCAGCGCCCGGTCCTGCACCGCCATGCGCCGGGACAGCACCTCGGCGGTCTCGCCGGGGGCGGCCGTGACCACCTGGATGCGCGAGGGGCGCAGCGACTGCGTCTCGGCCGCACTCACCGGGGCGAGGCTCTCGATCCAGCGGCGGAAGGCCGGATCGGGGTCGGTGGCGCCCTTGGCCGCCATGATCATGCGGAAGGTGCGCTCGCCGACCCGGATCGCCGCCAGGCGGAAGGTCCACTCCTTGCCGCGCGAGACCGCGGTGACCGCCGGGTTGCCGGCCACGATCCGGTTCTCGCTGCCCTCGAGCCCGTCGTTCCAGGTCGCCTTGAGCACCTCGTCGAGGCCCTGGCCGATCGTGGTGTCGACCTGGTCGAACAGGAGCCGGCGGCTGCCTTCGTTGGTGGTGCCCAGCACCGCGCTGCGGGTGTTGTCGACGGAGAAACCGTCGGGCACGTCGAAGGCGATGCCGAGGTTGGGGTGCAGGAACCGCTTGGCCCGCACCGCCCCATCGGTGGGGTTGTCGCCGTAGGCGATGCCGTCGATGGCCGCGAGGTAGCGGGCGCGCTCGTCGACCCCGAGGCCCGGCGCCCCGATCAGCCGGGCGGCGCGGGTGACGAGGGTGATGCGCTCGGCGGTGCCCGGGTGGGTGGCGAGCATGTCGGGCTCCCCCGCGACCCCGGTGCCGGTCTTCATGGCGGTGGTCCGGCTCAGGGCCGTCAGGAAGCGCCCGGCCGCGAAGGGGTCGTAGCCGGCCCGCGCCAGGGTGCGCACGCCGATGCGGTCGGCCTCGAGCTCCTGGTCGCGGGAGAACCGGGCCAGCGCGAAGCGCGACTGGCTCTGGATCTGGGCGCCGGTCTCGGGGTCGTTGAGCACGTCGGCCACGACCTTGCTCACGAGTTGCGAGCGCAGCGCCAGTTCGCTCCGCGCGCTCGCATGGCGCAGGGTGACGTGGGCGATCTCGTGGGCGAGCACCGCGGCGAGTTCGGAGGTATCGGTGGCCAGCGCCAGCAGGCCGCGGGTGACGTAGAGCCGGCCGCTCGGCAGGGCGAAGGCGTTGATCACCGCCGAATCGAGCAGGGTGACGGCGTAGGTCTCGTCGGGCCGCTCGGTGGCGCGCACCAGCCGGTCGGTGATCTCGCCGACCGCGCGCTGGGTGACGGGCGCCCGGTATTCGCCGCCGAAGGAGGCGACGAGCTGAGTGTGGTCGGCGTCCGGGGCGGTGCGCTCCCGGCCCGTCACCCGCGGCGCCTCGGGGGGGATCGCGATGGGGGTGAGGACCGCGCTGGCCTGGTCGCCGGCGCAGGCCGACAGGCACAGCAGCGCCAGCGCGGACACCCAGCCCGCGCGCGACCGGTCTGCGCGCGCCCGGGGATGCCGCGCGCGAATGGCGAAAGATGCGGACCCCTGCATGCCGTTCGTCAGCGCCGAAGCGCCCGCTCCTCGTCCAGAACCTCGATCATGTCCGCGCTCGCGAGGTCGATGACCGGCCCGCGGCCGATCGTGACGATCCCGCGCACCCGGACGAGGCGCCCCCTCAGGCTCGCCGCACTCAAACCACGTTCCTGCAACCGGCGCCAAGTGCGTTTCGACACGGTGACCGTGAGCCCGTCCTGCCCCCGCGGCACGAAGTCGAGATAGGTGCGCGTCGCCCGCTCCCCGACGCTCACGAGGCGCCCCTGCGCCACCACGAACCGGTCGGCCCTGGCGCGCAGGCCGGCCCCGTCCCGCGCCTCGGGCGAGGCCGTCCGCCACAGGCCGAGGCCGCCTCGGCGCGCGGTCTCCTCCAGGGCGAGCAGGCCCGGCCGGCACAGGGAATCGCCCTCGCCGGCATCGACCATGGCGAGGCCGTCCGCCACGAGGCCACCGGCCAGATCCACCGCCTCGCCCTCGACGACCGCATCGACCCGGATGCGGCCCCAGCGGTCCGGCTCGCCCCGCGCGGTGAGGGCGAGCGCCTTGTCACGTTTGCCCAGCAGCCAGGCCGTCGCCGCGCCCGCCTCCTCCGGCCAGTTCAGGCCCGAGAGCACGGCGCGGGTGCCGGACGCGAGGACGAGTTCGCCGCGTGCGCCCAAGTCCGTCAGCCGGTCGCTCCGCACCGGGGCGGTCCGGCATTCGGGCACCGGCCGGGGTGCGGCCGCAGCGGGGGCGACGGCGGTCGCAGCGAGCCATGCGAGGACCGGGCCGACCTTCCCACGCAACCGCCCGCCCTCCGATCCGCCCGTCGCCATCCTGGCCCGCTGCGGTGCGATCGGCCAGGGCCGCGCGGCCGGGCGGCGCCTTTCCCGGCACCCTGCGGCAGGATCGTCACAACCCGAGGGTCGATGATGCGGCGTATCCCGACGGCCGCAGCGGCTGTCCCGGCCGCGATCCCGCGGTTGGCCGTGCGGGCGGTTGGTGCTATGGCTGCCCACGGTGAGTCTCCGTAGCTCAGCTGGACAGAGCACAGGTTTCCTAAGACCGTAAATTGGGCGTCGCGACGGGAAACCACGCGGCGGATCCGCTCAAATTCGGGGAACGCCCACGGGCCCGTTCGCGGGCCCCGGCCGATCCCGAGCCAAGCCAGGGATGCGCGTCAGCGCTTTCCGCGGAAGGTGTAGAGACTAGACGGGCGGCACCTAAAGGCCTTCTTCGGACGGGCCCATGGTGAAGGGATAGTCCAGACCACGAACGCTGCGTCTTGCCGCAGCGGCGGCGGAAGCCGAAGTGGGATGAAACCTGGGGTCGCAGGTTCGAGACCTGCCGGGGACGCCACCATTCTTTAAGCCCTTGTCGGGGCTGAAAATCTGCCGATATCAGTAGCTTACGCGCCGCCAGTCATACAAACGGGCGGTACAAACGCGATGGCTCTGATGTCGTACCTGATCCGGGATAGGCTGGGGACCTACTACTTCCGTCGGGTCATCCCGGAGGCCCTCAGGCCCTTCATGCCCGCCCCCTGGACCGGCAAGGGGAGCTGGAAGCGCAGTCTTGGGACGAAGCAGCCGGCCGCCGCCAAGAAAGCGGGCGCCCGCATGCTGCGGGACTGCATGGCAGATTTCGAGGCAGCCGAGCGGGCGATGCGTGGCGAGGCACCGAGCCCGAGCAATCGGCTGCCGCTCATGCCCACCGCCGACGAGATCGCCCACGATGTGCTGGTGGAGTTGCTCGCTGACGACGCAGCGGAGCGGTCGGACGGAGACGCACGCAAGCAGCACCAGACGCGCGAGGAGCGGGAGCATTGGCCCGCGCTGGGCCCTGTGCTCTTCGACCGCAGAGGCATCCCGGAGGACTACCATCACGCCATGGGAGAGGGCATCGAGCTGCTCCTTGCGGACTACCGCAAAGCCCTCTCACGCTCAGACACCAGCGCCGTCGATGTGGAGTGCCGCGACTACCTGCGCCGAAAAAACATACCGATAGACCCTGCCTCCGAGGCCTACCACGAGGCAGGCCTTGCGGTGCTCCAGGCCCACGTGAAGGCCTACTCTCTGATGCTGGAGCGGCAGAAGGGCGAGATCGTCACCATCCCCGCACCGAGTGCCCGCCGGGGCCCGAAGCTCTCCGAGGCCCTGGAGGCTTGGACCAAGGGGAGTGGCGCAAAGGGTAGCCGGCAGCCCAGCCCAAAGACGTTGCTCGAAGCCGGCCACGCGGTGCGCCGCTTCACTGAGTGGCAGGGTGATATCCGCCTCGGTGACATCACACGGGAGATCGCTCGCGACTTCCGGGATGCGCTCGCGAGGGCGCCAACGCGGCTGGCTGGAGACCTCCGGGCGCTTCCCCTACGCGAGCTGCTCAAGCGCGACCTGAAGGGCTTCCCAGCGGTCCAGGCGGTGACTGTCAACAAGTCCCTCAACATCCTCGCCGCCATCGTGAGCCATGAGGAGGCGGCCGGGCGGCTGGACGCGGTGGCGGGCTACCGGAACCCCTTCGGCAGAGGCGCCAAGCTGGTGGTGGACGGGCGAGGCGAGGAGGGCCGCCAACCCTTCGACAAGGCTGACCTGGGCCGCCTCTTCGCAACGGGGGTCTTCACTGCCGGGGATCGGCCGGTAGGCGGATGCAAGGAGGCGGCCTTCTGGCTCCCCCTTCTCGCCTTGCTCTCCGGCGCCCGACAGGCCGAGTTAGCCCAGCTCCGGGTGGCGGACTTGGCCCAGGATGCGGAGACGGGGGTCTGGTTCTTCAACATCGGCACGGCGGGCGGCCGGTCGATCAAGACGGTTTCCTCCCGCCGGAAGGTCCCGGTGCACCCCGAGCTGGAGCGGATCGGCCTGCTTCGCTACCGCCAGTCCCTACTCGATGCAGGCGCGGAGCCCGAAAGTCCTCTCTGGCCGGGGCTTCAGGCGAGCCGCGAGGTCCAGCCGGCGGGTGCATGGTCGAAGTGGTTCACCCGGCACCTCCGCGAGAAGGCCGGCATTGAGGCCCGGGCGAAGGTCTTCCACTCCTTCCGGCACAGTTTCAAGCGCATGGCGAGGGACGCACGGCTCGGGGAGGAGGTGCACGATGCCCTCACGGGGCACAGTGGCGGTGGCAGCGTCGGGCGGGGCTACGGGAGCGGCTTCGGGTTGAAGGCGCTGGCGGAGGAGCTGGCTAGGATAGAGGCACCGGAGGCGGTGCGGGGTCTGTGGTGGGAGTCCGAGAATGGCAACGAGAGAAGTTGCGGGAAAGTCAGTCCGTCTTAGTGCCGAAGCTATCAATGGGCATATCAACGAAGGTCTCACAACGCTCCAGCAGCTATGCGAGATTTACGACAATGGTCGTCCATATATTGCTTTCAGTATGGCAACTGAAATAGCGAGAATATTGACAGATAATTCATTTTCCGCCCGCTTACGGGCTCAGCAGAAATTCACAACCACTCCGGTAGATATTGTATCAGAAAATCTATGTTCTCAGAATAAACTTATAGTAATGAGTATCGACAATAGGGGATCGGCCGTCGATTTCATACCACAAATCATGTACAATAATTATGAGCCCAAGGAGTTGAAGTTTGCGGACTGGTGGAACCGCGACGCTATCTGGGTAGCTGGGGCGGCAAAACCAGGGCTCCCGATGGATATGGTGCCTCTTGATCCCAAGGAGCAAGTGCCGTTCTCTCAAAGACGACGCTTGGTTCGACGCGAGCTAGTTCTAATGATGCGCAATAAATTAGGTGCTCATTTGGACGCAGAGCTACCAGAAATCCTTGACGAGCTGCAACGAGTTGAGATTTTTGGGATGGGAGCCTCTATTACAACTCCTATGGGAACCTTCAATACGTGGGATGGAACTCTGCCAATCCGCGTGGGTCCAAGTGCGGCAATGGTCCGACAAATCGGCTACGAGGTGCTCAAAGCATACGGTAGGATATGATGCTGCGAGTGAGCTGCGGTTAGGCTTTTATAACGAGCATATGCGTGCTTCGCACATTGCAGCGCTCGCGCTTGTGAGCCGCTACGCGCCTCCGCTCGCAATCACGGGCAACTTCAGGCCGGAGCGGCCGGTGGCTGCAAGGTGACCGATCAGACCCCGATCCGCCTCGCCACCTTCGCCAGGACGCTACCAGGAAGCCGGTGTCACAATACTCGAAGTGACCGTGAAGTCGGGTGAGGGTGGTGTGAGCCATGAGACGGGTAGCAGCCTCGTGGCCGGGAGCGAGCACCTAATGCCCACCCCCGGCCTCCTCAACGCATCTCTGCGACGGCCTCAGTTGCCTAAGCCTTGCCCGAACGCCTTGCCCAGTTGGTCCAGCGCCGAGGCCCCGGCACCCCCGCCAGCCCCCGCACCGTCCTTCCCGGCCACCGCCCCCCGCGCCTTCATGTTCTGCCGGGAGACCGCCTCACACACCTTCGGTGCCGCCATCATCTGGCGCCACGGCGCGTCCCGGTACTTCGACACGGTGCCCGTCAGCATGGCCGCCTTGGTGCCCTTCGTCTTGCGCTCCTCGTCGGGCGCCTTCTGGTAGGCCCTGGTCGCCATGATCTTCTCCAGGGTCTCCTTCATGCTCGGCCCCCGGGGTGGGTGCCCGGCGAGATGCTGGAAGGCATCGTAGGCATTCCGGCCGTCCTTCATGGTCACCTCTTGGAGGTCGACCTCACGCTGTCTCGGTGAGGGCGGGCCGAACGGTCCCGCCCCTGCCTCATCGATCATGCGGCGCACCTCGGCGTCCACGATGCCACCAGCGCCGTGGACCCAAAGCCACTTGTGGACCGTGAGGGGGGCTCCCGAAGGAGTATGGTTACTACCCAGTGGCCATCAGGTCCTTTCGGAACTGAGGGGCCAGCTGCCCGCCCCCGGTGAAGTGCCCCGCGTGGGTGAGCATTGCGGCGATGCTCATGAAGAACGAACCCATCGCGAACTGGCCCATCGCATGCGCCTGCTTCTCGGCACCCATCTTCCCGCGGATCACCCAGCTCCTTATCCAGCTTCTCGACGGACTTACGGGTCTCCGATTTACCAAAGATGAAGACGGAGGTTCCACCAGATCGACTTGGCGGCACCCGTGAGGATGGCCGCCCCGACTTGCTCCAGGGCGTCCAGCTCGTTCCCGTTCACGGTGGGCAGGAGAGCCAGCGCAGGGGCAGAAGCAAGGTAGGAGCCTGGAGCGGGGCAGCCCGTCAAGCGTCCAAGACCGAGAGTAGGTGCGGGATTATAGGTTCAAAACCCAATCAGCTCGACCTTGAAAAGGACCGCTTCCGACCGATTGCGTTGGAAAAACTCAGGAGGTGGTCGAAACGGTCCACTCGACGGAACTCAGAAGAGAAGATATTTCTTACAGGTCGCCTAATATCCATGCACCAATGCCAAAAAACTTTTTCGGAGAGATATATATTTGTCTCTGCGGTGAGCTATATGGAGTGGAAGTGGGCGCCGCCGAGTTTTTCAACACAATTGATCCTTAGCAGACCAAGGCAGCGTAGGTCAGAGTAACCACCCACTCACCACCATATCAGATTGGTGGCAAAATCGATCGTTATCCCGACACCGAGAGATCATGCCCGATTGCATCACCGAGTCAGAAATAAAGCGATACATCCGGGAATGGTCTCTGTTCTTCTCCTACTCAAAGCTGATTTAGCAATCTTGCACAGCCGATCAACTTGCGGTCGGAGAAAAAATCTCCGGAACCGACTGAAAGAATTGAAAAGCTTGCCGTTAGATGGCATTCCACGCCCTAAGATCGCGCAAACTTGCGTGCTTGGGTCCTATCAAGGCACGCGGATCAACGAAGGAATTTTCCATGCTAATTAGATTTACAGCCGAGAATATTCTATGTTTCAAGGAAGAGGTATCCATATCGTTAGTTGCTTCTTCAGACGATAAGCATATTAATCATTTATTACCTGGCAATTCTGATAAAGTTCCACGTTTATTGAGAGCTTCTGCCATATATGGAGCAAATGGACACGGTAAAACAAAGATTGTTGAAGCAATTGATTTTATGAAGGGGCTTGTAGTCAACGGGACGGATGGGGATGATCCGATAAATGCGCCGACATTTCGGCTCGATAGCTCATATTTAACAAAGCCAACAAAGCTTGTTATTGAATTCAGGATTGGAGATCGCGATTACGAGTACGGAATAACATTTACTAAGTCTTATATATGCGAAGAATGGCTCTTTTATACAGACCTTCGCGGCAAAGAAAAATTGTTGTTTGAAAGAGTTACAACAATGAAAGACGAAAATAATTTCGAAAACAAATTCAAATTCGGAGGCGCCATGATAGACATGAAGAGCCCAAGTAAATCTGTAAAAACTTCTGTTTTTTTAGAAGTATTAGCAAGCGGTACACGAAAAAATCAGCCCTTTTTGAAAGACGCTGTAGAGAGAAAAGTGATAGGATTAGAAGAGGTGTATGAATGGTTTGATAATATTCTATCTCCTGTAACAGCTGAATCTGTTTACTCCTCACTTTTTCGAAGAGCAAAAACTGAAAAATCCTTCGTTGAAGCAATGTCTGAATTTATGAGCAATGCTGATGTCGGAATTCATCGGATGGATTTTGACGAATTTTTGTTAGATTCGAATATATCTTCTATTTTACCACCATCAGTTCTTAAGGCAGTCGAAGAAAGAATAACAGGGGATAAAATAGTTGAAGTTGGAACCAGTGATGGCTCCGTTATGATCTTTGATAAAAATAAAAGCGGTCAGATTACTGCCTCTCGTATAGTTTCGATTAGAAAAGACGATGCTGGTAAAGAAGTGAAATTCAGTATGCATGAAGAATCTTCTGGAACTAGGCGTCTTTTAGACCTTATACCGATGCTCAAATCTGGAGATGATAGACGAGTATACATCGTAGACGAGTTAGATAGAAAATTACATCCAGTTCTCGCAAAGAAATTTATTGAAGTATTTCTCAAATCAAATGTGAACCAACTTATATACACAACTCACAACACATATCTTCTTGATTTAGATTTACTAAGGAGAGATGAGATATGGTTTGTGCAAAAGAAGAGAGACGGAAGTAGTGAAATATATTCACTCTCGGATCTGAAAATAAGACCTGATTTAGATGTTAGGAAGGGGTATCTCAATGGCAGGTTTGGGGCGATACCTTTTGCCGGTAACACTCAGGATCTAGGCTGGCCGCCGGTAGAATTAGGGGATGCCAATGCTCACAAGTAGAAAGAAGCGTCCTCTTGATCGTGCCTCTGCTACAAGGGATGCTAAATTAATTGTTATTGCATCAGAAGGTGAGAAGACTGAAGTAATATATTTCGAAATATTTCAAAGTACTAAATTAAAGATTTGATTGATTAATTCTCAGGGTGGGAGAAGTTCCCCTGCTCACATAATGGAAAATATGCAAACCTATATTGACTCTTACGAAATTGGAGGCGGTGATGAGCTTTGGCTTGTCTTGGATAGAGATGCATGGCATCCGAGGATGATCAGCCAAGTTGCGACTTTATGTAAGCAAAAACAGGTTCGACTTGCAGTAAGCAATCCCTGTTTCGAATTGTGGCTTGCTCACCATTTTGATGATGTTTTACCTAAACCATTAGACTGCGCAAGCTTACAAAACCACCTACGACAATGTATGCAAATTTATAATAAATCTAGCTACAATGCGGGTTGTTTATTGGGTTCTGTTAATAAAGCTATTGAGAACGCTAAAAAATTAGATAAAAATCCGAATAGTAGATGGCCGCATCCTGCAGGAACAAGGGTGCATGAGTTGGCATATTCTATATTAACGTCTATATAGTGACCTGTCTCCCTGGTCGATGCGCGCCCATTGAAGATCAATGTCGAACATTAAGCGCCCGGGACGGCAGCTTGCCACTCACAGCGGCCCTCTAACAAGGTTAAACTGACTGGATTTTGACCCTAGTGTTTCTCCCGGGGGGGGCTTCTGGTGTCGGCGCGGGGGTAGTGATCGGAGCGGCATCTGTGAGAGCTTTGAGGTCCGCTGGGGTCATCTCGCCGGGGGGGGCTTGGGAGCGGCAGGGGGTGGGCATTGCGTCGAGGGCCAAGAGTTCTTCAGGCGACATGGGGTGGCGTTCCTGGTGAGGGGTGGATGCGTGCGGAGACACCCGGCAGAGCAGGGGTGCTTAATGCAGGGCGCTGGGTAGTGCGGTGGCGGTGGGTATGTTCGGGGTGGCGGTGATGCTGGGATAGGCCGGAGGGGTGCCACCCCACATGTTCCCCCTCCGGCCGGCTACCCCCGTCTTCAAGGCGCCCCGTCAGGCTGCTCTCGGCGGGGAACTTGGTGTCAGACCTCAGGCCTCGTCGGCGTCGGGGTCCTCGGAATAGTAGGCGTCCACGAGGCGGAAGCAGTCCCGGAGGATGGCCTCGTACTCTGCCCGGGTCACCCGGATGTCAGGGCGGCGGTGGTGGTTGCGGTCCCAGTACCCGAGGGCCGTCGCGATGGCGTCCTCGCGATCCCTGCGGGGTGCGCCGAGAGCCATCGGGTCATACCCCTCGCCGCCGGTTGCCCGGAAGTTCTGCGGGTGCTGGTCGTGGTGGTCGGACCTCTTGCACTGCTTCACCACCTGGCCGGGCCTGGGGTTGGCGACGAGGCGCCCCAAGGTGTGCCGGTAGTTACCACTCCACGGGCGGACGTAGGCCCAACCACCGCCGTTGTCGTTCACCGAGGCACCGCCTCCAAAGGCTAGCAACAGGTCCAGCATGAGGAAGACCACGGGGGGAGACCACCGTGGACCACGGTCCGCGTTCTGGACGGTGAAGTAGACCGAGACCGGCCCGTTGTTCGGCGCCGGTGCCACCCAGATGCCCGTGAAGGGGCCATGGGGTCCGACCGTGAGGAGCGCGGGGTCGGGCTCGGGGGCGGTGGGGTCTTTGATCTTGGCGAGGGCTTGGCGGAGGTAGGTGATGCGGGCCTCCCACGCCTCTGCGCTCATGGGTGCATAGCCGTAGGATCGTTTAGGCTTGCGAGGGGGTGTCGTGTCGTTTGCCATGGGGTGGCTGGTCCTTGCTGGGGGTAGCGGCCGGGTGGGGTTCCGGTCCGGGGGCACACAGCTCTCTCCCCCCAGCACCGAACGGTCCGGGGCCCCTTGCGGGCACGGGTTCTCGTTCCCCGGAGCGGAGTTGGCGGTGGTGAGGGCGAGGCTGTGATGGGGTTGGGCTACCGCTCTCAAGTGTGCGGGAGGTAGCCAAAGGGATGGGGCAGCGAGCGGCGGGAGCCCGGTGGGGCTGCTACGCGTCTAGTCGTGCCGTGCTTGGGTAGGGCGGCCGAGCGCCCATGGTGACCGAGTAGACCCCGACCGATCATATCTGCCGGATGAGGGGCTGGTGGGTTTTCACCGGGAGGCAGGGGGCCGAGCGGTCGGCGCTAGGCCCTACCGTATCCCGATGTATTTCCTGAGACGCCGTGCCTGCGGGACTATCAGCGGGCGGGCGGCGCGAGGTCTTACCGTATCGGAGGGTAATTCGGGCGCTGGGGCTTCATAGGGGATCACCATATGGGCGGCGCTAGGTCTTCTGGTAACGGGACCTAATTCTAAGCCATTGAGAACCCACGGAGAAATGCCGAGCGGACGGCGCTAGGTCTTACCGTATCCAAGCCTAATTCTAACCCATTGAATTTACGCGAAGAAATAGTCGGACGAAAGCACGTCGCCGAGGTCGAGGTTTCCACGCGCAGGCAGGCGCCGGGGCTGCTCCTCCGCCAACTCGCCCGCAGCCATCGGGTCGAGGTCCGGCCGGGTCGCCATGAGCTGCGCCACGATGACGGCAGCGCAGGAGCGGCGGTAGGTCTTCTCAAGTCCTCGGGTAATTCTAACCCTTTGATTTTGCGGAGACCACTTTCTCCCCGTCCAACGGCCGGAGGAAGTGCATCGCGTGCTCAACGTCGAACATGCGGAATGCCCCCTTGAGCATGGCCTCGTAGCCCTCGGGGGGGAGGAGGGCAGTGAGACCCCACTCCTCCACGCGGTCCCGGTAGCGGCGCACAGCGTACCTGATGGCGTCTTGGTGTCTCCTCCCAGCCCAAGGCCTTCCCCGCTCTACCAACAAGCACCACGGACGAAGGTCTACATGGCCCTCTTGGAGCCGGACCACCTCGTCATCGTCGGCATCGGCCATGAGACGGGTGAGGGTGAACCCGGGGGCCAGCACCTCGATACCGTGGGCCGCCTCGCGTTCGTAGGGCAGACCTCCAGACAGCGAGAGGACCCGGAGGAGGAGGAAGCCGGCGTGGGTGAGGAGGCGGTTGTTGCCGTGGTTGATGGCAAAGAAGATGGCGGGTGCGTTCGGGACCTCCTCATCCACATCGACGTAGCGGGCATAGGAGATGGGGCCGTAGGGCAACCCGATGACGAGGCGGCGGGGGTCCGGTGCGAGGGCTGGTGCCGTGTTCGGGTCGGGTGGCAGGAGGTAGGCCACCATCTCATCGAAGTAGGTGACCAGACCCATCACCATCTCGGGGGGCGGGGGCTTGGCCTGTTGCCGGACCTTGCGGACCTTCGGGGTGGCTTTGGGTTGCCTTGGGGTGGGAAGGGGTGGTGGCTTGGTCATAGTCCTAGTGGCGGGCATGTGGGGGTGCCTCTCAGGGGCGGCTTGGTGGTGGCCTAGTGTGGTGCTCGAAGACCTCCAGCCCGCTACCGCAAACAGAGTGGTCTAGTAGGAGAGCACTGGTGGTATCACTCAAGGGTGGGCTGGAAGACTGCTCGGGGTGGGAGATGGGGTGGCAAGGTCTAGGGGGTAGGGGTGTCAGATAGCGTGCTGCTAGAGGCCCCGGCGGAGGCGGCTTTGAGCTATCTCTCTCATAACGACGGGGTATTGCGAAGATGATTTGTCGCATGCTTTGTCAGGCCATTGCAGAGAAATGCTTTTTGCCCACGAAATTACTGAAAGCGGCACCTCCAAGATAGCTTCCCGAAGCCACCCTCTTGACACCATTTCTCCCCCTCTTCCGCTGGGTTCCATGAGGCACCCCCTACAGCACCAGTATGGGCCCCTATGCAGACCCAGTGCCCAGCCCTGTGCTGCCCTCTGGTTTGGGGTGGGGGCATCAGGTTCTCGGTGCCTGCCCTTGTGCCTGCCTTGGGGTAGGGGCCTGCTTCACCACCCCTCATCTGGTCCAGCTTGGGGTGAGCATCCGGGTGGCTTGGGGTGGGGGGCTAGTGGGATAGGTGGAGCACAGACCTAGTGGTAGGCACCCAAGCATTGCGCCCATGCTCACATGCACCAGGGTCCTAGGGGTCTAGGTGATGAGGGGTCTACACTACATGCTATAGCACCCGGGGGAGGCTTCGAGCCCCTTCCATATACGGAGGGTATTTCGGGCTATTTCCTCAATGATTTCAATGGGGCCCTTAGAGCGCCCGCTTGAACACCACGCGGAACCACGAGGAACCCGTGAAGGCGAGGGCGGCGAGGTCCCACCCCCGGGAGCCGTACTCCGCGAGCCGCAGCGCCAAGTCGTCGTCCTGGACGCTCACTTACTCGGCGAGCGCGGCCTTGAGCCTGACAAGAGCCTCGGTGGCACAGCGCCTTTCGGCGACTGCTTCCGCTCAGCGGCTTCCCTCGCGCATCGAGCCAGAAAACCCTCTTCCTTGGCGCTCGACGGCCTCTGCCGCTCGGCGGCTTCCCTCTTCAGTCGTGCCAGAAAACCGCCGCCCTCCACGCTCGAAGTCGTAGCTGTACGTCTCCGCGCCGGCCCGCTTGTAGACAGACATTCGGTTCGGCTCCGATCTTCGAGGAAGCGTAGGACGGCATCGAGGGTGAAGACGCGACGAGGCGCCCTCTCCCCGAAGCCGATCTGGACGTAGCTGATGTGGCCCCGGCGAATGTGCCCGCGAAGGGTCTCCGGGTCCATAGGGAGCAGGCGGGCCAGCTCGGCAAGCGTGATGGTGGCCTGCCGCTCGAAGACGGCGGCGAGCGGTGCGGGGCACGGGATCGAGAAGCCCCGCACGGTCACACCAGAAAGAGGCCGCCTGTCGTCCATGGTCTACGTTCTCCCAAGCTCGGCGCCACCACCAAGCCGCCCGAAGACTGCCGGCAGGGCAGCCTCGGCGGCGTTGAAGAGATCATCCATCGCGACGTTCGATTGCTCTTCTGCGGCTGCCTGTACGGCTACCGCCTTGGTCCGCCCGAGCACCTCGAAGTCATTCTCGGTGACACCTTGGCAGTCCACAATGGTGTAGAGCGCGAACTCCAGGGCGATGGCGCCAATGCGGTCTCGTGTCTCGATGGGAAGGCCCCGCCACGCCGACTGGAGGTCAACCGGACCGGGCACGCCGTGGCCCTTCAAGACTGGCGACAGGGGCGGCCTGGGGCGGTGACGATAAGGCACGGGTCGGCGCAAGGCGCGGCAGGCTGCTCGCTCATGGATGGGCTCCAGGATCGGGGTGTGGGGTGTGAGAAGGGCTGCGGTGTGAGGCAGCACCTCGACGCACCAAGGGGTAAACGGGGCCGTTTAACGTGTCAATAACCGGGGCCTTTTATGGTCCTGGGCTTAGCCGAATGCCTGGAGCAAACCGCCATGGGACGACCCCCGCTCAACGTGAAGACCATGAACGTGCGGCTGCCGGAGGGGGTGCCGGAGAGGATTGATGCCCTCGTGGGAAACCGGCGGCGGGCCGAGTTCATCCGGGATGCCGTAGTCGCCGAGCTGGAGCGTCGAGAGGCGGGCTCCTCGAAGGCAAAGCCCCCGGCAGGCGCAGGGACGCCCGAGGGCGCGTAGAGCCTACTCCGGTGGTTAGTCCGCCCTGAGGCTCGCGGCCTCAGTCCCCCTCCTCCCCATCGTCTAACGCTCCCCTGACGTACCCTCGGGAGATCAGCCGGCTTCGGCTCCGGGTCCTGCGCTCGGCCTCCAGGAGGTCCGCCATGGCATCCGTGATCGCGCACCGAAGGGCTAGGTTGGCATCCCCCTCGGTGGCCATGAGGTAGGCGTGGGCGATGGCCTCGACTGGGCAGGTGGACGCGGGTTCGGGGTCTGGTCTCGATGCCACCGGGAGGGTCCCTTCTCGACTCGATGTGAGAACGAAAAGAGAACACCGCATGGCGAGGGTGGCTTGGTCAAGCGGGTAAGGGCCGCCGGGCACTCCCCCGCGTGAACCCTTCGTTCACCATGAGGCCACCACGGCGCCGGCCCCAGCCCGTGGCTGTGCGCTACCGCATGCCGCCCCGGAGCCCTCGGGCCTAGACCGCCTCCATGACACATGAGGCGAGAGCGATGGGCTCGAAGGTGATCCTGGCAATGACCGTGCTGGCCTTCCTGATGACCGGCAAGGCACCGGGCATACGCGAATTGCGCAACCCGGATGCCGAGGCAGGCCATGGGCGGATCGTGCTCGCGACCAAGCGGGCGTCAGCCTGACAGGATAGGTCTCGGGACCGCCCGGCGCCGAGGCCTCAGTGCTCGGTGCCGGGCATGTTGGCCCTCGGGGCGCCACCGTGATCCTTCACGATGCTTGAGCGTGCCGGGTCGTTCTTCAGGTCCGCGACCTGCTTGCGGGCGCCGAGGGCCAGGAAGAGGATACCTCCGAGCGTTCCCAGCGCCAGGAACAGGAGTGGGTAGCCAGCACTCATCGGTCTTGCTCCAGTTGGCCCCGTCTGGACGAAGGGGTGATCGGGAACAATGCTGCCAGATAGGCTTGGGTTGCGCAGTAAAATGCCGAGCGGCTCCTAAGCCACCCGAGCCAAGGCCCGCTTCACCGCCGTAGCCGTCCAGGCGCCTTTACGCGGGGTCTGGTGGCCCAACTCGTTGAGGCGCTTGGCGAGGGCGTTGAGGCTCACCACACCGCCGGCCTGAAGCCCCTCCAGCACGGGCAGCACCGCGAAGGCCGCATGGTCTGCCTTGCGCTGCCTCACAGCCGTTGCCTGCGCCACGTCCTCTGCCGAAGGCGGCGCGGGTGGGCGATACCCCCGATCCCCTCCTAGCTTCGTGCCCCGGCGCTTCGTGGCTGCCAGGGCTGCCTTGGTCCGCTCCGAGATCATCTTGGCTTCGTGCTCGGCCACGGCAGCGAGGATGTGGACGGTGAGCCGATTGGCCTTCGGGAAGTCCACCGCCTCGAACTCGACGCCGCCTTCCATGAGGTTCGAGATGAAGGCGACGTTGCGGGCCAGCCGGTCCAGCTTCGCGATGAGGAGCGTGGCGCCCGTCCTCCGGCATCGCGCGATGGCGGCCTGAAGCTGAGGCCTGTCGGCCCGCTTGCCGCTCTCCACCTCGACGTAGGGCGGCTGGAGGAGGAGGTCTCCCGGCCGGAGGTGGGACTGCATGGCGGCTTGCTGGGCCTCCAGGCCGAGCCCAGAGCGGCCCTGCTTGTCGGTGCTCACTCGGCAGTAGGCAACGTAGGTGGTCATGGCGGCGGGCCTCGGTGGCGCTCGCCCTAAGCTGAGCCCTCGATAGGTCCGTGTCAATACCGATCAACGCTCGTCGATGAGTGGTGATATGGTCTTGGCTCGCCGCTGCCGAGGTGCGGCCACGTCTCACCCCTCGCCGATGCCGACTTAAGTTGCGAAGGATGATGCTGCGCCTGGACTTGAGGCGGACGGCGGGATGCAGCCAGGGCTGCCGGCCCGGTGACTCATTCGCGCGGGCGCCCGGAGATGGTCACGCGGGTAGGCGGGGGTGCTACTCCACGCGCTAGGGCGTGCGCGAGTACCCCTACGGGGGGAAACGCCTGCGCTGGCCTCTACGTGTCAGGTCTCGCATGGTTGACCCCTTGGGTAGTCGGGGTGACCTAGTGATCCGGCTTGACCGTCCAGGCAGGATGGTCATACAAAGTTTGCCTCAAGGGCGGCGCTAGAATACTGATTAACAAGCAGAATTTCGCCTCATCGGTTCAACCTGCCGGGGACGCCACCTCCAGACAATCGGCACGGCCGTGGCGGGAGACGGGTGGACCCGTCTCCCGCGGTCCGCCTATCGCCGCGCCAGGGCGTGCAGGCCTTTGAGGAAGACGTCCACGTCCTCGCGGGTGTTGTAGAAGGCGAGCGAGGCGCGCACCGACTGGTCGACGCCGAAGCGGCGCAGGGCCGGCAGGGCGCAATGATGCCCTGAGCGTACCGCGATGCCGCGGGCGTCGAGGTGCTTGGCCACCGCCTCGTTGTCGTGGCCCGCCACCGTGAAGGACATCACGCTGGCCTTCCGGCGGGCGGTGCCGATGAGGCGCACGCCCCGCACCTCGGCGAGGCCGGCCTGCGCATACTCCAGGAGGTCGTGCTCGTAGGCCGCGATGCCGGGCAGGCCCACGCCCTCGAGGTAGTCGAGGGCGGCGCCTAACCCCACCGCGCCGGCGATGTCGGGCGTGCCGGCCTCGAACTTTTCGGGCGCGCCCTTGTAGACGGTTTTCGCGAAGGTGACGTCCTCGATCATGTGGCCGCCGCCCTGCCACGGCGGCATCGCCGCGAGCAGGTGCGTCTTGCCGTAGAGCGCCCCGATGCCGGTGGGCCCGAACACCTTGTGGCCGGAGAACACCAGGAAGTCGGCGTCGAGGGCCTGCACGTCGAGGGGAATGTGCGGCGAGGATTGGGCCGCGTCCACCAGCACCGGCACCCCGTAGGCGTGGGACAGCGCGATGATCTCGGCCACCGGGTTGATGGTGCCGAGCGCGTTGGCGACATGGGTCACCGACACGATCCTGGTGCGGCCCGAGAGCAGGGCGGCGAACCGCTCGAAGATGATCTCGCCCCGGTCGTTGACCGGGATCACCCGCAGGGTGGCGCCGGTGGCCTGGGTCAGGAGCTGCCAGGGCACGATGTTGGCGTGGTGCTCGATCTGGCTGACGATGATCTCGTCGCCCGGACCGATGTTGGCGCGGCCGTAGGAATTGGCCACGAGGTTGATCGCCTCGGTGGTGCCGCGCAGGAAGACGATGTCGTCCTTGCTCGGCGCGTTGAGGAAGCGCCGCACCGTCTCGCGCGCCCCCTCGAACAGGTCGGTGGAGCGCGCCGCCAGGGTGTGGGCGGCCCGGTGGATGTTCGAGTTGTGGCGGCCGTAGAACTCGGACGTGGCGTCGATGACGCTCCGGGGCTTGTGCGTGGTGGCGGCGTTGTCGAGCCAGACCAGCGGATGGCCGTTGATGGTCTGGTGCAGGGCCGGAAAGTCCTTTCGAACCGTCTCGACGTCGAAGGCGGCGGCCGGCGGGGCCGAGGCCGGCGCGTGGACATGGGTCGGCGTCCCGCCGGCCCGCGAGCCCCGGTGCGCGTCGAGCCGGTGCTCGTCGAGGCGGTGGGAGGCGGCCGGCCCCGGCGCGGTGCGGCTCGTCTCGGACGTGAGGAAGTAATAGTCGCCCGGATACTCCACCGTGCGCACGGGCCGGGACGAGGGCCGGCCCCCGTCGTGGCGGGCCGGCTCGGTCGCCGGTCCGGCCCCCTGGGGGTGGACCGAGGGAAGGGCGAAGGCGGTGGCGCGCGGGTGGTCGCCCGCGATCCGGCGGTGCAGGTCGGGCCCGCCGGGCAGGCCGGCCGCCGCCTCGGACAGGCTCGGCACGAAGAACTCCGGCAGCGGCCGAAGAGCCGGCGGGTCGGCCAGGGGATGCACCGAGGGGATCGTCGCCGTATCGAGCGGCGGGGTGTGCGTGATGCCGGGCACGCCCACGGGGGGCGTGCCGAAGGACCGCGAGCCCACGCCCGCCTCCCGGCTCACGCCCGGCGCCTGCGCTGACGCGGGCGTGACCGGAGCGCTCGGCCCATGGCCCCGGCCGTAGATCTCGTTGGCCAGCCGGGCCACGAGATCCGCGTGGGAGGCCTCGCCGGGAATCCCCGGCGAAGCGTGGAGGAACCCGGTCTCAGGCGTAGTCATGGTAGTTGCCCAGGAGCACGTTATCGAGGCGGGCGATGGCGTCCTCCACCAGCACGGCGGCCGAGAAGTAGCGGGTCACGAGGTGCGAGGCGATGGAGTGGTCGTTGGTGCCCATGTAGCGCACCGACAGGCCGGGCTCGACCTCGCCGGTGACGCCGGACTTCTGCAGGCCGACCACGCCCTGCTCTTGCTCGCCGACGCGCAGGAGCAGGATCGAGGTGGTCTGGGCGCCGGTGACCGGGTCGATGTCGATGGGCAGCTTGTCGCTCGGCACGATCGGGACGCCGCGCCAGGTGAGGAAGGGCGAACCGAACAGGTGGATCACCACCGGCGGCACGCCGCGCCGGGTGGCCTCGCGGCCGAAGGCGGCGATGGCGCGCGGATGCGCCACGAAGAAGGCCGGCTTCTTCCACACCAGGGTGAGCAGCTCGTCGAGGTCGTCCGGGGTCGGCGGGCCGCCGCGGGTGGGGATGCGCTGGCGCGGGCCGACCTCGTGGAGCAGGCCGAACTCGGAGTTGTTGAACAGCTCCCACTCCTCCCGCTCCTTGACCGCATCCACCGTCAGGCGGATCTGCTCGCGCAGCTGGTCGATCTCGTTGGAGTAGAGGTCGGTGACGCGGGTGTGCGTGTGCAGGATCGTCTGGATGGTGGAGAGGTGGTACTCGCGCGGGTCGATCTCGTAGTCGACGTAGGTGGTTGGCAGGCGCGGCTCGCCGGTATGGACGGCCAGGAGTTCGATGCCCTGCTCGCCATGGGAGTTGGTGTGGCCCTTCAGACGGTCGCGCTCCTCCTGGTACTGGGTGATGCGCGAGCGGATGGCCTCGTCGTCGATGGCGGCGCGGTCGAGGGTGAGCAGCGTCACCGCCGAGAGCGCCTTGACCGCCGGCGCCGGTCCGTTCTCGCCCACGAGGTCATCGTCGCCGAAGTAGTCGCCGCGGGTGGCCAGGCGCTGGCGCAGGCGGTTCTTGAACGGACCCGACAGGCTGAGCTCGACGGTGCCGTCGGCCACCACCGCGAGGCTGCGGCCGGTGGAGCCCTCCTCGGCGATGACGTCGCCGGCCTTGTGGTGGCTGAGGGTGAACGTCTGGGCCAGCGTCGCGAGCTCGGCGTCGCCGAGCCGGCTGAACAGCGGCACGGCGCGCAGCGAGGCCGAGCGGATCGTGCGCTCCTCGCCCTCGTTGACCAGCGTCAGGCGGCCGGGCTTGGCCAGCACCACCGCGCGGCGGTTCACGCGGTAGACGCCGCCGGGCACGTCCACGAAGGGCAGGAGCCGGTGGAACCAGCGCGGGGTGGTGGCGGCGTTCTGGACCGCGGTGACGGTCGCCGTCGCTAGGTTGCGCGCCGCAGAGGCGCTTACGCTCAGACCCGGTCCACTCATCGTCTCAAGCTTCCTTTTTGTCGTCGGGGGTCGTGATCGGGAGGGCTGGTGACGGGCGGTTGCCATCCCGTCGGGCTATGGCCGCAAGCAAACGCACCGCCCGAACCTTGTCGAGCAGGGAAAAATCACCCCGATTCGTGTGATGTCGACTGTCTAACGCAATCATAAATTGCGTCATCGCTCCGTATTTAGTCTTTAGATTTCGAATTCGTCAATGGAACTAAATTCTATATTGACATAACTTCTCAGAAAAGACTTGTCGGATCCGGAGGTAGACTGCGGGAACGGTCTTTCCGCGCCGCAATCGGGAGAGGTTTATCCTCGAGAACGCCGCCGCAGTGGAAGCGAACGAGAAAAGCCTCTCGCGGAGGCGGTCAGATCCCGTCTGCGAAAAACTGGTCCATGCTGAGGGCGGGCGCCTCGCCGGTCCCGAGACGGGAGACGACGCGGGCCGGGACGCCGGCCACGGTGGTGTGGGCGGGCACATCGTGCAGCACCACCGCTGCGGCGGCGACCTTGGCGCCCTCGCCGACCCGGATGTTGCCGAGCACCTTGGCGCCGACGCTGAGCAGCACCCCACGCTCGATCTTGGGGTGGCGGTCGCCGCTCTCCTTGCCGTTGCCGCCCAACGTCACCGACTGCAGGATCGAGACCTCGTCGGCGATCACCGTGGTCTCGCCGATGACGACCCCGGTGGCGTGGTCGATGAACACGCCCGAGCCGATCCGGGCGGCGGGGTGGATGTCGGCCCCGAACACCTCCGAGATCCGGCTCTGGACGTGGAGGCTCAGGGTGGCGCGGCCCTGGTGCCAGAGCCAGTGGGCGACCCGGTAGCCCTCCAGCGCCGCCAGGCCCTTGTAGAACAGGAACGGGTCGAGGTAGCGCCGGCAGGTGGGATCGCGCTCGCGGATGGCGACGAGGTCGCGCACCGCGTGCGCCCCGGCGTGCGGGTCGGCCTCGAACGCCGAGAGGCAGAGGTCGCGCATCGCCAGGCGCGCGAGGTCGCCGTCGCCCAGGCGATGGGCGAGGCGATAGGCGAAGGCGTGCGCGATCGACCGCTGGTCGAGGATCGTCGCCTGGATGATGCCCGCGTAGAGCGGTTCCTCGATGATGGCGGCCTCGGCCTCCGCCCGCATCTCCCGCCAGACGTCGGCCTCGGTGGTGCTGTGGCTGATGCTGCGCAGAGGCGGCTTGAGGCCGTCGAGGGTGCCGGCCGCCGTCACGGGCGGCCGCTCCTGGAGGTGCGATGACGCTGTCATGCGGGCCGCGCCGTCAGGCGACGCGCGTGAACAGGGCGGCGATGTAGCTGACGAGGACGCCGTAGCCGTCGAAGGCCACGTCCACCGCCAGCGGCCCGTCGGTCGCGGGGTGGATTCCCACGACGCGACCCGTGGCGTGCCGCCAGATGCCGAGGGCTTCCGCGACGTCGAGCCGTGCGAACACCACCTGATCCCCTGGTGCCATGGCGTAACCCTCCTGCCGATGCTGCTATTCTTGACAATCGCGTCTGTTCTGGTGGTCGAACGGTCAGGCCCTCCGCGGTCGGTGAGGCCGCGGATGGAGGTTTCTGCGACGATCCCATTTCATGGACGATTCTTGCTCCGTGGGGCTGGATTGGCGGTTCAAAATTCTATAAGTCATTGATTTACAATGCATATTTGACGATCTATCAGCGAAACACAAGGGGGCGGCGTCGCGTTCGCCCGCCGCAACGACGAAGAGGACAGCCCATGCCGCTCACGCGCGTCACCCCCAAGCTCCTGGTGTCGGGGCAGCCGAGTCTGGCCGAGATCGCCGATCTGCCCGCCCACGGCGTCGCCGGCCTCCTCAACAACCGGCCCGACGGGGAGGAGCCAGGCCAGCCGGGCGCGGCGGCCGAGCGCGCGGCGGCCGAGGCGGCCGGGCTCGCCTACGCCGACCTGCCGGTGACGGGCGACACCATCACCCGCGACGACGTGCGCCGCTTCCGCGAGACGGTCGCGGCCGCCCCCGGGCCGGTCCTCGCCCATTGCCGCGGCGGCACCCGCTCGCTCACCCTGCACGTCCTGGGAGAAGTCCTGGACGGGCGGATGCGGCGCGAGGACGTGCTCGCCTACGGCGCCGGCCTCGGCTTCGATCTCACGGGCGCCCTCGCCTGGCTGCGCCGGCACGCGCCGGACCTGACCGGAGACGCCGGCACCGGGAACGCCGACACCGGAGAGACCCCGTGATCGACATCCTAAGCCCGGTGCTCCCCTCGCTCGCGGGGGGGCTCCTCATCGGGCTGTCGGCCGCGATGCTGCTGCTCCTCAACGGCCGCATCGCCGGCATCAGCGGCCTCGTGGCCGGTCTCGGCAGGGACCGGGGCGAGCGCCGCCTGACCGATCTGGCCTTCGTGCTCGGGCTCCTGTCGGGCCCGCCGCTGTTCGCGGTGGCCACGGGGGCCTGGCCGGTGATGCGGATCGAGGCGTCGTGGCCGCTGCTCGCCGTCGCCGGCCTGCTCGTCGGCTTCGGCAGCCGCCTCGGCTCGGGCTGCACCAGCGGGCACGGGGTCGCCGGTCTGGCGCGGCTCTCGCCCCGCTCCCTCGTCGCGGTGGCGACCTTCCTGGCGAGCGGCATGGCCACCGTCACCCTCATGAGGCTCGCCGCATGAGCCCGGCCCGCCTCCTGTCCGCCCTGGCCGCCGGCCTCGTCTTCGGCTTCGGGCTGTCGCTCTCAGGGATGCTCGACCCGGTGCGCGTGCGCGGCTTCCTCGACGTCGGCGGCGCCTGGGACCCGAGCCTGATGGCCGTCCTCGGGGGCGCCGTCACCGTCTCGGCCCTCGGCACCCTGATCCAGCGCCGCCTCGCCCGGCCGGCTTTCGACGCCCGCTTCGAGATCCCCGCCGGCCGCCGGATCGACCCGCCCCTGGTGATCGGCTCGGCCCTGTTCGGCATCGGCTGGGGGCTGGCCGGCCTCTGCCCCGGCCCGGCGGTGGCCGCGCTGTCCACGGGCGCCGTGCCGGTGCTGGTGTTCGTGGGCGCGATGGCGGTGGGGATGGGGGTGCATGCCCGGGTCGCCGGACGCAGGGCGACAGGCGCATCGTGAGGGGTGGCGATCCCGGTCCGCGCGATCCGACCGATCACCCGATCCGTTCGATCACGGCCGGCCTCGGTTCACGCCCCTGCGCCCCGATCCGATAGGCCGCCCGCACCGCCGCTTCGGCCGCGTCCGCAGCCGCCTCGCTCGCCGCATGGACGATGCCGAGCGGGCGGTCGGGGCCGACCGGGTCGCCGGGGCGGGGGAGGTTCGTGAGGCCGACGGCCGGGTCGATGCCGTCCTGCGGCCGGGTCCGGCCGCCGCCCAGCGCGATGACGGCGAGGCCGAGCGCCCGGGTCGCCACGCCGGCGACGTGGCCCTGTTCCGTTGGCAGGACCGTTCGGACGACGGGCGCCCGCGGCAGGTGACGGTCGGGGCGCTCCACGAGGTCGGCGGGGCCGCCGAGCGCGCCGACCATCCGCGAAAAAGCCTCGGCGGCGCGGCCGTCGGCCAGGGTCGCCTCCAGCCGTCGGGTCGCCTGCGCGACATCCCCGGCGAGGCCGCCCAGCACCAGCATCTCGGCCGCCAGCGCCAGGGTCACCGCGTGGAAGGCCGGCTCGCGGCGGCGGCCGGTGAGGTAGTCGATCGCATAGGCCACCTCCACGGCGTTGCCGGCGGCGCTGGCCAGCGGCGCGTCCATGTCGGTGACGAGGGCGACGGTGTTCAGCCCCGCCCCCTTGGCCACCGTGACGATGCTGGTGGCGAGCGCGCGCGCCTCGTCGAGACTCGCCATGAAGGCACCCGAGCCGGTCTTCACGTCCATCACCAGGCCGTCGAGCCCGGCGGCGAGCTTCTTCGACAGGATCGAGGCGGTGATGAGATCGAGCGATTCCACCGTGCCGGTGACGTCGCGGATGGCGTAGAGGCGCCGGTCGGCCGGGGCGAGGTCGGCGGTCTGGCCGATGATGGCGCAGCCGGCCTCCCGCACCACCTGGCGGAAGCGGGTGAGGTCGGGCGCCACGTCGTAGCCGGGGATGCTCGCGAGCTTGTCCAGCGTGCCGCCGGTGTGGCCGAGGCCGCGGCCCGAAATCATCGGCACGTAGCCGCCGCAGGCCGCCACCATCGGTGCCAGCACGAGGCTGACGGTGTCGCCGACGCCACCGCTCGAATGCTTGTCGAGGGCGGGGCCGGGCAGGTCCCAGGCCAGCACCGTGCCCGACTCGGTCATCGCCCGGGTCAGCGCCACCCGCTCGTCCAGGGACAGCCCGCGAAAGAACACCGCCATGGCGAAGGCCGCCGCCTGGCCTTCCGTGACGCGCCCGTCGGTGAGCCCGGCGATGAAGCCGGCGATCTCGGCGGGCGCGAGGTCGTGGCCGTCGCGCTTGTGCCGGATGATCTCCTGGGGGAGTCTCATCGCGTCTCTCCGAGGGCGGCGGCCAGCGCCCCGTGCAGCTGGCTCGCGCCGAAGCGGAAGGTCGCCGGGCTCGCCCATTCCGCCCCCATCGCCGCGTCGGCCAGGGCGAGGTAGGGGGCGGCGTCGGCGATGGTGCGCACCCCGCCCGAGATCTTGAGGCCGGCCGGGCGCGGCCCGGCATGGGCGCGGATGGCCGCGAGCATGATGCGGGCGGCCTCCGGCGTCGCCGAGACCGGGCTCTTGCCGGTGGAAGTCTTGAGCATGTCGGCACCTTCTTCCAGGGCGAGGCGGCTCGCCCCGGCGATGGCCTCGGGCGTCGTCAGCTCCCCGGTCTCCAGGATCACCTTGAGCAGGGCCCCGCCGCAGGCCGCCCGTACCGCGGCGACCATCGCCCGGACCGGGTCGGCGCGCCCCTCCAGATGGGCGCGGTAGGGCAGGACGAGGTCGATCTCAACGGCGCCGTCCGACAGGGCCGCGCGGGTGTCGGCCACGGCACTCGCAACGTCCTCGCCGCCGCCCGGAAAGTTGATCACCGTCGCGACGCGCACGCCGCTCGTCCCCAGGTGCCCGCGGGCTACCGTGACGAAGCGCGGCCAGACGCAGACCGCCGCCACCCTGCTGTCGCGCGCCGTGGCGCAGAGGGCCGCCACGGCGGCGGCGGTGCAGCCCTCCGAAAGGTCGGTGAGGTCGAGGAGCGGCATGGCGCGCCGGGCGAAGGCGGCGTTTTCGGGCAAAGGGGTCACGGCAGTCTCGCGACGAAGGCCTCGACGAGGCGGGCAAGGTCGGCGGCCGCGGCCCTGGCCGCCGCCTTGGTCTCGGCATGGTCGGGGTCGCCCCCCTCGATCCCGGCGGCGAGGTTGGTGACCACCGAGACCGCGGCCACCGGCAGACGGTAGAACCGGGCGAGGATGACCTCGGGCACCGTCGACATCCCGACGAGGTCGGCCCCCATGCGCCCGGCCATGCGCACCTCCGCCGGGGTCTCGAAGCTCGGACCGGAGAACCAGGCGTAGACGCCCTCAAACAGCGGGACGGCGCAGGCTTCGGCGGCGGCGTGGAGATGCCCGCGCAAGGCCGCGTCGTAGGCCCCGACCATGCCGACGAAGCGGGCGTCGCTCGCCTCGCCCACGAGGGGGTTGAGCCCCGACAGGTTGATGTGGTCGGTGAGGGCGACGAGGCTGCCGGGGCCGGCCTGAGGCATCAGCGAGCCGGCGGCGTTGGTCAGCAGCAGGGCACCCGCCCCGAGCGCGCGAGCGAGGCCGACGGGCACCCGCATCGCGGCGGCGTGCCCGCGCTCGTAGGCATGGGCCCGGCCCTCGAACACCAGCACCGGCCGGCCCGCGAGAAGGCCGCTGTGCAAGCTCCCGCCGTGGCCGCTGACGCCGGGGGCCGGAAACCCCGGGATCTCCGCGTAGGGCAGGGCACGGGCCTCCCCGAGGCCGCCGACCAGGGCGCCGAGCCCGGTGCCGGTGACGATCGCGCAGGCGTAGGGGCCGGCGAATCCCTGCCGCATCAGGTGGTCGCGGGCCGCCGCCACGGCCACATCGGGCGAGGGGGCCGTCACGCCAGGTTGTCCGGCCCGAACGAGGCGGGCAACAGGTCGTCGAGGGTGAAGCTGCGCCGGATTCCCTCCGGCCCGGCCACGTGGATCGGAGCGGACGGCTCGGCGAACTCGCGGATGCGCTGACGGCAGGCGCCGCAGGGCGTCACCAGGGCCGGGCCGTCGCCGAGCACCAGGATCGCGCGGATGCGCCGCCCGCCGCCCGCCACCATCGCGGCGATGGCCCCGGCCTCGGCGCAGGTGCCCACCGGATAGGCCGCGTTCTCGACGTTGCAGCCGGCATGGACCCGGCCGGCTTCGTCGACGAGGGCGGCCCCGACCCGGAAGGTCGAATAGGGGGCATGCGCCCGCTCCCGCGCCAGGCGGGCGGCGGCGAACAGCGCGTCGAGGGGCGGGGCGGGCTCGCTCATCAAGGCGGAAGCGTCGGGCGGAAAGGCGGGCATCGCCGATCATTGGCACCAAGGCTTCGCGCCTGTCGAGGCCGGCCGCGTCGACAAGCGTCGGCCGCACTCCTAAGACACGTCATCACGGCGAGGACGGACGAAGGACGCAAGAGCGATGCTGGGGCGATACGATCGGAGCGGATCCGGCGAGGCGGTGGTGGAATACGGCGACGGCACCATGCGGGTGATCAAGCCCGGCACCTTCGTGCGCTGCGCGGTGACCGGAACCGCCATCCCCCTCGACGACCTGCGCTACTGGAGCGTCGACCGCCAGGAGGCCTATGCCACGCCGGAGGCGGTGATGGAGCGGCTGGCCGGGAGTGCGAAGGCGGGGTGAACGCGGTCGCGCGTCGGCGATGCGGCCGGGAGCAGTCTCCTCATTCTCATGAGGTGCGGCGGAGAGCCCGCAGAATCCCTCGCCGATGGCGACAGTATGTTTCCCGTGAAACACCGACGGGCCGGCCGGTTCCATGACGAAACCGGTTCTGTCCTCCGACACCCGGTCCACGGCTCCGTAGGCTGGAAGGGGACGCCCGCACCGACCGGAGTGACGATCAAAGGCTCGGGAGCCGCCGCAGCAGCCCCGCCACCGCCGCCTCGTCGGCGAAGCGCAGGGTCACCGGCAGCGCCTCGATCCGATCCGCGAAGGCCGGCGGCACGCGAACCAGGTCCTTCTGCGTGGTGATCAGCCCGGCCCCGAGGCGCTGCGCCTCGGCGGCGAGGGCGGCGAGGTCGCCGGCGCGGTAGGGGTGGTGGTCGGGAAAGCCGCGCGTCCCGACGACCTCGGCGCCGGCCTCGCGCAGGGTCGCGAAGAATTTGTCCGGCCGGCCGATGCCGGCGAAGGCGAGGAGCCGGCGCCCGGCCAGCGGCGGTCCGGACCGGTCCGGCACCAGCCGTGCGCGGAACACCGGCAGGCCGCGCGCGCTCGCCATGGCGGCGACGCGCTCGCCGGGTTCGCCCGTCCCCACCAGCACCACGGCGTCGACGTGGGGCCATTGCCGGGCCAGGGGCACCCGCAGGGGGCCGGCGGGGAAGGGCAGGCCGTTGCCGATGCCCGCACCCGCATCCACCACCGCCAGCGACAGGGTCTTGGTCAGGCTCGGGTTCTGCAGGCCGTCGTCCATCACCACCGCCGTGGCGCCCCGGTCGCGGCAGAGGCGCGCGCCGGCCGGCCGGTCGCGGGACACCACCGTCGTGGCGGCCCGGGCGAGCAGCAAGGCCTCGTCGCCCACCGCCGCGGCATCGTGGCGGGCGGCGTCCACCGCCACGGGGCCGGCGAGCCGGCCGCCGTAGCCGCGGGTGAGGAAGGCCGGCCGGGCGCCGCGATCGCGCAGGAGGGCGGCGACGGCGAGCGCCGTCGGCGTCTTGCCGGCCCCCCCGAGGGTGAGGTTGCCGATGCAGACCACCGGGCAGGGGCCGGGCTCGCCGGGCCGGTCCATGCGGGCCGCGGTGAAGCGGCCGTAGAGCCGGCCCAGGGGGGCCAGGAGCCGGGCGGCCGGATGGCGGGGGGAGGCGTCCCAGAAGGCCGGGGGCCGCATCAGGACCCGTTCACCCTCACGGCCGGGCCATGGCCGAGATGGTCATCTGCGCGATGAACGGCTCGATCACCGCCAGGGTCCGGTCGAGGGCACCCTCGAACGGCAGCAGGGCGGCCCCTCCGGCCGCGGCCATCGCCCGCAGCCGGCGCGGATCCGGCAGGAGGTCGCCGACGGCCGCGGCGAGATCGCGCTCGTCGGCCACCGCCAGGGCGCCCCCGGCCGCGTCGAGGGCGCGGTAGACCTGGGTGAAGTTCTCGACGTGCGGCCCGTGCAGCACGGCCGCCTCGAGGCGGGTCGGCTCGATCGGGTTCTGGCCGCCGTGGGGCACCAGCGAACCGCCGAGGAACACCAGCGGGCACAGGCGATAGAACAGCCCGAGTTCGCCCAGCGTATCGGCGACGTAGAGGTCGATCGCCCCGTGCGGCCAGCCGCCCTGCGCCCGGCGGGCGGTGCGCAGGCCGAGGCCGGCGACCTCGCTCGCGATCTCGGCGCCGCGATGGGGGTGGCGCGGCACCAGGACGGTGAGCAGGTCCGGCAGCCGGTCCTTGAGCGCGAGGTGGGCGCGGGCGACCATGGCGTCCTCGCCCGGATGGGTGCTGGCCGCAGCCCAGACCGGCCGGCCGCCGACGACGCTGCGCAGGTGCGCCAGATGCGCCTCGTCCACGGCGGGAACGGCGGAATCGTACTTGAGGTTGCCGGTGACGCTCACCCGCGGCGCCCCGAGCCGCGCGAACCGCTCCGCGTCCTCCTGCGTCTGGGCGAGGCAGACGGCGATGCGCGACAACAGCGCCTCGGCGGTGCGCGGCGTGCGCCCCCACCCCTTGAACGATCGCTCCGACATCCGCCCGTTGACGAGGAGCAGCGGCACCCCGCGGGCGTGCAGCGCCACGATGGTGCTGGGCCAGATCTCGGATTCGGCCACCAGGGCGAGGTCGGGCCGCCAGTGGTCGAGGAAGCGGCCGATCCAGCGCGGCGCGTCCAACGGCACGTATTGGTGGAAGGCGGCCGGCGGCAGCCGGGCGCCGATCAGTTCGGCGGCGCTGCGGGTGCCCGTGGTCACCAGCACCGAGAAGCCGCGGGCGATCATGCCGTCGACGAGGCCGACGAGGGACAGCGCCTCGCCGATGCTGGCCCCGTGCATCCAGCACAGGCGCCCCCGTGGCCTGACCCGCCCGGGCACGCCCCGGCGCTCGGGCAGGCGGGCGGTGTCCTCCTTGCCGCGCCGGGCCCGGAACGCCAGCAGGCCCGACAGGGCGGGCTCGGCCAGGGTGAGGCCGGTGCGGTAGGCCGTGATGCTCAACGGCAGGGGTGGCGCCTTCATCAGGGCCTGCGCCTTCTGGAGAGCCGGTGCCGTCATGGCGGATTCCCGACGCGGTCGTGGCGCCCGACCAGGGTGTAGGCGCGGTCGTGGACCCGGTTCATCTCGGCCTCCACCGCCAGGCGGATCGCCTCGAACGCTTCCGGTTCGATCTCGCGCGGCACCTCGAAGGCGCGGCCGAACACCATGGCGCCGCGCCCGAACGGCAGGCCGAAGCAGGCCCGGTCCCAGCTGCGCAGGCGCAGGTGGCGGCTCGTCACCACCGCCACCGGCACGATCGGGCGGCCCGAGAAGCGGGCCAGGGTCAGGATGCCGGCGTCGCAGCGCCGCGACACCTTCGGCACGTCGGCGCTGAAGGCGACGCTCTCGCCGTCCTTGAGGGCGCGCAGCATGGCGCGCAGGCCCTCGGCCCCGCCCTTGGCGCGCACGTCGCGCACGGCGCGGCCGCGGGCACCCGAGGCGCGGATCACCCGCACCCCCATCCGGGTCAGGGCGATGGTGTTGACGTTCCCGTCCGCCGAGCGGGAGATGATGGTGGCGATGCGGTCGTGCGGCCGGCGCATGAACGAGATCATCGTGTGCTGGCCGTGCCACATGCCCGCGATGAAGGGCGAGAGCCCGTCGAGCCAGGGGTCGGGGCCGGCGGGCTCGACCACGAAGCGGTTGGTGCGGCGCACGAGGCGCAGGTAGCGCTCGGCCAGGACTCCAAGGACGGTCTGCACCGCCGGCGCGCGGCCGATGCGCTTGACCAGGCTCATGCCGCGGAACGGGCGGAGTCGAAACGGGCGGGTCGGGACCAAGCGGTCGGTGTCATGTCTCGCTCCCCCGGGATGCGCCGCGCGCGGAGCGTCTCCCGGTGCCGGCGGATGCGCTCCGCTGGCACGGCGGCAGACGCGGAAAGGCCGGGCTGTCTAGCTCCGATCCCTCCCGGGGCGCAACCGCGTCCCGGCACGCACGGTCTTCCCGACCGGGTCCGCAAAACCGCTTCCGTAAACGGATCGGTGGTCCTAAGGAGGTTTCGCGAAAGCGGCCACCGGTTTTGCGTCAAAACCCGGTGATACGGTTTCCGCTCGAATCGAGCGTGAACCGTATCGCCGAGCCCGCGCGGCGCCTGAGCGAAGCCCATGTCCGCATCACGACGTGATCAGCCGGAAATGGTGTGACACACCAAGGACCTGGGCAGGGTGAAGCGTTGGCCCGCCGACGCGAACCCGCTTCGGACGCCGGTGCAACCGTGTTCCAGCCGGCCGTCGGGCCGGCGTGGGCGAACCGTGAGAGAACGCCGGCATGCGTGTTTGGTCTGGACGGGTCGGCCTCGCGCTGGCGCTCGGGTTGACGGCGGGCTCGGCCTCGACGGCGGGCTCGGCCTTGGCGGCGGGCAAGCCCCGCGACGCCTGCTTCGGCGACGACGGCACGCCCGAACAGACCATCGCCGGCTGCAACCTCGTCCTCGGCCAGCGCAAGCGCGAGACGACGACGAGCGTCGCGCATGCGTTCTACAATCGCGGTCTCGCCTACAAGAAGAAGGAAGACTACGACCGCGCCATCGCCGATTTCAACGAGGCCATCGCGGTCGATCCCAGCGATGCGGACTTCTTCCGCAGCCGCGGGTCGACCTACGACGACATGGAACGCTACGATGCCGC
The DNA here is from genome assembly GCF_001424525.1 of Methylobacterium sp. Leaf399. NCBI lineage: Bacteria > Pseudomonadati > Pseudomonadota > Alphaproteobacteria > Hyphomicrobiales > Methylobacteriaceae > Methylobacterium > Methylobacterium sp. Leaf399. The sequence goes on along the minus strand of NZ_LMQK01000001.1, from coordinate 709,879 downwards.
GATCGAGGACTACGATCGGTCCATCAAGCTCGATCCGACCGTGGGCGACAGCTTCGTCAACCGCGGGATCGCCTACGGCAACAAGGGCGATTTCGAGCGGGCGATCAAGGACTTCGACGAGGCGATCCGCCTCGATCCCAAGCGCGGGCTGACCTACTACAGCCGCGCCCTCGCCTACGAGAAGACCGGCGCCGCCGACAAGGCGCTCGCCGACGTCGAGACGGCGTTCCGCCTGGAGCCGGAGGACGAGGACGTCCAGGCCGTGCGCAAGCGGCTGCGCTCCGTGGTCGCCGCGCGTCCCGCCCCGGCGGTCGCCGCGAGCCCGGCCGCACCGGCCACCGGGGCGGCCACCTACGCCGAGTTCGACGCGCAGCAGGCGGCGACCGCGGCGATCTGGTCGAGGCTGCCGTTCGGCGCCCGCCGGGCGATGTTCGTCACCCGCAAGGCCAACAGCTTCGGCGACTACGAGGCGCGGCCCTCGAGCGTGTTCGCGCCGGGTGAAAAGCTCCTGACCTACCTCGAGCCGATCGGCTACGCCTTCACCCCCGTGGGTGCGGACACCTACCGGTTCGGCGTCACCGTCGACGTCGAGATCGTCTCGGCGTCGGGTGAGATCCTGGGCGGCCAGAAGGCCATCCTGAAGCAGGATTTCACCAGCCATTTCAAGAACCAGGAGTTCTTCCTCAACAGCACCATGAGCCTCGACGGCGCGCCCGCCGGCGCCTACGTGCTCGCCTACACCCTGCGCGAGGACGGCGGCGACCGCACGGTCCGCGTCGAGCAGCCCTTCACGATCGGCCAGTGACGGCCGGCAACCGAGGGCCGGCGAGCGACGGCCGGCGAGTGACGGGAAGCGGGTGACCGGCCGCGCTTGACGCGACGGCGGGTTGCCGCGAAGGCGGGGCCTCGACGTGCCGTCATGCCGGTCCGGCATGACGATGTCGGAAAGACCCGACCCCGCGTTTCCGCATCATGCCCTAGGTCGCGATGTTCCGTCTCGCCCATCTCACCGACCCGCACGTGGGGCCTTTGCCGCGACCCCGCCTGCGCCAGCTCCTGAGCAAGCGCGCCACCGGCTACGTCAACTGGCGTCGCGGGCGGGGCCAGGGCCACGACATGGACGTGCTCGCCGCCCTGGTGGCCGACCTGCACGCCCAGGGGCAGGACCACATCGCCTGCACCGGCGACCTGTGCAACATCGGCCTTCCCAGCGAATGGGCGACCTCGCGCGTCTTCCTCGAGGCCCTGGGCCCGCCCGGGGCGGTAAGCTTCGTGCCGGGCAACCACGACGCCTACGTGCGCGGCTCCCTCGAGGGGCTGCTCGGGGCCTGCGGCGACTGGGCCACCGGCGACGGCGAGGCCCGCGCCGGGTTCCCCTACCTGCGCCGGCGCGGGCCGGTCGCCCTCGTCGGGCTGTCCTCGGCGATCCCCACGAAACCCTTCGTCGCCAGCGGCCGGCTCGGGGCGGCGCAGATCGCCGCGGCCGAGGCGGTGCTGACGGCGCTCGTCGCCGAGGCCGAGCCGCCGTGCCGGGTGGTGATGATCCACCATCCGCCACATCCCGGCGGCGCCAGGCCCGGGCGCGAGCTCACCGATGCGGCCGCCTTCACGGCGATGATCGGGCGGGCGGGCGCCGAGATGATCCTGCACGGGCACAACCACGTCGGCAGCCTCGCCGTCGTCGCCGGGCCGGGCGGACGGCGGGTGCCGGTGGTGGGGGCGCCCTCCGCCTCGGCCGGCGTCAACGCCCGCCACCACCGGGCGAGCTATCGCCTCTACGCCATCGCCCGGGACGGCGACGGCTTCTCCATCGCCGCCAGCGAGCGTGGCCTTACGCCGGAGGGCGCCATCGCCGACCTCGGGCCGGTGCCCCTGACCCTGCCGTAGGCGCGGCGCCGTGGACGCCGGCGGCCGTCGCGGCGCAAAGGCCCTATACGCTGGGACAAGTGTTCGGCACTATGTCTCTGCCCAGTCGGGACGATTTCGCAATGTGCCGGGCCCAACCGAACGCATCGTGCAGGTTTTTCCCCTCCGGGCCGGTGAGGATGTCGCCACCACGGCCGGTCGGGGTCATAAGGGGCGTCGGTGTCGAGGACGGATGGCATGACCTGTACGGTAGATGCGCCGAGGGAGGAGAAGGCGACCCTCGTCGATCCCCTGCTGTTGGACAACCAGCTCTGCTACGCGCTCTATGCCGCCGCCCACCGCATGACCAAGAGCTATCGCCCGATGCTGGAGCGGATGGGCCTGACCTATCCGCAGTATCTCGTCCTGCTCGTGCTGTGGGAGACCGACGGCGTCACCGTCTCCGAGATCGGACGCCGGCTGCGCCTCGATTCCGGGACGCTGACGCCGGTGCTCAAGCGCCTGGAGACCGCGGGCTTCGTCACCCGCAGCCGGCGCCTGACCGACGAGCGCGAGGTCGAGATCACCCTCACCGCCCGCGGGCGCGGCCTGCGGGCGGAGGCGGGAGCGGTGCGCAAGGCCGTGATGTGCCAGCTCAACCTCTCCGAGCCCGAGGTGCAGGCGCTGCGGGCCGATCTCAACGCCCTCATCGAGAACCTCAGCGCGGCGGACTGACGGCCCCGCGCCCGGTCGGCCCCGGTGCGACGACGGCGCCGGGCGCCGCATCGGCCGGAACCTCGGCCGCGGATCATGCGTTGCCGGCTAAGCGACGCTGGTCAAGCCGGTCGGTTGTCGTCTATTCCTCGATGGCCGTCCGTCGCCTCCGTCCTCCATCATCATGAGACACCCGCATCGTGCCTGCCACTGATCGCGGACGCCCCGTTCGGGCGTCCGGCGCACCCGACCGAGCGTGCGGGACCGGACCGATCCGGCGCGCACCGGCCACGCCGTTCGTGTCGCGCGGTGAACGGGGCCGCGATCCCGGCGTTGCCCCATCATGACGACCTACGCCGATGTGGAGCGCGAGACCCGGAACCAGGTCGGCGCGCTGCCTTTCCAGCGCCTGCCCGAACGGGGGCTGTGCGTGCTGCTCATCACCTCGCGGGAGAGCCGGCGCTGGGTGATCCCGAAGGGCTGGCCGATGAAGGGCCGCAAGCCCTACGACGCCGCCGCCCGCGAGGCCTACGAGGAGGCCGGGCTGATCGGCCAGGTCGGGAAGCGCCCGCTCGGGTTCTACCTTTACGAGAAGCGCCTCAAGAACCGCGACGCGGTGCTGTGCCAGGTCAAGGTCTTCCCCCTCGAGGTGCGCAAGCAGCTGAAATCGTGGCCCGAGCAGGACCAGCGCGAGGATCGCTGGTTCACCCCCGCCGAGGCCGCCGAGGCGGTGGCGGAGGCGGGTCTGGCCGCGATCATCCGCTCGGCCTTCAAGGGCGAGATGCGCAAGAAGGGATAAACCGCCCGGCATCGCGGCCGCCCGCACGGGCCGGCGGGACAATCGGCGAGACCGGGGCGTCGCGGCGATTGCCAAGCCCGGTGTGATCCGCTAATGCCCAACCCGTTCGGGAAGGACGCCTCGCGCCACCCGGTTCGGACGCTGCTGTAGCTCAGTGGTAGAGCACCTCATTGGTAATGAGGAGGTCGACAGTTCAATCCTGTCCAGCAGCACCACTCTATCGAGAACTCGGTATCGATCGGGGCGATCTGCACCCGCCGCCTGCTTGTTCGGGTGCATTGGTCGTGTAGCCGGGATTGTCCTGCGGGCAGAGTGTAGGACGGCGGCGATCTCGTTTCGCCGGAATGGCTCCGCGCGGCCGTCAGGACCCCCATCGAAAAGCCGCGACTCCTCCGATCGGCGAAAGCGGATGCTCGATCGCGGGCGACGCTCCAGCAGCCACGCGGTCGCCGTCACCATCGTCTTCGGGATCGCATCACTCGGTCCGGTAGCATCACTTGTCCCGGCACTCGGCCCGGCAGGACTCGCCCGGAAACGGAAACGGAAACGGAAACGGAAACGGCCGGTCGCACGCCGGACCGGCCGTCTTCGCTGCGACGATGCCGGGCCATGGGAGGCGTCGGCATCGTCCGGATGTCCGGTGGGATCAGCCGATGGTGCCGCCCCCGAAGGAGCCGTCGGCGAAGGCGAGGCGGCCCTCGGCGATCCCGTACTGGAGGTAGTGCTGCATCGGGTTGATCTGCGCGGCGGCCACGTCGCCGTAGGCGGCGAGATAGGCGCTGCTGTCGAAGTCGACCGAGGGGTCGCGGCCCTCGCGCCATCCGAACTGCCCGTAATGGGCGAGGGGGTCGAGGCCGGCCGCGGCCACGTCGGTGTAGGCCGCCAGGTAGCCGTCGGTGTCGAACACCGCGTTGGGGTCGCGGCCCTCGGCGATGCCGTAGGTCTGGTAGTGGTTCCGGGCGAAGGCGAACACGTCGGGCGCGCCGAGGGCGGCGTCGGCGACGTCGCCGTTGGCGAGGAGGTAGTACTCGGCGTCGAAGCCCGCCCGGGCGAGATCGGCCGTGCGTCCCACCGCCTCGTAGACCGTCCGGCCCTCACCCTGGCCGTACTGGAGGTAATGCGCCAGCGGGTTGAGGCCGGCCGCGGCCACGTCCGAATTGGCGGCCAGGTAGCGCTGGGTGTCGAAGCTCGCGCCCGGATCGCGCCCCTCCTTGAAGCCGTAGGTCTGGTAATGGGCGAGCGGGTCGAGGCCCGCCGCCGCCACGTCGCGGTTGGCCGCGAGGTAGCCGTCGGTGGAGAAGAAGGCGTTGGGATCGCGGCCTTCCTCGAAGCCGTATTGCGCGTAGTGGGCATCGGCATCGAGCCCGGCGGCGAAGACGTCGGGGTTGGCGGCGAGGTAGAAGAGGTCGTCCACCAGGGGCGCCCCGTCGCCGGTGACGATGGTGCCATCCGAGAACTGGAACCGCTCGAAGCCGCTGATGGTGTCGCTGCCTTCGGGCCCCGTGATGACCTGGACGTCGCCGACCTGGCTGACAGTGACCTCGGAGAAGCGGCTGTTCAGCACGAGGGTGTCGTTGCCGGTGAAGCCGCTGGGGGATGACCCGCCCGACAGGATGTCGTCGCCGGCGCCGTTGACGACGATATCGTCGCCCTCCCCACCGCTGAGCCTGTCGGCGAAGGCGGTGCCCTCGAGGATGTCGTTGCCGGTGCCGCCCTGGTCGGAGATCCCGCGCTGCAGGACGGTGTCGGCCCGGGCCGAGAGGTTCTGGATGCGGGTGTCGCCGGAGGGGGCGGTATCGGCGAGCCCGAACGGGGTCTCCTGGTGGAAGGCCTTGAGGTACTCGGCCAGGGCGTCCTGCTCCGATCCTTGAGCCGCGAAGGTCTCCGTGTCGGGCAGCGACGCGGCGGTGGCGTCGCGCAGGTTTACCCGGTCCTCGCCGAAGGCGGGGAAGGGGTAGTTGTCGCCGCCCAGCCCCGGTGCCGTGGCGGAGCCGGTGGCCAGGAAGTCGAGGGTGACGACCCGGATCTCGCGGTCGGCGTCGCCCACCACCTGGCCGTTCTCGACGAGGGTGTCGAGGATGTAGCCGTCCTCGTCGATGATCGCGGCCGAGAGGATCCGCTGGCCCTCGCGGGTGACGGTGCCGTTCACGTCCAGGGTCTGCGACTGCCGGGTGGCGTCGAAGGCGAAGCTGACGCCGCCGATCTGCGTGAAGGCTCCGGGCGTCGCGCCCGGCGCCACCCCCGCCACGCCGTGCTCGAGGATCTTCTCGAGCTCACCGGCGGTCACCGTCACCAGCGAGAGGTTGTTGTTGAAGCGCAGGGAGTTGGTGACGTCGAGCTGCGAGATGTCGCCGGCCTGCTTGCCGGCCGCCGGGTTGGCGGCGGGGGGAAGCTCGGCGGTGCCGCCGGCGGTGGCGGCGAAGGAGCCGATCGAGTCGCGGATGCCGCCGCCGTTCTTGATCGAGACGGTGACGGTCTCGTCGTACTGCTTGGCGTACCAGATGTTGGCGTCGGACGAGAGGTTGCCGAGGTTGGTCTCCTCGGTCCGGACCTCGCCGCGGCGGCCTTCGAGGTAGACCGAGGAGCGGCCGAGGATGTTGCCGTCCTGCTGGCGGATGACGTCGGCCACCCCGAGGGTCTCCTGGACGCCGTCGTTGTTCGCGTCGAGGCCCTCGATCACCTCGCGCACCAGGTAACCCTTGCTGCCGGGGGTGAAGGCGGCCTCGGTCGAGCCGTAGAGTTCGGTCACCGTGGTGTCGTCGACCACCACCGCGCCGCTGGTCTGCGTGCTGATCGAGTCGCGGATGACGTTGCCGGCCTCGTCGAAGGTCACCGTGAGGCGCCCGACGTAGGAGTATTCGCCGTCGGTGTTGACGAGGGCGAGGGTCTGGCCCGAGGCGTTGGTGAAGAACTGCGGGTAGGCCCCGCCGGAGACGTCGCCGGGGGCCAGGCGGTCGTCGGCATCGGAGAGCCGGGTGTTCGAGCCGCCGCCGATCAGCACGTCGACGTTGCGCAGGAGCGGGGCCAGCGCCTGCTCGTTCGAGAACTGCTGCAGGTGGGTGCCGACGATGACCTTGTCGATGTCGGGGTTGGCGGCCAGCACCCGGTCGACCTCGGCGTTGATCTGCTCGGCCAGGAGCGGGATGTTGTCGGCCCCGTTGAAGCCGTCCACCGTGACGTTGCCCAGCGAGGAGATCAGCGGGTTGATCTGGGTGGTGGCGCCGACGAAGGCGATGCGCTCGCCGTTCTCGGTGAGGATCGTCGACTTGGCGATGCGGTCGGCGCCCGTGCCGGTGTTGGTCGAGGTCGGGCCGTTGGCGGCGAAGCCCGCGTCGAGGATCTGGGGGGTGAAGAGGCCCGAGAGCGCGGCCTCGCGCGAAAAGTTCAGGTTGGTGGAGAGGTAGGGGAACAGGGCGCCGACCCAGGTGTCGTCGGCGGCGCCGGGCGCCGTGCCGAGGTTGGAGCCGATGATGTTGGCGACCTCGGTGGGGCCTGAGTCGAACTCGTGGTTGCCGAACACCGCCGCCTGGACGCCGATGATGTTCTGGATGGTGATGTCGGCGCGGCCCACCGAGGCGGACAGGCGGCCGTAGGCCTCCGCTCCCGAGAGCCCGAAGAGCTGGTTGTAGACGCCGTTGTAGGTGGCCGCGAGCTGCGGGTCGCCGCCGGCGATGAAGAACGGGCTGGGGATCCAGCCGTCGCCGGTGGAGAGGGTGATCGAGTTCGCGGACTGGTCCTCGAGGCGGTCGACGATGGCGGCGAAATTGGCGGCGCGGCCGATGGCGCCGATCCCGGCTTCCCAGTCGGAGGCATGCAGGATCTGGAGCGTGTAGGTCATCGGGGCGGCGTCCTGCGTGCTGAAGTCGAGCTGATCCTGGGCGAGGCCGGAGAAGCCGTTGCCGGCGGCATCGAGGAGCGTCCCGGGCGGGACGATGACGTCGTAGGAAGCGCCTGCGGCGAGGTCCGCGGCCGGGTCGATCGTCACGGTGGTGCCGGCGATGGTGACCTGGGAGGCGTCGTCGATGGCGATGGTGCGGACGTCGCCGGCCCCGTCGGTCAGCGTGATGCTGCCGCTGCCGGCCCGCACCGCCTCGTTGAAGGTGAGGACGATGGCGGCGCCCACCGCCACCGCGCCGGCCCCGTCGGCGGGGCTGGCCGACACCAGGGTCGGGCCGGTCCGGTCGAGGGCGAGCCCGACGATGATCGGATCGTGGTCCGATTCACGGGCGACCACGTCGGCATCGAAGATGTCGGGGTCGCGGCCGAAATCGAGGTTGTAGTCGAGGGCGTCGGCCTCGTCGGCGTTGATGTGCCACTCGGTGACGCCGGTGACCTGGCCGTCGAGGCTGCCGTTGGCGAAGGCGTGGTCGAGGGCTCCGTAGGCCGCGTCGAAGACGTAGGAATACGGGTTGGCGAGGCGGTCCTCGGCGAGGTTGGTGAAGCCGCCCGCCTTGAGGACGTCGAGGGCGTCCTCCTTGATGTAGGCGTTGAAGTCGCCGAGCAGCAGCGTGTCGCCGTCGGCGGTGCCGGTGGGATTGAGGGCGATCCACCGGGAGAGGGCGGTGGCGGCGAGTTCGCGCTGCTGCTGCCAGCTGCCCTGGCCGTCGCCCTGGTCGGCATCGGCGCCGGTGCCGGTGCCGCCCTTCGACTTGAAGTGGTTGATGACCGCCGTGAAGTCCTCGCCGCTCGCGGTCTCCTCGAAGGTCACCGCGAGCGCCGCGCGGCTGGTGTTGGCGCCGTTGAAGATCGCGCCGATGGAGCTCTGCTGCAACAGGGACGGGTCGAAGGCGGCCACGTCCGCGTCGTCGAGCGTCTCGATGGTGGTGTTCATCGCCACCGAGACCTTGCTCGGCTTGTAGATGAAGCCGACCGCGATCGCGTCGCCGCCGAGGAACTGGCCCTCTGCGAGCCGGTCGCCGGGGTCGATGGAGGCGTAGGTGCCCGCGCCGGCCTTCAGGTTGAGCTGGCCGACGAGGTATTCCAGCGCGTTGCCGGGATTGGCCGGCTGGAACTGGTTCTCGAGTTCGGTCAGCCCGAGCACGTCGGCGCCGGTGGCGATGAGCGTGTTGACGAGCTTCTCGGTCTGGCGGTCGAACTCGGCGGCGCTGTTGGCGCCGCGGGGCTCGAGGCCGATGGCGGTGTCGGCGCCGTTGGCGTTCAGGGTGCGGAAGTAGTTGAGGACGTTGAGGCTGCCGACCTTGAGGCTGCCGCCCACGTCGTCGGGTGCGGCGGTGCGGGGGTTGGCCTCCACGAAGGTGGTGTCGCCGTCGTCAATGGCCCGTACCCGATAGGCGTTGGCCGGGCCGTCGCCGAGCACGCCGGTGAGGCCGGTGACGGTGTCGCCCATCCGCGGCGCGGTGGCGGTGGCGTAGCCGGCAAAGCCGTCGAGGTTGTCGATCGGCTGGTTCTGGGTGTTGAGGCCGTCGTCGTAGACGATCGAGCGGGCCGCGCTGGCCGCCAGATAGGCCGCGTAGCCGGCCGCATCCGGCTCGAACGCGTTGGTGTAGGTCTCGATCCGGCCGCCGGCGGCGAGGCGCACCTCGTTGAAGCGGTCGAGGTTGAACTGCTCGGTGATGGTGAGCGTCTGGGGCAGGGTGACGAGCATGCCCTCGTAGGCTTCGAGGTCGGGCTGCTGCGTCGTGCCGGTGCCGATGGTGCCCGCGGCCGGCAGGGTCACGGTGGCGGCCGAGGCCTTCACCTCGGCGGCCGAGAGCGCGCCGGCCTGTACGACCGCGATGCCGGCGGCCGAGGCGACGGTGATCTGGGTCTCGCCGTTGAACTCGGTGACGGTGCCGGTGATGCGGACCCGGTCGCCCTCGGCGACGTCGGCGAGGGCGCCGCCGGTGCCCTCGTAGACGAACACGCCCTCGGAACTCAGGGCATCGCCGTCCCGGTCCGACGCCTCCTCCTGCAGGAAGAACCCGCCGAGGCTGCGCTTGGCGTCGGCGTCGCCGTTCTGGAAGTCGCCGACCACGACCGCCTCGATGGTCACGGTCCGACCCACAAGCGCACTCGCCGCGCCGGTGCCCTGGACCGTGGAGATCAGGGTGACGTCGTCGTTGAGGACGGTGCCCGTGGCGGTGCCGGCGGTGGCGCTCACCGCCGCGGTGACGCCGGGTTGGGTGGTGGTGGCCGTCGTCAGGGTCAGCGCCAAGGTCTCGGCGGCCTCGGGCGTCACGTCGCCCTGCACCGTCACGGTCACGACCGCCGAGGCCGCGCCGGCCGGGATGGTGCCGGCGATCGCCAGCGGCAGGGCCGGATTGCCGGAGAGGTCGTCGCCGGAGACGGGCGCGGTCCCGGTGCCGGTGAGTTCGGCGGTGAAGGCGAGGTCGCCCAGGGTGCCGTTGCTGCGCTGGACGGTGAAGGTGAGGGTGGTGGTGCCCGCGTCGCCCTCCGCGGCGGCGACCGCGAGGGACTCGGCGGCAAAGCCGATCTCCTGGGTGTAGCCCCGGGTGAGGGCGGCATAGACCGTGGCGCCGCCGCCGCCGACCTCGTTGGCCGAGACGACGATGGGGGTGCCGGTGGGGTTGTCGGCCGCCGCGATGAAGGTGAGCACCTCGGGACCGCGATCGGCCGGCCCGTCGACGGGCGGGACGTAGGAGACGTAGCTGGCGGTCTCCGGTTCGGTCACGTCGTAGACGAGGATGCCGCTCTGGCGCTCGAGCCCGACGAAGGCGTAGGTGCGCCCGTCCACCGTCCCGATGGTGACGCCCTCAGGCTCCGGACCCTTGTTGTCCGAGCGGTTGTCGAATTCGAACACCCCGTCGCCGTTCGGCTCCTGGTCGATGTTGAACTGCGCCGCCGCGTCGCGGGCGAAGATCGTCTCGAACTCGCCGCCGGTCTCGCGCACCTTGGTGATCGTCCCGTCCGCGTTCTGGCGGAAGATCGAGATGCCGCGGCCGCCCAGGGTGTTGAGCTGGTCGATGACGCCGTCGCCGTCGGTGTCGCCGGTCTGGCGCAGTACGTTGAGGCGGGCGTAGGCCGGGTCGGCCTTGAGCGCCCGCAGCTCGGGCGTGAGCTGGCTGTCGGGGATGGCGCTGAGGCGCGACACGTCGGCGGTGTTGTCCTCGCCGCCGATGACGCGCTGGTCGCCCTCGTTGGCGGTGACGAAGTAGGTGGTGCCGCCCACCGCGTAGGAGGCGATCGCATCGGGCTGGAGCAGGCCGTAGATCGGCGTGGCCGTGGGGGTGGTGGCGACGGTGACGGCCGGATCGCCCCCGGGGCCGTCACGGTCGGAGGCGTCGAACGCGTTGCCGGGCAGCGAGCGGTCGACGCTGCCGAGGGGCTGGATCGCGATGGGCGCCGTGCCGGGGTTGGCGAGGTCGATCACGGCGACGCCGTTGACCTCCTGCAGGGTGACGTAGGCGAACCGGTTGTTGGGCGAGATCGTGATGTACTCCGGCTCGATGTCGGACGAGGCGGTGTTGCCGGGGCTGATCGCGAGCCCCTTGGCGCGCAGGGCGGCCTCGCTGCCGTCGAGGGCGCCAAAGCCCACGGTGGCGGTGACCGCCGCCGTCGCGGCGCCGGCCACGCCACCCGACACGTCGATGATCGACACGCTGCCGACCGGGTTGCTGGCAACCGTGAACTGCTCGCCCTCGTTGGAGACGAGGAGTTTTTGGCCGTCGCGCGTGAAGACGACCTGGTCGGGGCCGACGCCGACGACGAGGGAGCTGAGGAAGGTTCCGTCGGCGTCGAACAGGGCGACGCGGCCGGGCTGGTCGCCGGCGGCATTGGCATAGGCGATCGCCACGAGGCCGTCGAAGACCGCCACGGAGTTCACCGCGCCGTACTGGTCGAGGCCGGCGAGCAGGATCTCGCCGCTCTTTGCGAGGCTGCCGGTGGCCGAGATCGTCACGATCTCGATGCGGTTCTCGTTGGTGTTCTGCACGTAGAGGCTCGCGGTGGTGGCGTCGTAGGCCACGACCTCGGCGTTCGGGGCGTCCCCGGTGGCGGCGTCGTCGGTGGTGGCGTAGGCGCCCAGCCGCACGAGCTGGAGCGCGTTCGTGGCCACGGGCGCCGCGCCCTGGGTGCCGGTGAGCGAGGGCGCCGCGTCGTACACGGCGATGCCGCCGATGGTCGGCGGGGTCTCGTCGTTGAGGAGGGTGCCCACGGCCTCGCCGTCGGCCACCGTCGCGCCGACCACGTTCGTCACGCTCACCCCGAAGCTCTCGGCCGGCTCGAACACGGTGTCGCCGTTGACCGTCACGGCGAAGGTCGCCGAGGTCTGCCCGGCCGCGATGGTGAGGCCGGTGGCGGCGGCGACGTAGTCGCTGCCCGCGGTGGCGGTCGCGTCGCCGGTGGCGATGTCGAAGGCGACGCCGCCCGCCGGTGCCGGGGCGTCGAGGGACACGGTGAAGACCACCTGCGTCGTGCCGGCATCCCCTTCCGCGATGGCGACGTCGGCCACCGACAGGGCCGGGACCACCGCCGCACCCGCGCTCGTGACGCTGATGTCGTCGATGCCGATCCACTCGTCGTTGCCGAGGGCGTTGGTGGTGATGACGCGCACCTGCACCTGCGGCTGGTTCTCGACCGCGGCGGGCAGCACGGCGGTGACGACGCCGTCCGGCCCGAAGGTGTTCGGGCCCGCGGTGGCGTCGGCGCGGTAGGCGGCCGGCACGTTGACCCAGGCGCCGGTGGTCCCGACCCGGTACTGCAGCGCCACCGCCTGCGCGGCGTTGTCGGCGCCGTCCTCGAGGTCGCGCAGGGTGTAGGAGACGGTGACGTCCCGCCGGCCGGTGGTGTCGAGGTGGATGACGAGGTTGGGCGCGTCGGCCGTCCCTGATCCGGCCAGGGCGACCGTGGGGTCGGACAGCGCGAATTCCGCGACGCCGCCGGTGGAGAAGCCGTTCGGATTGGTCTGGTTGGCGTTCACGTCCACCGTGACCGTGCCGTCCCCGGCGAGGGTCTGCGGGTCGGCGCCGGTCACCGTCGTGATGTCGTCGCCGCGATATCCGACGATGCTCGGCACGCCGGCCCACTCGTCGTTCGTCGTGATCGACCCTGCATTCGACCAATCCTGGATCAGGGAACCGTTTGCCAGAACGTGATAATCGGTTGTCATTGCGGCTCAGATCCGAAGATGGCCGGGGATCAGGGCACGGCGGGCGCGCGGGCATCCAAGTCGGTCAGCCGGCTTCCTTTGAAGAACCATCGGTCTTCACCGGGCCTATAGCCAACCAACGATGGTCGTTTGAGCGCGAATGCCGTGTCTGAACGCAGGCGGCAGTGGGACGTGGCCATTCCGTAGCCACGATTTACGACAGCGCCATGAATACGACGGCGCCATGAATACGACGGCGCCATGAATACGACAGCGCCATGAAACGGTCCTGGCGGCGCTGCGCGTGATCGATCGGGACGAGCGTGTCCGACGACGGTCCGGTTGGCCGGGTCATGCCGCCGCCGCGGCTTCGATGGCCCCGGGCGCGACCCCATCCCGAAGCGCCCCGACAGCGGCATCGCCACGGCACCTCGGGATGAGACGGTTTCCGCTTGGATCAAGCGGGAACCGTCTCACCGAGCCCGCGCGGCGCCCGAGGATGACCGACATCCGCGGTGCGAAGCCATCAGACGCAATTCGTGTGGGCACCCGGCCGCGCGCCGGCAACGCACGCGCGCAGATGCACCACGAGGCGGTCGGCCGCACCCTCTGCGTCGGCATCGTTATGGATCGTGCATTCGGCCTCGATCGGGATCGCGCGGTCGAGGCGGGCGCGCAGGTCGCCGTCCTCGGGGCGGCCGCGGGTCGCAAGGCGTCTGGCGAGAACCTCCGGCGAGGCCGTGACCTGCACGACGCTGACACGGGGCAGGGTGCGGCGCGCCTGCGAAACGATGCGACGGGACACGTTGCAGACGATCCAATGCCCGTCGTCCGCCTGCCTCACGGTCTCGGCGGGGATGGCGTAGCCGAGGCCGTGGGCGCGCCAATGAAGCGCGAAGGCATGCGCTTGCACGCCCATGTCGAAGGCGACGTCGTCGAGTTCGAGGTTGGCCTCGTGGGCGGAGGGGGGGCGGGTGACGAGCCGGCGCGGGAAGACGAAGCGGGGATCCCCCGCGAGGCGGTCGCGCGCCAGCCGCAGCAGGGTATCCTTGCCGGCCCCGCTCGGGCCGACGACGAGGACGAAGCCGCCCGCCATCACACCACCCGCTCGCCCGCACGCCAGACCTGGCGCACCACCGGCACCCCTCGGGCGAGGCGCACGCGGACGAGGTCGGCACGCAATCCCGGTTCCAACCGGCCGCGATCGGTGAGCCCGGTGGCTGTCGCGGGATTGGCCGTCACGGTGGCGATGGCCTCCGGCAGGGTGATGCCCGGGACCCGCTCGGGCAACGCGAAGGCCGCCATCAGCAGGCTCGCCGGTACGTAATCCGAGGACAGGATGCGCAGGGTGCCGGCCTCCGCCAGGGTTTGGGCCGCGACGTTGCCGGAATGCGAGCCGCCCCGGATCAGGTTGGGGGCGCCCATCATCACGGTGATGCCGGCTGCGTGCGAGGCCTCGGCCGCCTCCAGGGTGGTGGGGAACTCGGCGAGCGCCACTGATTCCTCGCGCGAGAGCGCCACGTCGGCCAGGGTGGTGTCGTCGTGGCTGGCCAGCGGAATCCCGCGTTCGCGCGCCAGAGCGACGAGGGCGGGCCGGTTCACCGCGTTGAGGGCGCGGCCGTCGCGCATCTTGCGCTCGGTGTTGAGCTTGATCTCCTCCAGCGATCGACCGCCGCGCCCGGCATAGACGTAGTACTTGGCCACGTCCCGGAACTGGCGCTGGCCCGGCGTGTGGTCCATCAGCGACAGGAGCCCGATGCTGTAGCGCTCCGCGAACGCCCGCACGGTGTCCACCACGTCGGGGCTAGGGATCTCGCAGCGCAGGTGCGTGCGGTGCTCGGCCCGGAACAGGTCCGCCCCTTGCGCCTCCGCCAGGGCGGCGGCGAGGAGCTCCAGTTCGGTGCCCAGCCCGCTGCCGTCCGGGTCGGTGCCGGCGCGCAGGGAATCGAACACCGTGGTGATGCCCGAGGCCGCGATCTGCGCGTCGTAGGCCAGCACCGCCCCGAGGGGGTGCCAGCGCACGCCCGGACGCGGCGCGTAGTGGCTCTCCAGATGGTCGGTGTGGAGCTCGACGAGCCCCGGGACGATGGTGTCGCCGCCGCAGTCGAGGCCGCGCTCCGGGGCCGTGCCGGTGCCGATCTCGGCGATGCGCCCGTCGACCACGGCGAGCCAGCCGGTCTCGACCCGGTCGGGGCGCACCAGGCGCGCGTTCTCGAGGATCTCGACCCGGTCCGTCATGCGTGCGTGTTCCCGTTTCATGCGGCCATCGCCCCGCGAAAGGCCGCGACGTCGACGATGCGGGTCGCCACCGCCTCGCGGACATCGGCGTCGTGGAAGATCCCGAGGATGCCGGCACCCGCCGCGCGCTTCTCGGCGACGAGGTCGACCACCACGGCCCGGTTCCGGGCATCCAGCGAGGCGGTGGGCTCGTCGAGGAGCAGGATGGGCCGGTCGGCGATCAGCCCGCGGGCGATGTTGACCCGCTGCTGCTCGCCCCCCGAGAAGGTGGCGGGCGGCAGCGCCCACAGGCGCTCGGGCATGTTGAGGCGCGCGAGCAGGTCGGCGGCGCGGGCACGGGCGACCTCCGGCGCCAGGCCCCCCTCGATGCCGGCGGCCTCCACCACGGCGCGGGCGCCGACGCGGGGGATCACGCGCAGGAACTGCGAGACGTAGGCCAGCGTGGTACGACGCAGCCTCAGGATCTCGCGGGGTGCCGCGGCGGCCAGGTCGACGGTGCGGTCGCCGTCGCGGACCCGGATGGCACCCGTGGCGCAGCGGTAGTTGCCGTAGGCCATCTTGAGGAGCGAGGATTTGCCGGCCCCCGAGGCGCCGCCGAGCACGACGCATTCGCCCGGATGGACCGTCAGCGTCGCCCCCGCGACGACGGGGAGCACCGTCCCGCCGCGCAGGTGCAGGGTGAAGCTCTTGGCGACGTCCTGGAAGGCGAGGAGCGGCGGGGTGAGAAGCGGCGTCATGTGGAGCGGCGTCATGCGGCCAGCACCGAGGAGACGAGGAGCTGGGTATAGGCGGCCTGCGGGTCGTCGAGGACCTGGTCGGTGAGGCCGGTCTCGATCACCCGGCCCGCCCGCATGACGAGGACGCGGTGCGAGAGCAGGCGCGCCACGGCGAGATCGTGGGTGACGATGATCACCGCCAGGCCGAGTTCGGCCACCAGCCCCCGGATCATGTCGAGGAGGCGGGCCTGGACCGAGACGTCGAGGCCCGAGGTCGGCTCGTCCATGAGCACGAGGCGGGGTGCGGTCACGAGGTTGCGGGCGATCTGCAGGCGCTGGCGCATGCCGCCGGAGAAGCGCGTCGGCGGGTCGTCGACCCGGTCGGGCGCGATCTCGACGCGGGCGAGCCAGTCGAGGGCGGTGGCGCGGATGCGGCCGTAATGGCGGTCTCCCACACCCATCAGGCGCTCGCCGACATTGCCCCCGGCCGAGACCGCCATGCGCAGGCCCTGCGTCGCGTCCTGGCGCACGAAGCCCCAGTCGGTGCGCATCAGGGCCCGGCGCTCGGCCTCGCTCAGGTCGGCGAGGTCGCGGGTGGCACCGTCGCGCATGCGGTAGGAGACGGCGCCGGCATCGGCCGCGACCTCGCCCGCGATCAGCGAGAGCAGGGTCGACTTGCCGGAGCCCGATTCGCCCACCACCGCCAGCACCTCGCCGGGATCGAGGGAAAAGCCGATGCCGTCGCAGGCGAGGCGCCGGCCGTAGCGCTTGGTCAGCCCCTCGACCGTGAGCAGGGGTTCGGTCATGACGCCTCTCCCGCGTGGCCGTCGGCGCGGCGGGTCTCGCAATGGTCGGTGTCCGAGCAGGCGAACATCCGGCCGCCGGCATCGTCGAGCACGACCTCGTCGAGGTAGACGGCGCGCGCCCCGCAGAGGGCGCAGGGGCGCTCGAAGCTCTGGACCCGGAAGGGATGGTCCTCGAAGTCGAGGCTGCGCACCCGCGTGTAGGGCGGGATCGCGTAGATGCGCTTCTCGCGGCCCGCGCCGAAGAGCTGGAGCGCGGGACAATCGTCCATCTTCGGGTTGTCGAACTTCGGAGTCGGCGAGGGATCCATCACGTAGCGGCCGGCCACCTCCACCGGGTAGGCGTAGGTGGTGGCGATGTGCCCGTGGCGGGCGATGTCCTCGTAGAGCTTGACGTGCATCAGGCCGTATTCGGCGAGCGCATGGAGCTGGCGCGTCTCGGTCTCGCGCGGCTCGAGGAAGCGCAGGGGTTCGGGGATCGGCACCTGGTAGACCAGCACCTGCCCCTCGGACAGCGGCGCCTCGGGGATGCGGTGGCGGGTCTGGATCACGCTCGCCTCCGCCGTGCGCGTCGTGGTGGCGATCCCCGCCGCGGCGGTGAAGAAGCGGCGGATCGAGACGGCGTTGGTGGTGTCGTCGGCGCCCTGGTCGATCACCTTGAGCACGTCCGACGCACCCAGGATCGCGGCCGTGACCTGCACGCCGCCGGTGCCCCAGCCGTAGGGCATCGGCATCTCGCGGGCGGCGAACGGCACCTGATAGCCGGGGATCGCGATGGCCTTCAGGATGGCACGGCGGATCATCCGCTTCGTGCCCTCGTCGAGATAGGCGAAGTTGTAGCCGCTGCCGGCGGAGACCGTGACGCGCGCGTTCATTCGGCGGCCTCCCGCTGGACGGGTTCCTCGAGCGCGCGCGCGCCGTGCTCGGCACGCAGGCGCCGGACGAGGTCGAGTTCGGCCTGGAAGTCGACGTAGTGCGGCAGCTTCATGTGCTCGACGAAGCCCGTCGCCTGCAGGCTGTCGCAATGGGCCAGCACGAATTCCTGGTCCTGGGCGGGCACCACCACGGCTTCGCCGAGTTCGGCGGCGCGCAGGGAACGGTCGACGAGCGCCATGGCCATGGCCTTGCGCTCGCCCTGGCCGAAGACGAGGCCGTAGCCCCGGGTGAATTGCGGCGGCACCGGGCCGTTCCCGTGGAACTGGTTGATCATCTGGCACTCGGTCATGTCCACCGAACCGAGGCCGACGGAAAAGCCGAGTTCCTCCGGCGTGACCTCGAGCTCCACCGCGCCGACCCGGATCTCGCCGACGAAGGGGTGGGTGCGGCCGTAGCCGCGCTGCGTCGAGTAGCCGAGCGCCAGGATGAAGCCCTCGTCGCCGCGTGCCAGCGCCTGGAGCCGCACCGCGCGGTCGGCCGGGTAGTCCACCGGCTCGCGGGTGAGGTCGCCGATCGGCGCGCCCAGATCCTCCGGCGAGGGTTCGAGCAGGCCGGCCCGGCCGAGGAGATCGGTGACGCGCGGGCAGGCGGCGGCGTCAGCGGCCGGCTCGGCCTCGGCGGCGGGCTCGGGAGCGGTCCCGTCGCCGAGGGAAAAGTCCACGAGGCGGTGGGTATAGTCGAAGGTCGGGCCGAGCACCTGCCCGCCGGGCAGGTCCTTGAAGGTGGCGGAGATCCGGCGGCTCAGGGTCATCGCGCCGGTATCGACCGGCTCCGTCGCACCCAGGCGCGGCAGCGTGGTGCGGTAGGCGCGCACCAGGAACACCGCCTCGATCACGTCGCCGCGCGCCTGCTTCAGGGCCAGGGCCGCCAGATCGGGGTCGTAGAGGGAGCCCTCCGTCATCACCCGGTCGACGAGGAGGCGCATCTGCTCGCGGATCTGCGCCACGCTCATGTCGGGCACGGCGGGGTCGCCGCGCCGGGTCTCGGCCAGCAGCCGGTGGGCGTTGTCGATGGCGGCCTCGCCACCCTTCACGGCGACATACACGGTCAGGCCTCCGGGGCGAGCGGACGGGCGGAGCGGGGCAGCGCGGCCAGCCGTCCGGCCGCGACGAACAGGAGGTCGAGCCCTTGCGGGAAGCCGGCATGGTTGTGAGCCAGCCGCGAGGGCCAGTCCGCGGGCAGGGGGGCCGCGTCGAGCCGGGCCGTGCCCCGGATGCCCGGCCCTTCGAAGGCGAGGCCCTTCTCGTCCGACAGGGCCGCGACGGCGAGGACCAGGGTGGCGGAGGCGTCCGGATAGGCGAGGGAGCCTTGGGCGAACGCGGTGAAGGCCGGGCAGCGGCCGGGATCGGCGATCAGCGCGAAGGCCGCCTGGGCCGGCTCCGCGACGATCGGCGCCCCGGTGTGGAAGCGCAGGAAGCCCGCGACCGCCGGATCGGTCCGCAAGGGAGCGTCGAGCCAGACCGGCGTGTCGGCATCGGCCAGCGCCAGCGCCAGGGCGGCGAGCTCGGGCGTGAGCGGGGCAGGGGGCATCAGGGTCGTGACGAGGGGGAGGAGGCGGCCGGGCCGGCTCAGGGCCTCCATCGCGGCGCGAAACACCGCCTGCCCCTCGTGGACGGGGTCGGCGAAGCCATGGGCGAGAGGTTGGCCGTGGGCGAGAGGTTGGCCGTGGGCGAGAGGTTGCGCGAGAGCTTGGACGTGAGGCTGGGCCATCAATCCTCTCCCCGCGCCAGGGTGAAGAAGTTCACCCGCGTCGCCGCGACCTTGCGGGCGGCCAAAGCCGCCGCCTCGGCCCGGCGCTCGGCGATGGCCGCCAGGGCCGCCTCGAGGGCGGGCCTCGCCTCCGGGCGCTGCCAGTGCGCGTCGAGGATGGCGGCGAGGCGGGCCCGCGTCCGGTCGCGTCCGAGCTGGTAGGCGAACCCCGTCTCGCCGCCGGGCAGGCGCACCGCCGCCCGGGTCACCGTGGCCTCGCCGGCATTGAAGGGCCGGCCGTCGCCGCCGATGCGCCCGCGCACCATGACGAGGCCGGTCTCCGGCGCCCGCAGATCCTCCGCCTCCGGCGTGAGGCCGGCCTGCGCCAGGGCCTCGCGCAACTCGCCTTCCGTCGCGGTGCCCGCCCGCGCCATCGCGCGCCGGCGCATCGCGAGGTCTGGCATCCCGGGATCAGGTGGTGTTTGGCTGGCGCTCGGCATCGGGGCCTCTCTTCCAACATGTCTATATGTATAGACATGTGGATCGATAAGCACAACGGATTTTCGATCACGTCATGCAGGATGCGAGCGACACGGGCGTGACGGCCCTCCAGCGCGGGGGCGGCCTCGCCGCCTGGCGCCAGATCGCGGATGCGCTGGGCCATGCCATCCACAGCGGCGAATTCGCCGCCGGGGCGCAGCTTCCCGCCGAGTCGGCGCTGGCCGCGCGTTTCGGCGTGAACCGCCACACCGTGCGCCGGGCGCTCGGCGTGCTCGCCGAGGGCGGGCTGGTGCGGACGTCCCAGGGCAAGGGCACCTTCGTGGAGCAGGGGCCGCTCACCTACCCGATCGGCCCCCGGACCCGGTTCTCCGAGATCGTCTCGCGGGCCGGCCGCGAGGCCTGGGGCGACCTCGTCTCGGCCGCCGCCGTGCCGGCGGATGCGGAGTGGGCGGAGGCCCTCGGGCTCGCCCCCGGCGCCCCCATCCTCGAACTCCTGACGCGCCACCTGGCCGACGGCGCCCCGATCTCGACGGCGCGGACCTGCCTGCCGCTGCCGCGCTTTTCCGGCTTCGACGCCGCCTACGCCGACTGCGGCTCGATCACCCGCGCCTATGCGCGGTTCGGCGTGGCCGACTACACCCGGCTCTCGACGCGGATCGGCGCGCGCCCCGCCACGGCGGCGGAGGCCGGGCGCCTCGACATCGCCCCCGGCCGCACCGTGATCGCGCTGACCAGCGTGAACGTGGACGGGGAGGGCCGGCGCATCCAGGCCACCCGCAGCCTGTTCGCCGCCGACCGGGTCGAGCTGGTGGTGGAGTAGGCGCGAACCTGCCCGGGTCCCTGGTCCGTCGCAGGTCTTCTCCGTCGCAGGTCCTCCCCGTCGCAGGTCTTCCCCGTCGCAGCTCTTCCGTCGCAGAACCGGCGACCGCTTTCGCGAAGCCCGCCTAGCGTGCCGTTCCGATCAGCGCCCGGCGCAGGCGCCCGGAGACGGCGTCGATGGCCGCGACGGTGACGAGGATCATCAGGATCAGGAAGGCGACCTGGCGCAGTTCGAGGACGCGGATCAGCTCGGTGAGGTACTGGCCGATTCCGCCCGCGCCGACGATGCCGATGATGGTGGCCGAGCGGGTGTTCGACTCGAAGAAGTACAGCACCTGGCTGCCGAGCACCGGCAGCACCGCCGGGATGAGGCCGAAGCGGATGCGGTGCAGTTCGGCGCCGCCCGATGCGCAGACGCCCTCGCCGGCCTTGGCGTCGACGGTCTCGACGGCCTCCGAGAACAGCTTGCCCAGCGCCCCGAAATCCGCGCAGGCGATGGCAAGCGCGCCCGCGAAGGGCCCGAGCCCGACGACGTTGATCCAGATCAAAGCCCAGATCAGCACGTCGACGGAGCGCATCACGTCGAGGCCGCGCCGGATCGTGAAGTGCACGAAGGGGTTCGGCACGACGTTGCGGGCGGCGAGGAACGCCACCGGAAAGGCGAGCAGCGCCGCCGTCAGCGTGCCGATGAAGGCGATGCCGAGGGTCTCGGCCAGCGCCCGCAGGAAGGTCCAGGCCTGTCCGGCCGGATCGGGCGGCAGCATCATCAGGCTGAATTCGCCGAGCCGCCCGAGGCCGGCGAGGAGGCGCACGGCGGAGAAGTCGAGCCGCACCATCGCGTAGCCCGCGACGGCGATAAGCCCGGCGACCGCGAGGCAGGCCAGGAGCCGGGGCCCCCGGGCCGGCCGGAAGGTCTCGGGATAGCGCTGGCGCAACGCCGCGATCTCGGCCGGGTTCGGGTCGCGGGGCGTCATCGCAGGCCTCCGAGGAGGTGATGGCGCAGGCGCTCGGTCCCGAGGTCGATCGCCATCACGGTGAGGATGATCAGGACCAGGATCGCGCTGACGTCCGCGTAGTAGAAGTTGCGGATCGCCACGAGGAGCTCCTGCCCGATGCCGCCGGCGCCCACGAACCCCATCACGCCCGCGCCCCGCACGTTGATCTCGAAGCGCAGCAGCCCGTAGGAGACGAAGTTCGAGAGCACCTGCGGCAGCACGGCGAAGCGCAGGGTCTCGATGCGGCCGGCACCCGCGGCGGTGAGGCTCTCCACCGGCTTCAGGTCGATGTTCTCGATCACCTCGGCGAACAGCTTGCCCAGCGCCCCCGTGGTGTGGATCGCCAGGGCCAGCACGCCCACCATCGGCCCGAGGCCGAAGGCGATGACGAAGATCAGCGCGAACACGATCTCCGGCACCGTCCGGCAGAATTCGAGGATGCGCCGGACGAGGAAGCATCCGGTCCGGCTGCGCGCCACGTTGCCGGCGGCGGCAAAGCACAGGAGAAAACCGCCGATGGCCCCGAGCAGGGTGCCGAGATAGGCCATCAGGAGGGTCTCGCCGAGGAGCGCGAGCCATTTCGGCCAGCCCCAGTACCATTCGGCGAGGTCGCCCCCGAGGTTCCCGAGGGTCAGGGCCGGCAGGATCTGGGCGATGTAGTCGGTGAACTTCCCGATGTTCGCAGCCAGCACCCCGGGGCGCACCTCGGCGGCCTGCGCGGCGAGCCCCGTGAGGACGACGAGCACCGCGAGGCCGACCCAGACCCGACGCCGGCTCGCCGCGACGGCGCCGTCATAGGCCTGCGCCAGGGCGGCGGCGCGGTCGGGGGGCAGGGGGCTGACGGTCTCAAGCACGGGGATCGGCCGGCACGGACCCGTGCGGCCCGGATCGGGGCCTGCAACCCGCATCAGGACTTGCGACGCTGCTCGTCGTTGAACTTCAGCATCTCGATGACCGGCTGGTAGTCCTTCAGGGTCACGGGGGCGAGGCCGAGGTCCTTGCCGTCCGAGAGCCGGTCGAAGGCCGCCTTGTCGGCCTTCGGCAGGTCCACCAGGGCCTGGCGGACCTTCGCCTTGAGGTCGTCGGGCAGGCTCGCCAGCATGGCGAAGGGGCCCTCGGGCAGGAAGTCGGACTTGAAGACCACGCGGAAATCGGCCTGCGTCATGGCTGAGCCGTCGGGCTTCTTGAGCATGCCCTTGGCGGCCATGCGGGTGACCATGGTGTCGGTGTCGGTGTTGTAGAGGTTGGCGGCGGCGTCCACCGTCCCCTGGACGAGGGCGAGAACGGCGTTCTCGTGGCTGCCGGCATAGACGGTCTTGCCGAAGAACGCGTCCACCGGGTAGCCGGCCTTGTGCAGGAAGAACCGCGGCGCCTGGTTGCCGGAGGTGGAGTTGGGATCGACCAGGGCGAGGTTCTTGCCCTTCAGGTCGGCGATCGTCTTGTACGGGCTGTCGGCGCGCACGTAGATCACCGAGTAGTAGCCCAAGGCGCCGGTGTCGTGCGTCTGGTTGACGATGGGCTCGACCTTCACGCCGGTCATCACCGCGCGGGCGAAGGAGGCGGGGCCGTAGAAGGCGAGCTGGGCGTTGCCCGCGCGCTGGCTCTCGATCACGGCGGCGTAGTCGTTGGCGATGCGCAGCTTGACCGGCACGCCGAGGCTCTTGGTCAGGTAGGCGGTCAGCGGCGCGTAGCGGTCGCTCGTGCCGGAGGCGTTCTCGGCCGGGATCACCGCCAGGGTCAGCTCCGGATAGGCCGCCTTCCAATCCTGCGCGGCGGCGGGCAGGGCGAGGAGGGCGAGCGCGAGGGCGCCGGCGAGGGTGCGACGGTTCAGCATGGGATTCTTCCGAAGGCGTCCGGGACGGATCAGGCGACGAGGGCGGTGGGGTAGGCCTTGAGGACGGGCGCGGGCGCGTCGAGCACCTCGCCGGCCTCGAGCCCGTAGAGCTGGCGGGCGACGTCCTCGGTGAGGTCGGCCGGCGCGCCGTCGAACACGAGGCGCCCGTCGGCGAGGCCGACCAGGCGGTCGCAGTAGCTGCGGGCCAGATCCAGGGAATGCAGGTTGCACAGCACGGTGATGCCGTGGCGGCGGTTGGCCTCGGCCAGCGCGTCCATGACGATCCGGGTGTTGCGCGGATCGAGGGAGGCCACGGGCTCGTCGGCCAGGATGAGATCGGGGGCCTGCATCATCGCCCGCGCGATGGCGACGCGCTGCTGCTGGCCGCCGGAGAGCTGGTCGGCCCGGTGGCCGGCAAAATCGCCCATGCCGAAGTCGTCGAGGGCGGCGAGCGCCAGGGCGCGCTCACGCTCCGACCAGAGCTTGAGGAGCGAGCGGTGCCTGGGCACCTCCCAGAGGCGCCCCATCAGCACGTTGCTCAGGACGTCGAGGCGGCCGACCAGGTGGAACTGCTGGAAGATCATGGCGCTGCGGGCCCGCCAGCGCCGCAGGTCGCGGCCGCGCAGGGCCGTGACGTCGAGGCCGTCGAACAGGATGCGCCCGCCGGTCGGTTCGACGAGGCGGTTGATCATCCGCAGCAGGGTCGACTTGCCCGCGCCCGAGCGCCCGATGACACCGACGAAGCGGCCGCGCGGGATGGCGAGGGAGACGCGGTCCACCGCACGGCGATCGCCGTAACGACGGATCAGATCTTCGAGAACCAGCATGAGACTGTCCGGCAGGAGCGATGAACCACGGTAAACCCGCCCCGCACGACAGAGGAATGACAGTTGTCCGGCTAATGATGAGCCGGTACTCTTGTGCTTGCGGTTCGAGGCGATCGGGCAGACCTTGCCGATCGTCGCGTGGTTCGTCTGACCCGTCCTCGACGATATCGGGAACCGTCGTCGAGGACCGTCTCGCTCAGCCGCGAGCGGGCGCCGACCTGCGTGTCGCGGCCGGGGCGGTTCGAGGCCCTCGCATGCGCCTCAAGGCGCGAAAGGAATACGGCGCAAGAGCCGGAATGGATCGGCGCCGTCCTGGACGACCACGCTCAGGGCGTCGATCACCAGGTCCGGCAGGTCCGCAGCGGCCTCCGTCAGCAGCGGCAGGATCACGGCCCTGTCCTCGGGGCCGAGGCGGCCGGTCAGCGTCATGTGAAACCCAAACTCCTCGAAGACGTGCGGGTAGCCCCAACGCTCCAGCAGCGCCCGCCCCCGCGGGTCGAGGCGCTCGGGGTGGCGCCGGACGCGCTCGGCTGCCGAGAGGGGGGCCCGCAGCGGGTCGAGGGCGGCCACGCATTCGGCGGCCAGCAGGCCGAGGGCCGGCGGCGGCGACTCCGGCACCAGGGCGGCGACATGTCCGAGCGCGGCGACGCGCAGCGAGCCGACAGGCAGAGGCGGTCGATGGGCAGCGAGGGCCTCGGCCGCCGCCAGGAGATCGGCTTCCGTCACGCCCGGGCCGAGGCGCCACGGCGCCTTCATCGTGGCGTGGAAGCCGTAGACGCGCGGCTCCTCGGTCCTGGCGGCAAGGAGGGCCCGGAGCGTGGTCGGCCCCAACGTCGGCACGGCGCCGAGGACCGCGTCGCCGAAGGCGGCGAGAGCCGTCCCCGGTGCGGGGGTGAAGTACAGGGCATATCGGACGGTTCGGTCCAAAGGAGCTCTTCCCCGGCGGTGTAAGAGGCGCCGCTGCGCTCATAATCCGCAGCCCGGACGCTCGTGTGACGATGTCGAGACCGCAGCAAGGAGCGCTCCAGCACAGGCGCGCCGACCTGTCGAGGTTCCCCGCGAGGACGAGACGCGGGTGTCGACGGCGATCCTCGTCACCCTCCAGCATCCTTGCCGGCCTCAATCGCCCTCGTGACGAGGAGCGTTCTCGTGAGCTCCAACACGTTGTATGGAGGGCCACGGCTCGGCACCGATCTCGCTCCCGCGGGGTGCGGCGGTGGTGCCCGCCAGCGGTCGCTCTCGCGTCGATCGGCAAGACGCGATGCCGCAAGAATCGCGCTGCATCGGCCACATCCTGACATCCCGGGGCCTCTTGATCACACGTCGCGTCATCTCGGTCATGAGGCGGTCGACAGGTCGATCCTGTCCGGCGACGCCATGGCCATTCGCCCTCGTCGTCCGTCGATGACCGATCCGTCCGCCGCGCCGCTCGGGACCGCCGGGCTCGTGACGCTGCTGACGGACCGGCTCCTGGCCGGGCCGAGCGCGACCGCCGTCCTCGAGGAATGGTGCCACGAGCGCGGGCTGTCGGCCGGCGGTTCCAGCCTGTGCGCCGTGCCGGTGACGGCGGCGGCGCGGGCGCCCTCCGCCCAGCAGTGCGAGCGCCTCGGCGTCGGCTCGCCGGACCTCGTGCGCTACCGCCGGGTGCGGCTCACCTGCGGCGCCCACGTCCTGTCGGAGGCGCAGAACTGGTACGTGCCCGAACGCCTCACGCCGGGCATGAACCGGGTCCTCGACACCACGGCCACGCCCTTCGGCCGTGCCGTCCATGCCCTGGCGCCGCAGCGTCGCAATCTGTCGCTGGAGCGGCTGTGGACGCAAACGGCGGGGCGGCCCGGTCCCGCCACGGCGCTCTTCGCGATCCATGCCGTGCTCAGCACCGCCGACGGCGTCCCGTTCTGCGAGGTGGTGGAGACCTATCGCGGGGCGATCCTCGCCGATGGGGGATGACGCCGCACGCCCCTGCATCGGGCCGCCGATCGGTGGTAGGATGGCGGGGCAACGGAGACCCGTCCCCCCATGATCGCCAAGCTCGCCGCCTCGACCGCCGTCCTCCTCCTGCTGGCCGCCGCGCCCGCCTCCGCCATGAGCTGCTGCGGCGCGAAGGGCGGCAAGGCGGGGGCCATGTGCGGCCGGGGCGATATGGCCATGAAAGACGGGGGCATGAAGCACGGTGGGATGAAGCACGGCTCGGCCAAGGGCACGAAGGCGGCCTGCTGCTGCGAGGGCATGGGCGGCCGGATGAGCCGGCGCGGCTGAGGCCGCACCCCGCGTTGGGTGCGTCGTGGATGCCACACGTTCCGGTGAGCGTGCCGTGACCGAACCTGTGCGCGATTGACGCGGTCTTCGCCGGCGCGCTAGCCTCGGGTCGACGGTTCCTCGCGAGAGGATCAAAAGGGAACGCGGTGAGGGCGAGGGTCCGCAAGGATCGCCCGATGCCGCGGCTGCCCCCGCAACTGTAAGCGGCGAGTCCTTCATCAACACGTCACTGGGTTCCTCGGGCCTGGGAAGACGATGACGGGACAGCGACCCGCGAGCCAGGAGACCTGCCGTCAGTCGTGGTCACACGCGAAACGCATCGGGCGGGGTGTCCTGGTGGGTGTCGAGGCGGGCGCGTGTCTTTTTCGGAGACCGCCTGAGCCGAGGCTTCGTTCGCGGTGACGTGCCACTGCCGTCGCCCGAGGCCTCGCTGCCCATGTCGTCCCATTCTCTCGCCCGACGACCGTCGGGTCGCCTGCTGCTGATCTTCGCCCTCGCTCCGGCCTCCCTCGCCGCGCAGGTCGCCCTCGCGGCGCATGACGCCCCCCGCCCGGGCGAGGACCACGCCGCCGCCACCCTCTCGGAACTGGCGGTGGCCGGCCCCGGGACGGGAACCCGCCTGCTGGCGCCGACCCCCTACACGGCGGCACCCACCGGCCTGAACCTCGCGACACCCAACCGGACCGGCAGCCGCCTCGACCTGTCGCCGCTCCAGACGCCGGCCAGCGTCGAGGTCGTCTCCGGCCAGAAGATCCGCGAGCGCGGCCAGGAGACGGTGCAGGAGGCGGTGACCCAGAACGCGGCCGGCATCACCACCATCGCCGCGCCCGGCAACGGCTTCGGGGCGTACACCTCGCGCGGGTTCGCCGGGGTCAACTCGGTGATGCAGCTCTACGACGGCACCCGCCTCTACGTCGGCACCGGAACCATCACCTTCCCGTTCGACACCTGGAACGTCGACCGGATCGAGGTGCTGCGCGGCCCCGCCTCGGTGCTGTCGGGCGACGGCGCCATCGGCGGCGTCATCAACGTGGTGCCCAAGAAGCCGACCTTCACCACCATCAACGCGGCGCGGGTGGCGCTCGGCTCGGACGGGGTGAAGCGCCTGGCCTTCGACACCGGCGGCGCCCTCGGCGACCGGGTCGCCTACCGCCTCAACGTCAGTGCCAACCAGGCCGACGGGTGGCTGCGCCAGAACGGCGAGTTCAGCAACCTCGCGGTCTCGGGATCGCTGTTCTACCAGGCCACTCCCGACCTCGCCTTCACCCTCTCGCACGACTCCGGCTACCAGGAGCCGCTGCGGTATTTCGGGACGCCCCTCATCGATGGCGGCATCGACCGGCGCACGCGCTTCAACAACTACACCGTCGACGACAGCCGGATCGTCTTCAAGGACGACTGGACGCAGTTCAAGACGGAGTGGTCGCCCAGCGCCGACGTCACGATCCGCAACACCGCCTATCGCCTGTCCTCGCACCGGCGCTGGCGCAACGCCGAGACCTACGCCTTCGTCCCGGCCACCGGCCGCGTCAGGCGCTCGGACTACATCGAGATCTTCCACGACCAGGAGCAGATCGGAAACCGCTTCGACGCCACCGTCCGCGGCGAGCTGTTCGGCTTCGCCAACGAGTTCGTGGCGGGCTTCGACGTCAACCGCATCTCGTTCCTCCACACCAACAACGCGCCCTACGGCGGCGTGAGCACCGTCGATCCCTTCGCCGTCGATCCGGGCCGATTCCTGCGCGTCGACGGCACCACGCCGGGGTACGCCACCAGCACCGACCAGTATTCCCTCTTCGCCGAGAACCGTCTCGTCCTGTCCGACCAGCTCTCGCTGATCGCCGGCGTCCGCTACGACGCGCCGACCGTCCGCCGGAACGACCTGCGCAACCCCGCCGCCGGCTACACCAAGGACTTCAGCGCGGTGAGCTATCGCTTCGGCGCCGTCTACAGCCCGACGCCGGGCAGTTCGCTCTATGCGAGCTACGCCACGGCCGTCGACCCGGTGGGGACGCTCATCACCCTCACCCTGGCCCAGAAGGACTTCCAGCTCTCGAACGGCGAACAGGTCGAGGTCGGCTACAAGCAGGTGTTCTGGGACGGGCGCGGCGAGTTCACCCTGGCCGGCTACCGGATCAAGAAGGACAACCTCCTGACCGCCGACCCGCAGCGCCCCGCCGTGTCGATCCAGGTGGGGAGCCAGTCGTCCCACGGGGTCGAGGCGTTCGCCTCCCTGGGCCTGTGGGAGAACTGGCGCATCGAGGGCAACCTCGCCCTCTTGCAGGCGCAATACGACAGCTTCCAGCAGGCCGTGGGCGGGGTCGCCGTCTCGTTCGCGGGCAACCAGCCGATCAACGTGCCCGAGCGAGTGGCCAACCTGTGGCTGTCCTGGGCCTTCGCGCCGCGCTGGGAGGCGCGGGCCGGCGTGCAGTTCGTGGGCGAGACGGTGGGCGACTTCGCCAACACGGTCCGGCGACCGGCCTACGAGGTCGTGAACGGCAGCGTGGACTACCGGATCGACGACACCTCCCGCCTGAGCCTGCGCGCCTACAACCTCCTCGACGCGGTCTATCCGGTCACCGGCGGCTCGACCTTCTGGCTGCTCGGGCGGCCGCGCTCGGTCGAGGTCGCCTACAGCGTGACGTGGTGAAGGTCGCCAAACGCTGGCTGATCCTCGGGCATCGCTGGCTCGGGATCGGCGCCGGGCTCCTCGTCGCCCTGTGGATCGGCTCGGGCCTCGTGATGCTGCACGTGCCGTTCCCGCGCCTGTCGCAGGCCGAGCGGCTCGCCCGCCTGCCGCCGATCGCCTGGGACCGGGTGGCCATCGCCCCCGACGCCGCCCTCGCGGCGGCCGGCCGGCCCGAACCCGCCGCCCTCGGACTGGAGATGCAGGGCGGGGAGCCCGTCTACCGCGTCACCGGCCGGGACGGTGGCCGCGCCACGGTCTCGGCCCGGACCGGGGAGCGCCGGCCCGCGCTCACGCCGGAGGAGGCCCGGGCCCTCGCCGGCCCCGGCACCGTCGAGCCCGTGGCGCGCGACCAATGGACCGTCACCGCCCGCTACGACCCGCTGCGGCCTTTCCACAAGGTCGCCCTGGCCGATGCGGCCGGCACCGAGGTCTACGTCTCGGCCGCCACCGGGGAGGTCGCCCTCGTCACCACGCGGTTCGAGCGCGGCTGGAACTGGGTCGGCGCCGTGGTGCATTGGGTCTACCCGACGCCGCTGCGGGCCCGGCCCGACCTGTGGCGGGACGTGGTGCTGTGGCTGTCGGGACTCGCGATTCCGCTCCTGGCGAGCGGCCTCGTCCTCGGGATCTGGCGGCTCGGCTGGCCGCGGCGCTATCGCAACGGGGCGCTGACGCCCTACCGCGGGCTGGCGCGCTGGCACCACCTCTCGGGTCTGGCGGGCGGGCTCGCCCTCACCGGCTTCCTCGTGAGCGGCTGGCTCTCGATGAACCCGAACCGCTGGTTCACCGGACCGGCCCCGTCGGCGGCCCTCGTGGCCGCCCAGGCCAGCCCCTGGCACCCGGTCGGCCTCGACCCGGCCGGGCTGCGGCGGGTCGCGGCCTCGGACGCGGTGGCCCTGCGCTTCACCACCCTCGGCGGGCGGCCGCTCGTGGTGTCGCTCATGCGGGAGGGACGCCGCGTGGCGGGGGCCGACGGCGGCCCCGGCCCCGACGAGGCGCAGATCGTGGTCGCCGCGATGCGGGCGATGGGCCAGGCCGCGCCGCCGACGGTGGAGCGGCTGACGGCCCACGACGCCCATTGGTCCGGCCTCGGCGAGCGTCCGCTGCCGATGCTGCGCCTGCGCTTCTCCGACCCGGCCGCCACCTGGCTGCACGTCGACCCGGCCGACGGCACCATCGCCGAGCGCCTCGACCGCTCCGGCCGCGCCTACCGCTGGCTGTTCGACGGCCTGCACCGCCTCGATTTTTCCGTGCTCGCGGGGCCTGCGCGCGAAGTGGCGCAGTGGGCGCTCAATCTTCTCGGGGCGGTGGTGGTCATCAGCGGGCTTGTGGCGGGTTGGCGGCGGGTGAGCCGTAAGCTTTCGGGCTGAACGCGATGGGTTTAATTGTGTGAGGTGGTGCTTTGGGTGGAAATCAGACCTTCCGCGCCGTCCTTCTCAAGCCCCTCTGAGCATGAATACGATTGGAGAGTAAGCGCATTGCTGTTCCGGTAATTGCTGTCTCCCTCTGTCCGTGCAACGTTCGCGAAATGCGTTCCGGTAGATGCCAGCGCAGACTGCTCGCGTCGCACAAATCTGAGATTTCGAACCTGCTCTTCGAGTGCCGCGCGAAATCCTATAGCGGGAGGTTCAGACATGGATCACGATACGATGCGCCGGGCGACGGCCGAGTTTTTCGGCACCTTCTGGCTGACCTTTGGCGGTTGTGGTGCCGCCGTCTTGTCCGCCGCGTTCCCGGAACTCGGCATCGGCTTCCTCGGTGTCGCCTTTGCCTTTGGCTTGACCGTGCTCACGATGGCCTACGCGGTCGGTCACATCTCGGGTGGCCACTTCAATCCGGCTGTGACGCTTGGGCTGTGGTCTGCCGGACGTTGTGCGAACCGGCACGTACTGCCCTACATCGTCGCCCAGGTCGTTGGCGCTATGGTCGGTGCCTTCGTCCTCTATGTCATCGCATCGGGCAAGGCTGGCTGGCTTCCGAACGGGTTCGCCTCGAACGGCTACGGTGATCTCAGCCCTGGCAAGTACGGCGTTGCCGCTTGCCTGATCATCGAGCTTCTGACGACCTTCTTTTTCATCTTCATCATCGTCGGCACGACGTCGAAGGGCGCTGCGACGGGCTTTGCGGGCATCCCCATCGGATTCGCTCTGGTCCTGATCCACCTGATCTCGATCCCCGTGACCAACACCTCGGTCAACCCGGCTCGCAGCACCGGACCTGCCTTGTTTGCGGGCGGCGAGTACGTCGCACAGCTTTGGCTGTTTTGGCTCGCACCAATCGTAGGAGCTATGGCGGCCGGGGCTATGGCACGGTGGCTCTACGAGCCAGCGGACGTCGTTGACACCATCGTCGTCGAAAAGGGCGCTGCAATCTGAAGTCTTGCAGTCCAAGTCACGACGAACGGACCTGCTAAGATCCTAGAACGACGATGTGACCCGGCCTGACATGAATTGGCGGGCCGGGGCAAAGTGGGGGCAAGGCAGGAAGCGACGTGGTCGCAAGCAGTGCCCATGAGGATTCGTAGCGCCCGACGAGCCAAAGTTCGCTGCAGGTCACAAGCGACCGCTCAAATTCCCAAGCTGCCGGCTTTCAACCCCCAAGCCCACCCCTTAAGACCGCACCTCCCGCTTGGCGACAAAGTTGAACTCCTCGACCAAAATGTCCTTGACGACCTCGGAGCCCAGGCGCTCGTTGACCTTGGCGCGGACCTCGGCGAGGCGCTTGGTGACGTTGTAGCGGGCCAGGCGCCTGAAATCGATCTCGGGGTCGCTGTAGATCTGGCGGAAGGTCTCGTCGACCACGAAGGCGTTGGGCGGCACCGAGAGGGTGTGCATCAGCCGCGCGTCGGCGGTGAAGACCAGGACGGCGACGATGTAGCCGGTGACCTTGCCGTCCGCGAGCATCGGCACGTTGATGGGCGCCAGCTTCTGGTACTGCAGGCCTTCGAGGTAGGGCTCGGTCTTCTTGCCCATGAGGCCGCTGCCCCAGGTCACCGCGCCGTAGCAGGAGGCGACGGTGAGGGCACAGATCCAGAGGCCGGTGACGAGGATGCGCATGGCGGCGGCCGGGCTTTCGGTGGGCGGTCAGCGGCGGCGGCGGGCGGAATAGGTCCCGTCGGATTCGGCGTCCTGGATCGCGTCGTTGACGATCTCGGCGATCTCCTCCACCGCCCGCAGGTGCAGGCCCACCACCTCCTGGTTGCGCTGCAGGCTGCGGCGCAGGCGCGCGAGCTGCTCGGCGAGCTCCGGGTCGACCCGCTCCGGGTCGAGGCCGCGGGTCAGGCGGGTGAGTTCGAGCAGGCTCTGGCCCTTGCGCCGGTTGACCGCGTCCTGGTCGATCGGGCGATGGGCGAGCAGCGCCTCGGTCTCGGCCGAGACGGTGGCGTCGAGCCGCTTGAGGGAGGCGATCAGCATGGAGGGTCCTTCGATCATCGGGGCGTCTTGGACGGCGAGCCCGGTCAGGAGGTCGCCTTGGTCCGCAGGAGGGCGGCGGCGGCCCGGTCGGCGGCCTGCCGCTCGACGGTGACCGCCTCGGCGTTGCGCGGCGCCGACAGGATGCGGGCGATGCCCAGCCCGCCGGCCTTCGAGATCTCCGAGCCGACCTGCTCGGCCAGCATCGACTTCCAGATGCCGCCGGCGTTGCCCTTGCCGAACACCGAGGTCGCCTTGTCGGGCATCATCTTCTCGACGAACTGGCGCAGCACGAACGCCTCGAACTGCTTGTAGGGGTCGGCCGCCTTGCCGCCTTTGGCCATCGCGCTGTCGCTCTGCAGGGTGGTGAGCGTGCCGCGGGCGTCGAGGGGCATGTGGACCCCGGCACCCGCCATGCGCACGGCGTCGCCGAAGGCGGCCGGATCGGTGCCCGCGGGGGCGGCGAGCTTGGCCGAGGCTTCCTGGTAGCGGGCCGGGTCCGCCGCCCGGGCGACGTCGAGAACGATGTCCGATGGGGGTCTGATGCTCATGGTCGTCGCCGGGGCTGACAGGGAATCCCGAAGGCCGCGGCGCGGCGCCGGGCCTTCACGACCCGGATAGCGCGCCTGGCTTTCGGGAGGCTGGTGTCGGGGCATCGTCGAGGCCGCCGCCGCCGCGGGCGATCAGCAGGTCGAGCTGTTCCAGGGCGTCGCGGCGGTCCTCCTCGGCGCGGTGGGAGCGGGCGAGCCCGTCGGCCCAGCGTTCGGCCTGCTTTTCGGACAGGCCGCGCGCCAGGACGGTCCTTTCCTGGGCCGTAGCCCTGGCACCGAGCGCCGTGGCGGTCTCGGCGATCCGGCGCAGGCGGCCGGCGGCGGCATCGAGGAACAGGCCCGCCATCCGTTCCCCCGCCAGCGTCTGCAGCAGGGCGGCCCGGTCGGCCTCGGTGCTGGCGATGTCGCGGCGGGTGGCGGCCAGATCGCGTTCGGCGACGCGGCGCATCTGCTCCTGCACCGTCACGAGGCGCTTGGCGCGGGCGAGGCGCTGGCTCGGCGTCATCGCCTCAGCCCCTGCGCAGGTAGTCGACGTAGCCGATCAGGAACTGCATCATGAACTCGTTCGAGATGTAGTAGAGCATCAGCAACCCGCCGAACATGATGAACGGGGTCGCGATGAAATACACCGGGATCGTCGGCGTGAGCTTGTTGGCGAAGCCCGCTGCCAGGTTCACCGCCACCGCGTAGACGATGAACGGCGAGGTGATCCTGAGGCCGAGCACGAAGGCGGTGCCGATCTGGTCGACGATGCGCACCAGGGCCGTCTGCGAGCCGACGCCCTGGCCCGGCGGGATGCGGGCGTAGGAATCGACGATGCCGCGAAACAGCTCCCAGTGCATGTCGGCGGCAAAGACCAGGGCGGCGGCCGACATCATGATCAGCGCCTCCACCGCCGGCACCGGGTCGACGCCCTCGGCCACCGCGCCGGGCATGCCGCCGAAGCCCACCATGGTGGATGCGGCGTTCACCACCGTCTCGAGCACGAAGAAGAAGATCCGCCCGAGGAAGCCGATGACGAGGCCGGTGATGCTCTCGCTGACGATGAAGAACAGGGTGGTGGCGGGGTTGTCGTCGAGCTTGCCCTGGAACTGCGGCAGCAGGAGCGGCGTCAGCGCCAGCGACACCGAGAGGGCGATGAGCAGCCGCACCTGGGCCGGCACGCGCGGGCTGGAAAAGCCGGGGATCATCAGGAGGCAGCCCCCGACCCGGCAGAAGATCATGAACACCGACAGGAAGCTGTCGGGCGCCAGTGCCGTCACGAGATCGTCCCGAGGGACTTGATCTCGACGCCGCGCGCGATCTCCAGGTGCGAGAGCACCGCCAGCGTCGGATAGAGCCGCTCGACGATCATGCGGACGTAGGGGCGGGCGTCGGGCGCGGTGACGAGGGCGAAGTTGTGGGTCTCGCGCATCCGGGTGCGGATCGCCTCGCCGGCCTCGGTGCCGAACTGCTCGACGAGGCGCGGGTCGATGTCGAACTCGATGACCTCGCCCTTGGCGTCGCGCTTGAGGCTCTGGTGGAACGAGAGGTCCCAGGCGCCGCCGAGGCGCAGGACGTTGAGGACGCCGTTCTCGGCGAGGTCGCCGCAGATCTGCTGGGCGATGCGCATGCGCACGTGCTCGACGATCTGCTCGGCGCGCCGGGCGTGCGGCGTGATCTCGGCGATGGCCTCCAGGATGAGGTGGAGGTTGCGGATCGAGACGCGCTCGGCGAGCAGGAGCTTGAGCACCGCCTGCAGGCCGGAATACGAGATCTGCGACGGGCAGATCTCCTCGAGGAGGCGCTTGTACTCGGGATCGAGCCGGTCGATCAGGCCGCGCATGTCCTTGTAGGACAGGAGCTGGGGCAGGTTGTTGCGGATCACCTCGGAGAGGTGGGTCAGCAGCACCGAGGCGCCGTCGATGGGTTCGAAGCCGCCGCGGCGGACCTCGGCGCCGTAGGATTCGAGCACCCAATGCGCCTTCATGCCGAAGGCGGGCTCGCGCACCGGATCGCTGGGCACGTCCGGCGACGGGCCGTCGCCCACCACCACCAGGAGCTCGCCGGGGCGGATCTCCTGGGTGGCGGCGACGGTGCCGTGGATGAGGATCTGGTAGCTCTTGGGCGCCAGGGCGAGGCTGTCGGTGAGCTTGATCTCGGGCACCACGAAGCCGTATTGGCGCGCGAACTTGCGGCGCATCTTGGCGACCCGGTGCGACAGCTCGGAATGGGCGGTCTGGATCTGGGACGAGACCTGGCGGCCGAGACAGACCTCGATCTCGGGCGTCTTGAGCGACTCCTTGACCGATTCGCGGGCCGCGACGTCCTTCTTCTCCTGCTCGGCCGCGGCTCTGGCCACCACGATGGCCTTCTCCTCGGCGAGCTTCTTGGGGATCGCGTAGGCGATGAAGGCCATCAGGCCCGCGAGCACCATGAACGGCAGGAACGGCAGGCCCGGCACCAGGGCGAACATCAGCATCAGGAACGCGGACACCCACAGCGCGCGCGGATAGGCGCCGAGCTGGCCGATCACCGCCTGTTCGGCGGTGCCCTTGGTGCCGCCCTTGGAGACGAGGAGGCCCGCGGCCAGCGACACGATCAGCGCCGGGATCTGCGAGACGAGCCCGTCGCCCACCGAGAGCTTGGTGAACACGTCCGCCGCATGGCCCAGCGGCATGCCGTGGCGGGTGGTGCCGATGATGATGCCGCCGAACACGTTGACGGCGATGGTGATGAGCGAGGCGATGGCCTCGCCGCGCACGAACTTCGAGGCACCGTCCATCGATCCGAAGAACGAGCTCTCCTCCTCCAGCTCCCGGCGGCGGTGCTGGGCCTCCTTGTCGTCGATGAGGCCGGCGTTGAGGTCGGCGTCGATGGCCATCTGCTTGCCGGGGATGGCGTCGAGAGTGAAGCGCGCGCCGACCTCGGCGATGCGGGTGGCGCCCTTGGTGATGACGAGGAAGTTCACCGTGATCAGGATCAGGAAGACGACGATGCCGATCACGAAGTCGCCGCTCATGACGAACTGCGAGAAGCCCTCGATGACGTGACCCGCGGCCCCGACGCCGTGGTGACCGTTGGCCAGGATGAGGCGGGTGGTGGCGATGCCCAGCGCCAGCCGCAGCAGGGTCGCGATCAGCAGCACGGTGGGGAAGGCCGAGAATTCGAGCGGCTTCTGGATCCACAGGGCCACCATCAGGATCAGTACCGACAGGGCGATGGAGAAGGCGAGCCCGATGTCGAGGAGGATGGCCGGGACCGGCAGGAACAGGATCGCCAGGATCGCGACGATGCCGAGCGCGAACCCGATGTCGCGCTGCGACTTGCGCTCCGGGACGATCGCCTCGATCGCAGCCATGATGCTCCCTCATGTCCCGACATGGGTGTCCCACGTCTCAAGGGAGGCGTTCTGGCCGGGCAAGCTTGCGTGGGGATGGGGGCTTCGCGCCGGCCCCTCGGCCTCCCCCGTCCGTTCCGGGAGAGCGGGCCTCATCCCATGTCCGGTTGATCACTTCGTGATGCGGAAATGGGCTTCGCTCAGGCGCCGCGCAGGCTCGATGATACGGTTCCCACTCGATTCGAGCGGACACCGAATCAAAGATCCACGATGGATCGAGGCGCGGGCCCAGCCTCGGCCATCGCCACGTCATGGTTGGGAGAGGGTCGGCGAGACGCGGCCTTCGGGCATGTTTCCGATTCCTGGAGTCGAACCGGCGGGGCGGCAGCCCGCCCGCGGTCGGACCGGGCCGGTCGACCCGGCGTCGTCTTTCCCGCCTACGGCATGGTCTTTCCCGCCTACGGCATGCGCTGGAACAGGCGCACCGCCTCGACGTCCATGCGGGAGAACGCCCTGAGGGCGACGGGCTGGAACGCATCCCAGCGGGCCGCGGCCACCCGCTGCGGGACCAGGCGGGGCCGGCAGGCGTCGTCCCACAGGCAGGGGTTCTGGCGGGCGATCTCGCAGCCGGTGGTGCACGCCAGGGCCGGTGCCGCCGAGACGGCTCCCAGCAGCACGAGGGACAAGGTCACGGCCGTCGATCTGAAGGACACCATCTGATTGCTTCCTGACTGCGGAACGGACCCGGATGTCGGGTGACACGACGGAGTCGTGGTCCGTCTCGGATTGGAGGGCATCGCCGTTACCGGCGGGTCACCGCCGCACGAAATCAATGCCCGGCTCGCAAAATGGTTCATATCGTCTTGCGAGAGCGCGGACGGGACGGGCGATCATTCGATTCGCCGCGACCGGGCCCGGCCGAGACCTTGCATCGACCGAGATGTCCTATCGACAAGGCGGCTATTCGGCGGCGCCCGTCCGGCACCACGCCGTCCAGAGTTCGTAGCCGCTCGCCATCGGGTCCGACGGCGCGCACCAGGCGGAGGTGTCGGTCCCGGTCTCGATCGAGCGGGTGGCGACCCTGGTCTGTTCGAGGCCGTTGAACACCGCCTGGCAGCCGGAGCTCAGGCTGGCCTTCTTCTGCCGCAGGCAGGTGGTGATGCGCTCGACGTTGGGGATGTCGCCGCTGCAGAACTTGAACACGTCCGGGGTACAGGCCGCGCGCTGCAGGGTGGTGCCCTGCGCCAACCCCGCCGACGTGCCGATGCCGAAGATCAATCCCGCACAGGCCATCACCACTGTCTTCATTCCGACCTCCCGACGTTTCGACACGCCATTCCCGCTCCCGACGGGGTGCGGACAAGATGACCGGACGACCGCGGGTCGACCTGTTCATGGGAGCGACGTTATCGTGCAAGAGTTGGCGGTCAACCGTGAATCGTCGATCCGGTCTCGCCAGTCGACGGCTCCGTGCGGGGCAGCACGCAGGCGCGGATGTTCTGTCCTCGCGGGGGTTTTTACGCCGGACGCACGGGTGTCGGGCTCTTCAATCGGCCGCTCGTCCGGCCTCGACGCGGATCGGCCGGATCGCCGCGCCCTCGCGCAGGAAGGCGCCGGCGCGGGCGACCACGACGTCGTTCCGCTCGAGGCCGCCGCGCACCTCGACGTCCCCACCCGCCGACAGTCCGATCGTGACGAGGCGCGGCTCGATCCGGCCGTCCTCGACCCGGTAGACGAAGCGGCCCTCCTCGCCGATCATCACGGCCGAGGCCGGTATTGCCGTGCCGCAGCGTTCCTCCACCGTCACCACCGCGCGCGCGAAGGTGCCCTGGCGCGGCTCGCCGGCCTCCGCCATCTGGATGCGCACGCGCCCCGACTGCGAGGCGCCCTCGGCCGAGGCCGACACGGTCCGGACCCGGCCGCGGCTCTCGGGCAGGCCGAGCGGCGTGACGGTGGCGGGCTGGCCCGCCGCGATCCGGCCGAGGTCGGACAACGGCACCTCCGCGGCGAGTTCGAATTCGCCCTGCGCCACGATCTGGAACGGCGCCGGGCCGGCGGCGGTGACGGGCGCCCCCGGCGTCGCCGAAACCCGCCCGACCACCCCCGAGGCCGGCGCCCTCAAGGTCACCGGCGGCTGCTCCGGCCCGTGCAGGCGCCCGAGGGTGGCCAGCACCTGGCCGGCGGCGACCCTGGCCAGGGGCTCCACCGCCACGGTGAGGACGCGCAGGCCCTCGCCCTCGGGCCGGACCTCGATCTCGCGGCGCGGCACCACCACGCCCCCGAGCCGGACCTCGTCCTTGAAGCAGAGGTGTCGCGCCGCGATGACGCTCACGGGCAGCGCTTCGGTGACGACGGGATCGCCCGGCGGATCGGCGGGATCGTCCCGCCACGGCAGGGGACCGGCCCGGAGGGCGAGCGCCAGGGCCGCCGGCACGGCCAGCGCCGGGACCAGGAGCCAGCGGCGGGCCGGCGCGCTCCGCCGCAAGCGGTCGCGCACCGACCCCGCGGCGGCGGCCTCCTGCGGCCACACCACCCGGTAGGCATGGACGGGGCGCGGGATGTTCTTGAGGCGCTGCGGGCCGATATCGCGGAACTGCACCGGCACCTTATTGCTCACCGCCTCGTGCACCGAGGCGGACAGGCAGATGCCGCCGGGCTCGGCGATGCCCTCGAGGCGCGCGGCGACGTTGACGCCGTCGCCGAGGAGGTCGCCCTCCACCGCCACCACGTCGCCGATGGTCAGCCCCATGCGGAAGGCCAGCCGCCGCTCGGGGGGAAGCGCGTCGTTGCGGCGGCCGAGCTCCCGCTGGATCGCGATGGCGGCGCGCAGGGCCTCCACGGCGCTGGGGAACTCGGCGAGGATGGCGTCGCCCGCGGTGTTGAAGACCCGGCCGCCGAATTCGGACACCTGCCCCCGGTAGAGGGCGGTGTGGTCGGCCAGGCGCCGGAGGGTGTCCTCCTCGTCCTGCGCGATCAGCCGGGAATACCCCGCGACGTCGGCGGCCAGGATCGCCGCGATGGTGCGCTTCATCGCTCCGGCCCCGCGCCCCGCAGCCCCGCGCCCCGCAGCCCCACACCTCGCAGCCCCGCACCCCGCATGCTCCCGGCCTTTCGCTGCGCAACGGGGTCCGAGGCCGAGACCGGGATGGCCCATGCGTCTGGCGCCACGCACGCTTTCGGGCGGCCCGTGTCAAGGCCCCGGCTCAAGTGAAGAGCGAGGTTTGCGCAGGTTTGGGGCCGGTCCGGCGCCCGGTTTTGCCGCCGGGGATTCGCGAGGATTGCTCAGTTCGCCGGGACGGCGTGTGGACGGACTGCGACGCTATTGCGAAATCCCCGTTTCGATGCGTATCAGGACGGGCAGGCTTTTGAGCAGAGCACCGCATGTTTGGACGTCTACTCGTTGCGGCGACACGCGTTCTGGCGACCGGACTGATCGTGGTGCCGGGATTGGTGCCGGGATTCTTGGCATCGGTGTCGCTGACCTCGACTCCGGCCACGGCCGGCGGCGTGTCCCGCCAGCGCCAGGCCCTGCTCGTCGCCAACGCCGTCTATCCGGACAGCGACGCGGCCCTTGCGACGCCGCCGGGCGACCTGCGCCTCCTCGCCGAGGAGCTCAAGCGCAAGGGGTTCGCCGTCGAGACGGGCGAGAACCTCGACAAGGCCGCCCTCCAGGCCGCCATCGACCGGTTCGTGCGCAAGGTCGAGACCGGCGCGGTGGCCCTGGTCTACTTCGCCGGCTACGGCATCCAGGCCGGGCGCAGGAACTACCTCGTTCCCGTGGACGCGCGGATCTGGAGCGAGCCCGACGTGCAGCGCGACGGCATCGCCCTCGACACGGTCCTGGCCGACCTCGACAGGCGCGGGGCCGGCGCCCGGATCCTGATCCTCGACGCCGCCCGCCGCAACCCGTTCGAGCGGCGCTTCCGCAGCTTCTCGGCCGGGCTGGCCGAGCCGAAGCCGGGCCCGCGCACCCTCGAACTGCAGTCGGCGGCCCCCGGCAGCGTCCTCGTGGAGACGCGCGCGGCCACGAGCCCGTTCGCCACCGAACTGGTGCGCCAGATCGCCGTGCCGGAGGCGAGCGCCGAACAGGCGCTGGCGGCCACGGCCGAGGCGGTGGCCCGCGCGAGCCGCAACCAGCAGAAGCCCGCCCTGATCGCGGGAACGACCGAGCCGTTCGGGTTCGATCCGGCCTGGGTGAGGCCGGCCGCCCCCATGGCCAAGGTCGAGGACAGGCCCGCACCGGCGGCCCGTCCTCCCGAGGTGCAACCCAAGGAGGGAGCCGCCAAAGAGGGGTCGTCCAAGGAACCCCCGGCGAAGGACAAGGCCGCCAAGCCGACCGCGACCCTGCAGGACAAGGACATCGACGCCATGGTGGCGGCGGAGGAGGAGACCGCGCGCGAGTTCAATGCCGCCATGGCCAAGGGCACCAAGGGCGCGCTGGAAGGTTTCCTCAAGCGCCATCCCTCGGGGCCCCTCGCCAAGACCGCACGGGCGGAACTGGCCAGGGTCGAAGGCACCGCCCGCCCGCCGCGCGAGCCCGAGAAGCCGGTGGCCGCCGCGCCGCCCCCGCCACCTGCTCCTGCGCCCGCGGCCGAGCCCGCACCGTCGGTGCCATCACCGCCGGTACCCTGGCGCTCGCCCCCCAAGACCTATTCGATGGCCGAACTGCAGCGGAAGGCCTCCCTCGACGCGCGCATCACCCGCAACCCGCGCGATGCCACCGCCTTCTACGAGCGCGGCCAGTTCCACGCCCAGCGCGACGACTATCCCGCGGCCATCGCGGATTTCGATCAGGCCATCCGCCTGGAGCCCTCCAGTCCCGAGGCCCTCAACAACCGCTGCTGGGTGCGGGCCATCAACAACGACCTGCGCAAGGCCCTGTCCGACTGCAACGACGCCCTCAAGCTCAAGCCCGGCTTCGTCGACGCCCTCGACAGCCGCGGCTTCGTCAACCTCAAGGCCGATGCCCTCCAGGCGGCGATCCAGGACTACGACGCGGCCCTGCGGCTGGCGCCGACCCACAGTTCGTCCCTCTACGGACGCGGCATCGCCCGCTCCCGCCTCGGCCAGTCTGCCCAGGCCAACGACGACCTGACCCGGGCGCTGGCGCTCAACCCGATGATCGACAAGGACTTCGCGCAATACGGGCTGCGCTGAACGTCCCTCGCGAAACGCCCGCTGCGCCGTCGCGGCCGGCCCCGGCCGTCGCCGGTCGACCGCGATGGCCGTGCGGCCCAGCATGGTGTCCTCACGAAATCTGCTTTGGCGATCGCGAAACCTGATTCGCGCGGTCGGATCGTCCGGCGACCCGAATCACCAAGGCCCGATCCGCAGCAGATCGGCCGGCCGCCGGGGGCGGGAATGATGAGGACCGGCGATGCGCCGGCGCACATGACTCGCGATGACATGGCCTACGAGGCGTCTCCTCTGTGCAAGCCTGCACATTTCCCTCGCCGAGGGCGCGGAAGGTCTGAGAAAACCGGGCGAATGCTGTTGATCGCTGCCTGGGGGCGTGGGAAGAACACGGTGTTGCACGTCCATCGACAGCGCGACTTCGGAGGCTGAGATGACCACTTTCTCGAAACTCTCCCATGGTGTGATCGGGTTGATGGCCGTCGCCTTCCTGGCCTCGGTGGCGCCCGTCCAGGCGCAGCAGGTCACGGAGGACGAGATCCTCAAGGCCCTGTCGCCGCCCAAGACCCGCAGCCTGTCCATCGGCGCCCCGACCCGGGTCGCGCCGAGCGGCGACGAGGTCTTCGTCGATACCCTGCGCAACAAGAGCAGCCGCGACCTGAGCGCGAGCGCGCGGGAGAAGCTCAAGACCGTGGCCGCCGACAAGCCGGCCATCGACCTCGTGATGGAGTTCGACTTCCGGTCCGACGCGCTGCGCGGCGAGGCCCTCCGGAACGCCGACGCCCTCGGCAAGGCGCTCTCGAAGCCGGAACTCGCCAACCAGACCTTCGTGATCGCCGGCCACACCGACGCCAAGGGCTCTGACGCGGCCAACCAGACGCTCTCCGAGCGCCGGGCCGAGGCGGTCAAGCGCTACCTCGTGGCGACCTACAAGCTGCCGGCCGAGAACCTGATCGCGGTCGGCTACGGCAAGACCAAGCTCAAGAACCAGGCCGCGCCCTTCGCCATGGAGAACCGGCGCGTCCAGGCCGTGAACCTGCTCCAGGTGAAGACCGCGGCCCGCTAGGACACCCGCGTCCCGACCCCGCGGGCAGGCGCCCGCGGGGTCGGCGGGCGCCCTCACCCCAGTCGTCGCATAAGGCCGGACCCAACCGTGCAATCCTCCAGCGTCGCGTGTCGTCCCGGGCGGGGCGGGAGTGTCCCGGGCCCTGGCGGAGGGGTCGCGCGAATCGCGCTCGGGCTCTGCCTGTTCGCCCTGGCGACGTCGGCCGCCCGTGCCGAGAGCACGCCCGAGGGCACCACCGTCATCGGCATCCGTGCCGGCCAGGCCTGCATTCAGGAGCAGATCCGGATCACCGGGTTCGCGCTGGCCCGCGAGGAGAGCGGCACCAGCCTCGCGCTGGACGGCTACCGCATCACCCAGGTCCTCGTCGCCGAGGGCGACAGGGTGACGAGCGGTCAGGAGGTTCTGCGCGCCTCCCTCCTCGGCGCGGAGGAGGGCGGTGCGTCGCAGGGACGCCCGGCCGGCGTCAGCGCCCGCGCGCCCATCGCCGGCACCGTCACCCGCGTCACCGCCCGCGTCGGCATGGCCACGAGCGCGGCGATGCCCACCGGCCCCGGCGGCGTGCCCGAGCCGCAGGTGCGCATCACCGGCGAGGGCGGCATCGACCTGCTCGTGGACGTGCCGAGCCCCTATGCCACCAAGATCCGCACCGGCACGGTGGCCCGCATCGTCTACGGCCCCGGCCTGGAGGCCAAGGGCACCGTCCGCGTGCCGGTGAGCGAGGTCGACCCCGCCTCGCAGCTCGGCCGCGCCCGCCTCACGATCGAGCCGGCCTCGGCCCTGCGCCCGGGCCAGTTCGCCAGCGCCGTCCTCGAGACCGCGCGTGACTGCGGCCTGTCGGTGCCGCGCTCGGCGGTGGTCTACCAGAACGGCGTCACCAGCGTGCAGATCCTCAACGGCACCAAGGTCGAGCGCCGCCGGGTCCGCACCGGCCTGTCCGACGAGACCACCATCCAGATCCGCGACGGCCTCGCCGAGGGGGAGCTCGTGGTGGTCGATGCCGGCACCGCCGTGCGGCCGGGCGACCGCGTCACGCCGGTCGTGAGCCGGGACGACGGCAAGAACGCGGGCAGTCACACCGGCAAGAACGACGGCAAGAACGACGGTAGGAACCGCTGAATGTCGCTCAACGTCTCCTCGCTGGCGATCAAGCGGCCGCTGCCGTCCATCGTGTTCTCGATCATCCTGCTGGCGCTGGGCTGGGCGAGTTTCGTCCGGCTGCCGATCACGCGCCTGCCGAGCGCCGACATCCCGCTGATCTCGGTGGTGGTGACGCAGTTCGGCGCGGCCCCCGCCGAGATCGAGACGCAGGTCACCAAGGTCGTCGAGAACGGCGTCTCCGGCGTCGAAGGCGTGCGCCACATCGCCTCCTCGATCACCGACGGCCTCTCGGTCACCACCATCGCCTTCCGGCTCGAGACCAACACCGACCGGGCCCTCAACGACGTCAAGGACGCGATCACCCGCATCCGCTCCGACCTGCCCCAGAGCGTGCAGGAGCCGCTGATCCAGCGGGTCGACGTGGTCGGCCTGCCGATCGTCACCTATGCGGCGCGTGCGCCGGGCAAGAGCCCGGAGCAGATCTCCTGGTTCATGGAGAACACCGTCAAGTCCTCGCTGCAGGACGTGAAGGGGGTGGCGCAGGTCGAGATCATCGGCGGCGTCTCGCGCGAGGTGCTGGTCTCCCTCGATCCCGACCGGCTCCAGGCCTTCGGCCTCTCGGCGGTGGACGTGAGCCGGCGCCTGCGCGGCACCAACGTCACCGTCACCGGCGGCCGGGCCGAGATCGGCGGCCGCGACCAGGCGATCCGCACGCTGGCGGCGGCCAAGACCATCGACGAGCTCTCGGGCGTGATGATCGCCCTGCCCACCGGCGGCGAGGTCCGGCTCATCGATCTCGGCATCGTCACCGACACCATCGCCGACCGGCGCACCTTCGCCCGCCTCAACGGCGAGCCGGTGGTGGCGGTGGGCATCAAGCGGGCCAAGGGCGCCAGCGACGTGGTGGTGGCGAAAGCCGTGCAGACCCGCGTCGACACCCTGCGGGCCGAGAACCCGGAGTTCGACCTCACGCTCATCGATTCCTCGGTGGAGTTCACCCTCGGCAACTACGACGCGGCGATCCACACCCTGTTCGAAGGGGCGATCCTGGCCGTCATCATCGTGTTCCTGTTCCTGCGGGACCTGCGCGCCACGGTGATCGTCGCGGTCTCGCTGCCGCTGTCGATCTTCCCCGCCTTCTGGGCGATGGACATGCTCGGGTTCTCGCTCAACCTCGTGAGCTTCCTCGCCATCACTCTCTCCACGGGCATCCTCGTCGACGATTCCATCGTCGAGATCGAGAACATCGTGCGCCACATGCGCATGGGTAAACCCGCCCTGCAGGCGGCCTCCGAGGCCGCCGACGAGATCGGGCTCGCGGTCATCGCCATCAGCCTCACCATCATCGCGATCTTCGCGCCGGCGAGCTTCATGTCCGGCATCGCCGGGCAGTTCTTCAAGCAGTTCGGCATCACGGTGGCGGTGCAGGTGCTGTTCTCGCTGCTGGCGGCGCGATTCGTGACGCCGATGCTGGCGGCCTACCTCATGAAGCCGCACACCAAGCCAGAGAAGCCGCCGGGCCCGATCCTGCGCGCCTACACCCGCCTCGTCACCCTCTCGGTGCGCTGGTCGCTGGTGACGGTGCTGATCGGCTTTTGCTTCTTTGCCGCCTCCATCGCCAGCCTCGGCCTGCTCTCCCAGGGCTTCCTGCCGGCGCAGGATA
This sequence comes from Methylobacterium sp. Leaf399, assembly GCF_001424525.1. Lineage (NCBI taxonomy): Bacteria > Pseudomonadati > Pseudomonadota > Alphaproteobacteria > Hyphomicrobiales > Methylobacteriaceae > Methylobacterium > Methylobacterium sp. Leaf399. The sequence goes on along the minus strand of NZ_LMQK01000001.1, from coordinate 664,932 downwards.
CCTCGCGCTCGGTGATGGCGCTCGAACTGCCGCCGGGCTCGCAGCTCACCGACACGGAGGCGACCACCGAGGAGATCGTCACCGCCATCCGCGCCCTGCCGCAGGTGCGCAGCGTGTTCGTGGACGGCGGCCGCGTGCCCAGGGAGCCCACCGAGTTCCGGCGCGCCTCGCTCATCGTCAACTACACGCCCAAGGCCGACCGCTCGATCACCCAGCGCGAGCTGGAGCAGGAGATCGGCAAGCGCCTGCGCCAGGTGCCCGACATCCGCTACTACTTCGTGGACGAGAACGGCCTGCGCGCCATCGCACTGGTGGTGCGCGGGTTCGATCCGCGCATCGTCGCCAACGTCGCCAACGAGCTCGCCGGCCAGATGCGCCGCATCCCCGGCGTCGCCAACGTGATCTCGGGCACCACCCTCGACCGGCCCGAGCTGCAGATCAGGCCCCGCCTCGATCTGGCCGCCCGCCTCGGGGTGACCCCCGAGCTCCTGGCCGAGACCATCCGCGTGGCCACCATCGGCGACGTCGGGCCGGCGCTGGCCAAGTTCGACGCCGGTGACCGGCTCATCCCGATCCGGGTCCAGCTCGACGACCGCGCCCGGCTCAACCGCAACGTCCTCGAACAGCTGCGGGTGCCGATGGGGCGGGGCGGCAGCATCCCCCTCTCGGCGGTGGCCGACCTCGACTTCCAGCAGGGGCCCACCAACATCAGCCGCTACGACCGCCAGCGCCAGGCCAGCGTCGAGGCCGACCTCCTCGGCTCGGCGGCGCTGGGCGACACCCTCAAGAGCATCGACGCGCTGCCGGTGATGAAGTCCCTGCCCAAGGGGGTGACCATCAGCCAGTCGGGCGACGCCGAGAGCCTCAACGAACTCTCGGAAGGGTTCGCCCAGGCGATCAGCGGTGGCCTGATGATGGTCTACGCGGTGCTGGTGCTGCTGTTCGGGTCGTTCCTGCAGCCGCTGACCATCCTGTTCTCGCTGCCCCTGTCGCTGGGCGGGGCCGTCATCGCCCTGATGATCAGCGGCAAGCAGCTCACGACCCCGGTGTGGATCGGCATCCTGATGCTGATGGGCATCGTGACGAAGAACGCGATCATGCTCATCGACTTCGCCGTGGAATCGATCCGCCACGGCATGCCGCGGGACGAGGCGATCATCGATGCCGGCCGCAAGCGGGCGCGGCCGATCGTCATGACCACCATCGCCATGGTCGCCGGCATGCTGCCCTCGGCCCTGGCCTTCGGCATCGGCGGCGAGTTCCGCTCGCCCATGGCCATCGCCATCATCGGCGGCCTGATCTTCTCGACGCTGCTGTCGCTGATCTTCGTGCCGGCGATGTTCGTCGTGGTCGCCCGGGTCGGCGACCTCTTCACCCGCCTCGGCCGGAGGATCGCGGGGCTGGTCGACCGGCCGCACAAGACCGCCGCCGGGACCGAGGCGCATGCCCCGGCGCCCGGCGGGCCGGGGGCGGGCGCCTGATGCCAGACCCCCAATGAGCCCGACCCAGCGAGGTCTGCCCGCGCGACTGCGCGGCGGCGGGCGTCCGCCGAACCGCGATGAGTTCGACCGATAGGTCGGTCTCATCGCGATTGGGTATGAGGCTCAGCGCGGCCCGGAACCGCCGGCCGCCTCGCGCCGCAGGATCGGGTTGACCCTGTCGCCGTCGCGCAGGAAGGCGCCGGCCCGCACCACCACCGTGTCCGATTCGGTGAGCCCCGTCAGGATCTCGACGTCGGTGCCCGACAGCAGGCCGGTGGTCACCTGGCGGGTCACCACCCGGTCGTCCTCGACGGTGTGGACGATGGTGCCGTCGGCTTCGTACTGGATCGCGGAATAGGGCACGCCGATGCCGCAGCGCTCGGCCAGCACGATCACCCCGCGGGCGAAGGTGCCGACCCGCAGGGCGGCGTCGGTGGCGGCCAGGGCGATGCGGGCCCGCCCGAGCTGGCTCGCCGGATCGATGCCGCGGTCGACCCGGCGGACCCGGCCGGCGACGTCGGCAAGGCCCAGGGGCGCGATCGTCACCGCCTGCCCGGCCGCGAGCTTGGGCAGGTCGGCCAGGGCCACGTCCGCCTGCAGGTCGACCTCGCCGCCGGCCATGATGCGGAACAGGGGCTCCTGGCGCGGCGACACCGGCGATCCGACGCGGGCCTCGCTGCGCAGGACGGTGCCGGCGACCCCCGAGCGCACCGTCGTCCCGGTGCCGGGCACCCCTTCCATCGGGCCGAGGTTGGCCAGGGACTGGCCGGCGGCGACCTTCTCGAGGGGCTCGACCAGCACCTGCGTCACCTTCAGGCCCTCGCGCTCGGGGCCGACGTCGACCTCCTGGCGCGCCACCAGCACGCCGGTGACCTCGACCCGGTCGGAAAAGCAGACGCCGCGGGCGGCGCGCACGCTCACCGACAGGCCCGAGGGCGCCTTGGTCTCTTGAGCGCCTGTCTCCTGCACAATGCCGGCGGGGAGGCCGAGCAGGAGGCCCGCGACGGCGGCGAGGCGGGTGCGACCCGGGGACCGGGGATGAGGCATCGTCATGATCCTGGAGATCTCGATCGTGAAGGTTTCAGCGTCGCCGCGGGACGGGGGCGTCCGGGCGCGACCTTGGGAGGATGGCGTCGAGGAAGCCGCCGAGTTCGCCGCCGGTGGCGCCTTGGCCGCCGCCGGTGGCACTTTTGCCTCCGGTGGCACTTGGGCCGCCCAACAGCCCGGTCCCGAGGTCCTGCAACGCCTCCATCGCGCCGGCCGGATCGTCGAGCAGCCCCGCCATGTCGGCGGAGACCGCGGGGTCCCGCCAGGGCCCCGTCACCCGCACCGGGACGGAGAGCCCGCGGCCGGGCCGGCGCCCGCGCTGGGGCGTGACCCTGGGCTGGAAGGTGAGGTCCAGGGTCTGGCCCACGAGATCGAGGCTGCCGCTGCCGCCGGCTTCGATCAGCGGCGAGCGCAGGGACAGCCCCTCGGTGACGCCGGTTCCCTGCGCGATGCGCAGGCGCCCGCCGAGATAGCTGAAGCGGGTGGCCGCGCTCCCCCGCTCCTGCCCGAGGGAGGCGAGGACGGCGAGGAGCTCCGAGCCCTCCAGGGTGCCGTCGGTGACGCTCATGTCCGCCGAGCCGGTGGCCGCGCGCAGGACGTCCTCGGGGCGGGCGGCCACGGCCTCGATGTCGAGGCTCGCGGTCAGGCGCCCGTCGATGGCGGCGATCCCGAGGAGGTCGCCGAGCAGGGGGCGGACCTGCCCCTGCGTCAGGGTGAGGCCGAGGCGGTGACGGCCCGCGGTTCCGGCCGGTGCCAGGGCGTAGCGGACCTTCAGCGTCCCCTCGTAGGCCCGGGCCGCCGCGAGCCCGGCCTCGAGGACGCCCGCGCCCACCTTGGCGGTGACGGCGACGCCCTCGATCCGGGCCGGCCCGAGGACGAGGCGCCCGAGCGCGATGCGGCCCTCCCCCTCCACGGCCGCGAACCAGCGCGGATCGGGCAGGATGCCGACCGGGACGGGCACGGTGAGGCCGGCGGGCACCCGGGTGGAGGATCCTTCCGGCGCCAGGGCGAGGGCGTCGAGGCGCAGGTCCGCCGCGATCCGCGGTTTGGCGGAGGCGCCCGCCGGCAGGTCGCAGAGCAGGTCGCCCGAGAGAGCCGCACCGTCGAGGGTGCCCGTGAGGCGGTCGAGGGCGACCCGGCGGCCCTCGAGGCGCAGGCTGCCCGCGATCGTGCCACGGCGGCCGGAGGGGCCGCCCGGTTCGAGGGTGAGGCGCAGCGGCCGGCCCGATCCGGCGGGGGGATCGAGGGCCAGTGCCAGGCGATGGCCGCCGGCGTCGAGATCGAGCCGGTAGGTCGCCCCCGCCGGCACCGGGCCTGAATCGAGATCGAGGGTGAGGTCGGCGGCCGGTACCGTCACCGACAGGCTGCGCCCGTCCGCGGACAGGTCGAAGGCCTCGATCCTGGCGCCGCCGGCGAGGGCCGAGAGCCCCGGCTGCCCCTCGCCGCCCGCCCTGGGCGTGGCCGGCTCCCCGTCGAGGGGCAGCCGCAGGCGGGCTTCCTCGACGCGCACCCGCAGCGCCCCGGCCCCGCCCATGACGAGGGCGAACGGCCCGGAGAGATGCACCTTGCGGACGTCGAGCCCGAGGCCGGCGCCCGCCCGCCCGGCGCCGACGTCGGACAGCACGAGGCTCGGGCCCGCTCCGAGCGCGACGGACCCGATCCGCCAGTCCAGCCCCGTCTCACGGGCCAGCCGGTCCCGGACATGCCCCGCCAGGACGCCCGTCAGGAGCGGCCACGCCGCGGCCGCGGCTACGGCCCCGGCGAGGCCGGAGGCGGCGATCCAGGCGGGGCGGATCGTCATCGGACTACGACCACGGGTCTTCGACCATGCGTCTTCCCCAACCTCGTCGATGCGGAGCGCATGCGAATCACGCAACAGATTCCACCACCGCCGCGCTTTCGCCAAGCCGATCTTATGATGTGTTGGGCGGCGCCGTTGCAACGATCACCCCGGTTTGGCGGCCGATCCTCCGCGGCAATTCAATGTTCGGGTGACTCGGCGCCGGCGCGGGCCGCGGAAATCTCTTGGCGGTGCGCCCGGTCACTTGATCGGCGTGCGACCCGGCGTGTACTGATGAGGCCCATGAAGAAGGTGCTGCCAGCGCTGTTCGTCCTCCTGCTCACGATGTGGGCATCGGCGGCGGTTGCGCAGACCCAGACCGGCAAGCGCGTCGCCCTGATCATCGGCAATGCCGCCTACGCCAGCTTCGGCAAGCTCGACAACCCGAGTAACGACGCCGAAGACATCGCCGCCGTCCTCCGGCAGATCGGCTTCACGGTCATCGAGGGCCGCGACCTCAGCAAGCGCGACATGGACCGGCGGCTGGCGCAGTTCTCCCGCGCGGCCAGCGACGCCGAGACGGCGGTGGTCTACTACGCCGGCCACGGCCTGCAGTACCAGAACCAGAACTTCCTGGTGCCGACGGACGCGCAGCTGAAGGACGGTTTCGACATCCCGTTCGAGACGATCTCCGTCGACAGCGTCATCGGCGCCCTCGACAACTCCCGCGGCGCGCGGATCATGATCCTCGACGCCTGCCGCAACCTGCCGCTCACCGAGGGCGTCAAGCGCGGCAGCGGCACCGGGCTCGCCCGGGTGGTGGGCCGCGACGGCCTGATCATCGCCTACGCCACGCAGTCCAACCAGGTCGCCTTCGACGGCCAGGGCCGCAACAGCCCCTATGCCGAGGCGCTGGCCAAGTCCCTGGCCGAATCCGGCCTCGAGGTCGGGCAGGTGTTCCAGCGGGTGGCGGTGGCGGTGAAGAAGGCGACGCAGGGCAAGCAGCTGCCCGAGTTCTCGCGCTCCTACGCCGACGAGGTGTTCCTCAACCGGGCCGAGACCGACTCCCAGGCCTGGAGCCGCCTGCGCAACAGCAACGTGGTGGCCGACCTCTCCGCCTTCATCGAGAAGTTCCCGGCGAGCTTCCTCGCCGATGCGGCGCGCATCCGCATCCAGCTCCTGGAGAACCAGGCCCGCTACGCCGAGCAGGAGGCCGAGAACCGCCGCCAGGAGGAGCGCCGCGCCCATGAGCGGCAGCTCTGGGCCCGCCGCGAGGAGGAGCAGAACCACCGCGAGCAGGCCCGCCTCAGCATGGAGAAGTCGCGCCGCGAGGAGGAGCAGAATCAGGCCGAGCTCGCCCGCCTGATGGCCCAGCGGCAGGACGAGGAGGCCCGCCGCGAGGCGATCCGGCGCGAGGAGCGCGCCCGGCAGGAGCAGGCCCGCCTGGACGCCGAGAAGGCCGCCCGCCTCGCCGCCGCCGAGATCCTGCGCCGGGAAGAGGCCGCGCGCCTCGCCCGCCAGGAACAGGCCAAAGCGGAGGCGGAGAAAGCGGCGCGTCTGGCCGCCGCCGAGCAGAAGCGCCGGGACGAAGCCGCCCGCGTCGAACAGGCCAGGATCGAGGCCGAGAAGGCCGCCCAATTCGCCGCCGCCGAGCAGGCGCGCCGCGACGAGGCTGCCCGCGTGGAGCTGGCGCGGCAGGAACAGGCCCGGATCGACCAGGCCCGCGCGGATGCCGAGAAGGCCGCCCGCCTGGCTGCCCTGGAGCAGAAGCGCCGCGACGAGGCCGCGCGCATCGAACAGGTCAAGATCGAACAGGCCCGTGTCGAGGCCGAGAAGGCCGCCCGCCTCGCCGCCCTCGAGCAGGCGCGTCGCGACGAGATCGCCCGGCAGGAGCAGGCCAAGGCCGAGAAGGCCGCACAGGTCGCCGCCGCACAGGTCGCCGCCGCCGAGCGCCAGCGCCGCGAGGACGCGGCCCGCCTGGATCAGGTGAAGGCCGAAGCCGCGCGCGTGGCCGCCGCCGAACAGCAGCGCCGCGACGAGGCCGCCCGGCAGGAACAGGCGAGAGCCGAGCAGGCCAGAATCGAGCAATCCAAGGCCGAACAGGCCAGAATCGAACAGGCCAGGGCGGACGCCGAGAGGGCCGCCCGGCTGGCGGCGATCGAACAGACGCGCCGCGAGGAGGCCGCACGGGTCGCCGCCGCCGAGCAGTCGCGCCGGGAAGAGACCGCCCGCGCCGATCAACTGCGCATCGCCTCCGAGGCGGCGGCTCAGGTCGCCGCGGTTCGGCAAGAACAGGTCCGGCAAGAGCAGGCTCGTCTGGCGGCGGACGCCGAGGTGGTCCGCATGGCGGCCGTGGTGGATTCCAGGATCGCGGCGGTCGAGCCGGTCGCCGCCGCCGGGGGCTTTGCCCTGTCCATGGACGCGGCCAAGGCCGTGGTCGCCCCCTCCGACCGGGCGCCCGCCGACCGGGCGCCCGCCTCCCAGGCCGACACCGCCAAGTTGCCCCACACCGCCTATGCCAGCCTCGACCTCAAGGAGATCGGCGACGTCAAGGCGACGGTTCCGGGCAACCCGGGCGAGGTCCAGCGCGCGGTCCAGCGCCGCCTGACCGAACTCGGCTGCTACACCGAGCCGCCGGAGGCCTCGTGGGGCCGGCACTCGATGGCGGCCCTCGACCGGTTCTACGCCGCCGCCAAGCGCGCCGATCGGGCCAAGACGGATCAGGCCAAGACGGATCAGGCCAAGACGGACCAAGCCAAGACGGATCAGGCCAAGGCCGAGCTGACCGGCAACGGCCCCAACCGCTCCATCCGCATCGCCTCGACCCTGCCCGACCAGCTCACCCTGGACGATCTCAACGGCTACAGCGGCCGGATCTGCCCGATGATCTGCCCCACCGGCAGCGAGCAGCAGGGCGAGGTCTGCGTGAAGGTGACCTGCCCGAACGGTACCGTGCTCAGCGACAGCGTCTGCCTGCCGCGCAAGGCGGCCCCGGTGGCGGTCGACCCGGCCCCGCGCATCCGCAAGGCGGCGCGCCCGGCGGAGATCGAAGAGGATGTCCGGCCGGCTCGCAAGGTCGTCGCGCCGCCGGTGGAGCGGGAGGTCCGCCGCCCCGCTCCGCGCGAGGTCGTGCGCCCGGCTCCGCGCGAGGCCGCCCGTCCGGCTCCCAGGCCCACCTACAAGATCGTGGCGCCGGTGCGCGCCGCCCCGAAGGTGCCGGCCCTGTCCACCTACACCCGCTCGGCCCCGGTGCGCGCCACCGCCTCCTCGGCCCCGAGCGTCACGCCCGCCGAGATCGGCGCGGTCCGCGCCATGAGCCGGATGCCCTGATACGGCCAGCGCTCGATGACCGCGGTGGCCGGACCGGCCCGCCCGCGCGGCGCCCGGACGAAGCCCATTTCCGTATCACCGAGCCCGCGCAGCGCCTGAGCGAAGCCCATTTCCGCATCACGAAGTGATCACCCGGAAATGGTACGAGTGATCCATCGGAAATGGCACGACGCACCGGAGACGGTCGGTCGGCGTTCGCGCCGGAATTGCCCGCGTCCCCGAATCGCCGATTGCGAATCATCCCGCGGCCCTCAGGGTCTCGGCACCGCACGGCTGGCGTCGGCGTGGTGTTCGCCGGTCTTCGCGCGCAACCCTCCGCCGGAACGACTGCGTTGGAATTTCCGGGGCCGGCTCAAGTTCTGTCTTCGCCCGGCGAGACAGCGTTTGTGGCGCCATGGCAACATGTCTTGGAAATTCAAGGTGGTTTAGAATCGTTAAGGCGTTTCGTCACCAAAATCCGGATACCTGGCTGTACAGTCTTGGCGAGGTCAAAGGGCACCAGACGATGCATTCTCACGCCATTACCGCACCGGGCGGACGCGCCGACCGATCGGCCTCGCGTCGGAGCGCCTTGCGGGCCAGCCTTCTCGCAGGCGTATCCCTGGCGGTCCTGCCCTTGGCGATGGCGCTGGTGACGGCATCCGAGGCCACCGCGCAGGGCATCGCGCCGGGCTTCGACCAGACCCAGGTCCCGCGCGGGGACGACAATTCCAGCGGTCCGGTGACGCTGCCCTTCACGGCCAACTTCTTCGGCGGCAACTACACGCAGATCTACGTCAACAACAACGGCAACGTGACCTTCGGCCGGCCGCTCAGCGATTACACGCCCACCGGACTCGACGCCGATTATCGCGGCGCCCCCATCATCGCGCCGTTCTTCGCCGACATCGACACCACCAATGCCGCCAGCGGCGTCACCGCCTACGGCACCGGCACCTATGCCGGCCGCACCGCCTTCGGCGCGACCTGGCCGGCCGTGGGCTATTTCGCGTCGAAGGCCGACAAGCTCAACACCTTCCAGGTGGTGCTGACGGAGCGCTCCGACACGGGCGCCGGCAATTTCGACATCACTTACAACTACCGCAGCATCCAGTTCGAGACCGGCGACGCCTCGGGCGGCACCAACGGCCTGGGCGGCACCTCCGCGGCCGTGGGCTATTCGGCCGGCACCGGCGTCGACGGCACCTACTACCAGCTGCCGGGCGCGCTGGTGCCGGGCTACTACCTCGACGGCAGCCCCTTCGCCCTCGCCACCGCGTCGAACGGCGGCGCCCCGGGCCAGTTCCTGTTCCCCGTCCGCAACGGCGGCGTCCTGTTCGCCCGGCTCTGCTCGGCCGGCGACAACGCCTCGACCACGACGCTGGCCAACTGCGGTCCGCGCGGGGTCTACGGCGGCGGCATCTTCTATACGCCGACCGGGGCGCTCACCCTCAACGTCCTGCAGAACACCACCATCACCGCCGCGGCCGGGCAGGACGCGCTGCTGGTGATGGCGGCGACGGCCGGCGGTTCGCAGGGCGGCAACGTCGCCGTCACCGTCGATTCGAGCGCCCGCATCGTATCGGCGGCGGGCGCCGGTATCCGGGTCGAGACCCAGGGCGGCGCCGGCTCGGCCACCGTCGCCAACGCGGGCACCATCGAGGCCGGCACCGCCGCCATCGTGGCGCGGGCCGGGACCGGCTCGGTCGAGGTCGCCAACGCCGGCACCCTCACGGCGCCCATCGGCATCGCCGCCGGCTCCACCCGCGGCAACGCGGTGGCGACGAACGACGGGGTGATCCAGGGTGCGACGGTGGGCATCGCCGCCGGTTCCCGCGCGGGCGTCGGGGTGGCCAACTCCGGGCAGGTGACCTTCGGCAAGCTCGGTCTCGCCGCCGGCGGGCTGTTCGGCCCCGTCACGATCACGAACCGCGGCACCCTCACCCAGGACGCGACCCTGCCGACGCAGGTCAACACGGCGCAGTTGGCGACGCTGCCGAGCGACTTCGCGCGCTTCGTGCCCGCAGGCACGGCCGGCATCTACGCCCGCACCGTCGGCGGTGCCGTCACGGTCGTGAACGCGGGCACCGTCACCGCGTCGGTCGGCATCGACGCGGCCGTCCTCGACGCCACCGCCCAGGGGCTGGTCCCCCCGGCGGTCGGTGCCCTGACCGTCTACAACTCCGGCCTCGTCGACGCCGCCCTGGCGATCGACACCACGGCCAGCCGCGGCGCGACGCAGGTCGTCAACGCCGGCACGATCGCCGGCCGCGTCGCCCTCTCGGCCGGGTCGAGCTTCGGCAACGACACCTCGGGGATCTTCAACCCGCTCGGCACCAGCACCTTCGGCGGCGGCAGCCTCACCAACGCCGGCATCGTCAACCTCGGTCCGGACGTGACCCTGGCCGGCCTGTCGAGCTTCACCAACGCCTCGGGCGTGGTACGGGCGAGCGGCGCCTCCGCCGTTTCGGCGGCGACCTTCACCAACGCGGGCACGATCGACCTGCAGAACGGCCGGGCCGGCGACAGCCTCACCATCAACGGCAACTACGTCGGCCAGAACGGCCGGGTGAACCTCGACGTCTCGACCCAGACCAGTTCCTCGGACCGCCTGGTGATCACCGGAAGCGCCGGCGGCACCACCGGCCTCAACCTCCTCAACCTCACGCCGGGGCAGGCCTTCACCACCTCGCCGGTGCTCGTGCAGGTCAACGGGGCGGTGAGCCCCGGCGCCTTCGGCATCGCCAACGTCCAGAGCTTCGGCGCCCTCGACGTGGCGCTGCTCACCGGCGCCCTCGGCACGGAAGGCGGCAGCACCGTCTCCCTCGTCACGGTGCCCAGCGCGGTGGGCCAATCCGGCACCACGGCGGTCCTGGCCGCCCAGAGCATCGCCTTCCAGGGCGGCACCGCCATCCTCGACCGCGTCACCCAGATCCGCGGCGACGCGCAGCGCGCCGCCGCCGGCTCGGCCCCGGCCCTGCCGCAGATGACGCAATACGCGCCGCTCGGCCAATACGCGGCCCTGGTGAGCAAGGACCCGATCGCCCCCAGGATCGTGGCGCCGGCCCCGCCCAGCAACGTGAAGCCCGCCGTCTGGGCGCGCGCCTTCGGCGACATGGAGCGCCGCACCGGCTTCAGCACCCTCACCTTCGGGGGCGCCAACTTCGGGCGCGACCTCGGCTACAGCCAGGCCACCGGCGGCCTGCTGGCGGGCGCCGACGTGGTCATCAGCGGCGTCACCGCGCCGGACGACGGCCTGATCCTCGGCGTCATGGGCGGCTACACCACCGCCAACGTCCGCCTCAACCAGCAGGCGGGCCGCCAGGATTACGACGGCGGCACGGTGGGCGCCTACGCCACCTACCTGAAGGGCGGCTTCTTCGCCGACACGCTGTTCAAGACCGACCTGCTCGGCCTCGACATCACCGCGCCGGGCGTGCGCCAGTCGACCGGCCTGCAGAACTACAACGTGCTGGGCAACATCGGCTACCGGTTCGACCTGCCCAACGCCCTCTACATCGAGCCGACGGCGGGCCTCGAATACGTGTCGACGGTGTTCGACCGCACGCCGGTGCTCGCCGCCAACGCGGTGCCGCTGCAGGACGGCGACGCCTTCCGCGGCCGCATCGGCGCCCGGCTCGGAACCGAGTTCGTGCAGGACAACATCCGGGTCGAGCCGAGCATCACCGGCCTCGTCTACAACGTCTTCACCGAGTCCGGCACCACCGCCACCTTCGGCGGCGGCACCCGCCTCACGGGCCTCACCAACGTCAACAAGGCGCGGGGCGAGATCCAGGCCTCGATCAATTTCCTCAACCTCACCACCGGCCTGTCCGGCTTCCTGAGGGCCGACTACCGCATCGGCGAGGACCTGCTCGGCGGCGGCGGCCGGGCCGGCATCCGCTACCAGTGGTAGGCCATGGCTGATCCCTCCCGGGGGATCGCGCGACCGGGGCGGCCGGATCGGTATCGGTCCTGCCGCCCTTCGTCCTCTCCCCGCCGGGCAGGATCGTCAGGGGGCGTCGACCTCGACGACGCGCGGGCCCCCCTCGTCGGGGCCGTCGAACAGGACCAGGAGCCGCAGCCGGCCGTCGGCCTCGCCGAGGGGCAGGAGCGCCTCCGGCTTCACCTTGGGGCCAAGGGAGGGAACGGCGCCGAGGCTCTTGGTACGTCCCGCCCCGTCCCACCACGTGACCGCGTAATCCCCGTCGGCGACGCTGCCGTCGGCCGGGTCCTGCACCGGGCCGGCGAGGACGAGGAAGCCGTCGCCGAAGGTGACGAGGTCACGCACCCCGCGTGCGCCACCGAGGTCGACGGTCGTCACCTCGGCCTTGCCGATTTCGCCCTCGAACAGGACGCCGAGGGGCACGGACAGGATCGCCGCCCTGCCGCCGACGAGGGGGCCACGGAACCCGGCATAGAGCCGGCCGCCCTTCACCGCCGCGCCTTCGATGTTGAGGCCGTCCTTCTTGAGGGGCTGGTCGAACAGGAGCGCCCGCTCCGCGGCCAGGAGGCCGGGCAGGGCGGTGGAGGCCGTGACCGCCACCGGTCCCGTCAACCGTCCCCTGGCGTCGACCGCGGCCGGGTCGATCCGCAGGCGGAACAGCTTTCGCGATGCCGCCGCCCTGGCGTTGCTGCTCGGGTCGTCGGGGCCGCCGTCGGTGTGCCGCGGCCGGCCGTGCGAGCCGACGACGTAGAACAGGCCGTCGGCGTAGGCGACGGCCTCCGCATCGAGGTCGAGGGCCCTGTCGCCATGGGTCTCGTCGGTCAGGCGGATGAAGTCGCCGGCCAGGAGCCGGCCGTCCTCGAGGATGACGATCTGCACGCCCTGGGCCTGATCGTCGGCGATCAGGCAGGTGCGCGGAAAGCCGACCGTGGTGGCGCAGGCGAGGCCGCTCACGTCGGTGGACTTCTTGACGTCGTCCTTGTCGACCCGGCCCGGCTTGGCCCTGTCCTTCTTCGGCTCCCCGAACAGCTTGCCCTCGACCGCCCAGGTCGCGCTGCCGGCCGCGGCCGGCAGCACCCAGGTCTCGCCGCCGGCCGCGGCCGGCAGCACCCGGGAGGGGATGGCGATGCAGGCGATCGCCGCCAGGGCGAGGGTCGCATCACGTCGCAGGATCATCGCCGGTCTCCGTCGTCGCCGCTCGCGAAGGCCCGGGCCGGGCCTCGACGCGCGCGGCGGGCCCCGCCCTATGGCCGCCTGCGCGAGGGCTGGAAAGCGGCACCGGCGGGCCAGGCCCTCACGTCACCGTGGCCTCCAGGCGCTCGGCGATGTCGCGGCCGAGCGCGTGGCCGGTGCGGTCGCGCTTGACCGTGAGGTAGGTGAGGTTCTGCGCGGTGACGCGGCCGAGGCTGCGCTGCGAGCCGACCACGTCGAGCCCGGCCGCGGCCAGGGCCGCGATCTTGGCGGGGTTGTTGCTCACCACCTGCACCCGGTTCACCCCGAGGCCGCGCAGCATCGCGGCGGCGAAATCGTAGCGGCGCTGGTCGACCCCGTAGCCGAGCGCCTCGTCGGCCTCGTAGGTGTCGAAGCCGCAGGCCTGGAGGTCGTAGGCGCGGATCTTGTTGGCGAGTCCGTTCCCGCGGCCCTCCTGGTCGAGATAGAGGAGGATGCCGCCGCCGGTCTCGGACATGCGGTGGATGGTGCCGCGCAGCTGGTCGCCGCAATCGCACTTGAGCGAGCCGAACAGGTCTCCGGTGAGGCAGGCCGAATGCAGCCGCACCGCCACCGGCGCGGACAGGTCGGGCCGCCCGACCACGATCGCCACCTGGTCGCGCAGGCCGTCGCCGCCGCGAAACACCACGAACTCGCTGTCGAGGGCGCCCTCCAGGGGCACCGGGGCGCGGCTGACGATGCGCACGCCGACACCGCGGTAGGCGGCGATCGCCGCCTCGTCGAGGGTGAGGAGATGGGCCGGCACGGCCGCCGCATCCGCGAGCGGCACCACCACCACGGCGGGCAGCATCAGGGCGGCGCGGGCGAGGTCGAGGGCGCTCTCGTCGAAGGGGGTGGCCGGGGCCACGGGGGCGTCGATGCGGGCATCCACCCGCAACGCCAGCCGGGCGATCCGCTCGGGCTCGACGGCGGTGAGGTGGACGATGCCGGCGCCGGCACGCTCGGGCAGCCCGAGCCGGCGCAGGCGCGGGGCCGGCAGCACCAGGTGCACCGGCGCATCCAGCCCGGAGAGGAAGGCGGCCAGGGCCGCGTCCACCGTTTCGGCGCAGGCGACGAGGGCGGGCCTCGCCCCGAGGACGGCGACCGGACGGCCGGCGCGCAATTCCGCGATCGCGCGCTCGACGGCCACCTGTTCGGAAGCGTCCCTGCGATCTACATCCTGGCACGTCGTGGGCATCGATGACCTCTGGTTCCACGGCCCGACGACGAACGACGACGGGACACGAGTGATGGCGAGTGTGACGAGTCCGGACGGTGTTTGCGATCCGTCCCGTCCGCCCTCGGCTGCGCCTGATGTATTGCGCGCCGACGCCGATGACATGGGTGCGGCGTCATGGACCCTCTTCGCGCCGTTCGCGGCGGGAACATCGCAGCGTCCTTTCGTCTTGGCGCAACTCGGCCAATCGCTGGACGGGCGCATCGCGACGCCCTCGGGCGATTCGAAGTACATCAACCTGTGCCCGGCCCTCGACCATCTCCACCGGGTCCGCGCCCGGGTCGATGCGGTGGTGGTGGGCATCGGCACCGTGCTGGCCGACGATCCGCTCCTCACCGTGCGCCGCGTCGCGGGGGCGAGCCCGGCCCGGGTGGTGATCGACCCCTCCGGCCGGATGCCGTCCACGGCCCGCTGCCTGGCGGAGGACGGCGCGCGCCGGGTCGTCGTCTGCCGGCCGGGTGCGGCGGTTCCTCCGGGGGTCGAGGCCGTGCGGATGGAAGACGAAGCGGCGTTCTGTCCACTGGCCATCGTCGCCCGCCTCGGGAGACTCGGGTTCGCGCGAATCCTCGTCGAGGGCGGTGCGCGCACCGTCTCGGCCTTCATCGACGCGGGCGCGATCGACCGGCTCCACCTGATGGTGGCGCCGATGCTGATGGGGTCGGGCCGCAACGGCCTCGACCTTCGGCCCATCGTCGCCCTGAACGAGGCGATGCGGCCGGCGACCACGAGCTATCGCCTGGGCGGGGGCGAGGTTCTGTTCGACTGCGACCTGCGCCGCCGCGCCGAAGGAGAACCCGCCCCATGACGGCATCCACGACCCGACCCGAGACGACCCGACCCGCGACCTATTCCACGAGCCAGAAGGCGCTGCACTGGGGCATCGCGCTGCTCATCCTCGTCCAGGTGCCGCTCGCGCTGGCGATGACCAACGTCGGCGAGGGGGCGCTGCAGAACCAGCTCTACGAGTGGCACAAGTCCTTCGGCCTCGTGGCCCTGGCCCTGGTGGCGGCCCGCGTCCTGGTTCGCCTGTCGCGGGGCGCACCCGGCGCCGAGGCGGGGCTGCCGACCTGGCAGAGGCGGGCGGCCGGCGTGTCGCACGCCGCCCTCTACGGGCTGATCGTGCTGGTGCCGCTGCTCGGCTGGGCCGGCACCTCGGCCTGCTGCGCCCCCGTGAACCTGTTCTGGTCGGTGCCGCTGACCCTGCCGATCTCAGGGGGCATGCCGGTGGGCGAGCGCATCCTCGGCGTCCACACCGTGGCGGCCTTCGCCCTCGTGGCCCTGGTCGCCCTCCACACGGCGGCCGCCCTGCACCACCACCTCGTGCGCCGCGACGGCACCCTGCGGCGTATGCTGGCGAGCCGGTAGGGACCGGCGCGGCGGCCCGACACCGCCGCCCTACCGGGGCGGGATCGCCAACAGATCGGCGTGGCCGATGCGCGCCGTGGTCTCCGGGCGGCCGCGGGCGGCGGTCCAGTCGGCGAGGGCGTCCGCACCGACACGGCCGGTCTGGGCCACCGCCGCGGCCTTGCCGTCCTTGAGCATGCGGACCAGGGCGCCCTGGCCGGGGCCGAGGTCCCAGGGGCTCGACGCGGTGGCGACGCCGTAGCCGTGGCGGCCGAACTCCTGCGCCAGCGCCGCCGTGGCGCCCGGCCCCAGGGCCGCCCCGAAACCCTTGTCGATCCCCTGGTGTGCCAGGAAGGCGGCATGGACGGCGGCGTCGGCCGCGTGCGGCGGCGCCCAGGTCTCGGTGCCGTCGTAGCTGAGGGCGGTGTAGAAGACCGCCCCGGTCTGCGCGACGGCCTCGACGAACCCGGCGACCCACACCGCCGAGACGAGGTCGAACAGGGCCGCGGCCGTGACGAGATCCGGGGCGGGATCGAGGGCTGCGCCAAGACCGGATCCAAGACCTGATCCGAGACCTGCTCCGAGACCTGCTCCGAGACCTGCTCCGAGATTTGACCCGAGCCCGGCGGCGAGGTCGAGGGCCGCGAAGGTCACCCGCAGGCGGGCGGCGCCCTTCTCCAGGACGAGGGTCTCGCCGTCGGTCGCGGCCCGGTCGGCCCAGGCGAGGAGGGCGGTGCGGGCGGCCGCCAGCAGCGCCGGGTCGTGGTCGACGAGCCGCCACGACTGGCGCGGTCCCAGGTGAGGACTGAGCCCGCGCAGGTTCGAGCCGGTGCCGCAGCCCAGATCGACGATTCCGATCTCCCGGTCGGCTGGCAGCGCCCGCCCCAGGTCGGCCACGAGGCCGGCGTCGCGGGCGGCGTGGTCGGCGGGCTCGCGCAGGGCGAGCCATTCGCTGCTGAAGCCGGTCATGCGGGATCTCCCGGGGGTCGCACGATGGGTCCGGAAAACCGGATGTCGGTGTTGCGCATCAGGCTCGGGCCTCCCTCAGGGTCGCGGCGACGATGGCCGCCGTGTCGGGCCAGCGGGTCAGGTCCTCGCCGGCGGCCCAGGCGGCCTCCGCCGCCGCCCGGCGCCGGGCGGGATCGGCGATCATCGCCCGGAGGGCGTCGGCGAGGGCGGCGACGTCGCCCGGCGCCACCTTCAGCCCGGCGGCATCCGGCACTGTCTCGGCGGCGGCCCCGCCGGTGGACGCCACCACCGGCAGGCCGCGGGCGAGGGCCTCGGCCAGCGCCATGCCGAAGCCCTCGAACAGGGAGGGCGAGACCACGAGGTCGGCCTGCGCGTAGAGCGCGTCGAGGCGGGCCGCCGAGACCGTGCCGGCCAGCGTGATCCGCGCCTCCAGCCCGGCGGCGGCGATGGCCCGGCGAACGTCGGCGACATGCCCGGGCGCCCGGTCGCAGGCCCCGGCGATGGTGAGGTGCCAGTCGAGGCCGGCCAGGCCCGCCAGGGCGGCGACCAGATGCTCGAAGCCCTTGCGCGGGGTCACCGCGCCGATGGCGAGGAGCTGCACGGTTCGCGTCCCGCCGCCGGGCGCGCGGGGCGCCGGGTCGGTGCCGGGCTCGGCCACCGCGATGCGCGCGGCCGGCACCCCGAAATCGGAGACCAGCAGGGCGCGGGTGAAGCGGCTCGTCACCACCACGCCGGCGGCCAGCGCCAGGGCGGCGCGCTCGACCGCGACGAGGCGGGCGGCCGCCTCGGCGCTCAGCCCCGCCTCGAGGCCGAGGGGATGGTGGACGAGGGCCACGACCGGGCGCGTCCCCGCCAGGGCGAGGACGGCCGGCGGCAGGGCGCCGTAGGCGAGACCGTCGACGAGCAGCACGCTGCCGCGCGGCGTCGCCGCCAGGACCTGGGCGGTGAGGGCGAGGTCGGCCTCGCTCGGGTGCGGGAACGACCCCGGCAGCGAGACGGCCATGACCTCCACCCCCTGCGCCGGCAGATGGGCGAGGAGCCGCCGGGCATAGGCGTAGCCGCCGGTGGGGGTGGCCAGATCCCCGGGGACGAGGAAGGAGACCGCGGTCACGGCGCCACCGGGCCCTCGAACCAGGCCCGGGCGATGTGGGATTCGTGCAGGGTCACGCGCAGGCGCTCGACGCCCTCGCCGCCGGGGCCGAGGTCGCCGGCCCGCGCCGCCGCCGCCATCGCCCCGTGGATGTGCCCGCACAGGAACTCGGTGGTGGTGTTGATGCCGGCGAACTGCGGCAGCGTATCGAGGTTCGTGTAGTTGATCGGCGCCAGGATGCGCTTGAGCGCCTCGCCGGCCCGGCCGATGTCCACCACCACCCCGTCCTCGGTGAGGCTGGTGCGGTAGAAGGCGACGTCCACGACGAAGGTGGCGCCGTGGAGCGCCTGGGCCGGCCCGAACAGGTCGCCGCAAAAGCTGTGGGCGATCATGACGTGCTCGCGGACTTCGATGGCGTACATGCAGGGTGTCCTCGGGGTTGGTGACGGTGCTCAGAGGGCGTAGCGCACCACGGTGCAGAGGCCCGGCGCGCCGGCGGCCAGCAGGCGCGGCAGGGATTCGGGCAGGTCGGCGAAGGCGACTTCGCCGGTGATGAGCGCGTCGAGGCGCGGATCGGCCAGGAGGCCCATGGCCTTGTGCATCCGGCGGGCGTAGCTCCAGCGCGGCCGGCGCGAGGCCGAGACCCGGCCGACCTGGCTCGAGACCAGGCTGAGGCGCCGCACGTGGAAATCGAGGCCCAGCGGTGCGGCGACGCTGCGCGCGCCGTACCAGCTCAGCTCCACCACCCGGGCCTCGTCGCCGGCGAGCGTCAGGGCCAGGGCGAGCCCGTCCTGGCTGGCGCTGGCGTGGAACACCACGTCGGCCTCGCCGGGCCGGGCGTCGGCGGGACGCGCGAAGGCGGCGCCGAGCCGTTCGGCGACGGCGGCCCGTTCGGGCAGCACGTCGATCACCGTGACCTCGCAGCCGACGATGCCGGCCGCGAGATAGGCCACGAGCAGGCCGACCACGCCGGCGCCGACGACGGCGATGCGGTCGCCGGGGCCGGCGCCCGAATCCCAGACCGCGTTGAGGGCGGTCTCCATGTTGGCGCCCAGCACCGCCCGGCGCGGCGGCACCCCGGCGGGGATCGGGCACAGGTCGGCGGCCTGCGCGAAGAACCGGTCCTGGTGCGGCTGCAGCGCGAAGACGAGGCCGGTGCCGGCCGCGTCAGGGGCCGCGATCCGCCCGACGGCGCAGTAGCCGTACTTGACGGGGAAGGGGAACTGCCCCTCCTGGGCCGGGGCACGCATGCGGTCGTACAGGGTCTCGGGCACGAGTCCCTCGAAGACGAGGCGTTCCGTACCGCGGCTGATGCCGCTCCACAGGGTCTCGACGGGAACCGCGCCGGGCTCAGGCGCAGCCGGAACCTCGTGTCGCAGCTCGGCTTGTCCGACGGCGGTATACCAGAGCGCCGTCAGCCCTTCCGCTTCCCGAACCGCTGCGCCGGATGTCTCCCGATGATTCACGTCGACTCCTTGCAGCCCCGGTGCACGGAGGCGGACGGTGGCGCTCCTCTCACGACGCCCGCGGGCCTACAACCCCGCAAAACCCTGCGCTGGCGCCGCATGCTGGTGCTCGCCCTCAACCTCGCGAGCAGCCTCGTCCTCCTCGGGCTGACGGCGGTCGTGCTCGGGGCGGGCGGCTGGAGCCTCGTCGATCTGGCGCTGCTGGCCTGCTGCGCCCTCTCCCTGCCCTGGACGGTGCTGGGGTTCTGGAACGCGGCGATCGGCCTCTGGCTGATGCGCCGGGGTGCGGAGGGCCTCGCGGCGGCCGCCCCCTTCGCGATCACCGGCCAGGAGCCGATCCGCATCGCCACCGCCGTGGTGATGACCCTGCGCAATGAGGACCCGGCCCGGGCGCTGGCGCGGTTCGAGCGGGTCAAGGCCAGCCTCGACGCCACCGGCTGGGGCCGGGCCTTCGCCTATCACGTGCTCAGCGACAGCGACGACCCTTCGGTGGCGGCGGCCGAGGAGCGGGCGGTGGCCGACTGGCGCGCCCGCAGCCCGCTCGCGGAGCGTCACCGCATCGCCTACCGGCGCCGGGCGCACAACACCGGCTTCAAGGCCGGCAACCTCCAGGATTTCTGCCGCGCCCACGGCGGGACCTGCGACCTGATGCTGCCGCTGGACGCCGACAGCCTGATGGACGGGGCCTGCATCCTGCGCCTCGTGCGGATCATGCAGGCGTACCCCGGCATCGGCATCCTGCAGAGCCTCGTGGTCGGGGCGCCCTCGGCCAGCCCCTTCGCCCGCATCTTCCAGTTCGGGATGCGCCAGGGCATGCGCCCCTACACGATGGGGTCGGCGTGGTGGACGGGCGATTGCGGCCCGTTCTGGGGGCACAACGCCCTGGTGCGCATCCGCCCGTTCGCCAGCCACTGCCGCATGCCGGTGCTGCCCGATGGGATCTTCGGCGGCCCGATCCTGTCCCACGACCAGATCGAAGCGGTGCTGATGCGCCGGGCCGGCTACGAGGTGCGGGTGCTGCCGGTGGAGGGCGGCAGCTTCGAGGACAACCCGCCGACGCTGTTCGACCACGTCGACCGCGAGGTTCGCTGGTGCTTCGGCAACCTGCAGTACCTGCGCCTGATGCGGATGCCGGGCCTGCACCCGGTCAGCCGGTTCCAGCTCGCCGCGGCGGTGATGATGTTCCTGACCGCGCCCGCACTGACCCTGGCCCTCGTCCTGGTGCCCTTCAAGCTGATGCAGGTGGAGGAGGGCTTTCCCGTGGCCCTGGCCGCGGGGCTCTACCTGGCGTGGCTGGCCGCCTCGATGGCGCCCAAGCTCGCCGGCTACCTCGACGTGCTCACGTCCCGCCGCGCGACCCGCGCCCACGGCGGGCTGGCGCGGGTGACGGCCGGTGCCCTCCTGGAACTGGCGTTCTCCTTCGTGCTCCTGGCCGTGAGCAGCTTCCGGCTCACGCTGTTCATGGGCCAGCGCCTCGTCAGTCCCCGGCACGCCTGGGGCCGGCAGAACCGCGACGCGCAAGGGGTGCGGTGGACGACGGCCCTGCGCCGCCTGTGGCCCTGCCTCGCCTTCGGGCTCGGCCTCGGCCTCGCGCTCCTCGCGCTCGGCCCCGCCGCCTTCGTCTGGAGCCTGCCGCTGACGCTGGGCTACCTCCTCGGCATTCCCTTCGCGGTGGCCACCGCCTCGCCCGGCGTCGGCCGGGCGATGGTCCGCCTCGGCCTCTGCGCCACCCCGGAAGAGATCGCGCGGGAGACCGATCTTCAGTCGTCGAAGTGGAGATAGAGCGGGTCGAATTCCGCCGCCTCGGTCAGGCCGTGCCAATCCTCGATCACCAGGGTGCGTCCGCCCAGCGCGATCAGCTTCTGGCTGCGAAGGTCCTGCAGCACGCGGTTGACGTGGACGTTGGAGAGGCCCAGCGCATCGGCGATGTCGACCTGGGTGATCGGCCATTCGCAGCGATAGCCCTCCGCCAGCCCGAGGGCGTTCAGCTTGACGTACATCTCGCAGAACAGGTGGGCGATGCGCCCGCTGGCCGAGCGGCGCCCGAGGCCGGTCATCCACTCGCGGAAGATCGAGGCGTCGACGAGGGTGTCGCGCCACAGGGCGCCCGTGATGCCCGGGAAGCGGCGGGTGATGTCGAGGACCGCCTCGTGCGGGATGAAGGCCACCGTGCAGGGCGTCACCGTTGCGAGGTTGTGGTCCATCACCCGCAGGTGCAGGCTCTGCAGGTCGGGGATGTCGCCGGGGATGTGGAACGACATGATCTGCCGCTTGCCCTCGGTGAGGATCTTGTAGCGGCAGGCCCACCCGTCGAGGATCAGGCAGCATTGGGTCGGCCGGTCCTTCTCGCGGACGATGTCGTGGCCGCTGTCGAGGCGCCGCTTGGTGAAGGGCAGGGTTTCGACGGCCCGCTTCTCCTCATCGGAGATGTGTTCGATGCTCGAGAGCTTGCGGACCAGGAGCTTGAGGTCTTCGGGCGATATCATGGTCACCGGCGGCGGTCCTGTCTCGGCCAGGCTACCCTGGGTAGAGACGATCGACAGAGGAAAGGGTACGGGACGACGTGGCGTGCGCGACGGATTGTCGGTCGAGCGCGAAGACGACAGATGTTCGCGGGTCCGCATTAGCATATGTTGCCCGGAGGGCGCGCGATAGCGGGTCGCGTGACCTGTCGGCCGGGGCCTGCACCTGCGGCGGATCGGCTCGCGGCGCGGCGCTGCTCCGGGAAGGGGCCGTGTCCCGTGACGGGGTGAGCCGCACCCCGCCCGATGTCAGGCCGGGTCGGCGTCGATTCGCATCCGCAGGATCGCGTAGGGCGTCACCCGCCGGTCCTGGCCGCGGTTGTACTCGGGGCGGCGGTTGACCTGGGCCGCGGTGATGTAGAGCCAGCGGTCGGCGGTGATCGCGAAGGTGTCGGCCCAGATCAGGCGCGGGTCGGTGGCCAGGATCGAGACCGTGCCGTCGGGGTCGCGCCGCCCCACGGCGTTGTGCTCCTGCAGGGCGAGGTAGACCCGGTCCCGCGCGTCGGTGGCGAGGCCGCCGGTCATGCCCTTCTCGCCGAGGTCCTCGACGCCGGCCGCCACCGCGGCGTCGGAGGCTTGGCGGTCGAGGAGGGAGGCGGTGTCCACCGCATACAGCCGCCGGCCCATCAGGGGCGCGTAGTACAGGCGCTTGCGGTCGGCGCTCAGCGCGATGCCGTTGGCGCCGCCCTGGACGGGGCGGGGCGGGCCCTCGCCCTTGCGCTGCATCACCGCCTCGCCCTCCACGAGCTTGAGGAGACCCTTCTGCGACCGGGTGCTGGCGTGGCCCGCCAGGCGCCGCACCACCCGGCCGTCGGTGAGGTCCACGGCGAGGATCGCCCCCTCGCCGTCCTGGCCCTGGTCGGTGACGTAGGCGCGTGCCCGGCCGGGTCCGATGTCGAGGCGCAGGTCGTTGAGGGAGGAGGTCGGCACGACGCCCGCCTCGAGGGGGACCACCCGGCGGATCGAGGCCGCCGCGATGTCGATCCGCACGAGCTTGGGCCCCCCCGGCACCGGCGGCCCCGCGCCGTCCGGCAGGCCGGCATCGAGCACCCAGAGGTGGTCCTCGTCGTCGAACACGCCGTTGGGCACGTGGAACAGCCGGGCCTGCGGCTGTGCCGGGTCGATGGCGTTGGTGGCGAGGTCCGGGAACGGCCGGACCTGCCCGTCGGGCATCACCTCGCCCAGGGTGAAGGGGACCGCGGCCTCGAAGCGGGGCATCATGACGAAGAACCGGCCGCCCCGCGAGATGGCGAGCCCGGTGGGGTTCGACGGGGCATGGGCGACCCGGGCGAGCTCCATCGGTCCGTTCGTGCGATCACGCGCCACGCCGTCCTCGGGAGCGGCCCCGTCCCGGCTCGCCGCCGGC
This sequence comes from Methylobacterium sp. Leaf399, assembly GCF_001424525.1. Taxonomy (NCBI): domain Bacteria; kingdom Pseudomonadati; phylum Pseudomonadota; class Alphaproteobacteria; order Hyphomicrobiales; family Methylobacteriaceae; genus Methylobacterium; species Methylobacterium sp. Leaf399. The sequence goes on along the minus strand of NZ_LMQK01000001.1, from coordinate 642,166 downwards.
GTGGTCAGGGCCAGTGCGGCGGCTCCGGTCGCGGTCATCAGGTGGCGGCGGTCGAGGGTCATGCGGGCTCCGGTCGAGAGGGCGAAAATCAGGCGAAGCGGGCGCCGCGGACCTCGAGGTCGATCGCGTGGACGGCTGGGCCGGCGCAGACGAACAGGCGGCGTCCGTCCGGCCCGCCGAAGGCGAGGTTGGCCGCCGCCGTCGCGGTGGCGATGCGCCCGAGCGGGGCGCCGCTGGACCCGAACACCCGCACGCCGTCGACGCAGGCGGCATAGACCCGGCCCGCCTCGTCGACGGCGAGCCCGTCGGCCACGCCCGCCTCCAGGGTGGCGAATACCCGTGGCGCCGGCAAAGGACCGGCCGTCACGGCGAAGGCGTAGATCGCCCGGGCACCCTCGGGGTTCTTGAGGGCGGCGCCGGTGTCGCTCACGTAGAGGGTGCGGCCGTCGGGCGAGAAGGCGATGCCGTTGGGCTGGTCGAGCGCCTCGGTCATCGCCGCGATCCCGCCCGAGGGCGCGATCCGGTAGACCCGCCGCGCGGACTGGGCCGGCTCGGCCATGATGCCCTCGTCCGGCACCGTGATGCCGTAGATCGGGTCGGTGAACCAGATCGCCCCGTCCGGGCCGAGGGCCGCGTCGTTGGGCGAGTTCAGCGGTTTGCCGGCGTAGGAATCGGCCAGCACCGTCAGGCCGCCGTCCGCCTCGCGCCGCACCACCCGGCGCCCGCGGTGCTCGCAGGTGACGAGGCGCCCCTGCGCGTCGAGGGTGTTGCCGTTGGCGTTGTTCGACGGATCACGGAACGTTCGCGCCTCGCCGTCCTCGCCCAGCACGAGCATCCGGTTGGAGCGTACGTCGCTGAACACGAGGCCGCCCAACGCCGGGGCGAAGCACGGCCCCTCGCACCAGCGCCCACCGGAATAGAGTGTCCGCAGCTGCGCGCCGGGATCGACCACCGCCGAGAAGCCGGCGTCGTCGGCGCGCAGGATCGGGCCGGCGGCGACCGGAGCGGTCGTCAGCCCCGCGGCGGCGGCCGCCAGGACGTCGCGTCGTGACATCATCGTTCCGTCTCGCGTCCGGGCGGTTCAGCGGGCGGGCGGCACGGCCGACCCGGTGGCCTCGGCCGCGTTCGGCTTGAAGCTCCACAGGTCGGTGGGGAGGGCGGCCGGAGCGTCGGGCTTGTAGAAAGCCGAATCCTGGATGCGCGAGGTGGTGACGTAGAGCGTCCCGTCCGGACCCTCGCCGAAGGTGTCGGGCCAGCGCAGGCGTTTGTCCTGGATCAGGGTCGCGAGGGGCGAATCCTTGGCCGACAGGTCGCGGACCTTGATGGCGTCGTCCTGCGGCGAGGTCACGTAGAGGCGTCCGTCGCGCCGCGAGACGATGAGCCCGTCGGCCGGCCCGTTGTCGCCGACCCGCTCGATCTTGGAGGCCGGATCGCCGGCGAGCGCCGTCGGCAGCAGCGCCGTGGCGAGGCCGCCGGCCAGGGCCTCGGTGGGAATGGAATACAGCGTCCGGCCCTTGATCGCCTGCCAGTACAGCGTCTTGCCGTCGGCCGACAGTGCGATCCCGTCGGCGGCGAATTCGACCCCGCGGCCGTCGGGGCGGCGCAGGGGCCTACCGTCGTAGGTCACCGTCACGGCCGGATCGGCCTGCGTGCTCGGATGGCCGTCGAGCACGCGTCGGGCCTTGCCGCTCTCGACGTCGAGGACGATCAGGGCGCCCCTGGCCCCGGAATCGGTCAGATAGGCGGTCCTGCCGTCGGGCGAGAAGCGGACGTCGTTGAGGTAGGACCCCTGCGGTGCCACGGTCTCGTCGAAGGCGATGGTGCGGGTGGGCGTGTTGGTCTTCAGGTCGATCGCCACGAGCTTAGGGCCGCCCTTGACGATGGCGCCCATGGCGGGGGCGGCCGGATCGAGCACCCAGAGGTTGCCCTGGCGGTCGGCGACGACGCTCTGGACGCAGACCCAGTGGTCGCCGGCCGAGACCTCGTCCCTGCGCGCGTTGCGCCAGCCGTTCCAGCCCTCGTCGGGGAAGGGGACGAGCCTGCCGTCCTTCACCTCCGCGACCGAGACCGCGCTGTCCTCGGTCCAGCGCGGGAAATTCACGAAGATGCGCCCCTCCGGCGAGACGGTGACGCCGGTGACCTGATGTTCGAAGCTCGCGACCTTGGTCAGCACCGGCCCGGTTCCGGACGGCGCCTGGGCCATGGCGGGAAGGGCGGCCAGCATCGTCGTGGCGACGAGAAGTGCGAGAGGGCGCACGCGGCGGATCGGGTTCATCATAAGCGCTTGTTCCATCGGGTCTCGTCTCATGGCGACGTGGTCCGTCGGTGTCGGGAATGGCCCACCGGCGACCGACGCGGGTCTCGGGCGACCGCGGCAGATCGACGAGGGGTCAGGGGGGTCGAGGAGGTCCATCCGGCCACGATCGCCCCGCTAGCCCCTTATCCCCGACAGGTCGCGCGGGTCGTGGATGGGGCAGCCGTTGCGGGTCGCGCGGAAGTCGGCCGAGCGCGGATAGGCGGCGCGGCGCGCCCGCATGATCGAGCCGAGCGGCCGGTGTGCAGCGAGCCCGTTCCAGGGACTGAAGGCGAAGCCGTCGTCGATCGCCTTGATCCGCCCCTCGTCCCAGGAGGATTGGCGCGGCACCGTGATCGTGGCCACCGCGACATAGGGGCTCTCGTGCTCAGGCCACGGCACCGAGGCGTCCTCGATCGGCATGGTCCGCGCGTTCGTGCGCAGCTGCACCCGTAGCTCCCACACCGCCTCGTGAGCCGAGAAGTAGGCGAGGACCGCCTCGCGCAGGCCGTTGGGCTTGCCGTTGACGTTGAGGGCCGCGCCGGTGAGCGCGGTCAGCTCCGGCGACACCGGCGCCACCGCCACCTTGGCGACGTAGTCGCCCCATCGCAGCGGCACCTGGCTGTAGAAGGTCTCGCCGAGGAGATGGGTCTCGGGGTGGCCGCCCAGGGCGATCAGGGTCGGACTCTTGCCCCCGAGGCTCTCGATCACGCCCTCGATCCCGCGCAGCGTCGCGGAGAACACCTTCTTGAAGATCTGCGGCGTGTCCGTGGTGGCGGCCAGGAGCTTGAGGCTCCCGAGGAAGGCCTTGGCGTCCGGCGCCACGAACGCGGGGGCGTTCGCCAGCACGAAATCCTGGCTCGTGCCGGGAGAGTCGGGCAGCCGTGCGCCCTCCACGCCTACGACCTTGACGGCGAGGCCGCGCGGCGTCGAGACGCTGTCGTCGAGGATGTCGCCTGGGTTGGTGGAGAGCCGCAGCGCCACCTCGTAGGAGCCGGGGGTCGCGACCAGCCCCTGCGCCAGGGCCGGGGCCAGCCCGTCGCGGACCTCGAGGCGGCCCTTCAGGAGCCCATGGCTCTTGGCATGGACCCCGCGCACCGCGTGGCCGTAGTGGCCGGACGTCGTCTCCTGGATCGTCGCGAAGGTGGCGATCATCTCCTCATGGACTGCCGCCTCGCCCGGATCGGGGCTCTCGGCATCGTCGTCGTAGGGGATGGGATCGTGCAGCGGCATCGGCCTCTCCGGTGCGACGGCCGCCCGCGCGGCAGCGACCTTATCGAGGGGTCAACCGCCCTGTCCGGGCGGACGTTCCGAGCCCGTCGGCGGCCCTCATCGGCCGAGGAACCGCTCGGCGCTGCGCAGGCTGAGGGCCATGATGGTCAGGGCCGGGTTGGCGGCGAGCGAACTCGGGAAGGTCGAGCCGTCGCAGATCCACAGGTTGGGGACCTCGAAGCTGCGCCCGAAGGGATCGACCACGGCGGTCTTCCCGTCGTGGCCCATCCGGCAGGTGCCGAGGGTATGCGCGACCCGCTTGAGCGCCCAGATGTCCTGCGCCCCCGCCTCCTGCCACAGGCGGGTCATGAACCGGGTGGCATGGGCGTCGAGGCGCTCCTCGTTCGCGCCGTAGCCGAAGTCGATGCGCGCCTTGCGCATCCCGAGGTCGTCGGTCTCGTCGCCGAGGGTGAGGCGGTTCTGCTCGGAAGGCAGGGTCTCGCCGTTGATGCCGAGCCCGGCGACGTGGTTGTAGCGGGCGAGGTAGTCGACGAGGTCGCGTCCCCACAGGCCGCGCCCGCGCGCCACCGAATTGGCGAAGGTCAGCGGCACCACGCCGAGGCTCTGGACGAGGTAGCCGCCGACGAAGTCGGCGTCGTCCGGGCGCACCATGTCCTCGGTGATGAGGGAGGAGGGGTAGCCCTTGTTGGGCCGGGTCTCGGCCGCGAACGTCCCCCACACCTGGGTGGCCACATGGCCCATGTAGTTGCGCCCGACCTGCCCGCTGCCGTTGGCGAGGTCGAGATGCAGGAGGAGGCGGGGCGTCTCCACCGCGCCGGCGCAGAGGAACAGGGCGGCGCAGGCCTGGCGCACGTCCCGTCCCTCGTGCCGGTAGACCACCGCCACGACCCGGCCGTCCCGGTCGCGCTCGATCCCGTGGACCGTGCAATCGGGCCGGATCTCGGCGCCGTGGGCCACCGCCAGGGGCAGGTAGGTGACGTCCATGCTGGTCTTGGCGCCGGTGCGGCAGCCCTGGTGGCAGTAGCCGCAGCCGATGCAGCCCGGCCGCTCGTCGGCGCCGGCGGCCGCGAAGGCCCGCGAGACCACCGCCGCGGGCGCGTCGGTGGCGCGCACGCCGAGCCGCGCGCAGGCCGCGGCCATGATCTCGGCCGAGGCGTTGCGCGCCACCGGCGGCAGCGGGTAGCGCCGGCTCGCGTCCCACGGATAGGCCTGCGCCCCCGAGACGCCGATGAAGGCCTCCACGCGTTCGTAGAACGGCAGCAGGTCGTCGTAGTCGAGGGGCCAGTCGGCACCCTGTCCGCTCTCGGACCGGAGCTTGAGGTCGCGCCGGTCGGCCCGCGGCACGAAGGCACCCCAGTGCAGGGTGGAGCCGCCGACACCGGTGCCGCTGTTGTTGGCCCCGAACGCCTCGGGCGTGGCGCCGCCGCTCAGACGTTCCTTCGTCCAGTAGATCTCGTCGGCCAGCGTCTCGTCGAAGGCGAAGGTCTTGGGGTCGAAGTTCGGCCCCGCCTCCAGGGCGACGACCTTGAGGCCCGCCGCGGCCAGCCTCGCCAGGAGCGGCGCGCCGCCGGCTCCGGTGCCGACGACGACGGCATCGACCACGTCCGAGGGCGCATGGCGCCGCATGCCATCGAGGTTCATCGCGTCTCCTCCCCGGCCGCTGCCGGTTCCCAGGGCTCGCGCCCGTCGACGCCCACGCGCGCAAACCCGGCCGGTGCGGTATCGCCCCCGGCCCCGATGCCGCCGAACCCGATCCGCGCCAGGGCGGCGGGGTGGGCGAGGTAGGTCCGCACCACATCCGATCGCAGGTCCTCGAACCACAGCGTCATCTGCGCCGCGTCGAGGCCGGTGCCGTCGAGCCGGCCCTCGGCCGCCGTCGTGAGGATCGCGTCCTGGGCGGTCCCGTCGAGGGCGAGGAAGCGCAGGTGGGCCCGCGCGCAGGCCTCGCCGTCGAGGCTGCGGATCGCGGCGCGATAGGCCTGGCTGTCGGGCGGCAGGTCGGCGAAGCGCCAGCCGTCGCCTTCGCCGCGCCCGAGCCGGGCGTCGATGCGCGCGGCGATATCGATGCGCGCGCTCCCCTTCTGCGGCAGCACCCGGTCGACCACGGCGCGCAGGATCGCCAGTTCCACCGGGTCGAGGACGGCGGGCCGGTAGGCGGGGTCGTCGGGCGCCGCGCGGTCGTCGAGCGCCGCGCGCAGGCGGCCGTTCACCCGCGGCGAGGCGATCAACGCGCGGTACTCCGCCGGGATCGCGGGCGCGACCGGGGCGGGCGGCGGGGCGAAGGCCTCGCCCTCGATCAGGGCGGCCAGCACCTCGGGCCGCTCCATCGGCAGGAGGTGGCCGGCGCCCTCCAGCACCACGAGGCGATGGTGCGCCAGATGCGGTGCCATGAGGCAGGCCTGGGCGGTGGCGCCGAGGTCGGCGTCCTGCCCGCCCGCCACCACGAGGGCGGGGGTCGCCAGCACGCCGATGCGGGCGCACCAGTCCTCCCGCGCCCCGCCCTCGAGCCAGGCGGTCCAGGCGGCGGGGGAGGCCTCCAGCACGTCCTCCACCGCCTGCCCGGCCAGGGCCTCCGGCAGCGGTGCCCCGACGTTGGCGGCGATGAAGCCCTGCGCCTCCCTGCGCCGCGTCTCGGCATCGGCGCCGATCCAGGCGATCATCGCGGCGCGGCGCTCCTCCTGCATCGGTTCGGGACTCGGGGGCGAACCCGCCAGCAGGACGAGCCCGCACAGGCCGGCAAGGCCGTCCTCGCCGTCCTCCGCGCGCCGGGCCACCGCCAACGCCACCTTGGCGCCCATGCTGTGGCCCGCGAGCATCCAGCGGCGCGGCGCCTGCGCCCGGATGCGGGCGATCACGTGGTCCGCCATCTCGGCGACGGCAAAGCCGGGCACGTCCTGGGCCGACCCGAAGCCGGGCAGGTCGAGGGGCAGGCAGGCCACGGTGCCATCGAGGCGGGCGGCGATCGGCGCCCATTCCCGCGCGCTGCCGCCGAGGAAATGCAGGCAGACGAGGGTCGGCGGGGGCGTTGCTGGATCGGGCATCGGCTCCATCTCGCGCCCGGAGCGCGGCAATCAAGCGCGACCGGTTGCGGCGTCTGGCAGCATTCCGGGGCGGGAACGATCGTCCCGGTGCCCGAAGCGGTCGTTGCACCGCACCCGCAAGGCCGCCATAGCAGTCCGGACCTGGTGGCGAGGGCCGCCGCGCCGAGGATTCCCGCCGTGAACGCCACGCAGATCACCCACAACGATCTCGACGGCTATGCCGCCTCCACCGTGGTCGGCGCCTTCCTGCCGGTGTCGCGGATCGTCCACGTGGCGCGCTATTCCGACATCGGCCCGGTGGTGGACGTCGAGCTCAAGCGCCTCACCGCGGCGCGCACGCCCGAACTCCTGATCGTCACCGACCTCGGGCTGGAGGCCCCGGCGGTAAACTTCCTCAAGGCCTTCGCGGCGATGAACGCCAAGCGTGCGCCCGAGCAGGCCCACCGCCTCGTCGTCCTCGACCACCACGCCTCGTCCCTCGACCAGCTGCGCGAGCAGGGCATCGTCCCCCTGCCCCCGCAGGCCGAGGGGGAGACCCTCAGGCGGTTCGATCTCGGCGACCCCGCCATCGTCCTGCTCATCGACGAGGGGTGCTGCGCCACCCGCATGGCCTTCGCGCACCGCGCCCTCTACGCGACGCAGGAGCCCGACGAGGCCCAGGGCCTCGACCTCGCCACCCTGGTGGAGGCGGTGGACGCCCTCGACCTGTGGAAGAAGGAGCGGCCGACCTTCCTGGGCGGGCACGTCCTCGACGAGGTGTTCTGGGACAACGTCTCCAACCTCGTGCCGCTGGGCCATCCCTGGCACGACCGCTTCGTCGGCGAGCTTTTCCGCGGGGCGGCCGGCTTCCTGCGCCAGGGCCTGCCGCCGGCGCGGATCGAGACCGAGGTCGGGGCCCTGCGCGCCCGCGTCCTCGATCGCCTCCTCGAGGGCGAGCCCGACGACGACCGCTCGCTCACCACCCGCATGCGCATCGCCCGCATCCTCGCCCGCTCCGAGACGCTGTTCCGGCCGCTTTCCGACGGGACGCTGCTCTCGTTCGGGCTCGATTCGGGCATGTTCCAGCGGGTGTCGGACCGGATCATGGAGAGCGGCCGGGCCCGGCGCGTGGTCAACGTCCAGCGCACCGGCTCGCTCTCGTTCCGCTCCAACGACGAGACCGCCCTCGACGGCGCCCGCAGGTTCCGCGGCGGCGGCCACAAGGACGCGGCCGGCGGCCGCCTGCCCAACAACGGCTCGGCCTTCTCGATCGCCGACGCCCTGTCTCAGGTGGAGCCGGTCCTCAACCCGCCCGCCCCCGATCCCTCGGCCAGCCCCTTCGGCGCCCTGAAGAACTGGAAGGGATAGGGCGAGGGGGACCGAACATCGCTTCGCGCGGGCGGTTGAACTCTCGTCGAGCGGGGTCGTCCGTCGCCGGAGGGTCGCCCGAGGAGGGATCGCCCGCCGGCCTCGGGCGTCTTCCCCAGGGACGATCGGTCGGCCACGGCGCCCGATCCGCACGGAGAGCGGCACATGGATGGCAAGGCCAGGATCAGCTTCGACGACATTCGCGAACGCGCCTACGAATTGTGGGAGCGTCACCACCGGCCGGAAGGCTTCGAGATCGAGTTCTGGCTCCTGGCCGAGCGGGAGTTGCGCAACGAGCGCGCCCGGCGCTCCCGGGCGGACGAACGCGTCGCGTTGGGGGCGGACCAGGACTGACCTTTAGCAACCGGACTTCGGGGAAAGCGTGACTGGAACGTGCGGTTTCCTCTGGAATACCGGCGCGTTGCCGAAAAGAATCCCACAGTTGCCGGATTGCACGGACACGGCGAAAGCTTGGCCTGATTCAAGCTTTCACGCTGCCCCCTAGACGGGTCACGGTTTCGAGGTCTACCTTGAGGACGAGTCGGGTGCCAAACCCGCGACGCCACGTTCGGGGGAATCGACATGCCGGCTCAGGACACCGCGTTCTCGACGCCTCCGCCGCAGCACACCGCGATGGACGCGCACTTCGTCGCCCCCGACATCATCCGTCGTTCCGACGTGTTCGCGCGGCGCGCCAAGCTCCTGCGGATCGTCTCCGCGGACGTCATTCCCCGCCTGACCCTGCACCACCGCGCCGAGGCCCAGGCGGCCACCGCGACGCTCGCGCGCGACAACGAGATCCAGAGCCTGGCGCACCTGGTGCTCGGCACCGACCTGCAGGCGGCGATCGACTTCGTGACCGGACTGCGCGACCGCGGCGTCTCGATGGATACGCTGTTCGTCGACGTGCTGGAGCCGGCCGCCCGTTACCTCGGGCACCTGTGGGACGAGGACATCTGCGATTTCATCGACGTGACCCTGGCGGTGGGTCGGCTCCAGCATCTCCTGGCGGTCTTCAACGACACCGACGGTCTGCCGGCGATCAACAAGAAGCGCCTCGTCCTCATGACGACGATGCCCGACGAGCAGCATGTGTTCGGCGCGGCGATGGTGGAGAAGTTCCTCAGCGCCGGCGGCTGGAACGTCCAGTCGGAACCGGCGGCTCCTCGGGAGACCATCGCCTCGCTGGTGGAGCGGCGGTGGTTCGCGGTGGTCGGGCTGACCAAGAGTTGCGACCGCGGCCTCGACGAGCTCGCGGCCTTCATCGCGACGATCCGGGCGAGGTCGTGCAACCGGGCCGTCGGCATCATGGTGGGCGGTCCGGTCTTCACGGCCGACCCCGGTCTCGCCGTCCGCCTCGGCGCGGATGCCACCGCCCTCAACGCGCCCGCCGCCGTAGTGCTGGCGCAGAAGCTGTTCGACAAGGGTGCCAAGACCGGCTGGCAGGAAGGCGCCTGACACGGCTTCCGCTTGATTCAGGCGGGAACCGTATCACCGAGCCCGCGCGTCGCCCGAGCGAAGCCCGTTTCTCGCTGGCCCTGGAACCGAATACTCCCCGCAGCCGGAGTCGGCATGCGGGGACGAAGGCTGGACGGAGGCGTGCCGGTCCGAATGGACCGGTCCGTACCTTCACTCGGCCGCAGCGACCTTGCGCGGACGGCCGACGCGCCGGGGCTTCTCGGCCTCGGCCTGCTCGGTGGCCGGCTCGGAGGACTCGCTCGCCTTGGCGTCGCCCGGGGCACGGCGCTGCTGGCCGAGACCGAGGCTCTTGGCCAGGGCCGACCGCTGCTCGGAGTACGAGGGCGCCGTCATCGGGTAATCGCTGGGCAGGCCGTAGCGCTGACGATACGAGGCCGGATCGAGGCCCGCGCCGGTCAGGTGGCGCTTGAGCGTCTTGTAGGTCTTGCCGTCCACGAAGCTCACGAGGCCATCGTGGGTGATGGACTTGCGGATCTGTGCCGGCGTCGGCTTTTCGACCGGCTCTTCCTTGGGAGCGGCGGCGGAGCCGCCGGCGATGCCGCTGAGCGCCGCGTGGACGCTGCTGAGCAGATTGCCTAATTCTCCCACCGGAACCGAATTGTTCGAGACGTAGGCGGAAACGATATCGGCAGCGAGTTCGACATAGTCAGCCTGGATGGTCTGATCTGTGTCTTCCATGTCTATGACCCTTCTCTCTCTTTTGCATTTTTATCCACCGCGCCGCCCCTTCGGCGGCAGCGGTCGTCGTCGTGTCGAAACCGTCCCGGGACGTCGCGTCCCGGACCACGGTCGCCGATACCTCGCCCTGAGATTCTGTAGGGAAACCTTCTCTCGTGGCCCTCATGTACTAAAGCCACAAAGCGACATGCCTCCATGCCGCTATCGAACGATCCAACCGCAACGTTTCACACGTCGAAGGATGTGGAAACACGCAATACCGAGCAAAGTTTCATCTGGCACCCATAGAGCGGTCATTTTCCACCGCCAATTGGTATGTGGTTCCCAATAGCGCGTCACCGATCACTTCGCTGCCACGTATCACCATCCATCGTCCACCGTTGAGTCACGATGTGATGATCAAAGCGACCGTCGCTGCTTCGAACGGGCGGCCCGAGCATCGACTCCGTGGCGGATTCGATGGCGACGGTGCCGGATTCGCGCGGACGATTCTTGTCGTTGTTCTCATGGGGCCCGCGACGGAGTCGAAACGCCGACAGGGACGGCGACCGTCCCGTGCCGCGCCTCGGCCCGCATGCGATGTGCCGAGCCGGAATGCATCGTGATGCAGACTAGTCGGGCCACCGGACGATGTTGACCTCGTCCTGTCGGCGACATGGGTGGCGCCATTGCCAAGAACAAGTCTCCCCCGACAGGAAAAATCGCCTTTCGTGACGCATCGGATGCCGATTCGTTTTTCCAACCCTGCAGATTGGACTGTCTCTTGGGTGAGGCGGCGTCTCCGGAACCTGCCGTCGGCGTGGGAGCGCTACTCCGATGCTGGCGAAGTCGCAAGCCGGTGCCTGCCCTAGCCTTCCGGTACGGCGCATTTTCGACGTTCGACGCCGGCGTCGGCGGTCTTCGTCGCACGGACCGTCGCGGAATCTGCCGGGCGGTCCCGGCACCGGCGCGGGCACTCCGAACGCGCAACGACAACACCGATGGCGGGAGGTATTCGTCAAGACATTTCGCTTAATCCCGACGGCGAAGCGGGAGAATGCAGGGAACGGGATGTCCTCTCCGGTGATCGAAGCCGAGCGTCTGGCCGCTCTGCATGCTCTCGACCTGATCGGAACCGCGGCCGAGCGTCATTTCGATGCCGTATGCCGGACCGCCCGCGACCTGTTCAGCGTCCCCATCGCGCTGGTCACCCTCGTCGACTCGGATCGCGTCTGGACCAAGGCCCGCTGCGGGATCGAGGACGCGTTCGTGTCCCGCGACATCGCCTTCTGCGCCCAGACGATCGAGTCGGACGCACCCCTCGTCATCGAGGACGCCGCCGCCGACCCGGCCTATCGGGACAATCCCCTCGTCCAGGGCGACCTTCGCATCCGGTTCTATGCCGGCATCCCCCTGGTCCTGCGCAACGGCATCCGCCTCGGCACCCTGTGCGTCATGGACACGCGGCCGCGCCGTCTGTCGCCGTCCGAGATCGGGCAGCTGCACGACCTGTCCGAAATCGTCCTGGCGCACCTGCGCCTGCACGACACCCTGCGGGCCAAGACCCGCGCCGACCTCGCCCTGAGCGACAGCGAGGCCCGATACCACTCCCTCACCGAGTCCCTGCCGCAGATGGTCTGGGTGCTGGCCGGCGAGGAGCGTCGCACCACCTACCGCAACGCCTGCTTCCGGAGCTACTACGGCGAGGATGGCGCCCCGCGCGACATCCGCCACAGCCGCAACCACCCCGACGACGTCGCCCGCATGAGCCGCGTCTGGATGGAGGCGGTGGCCGCCGGCCGCACCTTCGAGGTGGAGGGCCGCCTGCGGCGCCACGACGGCGTCTATCGGTGGCACAAGCTCGTGATGATCCCGGTCCACCGGGACGGGCGTGTGGCCGAATGGATCGGCACCGCCCTCGACATCGACGACATCATCGTCGCCCGCGACCGGCTCTCGCAGACGTCGGACCTGCTCCAGCTCGCCCAGCAGGCCGCCGGTGCGGCGGTGTGGGAATGGGACCTGGCGCACGGCGTCCTGCGCCATTCGCCCGAGAGCGCGCGCATGATCGGGCTCGACGTCCCGCCCGGGGCGACGACGGTGACGGTCGACGCGAACCACCGCACCGCACCGATCCATCCCGACGACCGCGCCGCGGTGGAGGCGGCGGACCACGACGCCATCCGGACCGGGGCTGCGAATTTCGGGGTCGAGTTCCGGGTGCTGCCGCGCGCCGGCGCCGGCGCCGGCTCAGGTTCCTGCCGCTGGCTGATGAGCTTCGGCCGGATCATCCGCGACGAGGCCACCGGCGTGCCCTCGCGCATCGTCGGGCTCAACCTCGACGTCACCGAACTGCGCATGACGCGCGAGGCCCTCGTGGAGAGCGAGGGGCGGCTGCGCGTCAGCGAGGAGCGCCTGGCGCTGGCCCTCGACAGCGGCAGCGACGGGCTGTGGGACCTCGACGTCGCCAGCGGGGCGTACTGGCTGTCCGACCGCTGCTACACGATGCTCGGCTACGCGGTCGGGGCGTTCCCCGGCACCGTCCGCACCTGGGCCGAGATGGTGCATCCCGACGACCGGGCGCAGGCCCTTCGGACGTTCGAGGACCATCTCGCCGGCACCAGCGCGGCCTACGAATGCGAGCACCGGGTCGAGACGGCGGAGGGACGCTACGCCTGGATCCTGTCGCGCGGGCGTGTCGTGACGCGCGACGGCGAGGGGCGACCGCTGCGGATGGTGGGCACCCATATCGACGTGACCGCCCGCAAGGAGGCCGAGCGCCGGGTCAACCACATGGCCCATCACGACGCGCTCACCGACCTCCCCAACCGCATCCTGTTCCACGAGCACCTCGACCGGCACCTCGCCGAGGTGAAGGCGGGCCGCGGGCGCCTCGCCCTGCTCTTCCTGGACCTCGACCGCTTCAAGACCGTCAACGACACCCTCGGCCACCTTGCCGGCGACGCTCTGCTCGCCACCATCGCGGGGCGCCTGCGGGCCGCGGTGGGCGAGGCCGGCACGGTGGCGCGCCTGGGCGGCGACGAGTTCGCCGTCATCGCCCCCGCCGCTTCCGGGACGCAGGAGACGGCCGCCCTGGCCCAGCGCATCATCGATGCGGTCGGCGAGCCGGTGGACCTCGGCGGCCGCATGGTGACGATCGGCGCCAGCGTCGGCATCACCCTGGCGCCGGACGACGGCCTGACCGCCGGCGTCCTCCTCAAGAACGCCGACATCTCCCTCTACCGGTCGAAGGCGGCCGGGCGGAACACCTACCACTTCCACGAGACCGGGATGGACGCGGCCATCGCCGACCGCAACCGCCTCGAGTTCGACCTGCGCGAGGCGGTGATCGGCGGCGCGCTCGGCCTCGCCTACCAGCCGGTCATGACCATCGCCGACGGCACGGTGTGCGGCTTCGAGGCGCTGATGCGCTGGCGCCACCCCAGCCGCGGCATGGTCTCGCCGGAGCAGTTCATCCCGCTGGCGGAGGAAACGGGGCTGATCGTGCCCCTCGGCATCTGGGCGCTGCGCGAGGCCTGCCGCGAGGCCGCCTCCTGGCCCGGCGACCTGCGGATCGCCGTCAACGTCTCGACCCTGCAGTTCCAGCAGCCGGGCCTGGAGGAAAGCGTGGTCGCCGCCCTGGCCGCCTCGGGGCTGGCGCCGCAGCGGCTCGAACTCGAGATCACCGAGAGCGTGCTGATGCACGAGGCCGATTCGGTGATCGCCTGCCTCACCCGCCTGCGGGCGCTGGGGGTGCGCATCGCGCTCGACGACTTCGGCACCGGCTACTCCTCGCTGAGCTACCTGCGCCGCTTCCCCTTCGACAAGATCAAGATCGACCGCTCCTTCATCTGGGACATCGCCGATCCGGATGCGGCCGCCGTGGTCCGCGCCGTGGTGGGGCTCGGCATGCGCCGGGGCACCACCATCACCGCCGAGGGGGTCGAGACGCAGGAGCAGTTCGAGAGCGTGCGCCGGGAGGGCTGCACCGAGGTGCAGGGCTATCTCTTCAGCCGGCCGCTTCCGGCCGAGGAGGCGCGGGCCTTCGTCCGCGAGCGCCCCCGCAGGGTCGCGGCCTGACCCCTGACCCCTGACCCCTCACCCCCGCGCCAGCGCCAGGGCGGCCTGGGCCAGGGCGCCGTCCGGCGCGATCATCGCGTCGAGGATCGAGAAGTGGTCGTGGGCCGCCAGCGGCAGCAGGCCGCCGGGCTCGCCGGAGGCCTGCCGCAGGGCGGCGTAGTCGCGCGACTGCCGCTGCAGTTCGGGCAGCTCGCACAGGCCGTAGGCGACCGTCACCGGCACGCCCCGCCGGCCGCCCAGGCGCATCGGCGAGAGGGTGGCGACCTCGTCCTCGGTGAGGCGCAGGGCCTCGTTGAGACCCGTGCGCCGGATCGGCGCGAGGTCGTAGATCCCGCTGATGCACAGGGCCGCGTCGACCTCCGGCCACTGGCAGGACAGGGCCGCCAGGTGCCCGCCCGCCGACCAGCCCGACGCCACCAGCCGCCGCCGGGGCCGGCCGGCGGCCTCGTCCCGCGCCCGCAGGAGCCGCAGGGCGGCGCCGATCTCGTCCGCGATCTCGCTCAAGGTCGCCTCGGGCGCCAGGGTGTAGCCGATCAGCGCCACGTCGAGCCCGAGCGCCAGAGGTCCCAGCGCCATGCAGCCGAAATCCTCGCGCGCGTTGCGCTGCCAGTAGCCGCCGTGGACGAAGGCCAGGAGCGGGGCGTTCCCGCCGTCCCCCTCGAAGAGGTCGATGCGGTTGCGCGGGCGAGGGCCGTAGGGGATGTCCAGGGTGCCGGGGCGCTCGGCTCGCAGGACCGCGCTGCGGGCGCGCCAGCCGGCGAGGCGAGACGCGCTGTCGGCCACCGCGCCCCGGTTGTCGTAGGCCCGGTCGAGGGCGTCGGCGTCGAGGGTCCGCCAGTCGGCATCAGGCATCGTCGCCGCTCTCCAGATACCAGTCGACGAGGTCGCCGCCCTGCAGGAACACCACGTCCGGCCGGGCCAGGAGCGCGTCGAGCAGGCGCTCCAGCAGGCCGATCCGGTGCGGTACGCCGGTGATGTAGGGGTGGA
The DNA here is from genome assembly GCF_001424525.1 of Methylobacterium sp. Leaf399. NCBI lineage: Bacteria > Pseudomonadati > Pseudomonadota > Alphaproteobacteria > Hyphomicrobiales > Methylobacteriaceae > Methylobacterium > Methylobacterium sp. Leaf399. The sequence goes on along the minus strand of NZ_LMQK01000001.1, from coordinate 627,049 downwards.
TCGCGAACCCCATCGCCTTGGCGCCCCCGAGCGGTCCCCCGCCCGCGGCCTCCGCGGCGAGGCGGTCGGCCTGGGCGAGGGCGCGCTCCACGAACTCGTCGGCGCGGTGATGCTGGATCGCCAGGAGCGGGATGTCGTTGAGCTCCACCGAATAGGGCAGGGTCACCAGCGGCCCGTGCGCGGTGGACAGCCGGCAGGGCCGGTCGTCGGCCACCCAGTCGCCGACGTACTCGATCCCCGCCGCCCTGAGGTGGTCCGGCGTGTCGAGGGTCTCGGTGAGTCCCGGCCCGAGCCAGCCGCGGGGCGCCGCGCCGGTGACGGTGCGGATCGCCCGGATGGTGCGGGCGATGGCCGCCGGCTCGTCGCCGACCCGGTGGGTCGGCACCTGGTGGAAGCCGTGGCCCATGAACTCCCAGCCGGCGGCGTGTGCGGCCCGAGCGATCCGGGGATAGGCCTCGCAGACCGAGCCGTTGATCGACAGGGTCGGGCGGATGCCGCGGGTCTCGAACGCCGCGAGCAGGCGCCAGAACCCCACCCGCATCCCGTACTCGTGCCAGGCCCAGTTGGGGATGTCGGGCAGGAGCGCGGCACCGGTCGGCGCCACCAGGATCTGGCGCGGCATCGGATGGTCGATGAGCCAGTGCTCGACGTTGACCACCGGCCAGACCGCGAGGTGTTTGCCTCCGGGCAGGGCGATCCTGGGACGGTCGACGGCCGCGCGGTAGGCGAGGCGGTGCTCGGGGCGGCGGAGATCGGCCGTCATGCCGCCGTGCGGGCGTGGTGGCTGTGGAGCTGGGCCGAGAGCATGCGACGCACGTCGTTGAAGGCGGGGCTCGACACGTCGCGGCGCCGGGCGAGGTCGATGGTGTGGATCGCGTCGATGCGGCCCGGGCTCGGCGACATCACCACCACCCGGTCGGCGAGGAAGATCGCCTCCTCGATGGCGTGGGTGACGAACAGGACCGTCAGCCCGGTGCGGCTCCACAGGTCCAGGAGCTCGTCCTGCAGGCGCTCGCGGGTCATGGCGTCGAGCGCCCCGAACGGCTCGTCCATCAGGACGACCTCGGCCTCGTTGGCGAGCACCCGCGCGATGGCGACCCGCTGCTTCATGCCCCCCGAGAGCTGGTGCGGATAGGCGTCGGCGAAGCGCTGCAGCCCGACCACGTCGATGTAGCGGGAGACCGTGTCGCGGATCTCGGCCGCCGGCCGGCCGCGGGATTTCGGCCCGAAGCCGATGTTGTCGCGCACCGAGAGCCAGGGGAACAGGCCGTAGTCCTGGAACACCATGCCCCGGCTCGGGGCGGGGCCGTCGATGGGACGGTCCCACATCAGCGGCTCGCCGGCGGTGGCCGTCTCGAAGCCGGCCACGATCCGCAGCAGGGTGGACTTGCCGCAGCCCGAGGCGCCGAGCAGGCAGATGAACTCGCCCCGGTTCACGGTGAGGTTGGCGCCTTTCAGCGCCTCGACGGTGCGGCCGTTCACGCTGAAGGACTTCGAGACGTTGCGCACGTCGAGGATGGGGACGGTGGCATCAGCCATTGGCTTGGTTATCCCTGTCTCGGTCATCCATGGGAGGGGCTCCACGCGAGCAGGCGGCGGCCGATCAGCATGACGATGCGGTCGGAGAGGAAGCCGGCGATGCCGATCACGATCATGCCGCAGATCACGATCTCTGTGCGCGAGAGCTGGCGCGCCTCCATGATGATCGCCCCGAGCCCCGTCTGCACCCCGGTCATCTCGCCGACCACGATGACGACCCAGGCGAAGCCGAGGCCGAGGCGCAGGCCCGTGAAGATCGACGGCAGGGCCGCCGGCAGCACCACCCGGGCGAACTGGGCCGAGCCCCGGCAGCCGAGCATCGCGGCCGCCTCGAACAGGCGCGGCTCCACCGAGCGCACGCCGAAGATGGTGTTGACGAGGATCGGGTAGAACGCGCCCAGGAAGACGAGGAAGTAGGCCGAGCGCGGCCCGAGCCCGAACAGGATCATGGCCAGGGGCAGCCAGGCGGTGACCGGCACCGGCCGCAGGATCTGGAACATCGGGTCGAGGAGCTGGCGCATCAGGGGCACGCGGCCGATGAGGAGCCCGATCGGCAGGGCGGTGAGTACGGCCAGCGCGAAGCCCCCGAACACCCGCGACAGCGAGGCCCCCAGGTGCGTGAGCAGGGTCGCGCTGAAGGCGTCGTCGTTGATGCCGCCCACCGCCAGGTCGACCAGCGCCGTCCAGACCTCGGCCGGCGGCGGGATCAGGCTGTAGGGCCGCCCCGTCGTCGTCAGGTGCCAGATCAGGGCGAGCACCGCCGGGATCGCCAGGGCGAGGAGCCCTTCGCGCAGGCGCCCGAGCCGCCAGGGCGCGCGCGGCGTCGCCGGCGGCGCCGTCACGGCGGCCGGGCCGGCCAGCGGGGCGGCACTCATGCGTCCCTCATCGCGTCGACGAAGCGGGTGTCGATGAAGGTCGAGAAGTCGGGCAGGCGCTTGATCTGCTTCAGGGCGAGCATGCGGTCGGCATAGATCCTGGCCTGGCCGATCTCGGTGGGGCCGAGCTTCCACTTGAGCTCGACGTTGGGAGCGGAGATCTCCAGCGCCTCGCGCTTCTGGCCGAGCTTCTGCACCGCCATGGCGATCATCGCCTCGCGGTTGTTGGCGGCGAAGTCGGTGCCCTTGCGGTGGATGTCGAGCATGGTGCGCACCACGTCGGGCCGCTCGGCGATGGTGTCGCGGTGGGCGCCGAACACCATGTTGAGGGCACCCATCTCGGTGCCGTAGGGGTATTCGACGAGGCTGCCGACCCCGGTCGAGAGGCTGACGCCGGGGGCGGGCTCGGCGCCGACGTAGGCGTCGATGTCGCCGCGCGCCAGCGCGATGTGCATCTCGCTGAACGAGATCCGCACCGGCGTGATGTCCTTCACGCTCATCCCCTCCATGCGCATCCGCTCGAGGGCGAACACCTCCTGGGTCGAGCCGGGCCAGAGCGCCACGCGCTTGCCCTTGAGATCCTGGATGGTGGCGATGCCGGCATCCTTCTTGGCGATGATCGCCATGCCGCGGTTGCAGGTGGAGGCGACGATCACCAGCGGCTCGCCGGCGGCCGCCCCCAGGGTGCCGGCGGCGATGCCGAAGGTGCCGAAATCCACCGACTTCGTCACGACGGCGTTCTTGCACTCGGTCGGGCTCTCGAAGGGGATCACCTCGACGGTGACGCCGGCCGGCGTGAACTGCGCGTAGAAATGCGGGGCGATCGAATGGATCAGCTTGAGCGAGCCCATCCGGATCACGCTCGAGCCCTGCGCCCGCACCACGGCGGGGGCGGCGACGAGTCCGGCGCCGAGGCCGGCCAGGAAGGTGCGACGGCGAATCATGGCGGTATCCGGTTCCAGCGACAGTGTCCGGCCCAGGCTATGAGCAGGCCCTGTTGCATGCGAGTGCTGTTTGCTGACCGAGGCGTTGCCGAAAACGCAACGCTCCCTCGCCGTGCACCGGATCCCCGTCGATGAAGCACCTGCGCGTCCTCACCTATGTCTCGGAGATCGCGCGGCACGGGTCGATCCGGCGGGCGGCCGAGCGGCTCAACCTCACGCCCTCGGCCCTGACCCGGCAGATCCAGGACCTCGAATACGAGCTCGGCACCCCGATCTTCGAGCGGTTCGCCAAGGGCATGCGCCTCAACGCCGCCGGCGAGCTGCTGGTGCGCCACATCCGCGACCAGGTCTCGGACCTGGAGCGCGTGCGCTCGCAGATCGCCGACCTCTCCGGGGTGCGCCGGGGCCACGTCAAGCTCGCCTGCAGCCAGGCCTTCGTGAACCATGTCGTCCCCGACGAGGTCGAGGCCTACCGGGCGCCGTTCCCGCTGGTGACCTTCACGGTGCTGGTGCGCGACCACCTCCAGGCGATCGCCTCCCTCGCCCAGTTCGAATCCGACCTCGCCCTCGTGTTGCAGCCGCCGCCCTCGGCCGACCTTCAGGTGCTGTTCTCTTGCAGCCAGCCCCTCTACGCCCTGATGCGGGCCGGCCATCCGCTCTCCCGGGACGAGGGGCCGGTGCGCCTGCGCGAGTGCCTGATGCACCCGATGGCGCTGCCGGACCGGTCGCTGGCCATCCGCCACCACCTCGACGACGCGCTGGCCCGCAAGGGGGCGCCGCTGCGCCCGGCGATCGAATCGAGCTCCCTGGAATTCCTGCGCAACCTCGTCCTGCGCGAGGACGCCGTGAGCCTGCAGGTGCCCAGCGGCATCCCCGACGACCCGCGCCTGTGCCGCCGGCCCATCGACGCGCGCGACCTCGAGCCGATGTCGCTGATCCTCGGACAATTGCGCGGGCGCACCCTGCCTGTGGCCACCGCGAAGTTCGCCGACCGCTTCGCCAACAGCCTCAACCACCGCTACGGCCCGCCCGCCGGAGCCTGATGCGCAGGCGCCACAGGTGCCGGGACGGGACAGGGACGATCCGGCAGCGGAAGAATTTCGTTAACGCCACTTAATCGAAAATTAACCATTCCCCGACGACAACGGTGTCAACACGAAATCTTGAGTTGACCCAGTCGAAGAGATCGGAAGCGAAGCAACGGCAAGTCGTTTTGCCGATGCCGCGCCGAAATCGCCTCGATCTTCGCTCGAGACGACTGCCGTGGCGACGATCTTATCGTCCCACTCCCGGTTTCAGTGGGGCAATGCGCGACAATGTACATCGTGGTCGATGAGCGGTCTTCCGTAGCCACCGAGTACCTCGCCGGTTTCGACGCGCAGGGCGTGCGCGCCCTCGGCCTTCGGGCCGAGGAGTTCCAGGCCTGGCTCGGCACCACCGGATCGGACGACCTGCAGGCGGTGGAAGGCTTCGTGCTCGGCGAGAACCAGGAGCGGACCCGCTTCACGGCCGCCATCCGCAGCCTGACCCACGCCCCGATCATCGCGCTCAACGAGACCCGTTCCCTCGAGCAGACCCTCGACCTCTTCACCGCCGGCATCGACGACGTCGTGCGCCGCCCGGTCCATGTCCGCGAGATCCTGGCCCGGGCCGCCGCCATCCGCCGCCGGGCCAACCGCAGCGAGGGCGTGGCCGCCCCGGCCCAGGACAAGGCCGGCCGCCTCACGGTCCATGCCGACGGCCGCGACCCGGAGATCGACGGGCAGAGCCTGATGCTGCCGCGCCGCGAGCGTCACATCCTGGAGTATTTCGCGCGCAACCGCGGCCGCCAGCTCAGCCGGCTGCAGATCTTCAACGCGGTCTATGCCGAGCACGACACCGACGTCGAGGAGAGCGTGGTCGAGGGCCACATCAGCAAGCTGCGCAAGAAGCTGCGCATGCGGCTGGGCTACGACCCGATCGAGGCCAAGCGCCTGGCCGGGTACACCTTCGTCGGCTGACGACGCGGGAGCGACCGACGACGAAGGCCACGCTTCCGGCGGGAAGCGTGGCCTTTTTCCGTTTCGGTTCCGCCCCCGGCGCGGCCGGGGGCGAAGGCAGGAGATCTTACCGGAACAGCGACAGGATGCTCTGGCTCGACGAGTTGGCGATGCTGAGCGACTGCACGGCGAGCTGCTGCTGCGTCTGCAGGGCCTTCAGCTTGGTCGACTCCTCCTCGATGTCGGCGTCCACCAGGATGCCGATGGTGCGGTCGTTGGCCTTCATCAGGGTGTCGACGAAGGTCTTCTGGCCGTCGATCTGGGTCTTGTTGGCGCCGAGCTTGGTGCCGGCGTTGGTGACGGCCGAGATCGCCTTGTCGACCTGGGTGATGATCGCCTTCAGGCTGGCATCGCCGGCGGTGCCGGTGAGGGCGCTGATGTCGATGCTGTCGACCGAGAAGGTGCCCGACACGGTGTCGAGGATGCCGCGGGCGGTGGTGGTGCCGGCGGCGGTGCCGGCACCCGAGCGGGTGTCGGTGCCCGCCGTACCGGTGCCGAAGCCGACGTCGACCAGCGTGTTGCCGGCCGTGACGGTCCCGTTGGCGACGGAGACGGTCTCGGTGGCGCCGGCGCCGGTGGTGGTGAACGACAGGCGGCCCGAGGTGTCGAGGGCGGCGGTGACGGTGCCGGCGATGTTGGAGGAGGCGGCGATCTGGTTGTTGATCGCCGAGATGAACTCCTCGGTGGTGACGGCGGCCAGGTTCACGGCGGCGGAGGCGAGGGTGGAGGCGTTGAGGGTGATGTCGTTGGCGCCGGCCGAGGTGGTCAGCGTGATCTTGACCTCGTTGGTGCCGCTGAAGTTGGCGGTGCCGGTGCCCGAGCCGAAGCCGGCGGTGCCGGTGAGCGAGGTGGTGCCGGTGACCTGGGCGGCGGTGGCGGCGGTCTGAACGCTGGCCGAGTTGGTGTCGTAGAGCTTGATCGCGTTCACATCGACGGTGATCTCGGAGAAGTTGATGGTGCCGTCCGGAAGTTGATGGTGCCGTNCGCCGGGCCGTAGCCGAGCGCCCGGACGACGGTATCGGTGAGCGCGCAGGATCAAACTCTCAAGTTGAAGAGTTGATCTAGGCTGGCCGGCGGTGACCCGGGCGGCGGTGGCGGCGGTCTGAACGCTGGCCGAGTTGGTGTCGTAGAGCTTGATCGCGTTCACATCGACGGTGATCTCGGAGAAGTTGATGGTGCCGTCCGTGGCGCGGGCGAAGCCGGCGATGACCTTCGGGGCGGCCTGGTAGGCGGGGTTGGTGCCGGTGTCGGAGTTCACCGAGAGCCAGTTCTGGCCGCTGGAGTTCGACGAGTTGGCGGTGGCCTTCATCTTCTCCTGGATRGCGTCGATCTCGGTCTGGACCTTGGCGCGGTCGACGCCGGGCTGCAGGGCGGTCTGCAGCTTGGCGCGCATGTTCTGCAGGTCGCCGATGATGCTGTTGAGGCCCTCCTGGATGGCGTCGATCTCGGTCTGGACCTTGGCGCGGTCGACGCCGGGCTGCAGGGCGGTCTGCAGCTTGGCGCGCATGTTCTGCAGGTCGCCGATGATGCTGTTGAGGCCRTTGTAGGCGGTGTCGACGGCCGAGGAGCCGAGGCCGAGGGAGTCCTTCACGGCGCCCAGCGAGGCGTTGTCGGTGCGSACSGTGGTGGCGATCGACCAGTAGGCGGCGTTGTCGGAGGCGGTGGAGACGCGCTGGCCCGTGGAGACCCGGTTGCTCGTCATGTCGAGCGACTGGTTGATCGACTTCAGGGTCGTCAGGGCGGTCATCGCCGCATTGTTGGTGAGCAGGCTGGTCATGGTGGGGGTTTTTCCGGGAGCGTGAAATTTGCGGGAAGGGCGCGGAATTCGGGCCTACACGAGCGCAGCCGTCCCGTTCGACACCGGAACGGTGTCGGCGCAGTCGAGGGCGGGCGCTTGACATCCCGGATTTTCACCGGACCAGTGGAACGACATCATGTCTTAGGTCTCGTCGACCTATCCACTGCGAAGTCACCGGCGTGATCTTGTCTATAGCCAACAGGACCGGCCGCCGATGTGTTCACATTGGCGTGTCCGCGTTAGCAACGGGTTAAGCCGGGCGACATCGCCTCCGAAAGGGCGCCGCGACCGCCGCGTCCATCCACAGGGCGGCGGGGGGGCGGTATCGCGTCAGGCCCCCGCGCCGAGGCGGCGCAGGAAGGCGACGCCGGCGAACTCGCCGCGCTGCCAGCGCAGCTCCACCTCGAAGACCCGCAGGTCGTGGGCGGCGATCATCAGCTCGAACGTCGCCGGCAGGGCGACCGGCCGCACGAGGCGGATCTTGGCGCCGTCCCGCGAGAGGTCGCGCACCACGCAGAAGGCCAGGGTCTCGCGCCCGAACAGGACGCGGGCCTGCTGCATCACCCGCTGGCGCCGGGGCCCGCGCTCGACGAGCGCCCTGTGCTGCCCCGCTCCGTCACGGTCGTCCGTCATCGCCCGTCTTTCCGTTCCCGCCCCAGGAGGCGCGCCTTACAGCAGGCGGCGCGAAAGGGGAATCCCGCGGCGCGAAAACATCATGCGGCGACAAGGGGATAGGGTCCGCGGTAGGCGCGCCGGCGCCGGCCGGCCGGCACGCACAGGGCCACGACGCCGGATGGGCTGCGGGGCCTCCTCTTAACGGGCCATTAACCATGAGACCGTTAATCATATGATCGGAAATACCACAGGGACGTCGACCGCGATGGCCTTCTCACCAGGATTGCGCAAGGGCGCCGCCGCTCACCTCGCCACGACGGCGAGGGAGGCCGCGGTGCGCCGCCCCTCGGCCAGCGCCACCATCCTGCGCCGGGCCCGCGACGCGGCCCTGGAGCGCACCGCCATCGGCGGCTGCCTCGTCCTGGCCGCGGTCTGCGGCGGATGGGCCGCCGTCTCCATCGCCGGAAGCCCCAACGGCTACGACGTCCGCGAGATCGTGCCGCCGATCGCCAACGGGTTCGCCTGGAAGAAGAGTGTCTCGCCCGTCCGAACGGCGGCGGTGGACCTCGACCCCCTCACCACCGGCTCGCTGCCCGACCGCGCCGTCCCGGCCGCGGCGGAGGCGGGCGCGACGCCCCTGGCCGCCGTGTCCGGGCGCCCCTACGTCCTGCGCCGCGTCGGCGACGGCACTGCCCTCGTGGAGGGTCCCAGCGGCCTCCGGCAGATCGTCCCGGGCGCCGTCCTGCCCGGCGCCGGCCGCGTGATCTCGATCCGCCAGACCGGCGCGGGCTGGGTGGTGGTGACCTCCGAGACCATCATCGGCCCGACCCCGCTGTGAGCCCTTCCCCGACACGGCCGTTCCCCCATCATACCGTCGGCGTTGCCGCCAACCCGGATCGCACCATGGCCCTCCACCACCCCGACGCCGGCGCGTCCGCGTCCGCGGGGGCCGGCCCATGCTGAACACCTCCTTCAGCTACCGCCTGATCGCCCGGGACCTCGACCTCTCCCTGGCGCGCAAGGCCGCCACCACCGACGTCGCCCGCGAGACCGCCTACTTCGAGGCCAACATCGGCAAGGTGAAATCCGTCGACGACCTGTTCGGCGACCAGCGCCTCTATGCCTACGCCATGAAGGCGATGGGGCTCGAGGAGATGACCTACGCCAAGGCGCTGATGCGCAAGGTGGTGACCGAGGGCGTGACCAGCGCCACCAGCTTCGCCAATCGCCTCAACGACAGCCGCTACAAGGCGTTCGCCAGCGCCTTCGACTTCGCGCAGGGCGCCAAGGCCAGCGGCCTCGCCACCACGCCGGCGCAGCTGAGCGGCGCCCTCGACATCTCCGACGTGTTCGACTTCTCCGGCAGCAAGGAGGCCAGCTTCTCGCTCACCAGCCAGCTCGACGCGTCGACCACCCGCTCGATCACGATCGTCCTCAACAAGGACACCCTGGCCAAGCCGGGCCTCGACCTGGCATCCGTCTCGGGCGCGCAGATCGTCGAGGCCATCAACGCCCGGATCGAGGCGTCCGGCGACGCCGGGCTGAAGGGCAAGGTCAAGGCCGGCCTGGGCGTGCGCAACAACCTGTTCTTCGAGACCACGGCCTACAACAGCCTGTCCGCCAACGATCTCTCGGGGGCGGCCTACGTCAGCTACCCCGCCGGCGCCAACCGGACGGTGGCGGTGGCCAACGTGGCGCTCTCGGGCCCCGGCCGGACCGCCTTCGACCTCGGCTTCGGCACCGCGCTGCCCCTCGACGCCAAGGCCAAGAGCGTCACCGACGCCTACCTGCGCCAGAGCCTCGAGGTCGACGCGGGCGCCGAGGACGCCGGCGTGCGCCTCGCCCTCTATTTCTCGCGCATCGCGCCGACCGTGAGCAGCGGCTTCGGCATCCTGGGCGACGACGCCCTCTCGCAAGTGGTCAAGACCGTGCTCGGCCTGCCCGACGGCGGCTCGGCCGAGGCCATCGCCCGCCAGGCGGCGATCATCGAGGAGAAGGTCGACGTCGCGAGCTTCAAGGACCCGGTCAAGCTCGACCGCTTCATCCAAACGTTCACCGCGATCTGGGACGCGCAGAACAACACCGCCGGCGATCCCATCCTGGCCCTCTTCGACGGCAGCAGCGCCTCGCAGGGGCTCGATGCCGACCTGCTCCTGAGCGCGCTCCAGAACCGGTCGCGGGGCTGAGCGCGGTGCAGAACGGACTCTACGTCGCGCTCTCGGCCCAGGTGAACCTGGAAAAACGCCTCAACGCCGTGGCCAACAACGTGGCCAACCTCTCCACCGCCGGCTACCGGGCGGAGGACACCCATTTCGAGGCCCTGCTCGCCCAGGCGAGCAAGGGCCCCATCGCCTTCACGAGTGCCGGCGACACCTTCATCTCGCGCCGGGCCGGCCCGGTCAGCAAGACCGACTCGCCCCTCGACGTGGCGATCCAGGGCGACGCCTGGCTCAGCGTCGGCGGCACCAAGGGCCCCGTCTACACCCGCGACGGGCGCATGAAGATGGATGCCAACGGCCAGCTGCGGAACATGTCCGGCCAGCCCGTGCTCGATCCGGGCGGCGGCCCGCTGCTGCTCGATCCGCAGGCCGGCCCGCCCAAGATCGGCCGCGACGGCAGCATCTACCAGGGCGAGAGTCCCAACATCAATCAGGTCGGCGCGCTCGGCCTGTTCACCATCGACCCGAGGGCCAGGCTCACCCGCGCCGAGGCCAACGCGGTGTCGCCGAGCGTGCCGGCCGAGCGGGTCCAGGACTTCACCCGGATGGGCGTGATCCAGGGCCATATCGAGGGCGCCAACGTCAATCCGGTCATGGAGATGACCAAGCTCATCACCATCCAGCGGGCCTTCGAGAGCGCGGCGACGCTGACCTCGGAGACCGAGAACTCCTTCGCGGGAGCGATCCGCTCCCTCAGCCCGCAGGGTTAGGCCGATGCAAGGCGATGCCATCGACCGCCTCGGGGCGGCCCTGGAGAGCGGGCGCGAGGCCCTGCCGCTGGTGCGCATCGGCGGCACGATCCAGGAGGTCACCGCCAGCTCCGCGCGGGTGGCGGGCGTGGGCGCCTTCGTCAGGCTCGGCGACCGGATGGGCTTTTCGGCCGGCGGCCGCGAGGAGGTGGCCGAGGTGGTGCGGGTGGATGCCGGCGGCGTCACGCTCAAGCCGTTCGCCTCGCGCATCGAGGCCGGCATCGGCACCCCCGCCTTCCGCCTCGGCGACCCGGTGCTGCGGCCCGACCAGAGCTGGAAGGGCCGGGTCATCGACGCGCTGGGCCGCCCCGTCGACGGCGGCGGCGCGCTCGCCCCCGGCCCGGTGGCGGTGCCGTTGGACGCCTCGCCGCCCCCGGCGATGGAGCGGGCGCGGGTGCGGGACGCCCTGCGCACCGGGGTCCGCGCCTTCGACCTGTTCACGCCGCTGTGCTTCGGCCAGCGCATCGGCGTCTTCGCCGGCTCGGGCGTCGGCAAGTCGACCCTGCTCGCGATGTTGGCGCGGGCGCAGGGGTTCGACAGCGTCGTGGTCGCCCTGGTGGGCGAGCGCGGCCGCGAGGTCCGCGAGTTCCTCGACGGCGCCATGGCCGCCAGCCGCGACCGCGCCGTCATCGTGGTCTCCACCGGCGACGAGAGCCCGATGATGCGCCGCCAGGCGCCCAAGGTCGCCATGGCCATCGCCGAATCGTTCCGCGACCGGGGCGAGGCGGTGCTGCTCATCGTCGATTCGGTGACCCGCTACGCCCATGCCGCCCGCGACGTGGCGCTGGCTGCCGGCGAGCCGGCGGTGGCGCGCGGCTATCCGCCGAGCGTGTTCTCGGACCTGCCGCGCCTCCTCGAACGGGCGGGGCCGGGCCTCGACCGGCCCGGGGCGAGCGGGAGCATCACCGGCATCTTCGCCGTCCTCGTGGACGGGGACGACCACAACGATCCCGTGGCCGACAGCATCCGCGGCACGCTCGACGGGCACGTGGTCCTCGACCGGGGCATCGCCGAGCAGGGCCGCTATCCGGCGATCGATCTCCTCGGCTCGATCTCGCGCCTGGCCGGCGAGGTCTGGACGCCCGAGCAGCGCGAACTCGTGCGCCGGCTCAAGGCGATGATGGCCCGCTTCGAGGAGACCCGCGATCTGCGCCTGATGGGCGGCTACCGCGCCGGGGAGGACCCCGAGCTCGATCAGGCGATCCTGCTGGTGCCCCGGATCTACGAGGGCCTGCGCCAGGAGCCGCACATGGCCCCGAGCGAGGACGCCTTCCTCGAGCTCGCCCAGTCGCTGCGCGGCTGAAGAACCGCGCGCGATGCCCCGAACCCCGTCTCCAAGACGCCCAAGGCCAGTCCCCGCCAAGCCCCGCCAAGCCCCGCGCAAGCGAATCTCCCTCTAGTGCCCGCCAAGCGGCCGAACGATTTCAAGAGGTAACCCCATGAGCCTGATCTCCGTCCTGCGAACCGGCGTGTCCGGCATGAACGCCCAGTCCAACCGCATCTCCACGGTGGCCGAGAACATCCAGAACTCGAGCACGACGGGCTACAAGCGCACGTCGGCCGAGTTCTCCTCGCTGCTCATCGAGGGCAACTCGGCGACCAACTACAACTCCGGCGCGGTCCAGACCACGATCCGCAACGAGATCAGCAAGGAAGGCCCGATCTCCTTCACCACCTCGAAGAGCGACCTCGCCATCCAGGGCAACGGCTTCTTCGTGGTGCAGGACGACAACGCGGTGGTCGCGCTGACCCGCGCGGGCAACTTCGTGATGGACGGCGAGACCAAGAACTTCGTCAATTCCGCCGGCTTCACCCTGATGGGCTACAGCCTGGCCAACGGCGAGCCCAACCCCGCGCTCAACAGCACCGAGGGGATGGTGCCGGTGAACCTCACCTCGTTCAGCGCCAAGGCCACCCCGACCACCGAGGGCAGCTTCTCGGGCAACCTGCCCGTCGACGGGGCCGTGCTCGCGGCGCCGCAGGTGGCCACGCCCGCCGGCAGCGACTACTCCAAGAAGACCTCGCTCGTGACCTTCGACAACGTCGGGCGCAAGGTCACCCTCGACATCTACCTCGCCAAGACCGGGGCCAACACCTGGTCGGCCAGCGTCTACGATGCCGCCGCCCCGGCGAGCTTCCCCGGCACGCCGCTCGACACCACGACCCTGACCTTCGGCGCCAACGGCCGGATCGCCGGCCCGGCGGCGGCCTCCTTCACGATCCCGAACGGCGGGCCGTTCACCCTCGACATGTCCACCGTGACCCAGCTCGGCTCCCCCTACGACGTCAAGGGGCAGGCCGACGGCCAGGCGCCGTCCGCGGTGACGGGCTCGGAATTCGGTGCCGACGGCACCGTCTTCGCGCTCTACGAGGACGGCAGCAAGGTCGCCGCCTTCAAGGTTCCGCTGGCCAACGTGGCGAGCCCCGACGAGCTCGAGCCGCGGGCCGGCAACATCTTCCGGCCCACCAACGAGTCCGGCAACCTCCAGATCGGGTTCGCCAAGCTCGGCGGCCTCGGATCGATCCAGGCCGGTGCCCTCGAGCAGTCGAGCGTCGACGTCAGCACCGAGCTCACCAGCATGATCGAATCGCAGACGATCTACACCGCCAACTCGAAGGTCTTCATGACCGGCGACGAGATGCTCGACACCCTGATGAACCTCAAGCGCTGACGGGATCGCCGCCCGCCAGGCGGCGCCCGCCTCGCACCGTCACGGGACGCGCCGGCCGGCGCGTCCCGCACCATCCGTGCCCCAGGATACCGACGATGGGCCTGTCCCTCGCCCTCAACAACGCCCGCGCCTCGCTCTCCGCGACCTCGAGCCAGATCGCGGCGGCCTCCCGCAACACCACGGGGGCCGACGACCCGAACTATTCGCGCAAGATCGCCACCCTCGTCACCGGCGGCGGCACCACCGCCGTGGTGATCCAGCGGGCCACCGACGACGCCCTGTTCGCGAGGAAGCTCCTGAGCACCTCCGATGCGGCCGCCGCCGGAGCGGTGAGCGCCGGGCTCGACAGCCTGAGCCGGACGGTGGGCGACACCGACGACCCGACCTCCCCGGCCGCGCGCCTGGGCAGCCTCAACGCCGCCCTCCAGGCCGCGGCCAACCGGCCCGACGACGGCCAGCTCGCCCGCGAGGCGGTGGAGAGCGCCCGCGACCTCGCCCTCAGCCTCAACGCCGCGGCGGATGCGGTCCATACGGTGCGCGCCGACGCCGACACGGCGCTCGGCGCCTCCGTGACGCGGATCAACGACCTGCTCTCCCAGTTCGCCGTGGCCAACGGCGCGGTGACCCGCGGCAGCGCCAACGGCGCCGACGTCACCGACGCCCTCGACGACCGCGACCGCATCCTCGGTGCCCTGTCCGAGGAGATCGGCATCACCACGGTGTCGCGCCCGGGCGACGACATGGCGATCTACACCGACAGCGGCGTGCCGCTGTTCGACCGCACCGCCCGGCGCGTCACCTTCGCCGAGACGGTGGGATTCACCGCCGGCACCGTGGGCAACAGCGTCATGGCGGACGGGGTGCCGGTGACGGGCGCCAACTCGCCGATGCCGGTGCAGTCCGGGCGCATCGCCGGCCTGGCGGCCCTGCGCGACACCGTGGCGGTGCGCTACGAGAGCCAGCTCGACGCCATGGCCGGCGCCCTGGTCGACGCCTTCGCGGAGACCGGCGACCTCGGCGCCGGCCCGGTCCGTCGCGCGGGCCTGTTCTCGGACGGAACCAGCGGCCTCGTCCCGGGCGGGGCTGCCTCGGCCACCCTGGGCCTCGCCGCCGCGATCCGCATCAACGCGGCGGTGGACCCCAGGACCGGCGGCAGCCTCGACACCCTGCGCGACGGCGGCATGAACGGGCCGGCCTTCCGCGCCAACCCGGGGACCGAGGCCGGCTTCGACGGGCGCCTGCGCGACCTCGCATCGGCGCTGGGCACCGCCCGCGCCTTCGATCCCGGCACCCAGATCACCGGCGTGCTCACCCTGCAGTCCTTCGCCGCGGCGTCGGCGGGCTGGCTGTCCAACGAGCGCAAGCTCGCCACCTCGGAAGCCGACTACCAGTCGACCCTGCTGTCGCGGGCGGGCGAGGCCTATTCGAACGCGGTGGGCGTCAACGTCGACGACGAGACCGCCCGCATCCTGCAGCTCGAACAATCCTACACCGCCTCGGCCCGCCTGATCTCGGTGGTGGACCAACTCCTGAAGACCCTGATGGACGTGGTGCGATAGACCCCATGAGAACCAACGCCATCTCCACCGCCAGCCTCTGGAACACCCCGCGCACGGGGGTCGCCCGCATGCAGTCCGAGATCGCGAGCGCCAACAAGGAGCTCGTCACCGGCCGGCACGCCGACATGGGCCTGACGCTCGGCAGCCGCACCGGCGTCGCCCTGAGCCTGCGCCAGACCTCGGCCGAGCTCACGGCGCTGCGCGACGGCAACGACATCACCGGCCTGCGCCTCAGCTCGACCCAGACCATCCTGCAGCAGATCCAGGCCGACACCGACACGGCGCTCGCCGCCATCACCGGCGCGCCGCCCGACCAGCGCGCCAGGGTGATCGCCGACACCGCCGCCTCGCGGCTGGCCTCCCTCACCGCCGCCCTCAACACCACCGCCGGCGGCCAGTCGATCTTCGGGGGCACCAACACCCTCGAGACGCCGATGAAGGCCTACGGCGGAACCGCCAAGGCCGCGGTCGATCTGGCCTTCACGAGCACGTTCGGTGCACGCGGCAGCGCCGGCCTCGCCACGGCCACGGGCGCGCAGATGGCCGCCTTCCTCGCCCCCGGGGGCGCCTTCGACGCCCTGTTCGACGATGCGTCCTGGGGGGCGAACTGGTCGGCGGCCTCCGACGGCACCATCCAGAGCCGGATCTCCCGCAACGAGACCGTGGAGACCTCGACGAGCGCCAACGCCGCCGCGTTCCGCGATCTGGCCAAGGCCCATGTCCTCGCCTCCGACCTCGACCTGTCGCACTTCTCCGCGGAGGTGCAGGACGTGATGGCCGGGCGGATCGCCGGGCTGCTCGGCTCGGCCAGCGCCAGCCTCGTGACGCTGCAGGCCAACCTCGGCCGCTCGCAGGCGGCGATCGCCGACGCCAACGGCCGGCTCGAGGCGCAGCAGACCCTCCTGGCCAAGCAGATCCGCGACATGGAGAGCGTGGACACCGCCGAGGCCAAGACGCGGATCGACCAGCTCACCACCCAGGTCCAGATCTCCTATTCCCTGACCTCCGAGCTACGGCAGCTCAGCCTGGTCAACTACCTCTGATCGTTCCCCGACCATCGCCCTACCGACATCGCGTCCCCCAGCCGCCGTCCGCGGCGGCCGGCCAAGGACAGGACACACGAGGCGTCCCCGACCATGTATCAATTCTCCTACGCCGAGATCCTGGACGACGCCCCCGAGATCGGGCGCCAGCGCGAACTCGCCGCCTTCGACCGGGCCCTCGACCTCCTGCACATCGCCGGGCGCCCCGACGCGGCCCAGAAGGACCGGCAGGCGGCGGCGAGCTTCCTGCAGAACCTCTGGGCCGTCCTGATCGACGACCTGTGCAGCCCCGACAACGCCCTGCCCGAGGCCCTGCGCGGCGACCTCGTCTCGGTGGGCCTGTGGAGCATGCGCGAGAGCGGCGCGGTGTTGAGCACCCCCGACCGCAGCCTCGCCGCCCTGATCGAGGTGAACACCTCGGTGCGGGACGGCCTGCGGTGAGCAAGGCGATGCATCTCTCGCTGCGCGCGGGCGAGCGCGTCTACATCAACGGCGCCGTGCTGCGGGTCGACCGCAAGGTCTCGATCGAGCTCCTCAACGACGCCACCTTCCTCCTGGAGAACCACGTCCTCCACGCGGACGAGGCGACCACGCCCCTGCGCCAGCTCTATTTCTCGGTTCAGACGATCCTGATCGAGCCGGCCGAGGCCGCCCGGGCGCGGGAGGTGTTCCACGGCCTCCACGCCGGCCTCCTCGGCGCGGTGACGCAGGCCGAGATCCGCGAGGGCATTGTCGCGGCGCACGCCCTCGTGGAAGCCGGTCGCCTGATCGAGGCGCTCAAGCTGATCCGCGGGCTCTACCGGACCGAGGCCGCGATCATCGCCGCGCCCAACACCGCCGCCGTGCCCAATACCGCCGCGGCCCCCGCCTCCGCCCGCCGGCCAAGCCGGGGGAGCGCCACTCTCCAGGACCAGCCGGCCTGACCGCCGGCACCCGAAACGAAGGCACCACGACCCATGGACGTCACCAGCGCCACCTCCGCCCAGCCGGCGACGAGCACCGCCACGGCCGCCAAGACCGGTGCGGCCGCCAAGACCGCCAGCGGCTTTGCCGCCTCGCTCAACGCGGACACGTTCCTGACGCTGCTGGTCACGCAGCTGAAGAACCAGGACCCGACCAAGCCGATGGATTCCACCGAATACATCGGCCAGATCGCGACGCTGTCGCAGGTCGAGCAGACCGCCGCCACCAACAAGAAGCTCGACGACCTACTCGCCTCGAGCTTCCTCTCCCAGGCCGACCAGATCATCGGCCGCACCGTGACCTCGGCCGACGGCACCGTCTCCGGTCAGGTCAACTCGGTGGTGGTCACCAGCGAGGGCGCGCTCGCCAAGTTCACCGACGGGCGCAGCCTGCTCCTGTCCGAGGGCATCACCGTCTCCTGAGGGGATGGGGAGGGGAGGCCCGCGGTTTCCTTCTCCCGCGCCCCGTGACAAGGACGGAGGGCGACATCGGCCGCCGGCCGCGAAAGGACGGGCCATCATGAACGAGGTCGACGCCCTCGAACTCGTGCGCGGCGCGATCTGGACCGTGATCATCGGCGCCGGCCCCGCCATCGGCGCGGCGATGCTGGTGGGCATCCTGGTGGCCCTGCTCCAGGCGCTGACCCAGATCCAGGAGGTGACGCTCACCTTCGTGCCCAAGATCGTGGTGATTCTGCTGATGCTCCTGATCACCAGCTCGTTCATCGGCGCCCAGATCTACGCCTTCGCCGAGACCACCTACGGCCGGATCGTCACGGGGTTCTGAGGGCGGGGGCCGGTGCTCGAACCGCGGCCCGCATGCGGCGGGCGCTCGCACCGTGACCGCCATGCAGCAAAGGCCGCGCGACCCGAAGAGTCGCGGCGGCCTAAGGCGTCGTGGAACGCGATGGACCGCCCGCCGTGTGGGGCGGGCGGCGGTCGGGATGGGAGGCCACCTTAGAAAGCCTGCGCGGCGGCGCTGACCTTCGCGATGGGGGTCTTCACGATGGCGGACTCGGCGATGGGAGCCTGGATCCACTGGACGGCGCCGGCGCTGGCGAAGCCGCCCTGGCGGGCGACCTGGGTGCCGTTGGTGGCCCGGCCCAGGGTCGCCAGCGTCATTGCACCGGTGGTCTTGGCGCCGGTGGTCTTCTCGCCGACGGTGGGCTCGGCGGCGACGGCGGCGCTGGCGAAGGTGGTCAGCGCGATGGCGGCGGCGGTGAAGAGAGAGACCTGACGGTTGGACATGTGCTTTATCCTCGAGCGGTGCGGCGGGCGTCCCGTCGCTTCGTGAGGCTGAATGTGCATCGCACCATTTCATGAATCAAATGGATCGATTTCATAATGCGCATCGACCATGTGCATCTTGCCAAACTCGATCTCAATCTCCTGGTCGCCCTCGACGCCCTGCTGGCGGAGCGGAGCGTCACGCGGGCCGCGGCGCGGATCGGAATCAGCCAGTCGGCGATGAGCCATGCTCTCGGGCGCCTGCGCACGACCTTCTCGGACGAACTCCTGACGCGGGCACCGGACGGCATGCGGCCGACGCCGCGCGCGCTGGCCCTCGTCGGCCCGATGCAGGCGGCGCTCGCCCAGATCCAGGCGATCACCGCGCCGCCGTCCGCCTTCGACCCGGCCACCGCCGACGTCACCTTCTCCCTCGGCATTCCCGACTCGACGGAGGTGCTGCTCATGCCCCACCTCGTCGCCCACCTGCGCGCCGTCGCGCCGGGCGTGAAGCTCCTGCTGCGCACGGTCGACCGCAACCGCATCCTCGATGACCTCGACAGCGGGCGGGTCGACCTGGGGATCGGCATCTTCGAGCAGGGGCAGACCCACCACAAGCGGCGCATCCTCAACAAGGAGACGTACCTGTGCGTCTTCAACGCCGAGCTGGTGGGGGTGACGCCGCCGATCTCCCTCGAGGACTACCTGCGGCTGCCCCACGTGCTGACGAGCCTCGTGGAGAGCGCCCACGGCGTCGTGGACGACGCGCTGGCCAAGATCGGCCGGACGCGGGTGATCGCGATGACCTCGCCGCGCTTCACGGTCATGCCCTTCGTCGTCCGGGAGGCGCCGGTCATCGCCACCATGCACTCGCGGCTGGCGCGCTTCTTCGGCGACGCCATGGGACTGGCCGTGAGCCCCGCGCCGATCGCCCTGCCGGACGTGGCGATCTCGATGATCTGGCACGCCTCGAACGACGAGGTGCCCGGGCAACGCTGGCTGCGCGAGACCATCGTCGCGCTGCGCCGCATCGACCGTCACGGCTGACCCCGCACCGGGGCCACGACCGTTAGGGACCGTTCAACCATCCTCGCACCGAGACGCCGCGGCGGGACGACAGACGTTTCCCGCCCCCCGGAATCGGTGTATGCCGACCGCATGCGCGTCGATCGGCACATCGTCTGCCTGATAGCCGCGATGATCCTCGCGATCGTCGCCAGCGCACTGCCGTCCGCGGCGCAGGCCCATGCAGGCCACGATCACGGGGTCACGGTCTCGGCGCGGATCGCCGAACCGGCGCCGGATGTTTTCCTTGCCGTGGCGACCCAGCCCGGCATGGCGGCGGCGATCGCCTCGCGGGGAACACAGGACGCCGACGGCCAAAAACGTCCGGGCTGCGACGGCTCCTGCTGTGGCCGTCTCGCCTGCTGCGTGCCCTGCATCCTGCCGGCCCAGGTGACGCTCCCCTATCGGGTCGCGCGCCCCGTCGCCGTATGGCCACCGGATTGCGCCGCCTTGCGGGGCGTTGGGCCGGAATCCCTGCGCAAACCACCCAGAACGCTCGCGTAACGCGCACGCAGACGCTGCGTGCTGTCTGACGGCCGGCCTTCGCCTCGGCGGATGCCCGGCCGGCGTTGCAACGCGAGGGATTTCCCATGTCCACCCGTTCGGCCGCCGCCCTTGGCGCGGCGATGCTGCTTGCCGTCCTCGTCCCCAGCCCCGCGCCGGCGCACGAGGGGCACGACCATGCGGCCCCGCCCCCGCCGGTCACCCGGACGATGGGCCCCCGCGCCGAGGCCGCCTCGGACACGGTGGAACTCGTGGCGATGCCCCGCGACGGCCGCCTCGTGATCTTCCTCGACGGGTTCCGCACGAACCGGCCGGTCTCCGGCGCCACCGTCGAGATCGAGACGCCGGACGGCCCCGGTGTCGCCGAACCGGCGGGACCGGGCGTCTACACCCTGTCTGCCCAATGGCTGGCCAAGCCCGGACGCCACGACCTGATCGCCACGGTCGCCACCGAGGCCGGGCTCGACGTGCTCACCCTGAGCCTCGACATTCCGGGTGCCGGGCCGGGGGAGGGGGCGGCGCCCGCCCCGACGCCCCCGCGGCGGTTCCTGGCCGCCGTCGAGGACCTGAGGGAGCGCCTCGCGCTCAAGGATCCGGCGGTGGTGACGGCCGCCGCCGCCGGTTTCCTCCTCGGCGTCCTGCTCCTGCTCGTGGCCGGCGGGCGGCGATCGGCCCCGGCGGTGGTGGCGGTGGCCGTGGCGGTCACGGTCCTCGTCGGCACGGCGGCCTTGGCGGCCGGGAGCGACGAGGGCGCGGGCCTCGCCCGGGGGGCGGCGCTGAGCCCACCCCGGCAGGCCGCTACCGACCTCGCCCAGCGCCTGCCCGACGGCAGCGTCTTCGTGCCCAAGCCGACGCAGCACCTCCTGGGGGTGGAGACCGCCATGACCGAATCGGCGCGCTTCCGGCGTACCGTCGAGCTGCCCGGGCGCGTCATCCCCGATCCCGACGCCAGCGGCGTCGTGCAATCGTCCATCGGCGGGCGCATCGCTCCGCCGCCCTCCGGCCTGTTCCCGCGGCTGGGGTCGCCGGTGAGGAAGGGCGACGTCCTCGCCCTCGTCGCGCCGCCGGTGCAGGCGATCGACGTCTCCGACATGCGCCAGCGCCAGGGCGAGCTCGACCAGCAGATCGCCATCGTGGCCCGTCGCGTGGACCGGTTCGGGCGGCTCGCCGCCACCGGTGCGGTGGCGCAGACGCAGCTCGACGACGCCCGCGCCGAGCTCGCCGGCCTGCGCGACCGCCGCGCGGCCCTCGACACGGCCCGGCGCGAGCCGGAGGCCCTGGTGGCGCCGGTGGACGGCGTCGTGGCCCAGGCCGCGGCGGTCGCCGGGCAGATGGCGACCCCCGGGGCGATGGTGTTCCAGATCGTCGATCCGACCCGCCTGTGGGTGGAGGCCCTCAGCTTCGACGCCTTGACCACCGCACAGGATGCCAGCGCCCGCCTGGCGGATGGCCGCAGCCTCGCACTGGCCTACCGTGGCTCGGGCCTCTCGGACCGCAACCAGGCCATCCCGGTGCAGTTCGCGGTCCGGGGCGACACCGCCGGCCTGCGGATCGGGCAGTTCGTGACGGTGCTGGCGGCCACCGACGCCGAGCAGGGCGGCGTGGCCCTGCCCCGCGCCAGCGTCGTTCGCGCGGGCAACGGCCAGGACATCGTCTACGAGCACACCACCGCCGAGCGGTTCACCGCCCGCCCCGTGCGCGTCGCGCCGCTGGACGCCGCCCGCGTGCTGGTGGCCGAGGGGATCGGGCCCGGCCGGCGCGTGGTGACGCTCGGCGCCGAACTCCTCGATCAGGTGCGTTAAGCGATGTTCGCGTTCCTCGTCGCGCAGTCCCTGCGCAACCGCCTCCTGGTGCTCGCCATCGCCGCGGTGCTCGTCGCCTACGGCGCGGTGACGGTGACGCGACTGCCGGTGGACGTCTTCCCCGACCTCAACAAGCCGACCGTCACGGTCATGACCGAGGCCGAGGGCCTGGCGCCGCCGGACGTGGAGCAGCGCGTCACCTACCCCATCGAGACCCGGATGAACGGCCTGCCGGGCGTGGGCCGGGTGCGCTCGGTCTCCGGCGTCGGGCTGTCGATCGTCACGATCGAGTTCGACTGGGGCACCGACATCTTCCGCAACCGCCAGCAGGTCGCCGAACGGCTGGCCCTGGTGCGCGACCAGCTTCCCCCCGGCACCACCCCGCAGATGGGGCCGGTCTCCTCGATCATGGGCCAGATCCTCCTCGTCGCGATGACGAGCGAGACCGCCTCGCCGATGGAGGTGCGCGAGGCCGCCGACTTCGTGCTGCGGCCCCGCCTCCTGTCCATTCCCGGCGTGGCGCAGGTGATCCCCATGGGCGGCGAGGTCCGCCAGTTCCGGGTCGGCCCGAACCCGGCCGCGATGCGCGCCCTCGGCGTGACCAACGCGCAACTCGAGGCGGCGCTGGCGCAGTTCGGCACCAATGCCGGCGGCGGCTTCACCGACCAGTCTTCCCGCGAGTACCTGATCCGCACCATCGCCAGGACCATGAGCCTGGACGACCTTCGCAGCCTCGTCGTGGCGACGGCGGGCGGCGTGCCGGTCCACCTGCGCCAGGTGGCGGAGGTGTCCTTCGCCGCCAAGGTCAAGCGCGGCGACAGCGGCTACCAGGGCCGGCCGGCGGTGGTCGTCTCGGTGGAAAAGCAGCCCGACGTCGACACGGTGGCGCTCACCCGCGCCATCGAGGCGGCGCTCACCGAGGTGACGGCCACCCTGCCCGGCGGAATCAGGGCCGACCGGATCGTGTTCCGCCAGGCCGATTTCATCGCCGCCTCCATCGCCAACGTCGAGGCGGTGCTCCTGGAGGCCGTGGCCGTGGTGGGACTCGTCCTGTTCGCCTTCCTCCTCAACCTGCGCACCACCGCGATCTCGCTCACCGCGATTCCCGTCTCGATCCTGACCACGGCGGTGGTGTTCCATCTCCTCGGGCTGTCGATCAACACGATGACGCTGGGCGGGCTCGCCATCGCCGTCGGCGAACTCGTCGACGATGCCGTCGTCGACGTGGAGAACATCTTTCGCCGGCTGCGCGAGAACCGTGCGGCCGGATCCCCGCACTCGGTCTTCGACGTGGTCGTCTCCGCCTCCAACGAGGTCCGCTCCGGCATCGTCTACGCCACCGCGATCATCGTCCTGGTGTTCGTGCCGCTGTTCGCCCTGTCGGGCATCGAAGGTCGCCTGTTCGCGCCCCTGGGGCAGGCCTACATCGTCTCGATCCTGGCGAGCCTGTGCGTATCGGTGACCCTGACGCCGGTGATGGCCTCCTACCTGCTGCCGTCCCTGAAGAGCCTCGGCCACCGCGAGAGCGGGCTCATCCGGGGGCTCAAGCGCGCCAACGCGGCCCTGCTCGGGCTCGCCTTCCGGCACCAGGGCGCGCTGGTCGGCGCCGTCCTGGCGGCGGTGGCGGCGGCCGGCCTGACCGCCTGGCACCTCCCGCGCACCTTCCTGCCGCCGTTCAACGAGGGCTCGTTCACCGTCACCATGACGTTCAGGCCGGGGATCTCGCTGGCCGAGAGCAACCGGGTCGGACTGATCGCGGAGAAGCTGCTCCTGGAGATGCCGGACGTCGCCACCGTGGGACGCCGCACCGGCCGGGCCGAACTCGACGAGCACGCCGAGGGCGTCCATTCCTCCGACATCGAGATCGCGCTCAAGGACGCGCGGCGTCCCAAGGAGGCGCTGGTCGCCGACATCCGCGCCCGTCTGGCCGCCCTGCCGGTGACCACCAACGTCGGCCAGCCGATCTCGCACCGGCTCGACCACATGCTGTCGGGGGTCCGCGCCGAGCTCGCCCTCAAGGTCTTCGGCGAGGACCTCGACGCCCTGCGCCGGATCGCCGAGGACCTGCGCGCGCGCATGGCCGCCATCCCGGGCCTCGTCGACCTCCAGGTCGAGCGCCAGGTGCTGATCCCGCAGCTCGAGATCCGCGTCGACTACACCCGTGCCGCCCTCTACGGCGTCCAGCCGGCGGCGGTGGTCGAGCAGCTGAGCCGGCTCTCGAACGGCCGCGTGGTCTCGACGGTGGCGGACGGCGTCCGCCGTTTCGACGTGGTCCTGCGCCTGCCCGAGCGCGTGCGCACGACGCAGGGGCTCGGCGACCTCCTGATCGAGACGCCCTCGGGCTGGGTTCCGGCCCACCAGGTGGCCGACGTCCGCGAGACCGACGGCCCCAACCAGATCCTTCGCGAGAACGGGCGCCGGCGGCTGGTGGTCCAGGCCAACACCGACGGCCGGAGCGACATGGCGAGCGTGGTCGCCGCCATCCGGAGGGCGGTGGCCGAGGCGGGCCTGCCCCCCGGCATCGAGGCCCGGCTGGAGGGGACCTTCCAGGCGCAGGAGGAGGCGAGCCGCACCATCGGCCTCCTGTCGCTCCTGTCCCTGGGGCTGGTCTTCGCCGTTCTCTACAGCCGTTACCGCTCGGGCGTCCTGGCGCTCATCATCATGGGCAACGTGCCGCTCGCGCTCATCGGCAGCGTCGCCGCCCTGTGGCTCGCCGGCCAGCCGCTCTCGGTGGCCTCGATGATCGGGTTCGTCACCCTGACGGGGATCGCCGCGCGCAACGGCATCCTCAAGATCAGCCACATCCTCAACCTCGCCCTCCTCGAAGGGATGCCGTTCGGGCGCGAGCTCGTGGTGCGCGCCAGCCTGGAGCGGATGACGCCGGTGCTGATGACGGCGCTCTCGGCCGGGGTCGCCCTGGTGCCGCTGCTGGTGGATGCGGGCGCGCCCGGCAAGGAGATCCTGCACCCGGTGGCGGTGACGATCGTGGGCGGCCTCCTCAGCGCCACCCTCCTCGACACCGTCCTGACCCCGGTGCTGTTCCTGCGCTACGGCGCCGGGCCCCTCGAACGCCTGCGTGCGAGCCGGGCCCCGGCGACGCCCGGCCCGCAGGACGCGACCGCGCGCGCCGCGGAAGCGTTCTGAAGGCTTGCTGCTTCCACCCTCATTTTTCCTGCGGAGACCGACCATGAAACCCCGGACGATCGCCCTCGCGGCAAACCTTCTCGCCGCAAGTCTCCTCGCCGCAAGCCTCCTCGCCGCCACCCCGGCGCTCGCGCACGAGGCGAAGGGCGTCCACGGCGGGCGCGTCGCCGATGCCGGGCGCTACCACGTCGAGCTCGTGACCGGGGAGGGGTTCGTCGACGTCTACGTCTCCGACGACGGCGCCAGGCCGGTCCCGGCCAAGGGCTTCAAGGCGACCGCGATCCTGGTGGTGGACGGCAAGGCGGCCCGCATCGCCCTCGAACCCGTCGCCGCCAACCGCCTGTCGGGATCGACCGCCGTGCCGCTGTCCAAGAGCCCGAAGGGCGCGGTGCAGCTCACCGCCCCGGACGGATCGACCGCGAGCGGCCGGTTCGACTGACGCTTCCTCTCGACCCCCACCAAGGACAGACCGCATGACCCCGACGACCCGATTCCTCGCCGCCCTCGCCCTCGCCGCCGGCCTTTCGGGCACCGCCCTGGCCGGCGGCACGGGCCACCACCACCACGGCGGCCACGCTCCGGCCGGCGGCGTGCCGGCCACGCACGATGCCGACCACGACGCCGACATGGCGAAGATGATCGACGCCATGAAGCCTTCGCCGGGGGATGCCGCCTCGACGCTGGCGTACAAGGCCGCCGATATGGCGATGATGCACGACATGCACGTGCCCTACACCGGCGACCCCGACGTCGACTTTCGCACCCACATGATCCCGCACCACCAGGGCGCCATCGCCATGGCGAAGGTCGCGCTCCAGCACGCCAAGGATCCGCAGACCAGGCGGCTGGCCGAGCAGATCATCGCCGATCAGGACAAGGAGATCGCGCAGATGCGGGACTGGCTGGCCAAGAACCGGAAATAGAACCGGAAATAGACCGGCCGCGCCGGCGACGGGCGGGCCCTTCGCGCGCAGGCGGGCGGCCGCCTCTATTCGGCCGCCGCCGGAAGGGGGCCGGCGGCCGTCCCGGGGCTTTCTGCGACCCGGGACGGTCTGGCGAAGCGGGCGTAGAGGGCCGGCAGGGCGACGAGGGTGAGGAGGGTCGCGCTGATCAGCCCGCCGATGACCACGGTGGCCAGCGGCCGCTGCACCTCCGCGCCGGTGCCCGTGGCCAGCGCCATCGGCACGAACCCGAGCGAGGCCACCAGCGCCGTCATCGCCACGGGGCGCAGCCGGGTCACGGCGCCCTCCAGGATCGCCTCGTGCAGGGACCGGCCCTCCTGCATCAGCTGCTTGATGAAGATCAGCATAACGAGGCCGTTGAGCACGGCGATGCCGGACAGGGCGATGAAGCCCACCGCGGCGGGCACCGAGAACGGCATGTCGCGCAGCCACAGGGCGCAGACGCCCCCCGTCAGCGCCAGCGGCACGGCGCTGAAGACCAGGAGCGCGTCCCGGGGCGATCCCAGCGCCGAGTACAGCAGCAGGAAGATCAGGAAGAAGCAGCCCGGCACCACCACCGTCAGGCGCTGGCGGGCGGCGGCCAGGTTCTCGAACTGGCCGCCCCAGGTGATCCAGGATCCGGCCGGCAGCGGGACGGCGGAGGCCACCTTGGCCTGCGCCTCGGCCACCACCGCGCCGATGTCGCGCCCGCGCACGTTGGCGGTGACCACGATGCGGCGCTTGCCGTTCTCCCGCGAGATCTGGTTGGGCCCCTCGGAGAACACGAAGGACGCCACCTGCTTGAGCGGCACCGAGGCGACGCGGCCGTCCCTGCCCGGCGGCAGCGGGACCGGCAGGGTCTTGAGCGCCTCGATGTCGTCGCGGATCGCATCGGGCAGCCTCACCACGATGGGGAAGCGCCGGTCGCCCTCGAAGACGAGGCCCGCCTCGCGCCCGCCGATGGCCGCCCCGACCACGTCCTGCACCGCCGCATGGGTCAGGCCGAGCCTCGCGATCTCGCCCTTGTCGGCCCTGATCTCCAGGGACGGCAGGCCGGTGACCTGCTCGACCCGGACGTCCTGCGCGCCCTCGACCCCGCGCAGCACCGTGGCGACGCGGTTGGCCGCCGGCAGCATCGTCTCGAAGCTCTCGCCGAACACCTTCACCGCGAGGTCGCCGCGGGTTCCGGCCAAGAGCTCGTTGAAGCGCATCTGGATCGGCTGGGTGAACTCGTAGGCGTTGCCGGTGACCTTGCCCACCGCCGCCTGGATGGCGGCGATGAGGGCGTCCTTGGCCATGTCCGGGTCGGGCCATTCGGCCTGGGCTTTTAGGATGATGAAGGTGTCCGATACGTTGGGCGGCATCGGGTCGGAGGCGACCTCGGCGGTGCCGGTCTTCGAGAACACGAAGGCCACCTGCGGGAAGCCGCGCACCGCCGTCTCGACGGCGGTCTGCATGGCCTGCGACTGCGTCAGCGAGGTCGAGGGGATGCGCATCGCGTGCATGGCGATGTTCTTCTCGTCGAGCTGGGGGATGAACTCCTGGCCGAGCCGCTGGAACAGCAGGCCGCTGGCCAGGAACAGCACCACCGCCCCGCCGATCACCGGCAGGGGGTGGCGCACGGCCCCCGCCAGCAGCGGGCGGTAGACCGCCTTGAGCCCGCGGATGAGGACGTTCTCCGTCTCCCGGACCCTGCCGGTGATCGCGATGGCGATGAGGGCGGGCACGAAGGTGAGCGAGAGCACGAAGGCGCAGGCGAGCGCGACGATCACGGTCAGCGCCATCGGCGCGAACATCTTGCCCTCGACGCCCGTGAAGGTGAGGAGCGGCACGTAGACGAGCATGATGATCGCCTGCCCGTAGACCGAGGGCTTGATCATCTCCTCGGCCGAGCGCCGCACCGTGGCGAGGCGCTCCTCGCGGTCGAGGGTGCGCCCGAGCGCGTGCTGCCTCTCGGCCAGGTGCCGCAGGGAGTTCTCGGCGATGATGACGGCGCCGTCGACGATCAGCCCGAAATCGAGCGCGCCCAGGCTCATCAGGTTGGCGCTGATCCGTCCCTGGACCATGCCGGTGACGGTCATCAGCATCGCCACCGGGATGACGAGCGCGGTGATGACGGCGGCGCGGACGTTGCCCAGCAGCAGGAACAGCACCGCGACGACCAGCAGCGCGCCCTCGGCGAGGTTCTTGGCCACCGTCCTCACCGTGGCGTCGACCAGCAGCGTCCGGTCGAGGACGGTACGGACCTCGATGCCGGGGGGGAGGTTGCGGGCGATCTCCTTCAGGCGCACGTCGACGGCGGCCGAGACCGTGCGGCTGTTGGCGCCGATCAGCATCAGGGCGGTGCCGACCACGGCCTCCTCGCCGTTCTCGCTGGCCGAGCCGGTGCGCAATTCGCGCCCGATCCGGACCTCGGCGACGTCGGAGACCCGCACCGGCACGCCGCCGCGGGTGGCGACCACCGTCCGGCCGATCTCCTCCATGCTCTCGATGCGGCCGCCCGAGCGGACGACGTAGCCCTCGCCGTTGCGCTCGAGGTAGCCGGCGCCGCGGTTCTGGTTGTTCTGCTCCACCGCCTCGGCGACGTCCTTGAACGACAGGTTCAGGCCGATCAGCTTCGCCGGGTCCGGCTGGATGTGGTACTGCTTCTTGTAGCCGCCGATGGCGTCGACGCCGGCCACGCCGGGCACCGTCTTGAGCTGCGGCCCGATCACCCAGTCCTGGATCGTGCGCAGGTAGGCGGCGCGCTCGAACGGCTTGTCGAGGCGCTGGCCTTCCTGCGTCAGGTAGCTGCCGTCCGCCTGCCAGCCGGGCTGGCCGGCCTGTGCCGTCTCGCGATCCTCGGGCCGGCCGTAGTGGACCGTCCACATGTAGATCTCGCCGAGCCCGGTGGAGATCGGGCCCATGTGGACCTCCGCTCCCGGCGGCAGCGCGGCCTTGGCCTCGCCCAGGCGCTCGTTGACCTGCTGGCGGGCGAAGTACAGGTCGGTCGCCTCGGCGAACACGGCGGTGACCTGGGCGAACCCGTTGCGCGAGAGCGAGCGGGTGTATTCGAGCCCCGGAATGCCGGCCAGCGCGGTCTCGATGGGGTAGGTGACCTGCTTCTCGACGTCGAAGGGCGAGAGCTGCGGCACCACCGCGTTCACCTGGACCTGGTTGTTGGTGATGTCGGGGACCGCGTCGATGGGAAGCCGGCTCAGCGAGACGACGCCGAAGGCGGCCGCGGCCAGGGACAGCAGCACCACGAGCCAGCGCTGCCGGACGGAGAAGCCCAGGATGGAGTTGATCACGCTCGGCGCCTTCAATGCACGTGTTTGGCTTCAGTGGACGTGTTCGGCTTCGGCCTTGCCGAGCTCGGCCTTGAGGATGAAGGAGTTGGCCACCGCCACCTCCTCCCCGGGGTCGAGGCCGAACACGACCTCGACGGCCTCGTCGTCGCCCTTGCCCAGCACCACCTCGCGCTTCTCGAATCCGGTCTGCGTGCGCACGAAGACGACCTGTTCGCCCGCGATGGTCTGGAGGGCGCCGCGCGGCAGCCGCAGCGCCACCGGCATCTCCTCCACCGCGACCTTGACGGTGGCGTAGGAGCCCGGCCGCCAGGCCAGACCCTCGTTGGCCACCGAGGCGATGACCTTGGCCGAGCGCGTCTCGGGGTTCAGCATCGGGCTCACGAACACGATCCGCCCCGCCGTCGCCGGCCCGCCGCCGGCACCGGTGAGGGCGACGGGCAGGTCCTGGCGGATCGCGCCGAGGTCGGCGGTGGGCACGGCGAGCTCGACCCAGACCCGGGACAGGTCGGCGATGGTGTAGATCTCCTTGATCTGGCCCTCGCCGTTGACCGGGGCGCCGACGTCCACCTGCCGCTCCACCACCTGCCCGGCGATGGGCGAGCGGATCTCGTAGCGCTGCAGGCCGAGCTTCGGCGCACGGTCGAGGCCTATCAGATGATCCTCGTGGCCGCCGGCGGTGGCCTTGGCCACGGGCGCCGAGGATTCGGAGAGCGCGGCGACCTCCCGGTCGGGCACGCCCAGGGCCGAGAGCTTCTGGCGGGCGAGGTCGACCTTCAAACGCGCCTCGATCAACGTGGTGCGCGCCCGCAGGAAGACCTGCTCGGCCGAGATGCCCTTGTCGCGCAGGGCATGGTCGCGCTCGAACAGGTTCTCCTGCAGCTCCCGGCCGACGAAGGCCGCGATGAACTCATTCTTGGCCTCCGCGACCTCGCGGCTGTCGAGGACGGCGACGACCTCGCCCTTGGCGACGGTGTCGCCAAGGCGCTTGTGCAGTTCGGCCACGGTGCCCACGACCCGGGCCGCCACCCGTGCGACCCGGTCCGCATCCGGCATGACGACGCCGGGCACGGTGAGACGCCGCGACAGGACGCCCCCGTCGACGGCCGCGACCTCGATCCTCGCCGTCGCGACCTGCTCGGGCGTCATCGGGACGATGCCCTCGGGGGCCTCCTCGCCCGCCCCGTGCCCGTGACCGGCATGGCCGGACGCGGCGGCCTTCTCCGGGGCGCGCTCGACGCCGGCCGCCGGAACCGCGATGCCGGCCGAGGCCGCCCACGACCGGAGGGTCCGGGGCACCTCCGGCACGAAGGTGGCGAGCGCGAGGCCGGCGCCGAGGGCGGCCGGAATCACCAGGAGACGGGACATCGAGCGGGTTTTCCCTGCGGTCGTCAGCGGCCTTGGCTCAAGCAGGATGAAGCGTTGGCGAGCCAGCGCTTCATCCTGCTTGAGCCTTTGATGTGTCGCAGGTTTTGACGCAAAACCGGCGGCCGCTTTTGCGAAGCCTGCTCAGCGCGCGGCGTCGAGGCTGAAGCGGCCCTTGCCGGCCTCGCCGGACGGCGCGGTTAGCGTCACCGTCGCGCGCAGCTTGCCCTCGACCGTAAAATCCATCCGGCCCGACAGGCGGTTGTCCCCCGCGGGCGCCAGGGCGACGGTCTTCTGCTCGTTGCCCTTGGCCAGCACCACGGCCTTGGCCGAGAAGCCGGCGGCATCGACCTTCTTCTCCTGCGCGTCCACGAGGTAGAGCACCAGGTCGGCGCCCTTCGCCACCAGTTCCACCTCGTAGGCGCCGATGTCCCTGATCTGGCCGCCGTTGGGGGCGGCATGGGAATGGCCCGTCCCGGCCACGGCCGCGCCCGTCGACACCAGCACGCCGGCCGCGCCGATCCATCCGATCACCCTGCGCCGTGACGAAAGACCCATCGCGTTCCGCTCCCCGTTGCATACGGCGTCCTGCCGGCTCGACCGTCGGGGCCAAGATGGACGTTCCGGATGCCCGGCGCGTGACGCGTCTGTATCAAAGTGTGTCCTGCGAAATCCGGTCGATGGCTCCGCCATGCGGATGCCGGCGTGGGCCCGGGCGCCGCGCCGCGCCGACCGACCGGATCGGGGGGCGGCCCCGACGCGCCCGAGACGGATCGCAGCGCCGGGGCCGGCGCTCGGCTCATGCCATTTCCGGTTGATCACTTCGTGATGCGGAAATGGGCTTCGCTCAAGCGCCGCGCGGGCTCGGTGATACGGATCCCGCTTGATCCAAGCGGAAACCGTATCAGGGCGAGGCGATGAGATCCTTGATGCGAGAGGCCAGCGTCTCGATCGGGAAGGGTTTGGTGAGCACCTCCATGCCGGGCGCCAGGTGCCCGTCGCCGAGGATCGCCTTCTCGGCGTAGCCGGTGATGAACAGGACCTTCAGGTCGCGCCGGCGCACGCGGGCGGCGTCCGCCATCTGGCGGCCGTTCATGCCGCCGGGCAGCCCGACATCGGTGACGAGGAGGTCGATCCGCACGTCCGATTCCAGCACGGTCAGTCCCGCGACGCCGTCGGCGGCTTCGATGGCCGTATACCCGAGGTCTTCCAGCACCTCCGTCACCAGCATGCGCACGGACGGCTCGTCGTCCACGATCAGCACCGTCTCCCCCTGCTCGGCGCGGGCGACGCCGGTCGGCCTCGGTGCCGGGTCGTCGCCATCGGCCTCGCCGTGGTGGCGCGGCATGTACAGGCAGACCGTCGTACCCCGGCCGACTTCGGACGAGATCCGCACCTGCCCGCCCGACTGCTGCGCGAACCCGTGGATCATCGACAGACCGAGCCCCGTCCCCTCGCCGATCGGCTTGGTCGTGAAGAAGGGCTCGAACACCCGGGCGATCACGTCCGGCGGCATGCCCGTGCCGGTGTCGGTCACGCACAGCGAGAGGTACTGGCCCTCCGGGATGTCGTGGTCGCTGGCCGCGGGCCGGTCCAGGCACCGGTTGGCGGTCTCGATGGTGATGCGGCCGCCGTCCGGCATGGCGTCGCGGGCGTTGATGCACAGGTTCAGGAGCGCGTTCTCGAGCTGGCCCGGATCGACCAGCGCCGGCCACAGGCCGGGCGCCCCGACGAGCTCCAGGGTGATCTGCGGCCCGATGGTCCGGCGCACCAGCTCCTCCATCCCGCCGATGAGCTGGTTCACGTTCGTCGGCTTGGGAGACAGGGTCTGCCGACGCGAGAACGCGAGCAGGCGGTGCGTCAGGGCGGCGGCGCGCCGGGCCGCGCCCTGGGCCACGGTCATGTAGCGGTCGAGGTCGCCGAACCGGCCCTGGCTCATCCGCGACTGCATCAGCTCCAGCGCGCCGGAGATGCCCGCCAGGAGGTTGTTGAAGTCGTGGGCCAACCCGCCGGTGAGCTGGCCCACCGCCTCCATCTTCTGGGCCTGCCGCAACTGCTCCTCGGCCCGCATCAGCTCGGCCGTGCGCTCGGCCACGTGCTGTTCGAGCGTCTCGTTGAGGGTGCGCAGCGCGGCCGCGGCCCGGTCGCGCTCCGCCTCGACGGCGCGCCGCTCCTCCACGTCGATGAGGACGCCGGGGAAGCTCGACGGCGTGCCGTCGTCCGCGTGATCGACGCGCCCGTTCGCCTCGATCCAGTAGTACCGCCCGTCCGAGCGTCGCACGCGGTACTGGTGCGCGTAGGCGCCGCCGCGCGCGATGACCTCGTCGATCGCCGCGGCCAGTCCCGCCTGGTCGTCGGGGTGGACGGTCGCGACGATCTGGGCGAGCGGGATGCCGTTCCGGCCGAGCGCCGGGTCGAGCCCGAAGCTGCGAGCGAAGGCCTCGTCGACGGTGAAGCGGTCGGTGGGCAGGTCCCAGTGCCAGGTGCCGATGATCGCGCCGGCCGCGAGGGCGAGCTGGATCCGCTGCGCGTTCTCCCGGGCGAGGGTCTCGCTGGCGCGCAGGCGCTCCTCCGCGACCCGCCTTTGCGTGATGTCGTGGAAGAAGATGGCGATCTGGCGCTCGGCCGGATCACCGACCCGGATGGCCCGCACCTCGAACCAGCGGCCGAACGCCTCCGCGTAGCTCTCGAAACTCGCCGGCTCCCCGGTCCATGCGACACGGCCGTAGGTCTCGAACCAGAAGCGCTCCAGGTCCGGTGCGAACTCCGTGACCCATTTCCCGCGGAGGTTGACCCCGGCCTGGCGCTCGAAGGCGGGGTTGGCCTCGATGAAGCGGTAGTCCACCGGGCGGTCGTCGGCGTCGAACTTCACTTCGACGATGGCGAAGGCGGTCTCGATCGTCTCGAGGAGCGTCCTGAACCGGTTCTCGGTCTCGCGCAGGCGCTCGCCGGTCTCGTGCCGGTCGGTGCGGTCGCGGACGATCTTGACGTAGCCGCGATGCGTGCCGTCCTCGTCGTGCAGGGGCATGATCTCGCCCGATGCCCAGAACCGGGTGTCGTCGCTGCGCAGATGCCATCGCTCGTCGCTCGCCCGGCCCTCGGCGAGGGCGGTGCGCATCTCGCGGCCGGGCTGCCCGGTCGCCCGGTCGGCGCGGGTGAAGATGCGGTCGGCCGTCGTGCCGACGACCTCCTCGCGCCGCCAGCCGAAGATGGCCTCCGCCCCGGAATTCCAGTCCGTGACGATGCCGTCGAGATCGGTCACGACGACCGCGAAATCGATCGCGCTCTCGATGATCTGCTGGAAGTGACGCGGTGCGAGCATGGCCTCGTGTAACCGTATCCGCGACAAAAGGTGTGTCGCCTTTGGGTCACGCCCGCGGGCCGACATCGGTCCGTCCGGGCGCGGAGCGTCGCGAACCGCGCTCACCCGTGGCCATCGCCGGCCCTTACGGGTTCGGGCCCCCGAGGCCCTCCGTCGCCCGCGGCAGGACGATGCGGGCCACCAGCCCTCCGTCCTCAGCGTTGGTCAGGTCGATGCTTCCGCCTTCGGCCTCGATCAGGGTCTTGGCGATGGTGAGCCCGAGGCCACTGCCGCCGCTGCGGCGGTTGCGCGAGGTCTCCAGGCGCTCGAAGGCCTGGAACACCCGCTCGACGTCGTCGGGCGGGATGCCCGGGCCGCGATCGTGGATGGCGATGGCCAGGGTGCCCTCGGTCTCCCGGAGGCGCACGGTGCCGCCCGCGCCGTATTTGACCGCGTTGTCGAGAAGGTTGGCGATGGCGCGCTTGATCGCCAGGGGGCGGGCGGTGATCAGGCTGCGGCGCGGGCCCTCGAAGGCGACGTCGTGGCCCTCGTCCACCGCGGCGTCGATCAGCGTGAGGACGATGGCGACGACGTCGACGAGGCGCGGGCGCTCGGGATCGGCCTCGTTGCGCAGGTAGGAGAGGGTGGAGGCGACCATGGCCTCCATGTCCGCCAGGTCCTGGGTCATCGCCGCGCGATCCTCGGCGTCGGGCAGCGCCTCGGCCCGCAGGCGCAGGCGGGTGATGGGCGTGCGCAGGTCGTGCGAGACGGCGCCCAGGGCCTGGGTGCGGTCGGCCAGCACCCGCTGCACCCGGTCCTGCATGGCGTTCAACGCCGCCCCGATCCGCCGCGTCTCGTCGGGGCCGGTCTCCTCGACCCGCACGGGAAGGCCGCGGCCGATGGCGTCCGTCGCCTGCGCCAGCCGGCGCAAGGGAGCGGCGATGCGGTGCACCACCAGGATCGCGGCCCCGCTCACCACCAGCGCCATGACGACGGAGAGCAGGGCCTCGTCGCCGATGCGCACCAGGGCGGGGGCGTGGGCCGACTGGAAGGTGAGGAACGACCCGTCCGGCAGGCGCATCTCGCCGTGCAGGTCGGTGGCGCCGGCCGCATCGTCGTGCTGGGACAGGCTGAGGCGCAGCTGGGCGTCGGCGAGGCTCGGATCGAACGCCACCAGACGCCCGACCCAGGTCCAGAGCAGCGGGCCCGCGCGTCCCTCCGGCCGGGCCGTGGCGGCCTCGGCCCAGCCGATCTCGAAATGGGGTTTGGACAGGGCGCGGGCCTCGGCGGTCCGCTCGGTCACGGGCCGGCGCATGAGGGCGTCGCGGGCCAGCACGAGCTGTGCCGCGGTGCGCCCGGCGAAGGCGTCGTCCTCGGCCGCGATGGCCGAGCCGCGGTAGAGGGCGAACGCCCCGGCCTGGACCACGAGGATGGTGACGAGCAGGATCAGCGAGGTCAGTCCCTCGATCGATCCGAACACGCGCTTCATGTCGGCGCCCTTCGGCCGCGACCGGGCAAGACGGCATCGGCCGCACCGGCGGCGGCGCGCGGGTGCATCGTCACGCCTCCCTTCTGCCGACGAAGATGTAGCCGGCGCCGCGCACGGTCTTGATCATCCCCTGTTCGTTGGCGGAATGGTCGATCTTGCGGCGCAGGCGGCTGACGAGGACGTCGACGCTGCGGTCGGCCGCCCCGGCGAGCCGGCCGCGCGACATCTCGAGGATCCGGTCGCGCGACAGGACGCGGCCGGGATGCTCGAGGAAGGTCAGGAGGAGTTCGTACTCCGCCCCCGAGAGGTCCACCGCCGCCCCCGACGGGTCGACGAGCTCGCGGCTCGCGGTGCGCAGTTCCCAGCCGGAGAACCGCAGCACGTCCGCCTGCCGCTCCCGGCGGCCGACGGGATGCGCGCCGCGCCGCAGCACCGCCCGGATGCGCGCCAGCAGCTCCGCCCGGCCGAAGGGCTTGGTGACGTAGTCGTCGGCCCCGATCTCGAGCCCGACGACCCGGTCGACCTCGTCGGCGCGGGCGGTGACCATGATGATCGGGACGCCGCTGATCTCGCGCAGCATCCGGCACAGGTCGAGGCCGGAGCCGCCGGGCAGCATCACGTCGAGGATGACGAGGTCGTAGGTCACCTCGCGGGTGAGGTGGCGCATCTCGTGGCCGTTCCGGCAGCCGGTCACCCGGAAGCCGTTCTCGCGCAACAGCGTCGAGATCAGGGTGCGGATGCCGTCGTCGTCCTCGACGATCAGGACGTGCTGGCCCGGCGTGGTCAGGGTTGCATCCACCTCACGATCCCCTTGCCGCCTCGACAACCCCGAGGGGTGGTCCCTCGCCCTAACCCGTGTGGCGGCCGCGATCCAGGCCGGAGCCAAGCCGGTGCCAAGCCGGAGCCAAGCCGGTGGTGGGGATACGCGAAGGGCCCTGGAATTCGCCGCCCCGCTCTGCCACACCTTGGCCGGGTGATCGGAGATCCACGGGCATGGCGCATCGCGATCGGGTTCGGTGGCTCGCCGGCGGCCTCGTGGCCCTCTCCGGTGCTTCGGCCGAGGCGCAGGTGCCCCCAGCTCCGCAGAAACCCGCCGCCGTGCAGAAACCCGCCGCGCCGGACCCGGTCTACGATGCCGCCAGGGCCGCCTACGAGGCGTTGCCCGAGGCCGAGCGCAAGGGCCTGCAGGACGCCCTGGTCTGGACAGGCGACTACAACAGCGTCGTCACCGGCACCTACGGCCGGCGCACCCACGACGCGCTCCTGGCCTATGCCGCCCGCACCGGCGCCCGCGAGGCGGCGTTCCCCGGCCCGGCGACCCGGGCCACCCTGCTCGCGGCGGGGGCGGCGGCGCGCAAGGCCGGGCAGTTCGCGGTCCGGCGCGACGGGCCGAGCGGGGTCACCCTGGGCGTGCCCGAGCGCCTGCTGCCCAAGCGCTCGGGCACGCCCGGCGGCACCCGCTGGCAGAGCGCGGACGGGGCGATCACCCTTGAGACCAAGTCCTTCCCGCCCGGCGAGACCGACCTCGACGCGATCTTCGCGCGCATCACCGCGCCCACGCCGGACCGCAAGGTCACCTACAAGCTCAAGCGGCCGGATTTCCTGGTGGTCACCGCCGAGACCGCGCAGGGCAAGTCCTACATCCGCTACGCGGCCGGCGCGCCGGGCATCCGCGGCTTCACCATCGGCTACGGCAAGGGTGCCGCGGCGGAGGTCGATCGCCTCGTCATCGCCATCGCCAACAGTTTCGTGCCGTTCGAGGAGGCCGCCCCCGCATCCGAGCGCGGCCCGGCGGTGGCCGTCGCGCCAGCGCCCGCGCCGCCGGTCCGGCGCCCGCCGGCGGCGACCGGGCTGGTGATCGGGCCCGGCCGCGTCCTTACCAGCGCGCAGGCCCTCGCCGCCTGCACCGAGCCGACCATCGCCGGCAGGCCGGCGCGGGTCGTGGCCACCGACCGCATCCTGACGCTGCTGGACTGGACGCCCCCGGCGCCCGGCGGGCCGCCGCCCGTGCCGCGGGACACGCCCGTCAAGCAGGCCGAGGCGGTGGTGGTGTTGGGAGCGGAGGAAGGGGGCACGGTCGCGGTCGCCCCCGGTGAGACCGTGGGCGAGGGCATCGCGGCGCCGCTGCAGCCGGGGTCCGGTGGCGCGCCGGTCCTCGACCGGTCGGGCAACCTGGTGGGGCTGGTCTCGTCGTATCCGACCGCCCCGCGCCTCGTCGCCGGAGTGGTGCCGACGACGCGCTACGCCCTGGTTCCGGGCGCCCGCATCGCGGCTTTCCTGGCCGAGAACCGCATTCCTGCGGGGTCACGGCCGGCCGATCCGGCGCCGGCATCGCTCGGGGCCGTCACGGGCCGGCTCGCCGGGCTCGTCGTGGGCATCGCCTGCGGGCGCTGACGCAGTTGGGCGGACCAGCGACGTCCGATCGCCCGACGACGTCATGCGGTCAGGCAAGAAGATCGAGCGAGCCGCCGGCGTCCGTGACGCGGCGGCTCGCTCGCATCGGCCGTTCAGATCCGACCGGTCACCAGCAACACGATCAGGATGATGATCAGGATGCCGCCGAGGCCGAAGCTCTGGCCACGGTAGGCGCCGCCGCCGAGGAAGTTGCCGCCGCCGAGCACCGCCAGGATGAGGATGATGAGGAGAATCGTGGTCAAGGTCATGGGGGTACTCCGAAACGGCCGAGCTTGAGCGCCCGAGCTTGACCATGCAACGCCCCCTGGATCGATTTCGTTCAACGCCTTTTCAAGGACTTGTGACGAATCGCGCGACCGGGGCGACGCTCAGGCCCGCCAGTCCGGCAGAGGGGCTCCGGCGGCGGTCAGCCACTCCGGCACCGGCAGGCCGCGCTCGGTGAGGAAAGCGGGGTTGAACAGCTTCGAGGCGTAGCGCGCCGCCCCGTCGCACAGGATGGTCACGACGGTGTGGCCGGGCCCCAGTTCCCGCGCGAGCCGGATCGCTCCGGCGACGTTGATGCCGGACGATCCGCCCAGGCTCAGGCCCTCCTCGCGCATCAGCGCGAACACGATGTCGAGCGCCTCCCGGTCGGGAACGCGGAAGGACAGGTCTGGCCGGAAGCCCTCCAGGTTCTTCGTCACCCGGCCCTGGCCGATGCCCTCCGTGATCGAGGAGCCCTCGGCCTTGAGCGTCCCGGTCTCGTAATAGGCGTGGAGCGCCGAGCCCTCCGGGTCGCTGAGCGCGATCCGGACGCCGGGTTTCAGGGCGCGCAGGGCCTGGGCGGTGCCGGCGAGCGTGCCGCCGGTGCCCGCCGCGCAGACGAAGCCGTCGACGGCGCCCGCGGTGGCGGAAAAGATCTCCGGGCCGGTGGTGTCGACATGGGCCTGGCGGTTGGCGACGTTGTCGAACTGGTCGGCGAAGAAGGCGCCGGCCGGCTCGGTGGCGGCGAGTTTGTCGGCCATCCGCCGGGCGACGTGGACGTAGTTGTCGGGGTTCGAGAACGGCACCGCCGGCACCTCGACGAGGCGCGCCCCGGCCAGCCGCAGGGTCTCCTTCTTCTCGGCCGACTGGGTTTCGGGAATGACGATGACGGTGCGGTAGCCGCGCACCGAGGCCACCAGCGCCAAGCCGATGCCGGTGTTGCCCGCCGTGCCCTCGACGATGGTGCCGCCCGGCCGGATCAGCCCGCGCGCCTCCGCGTCGCACACTATGGAGAGGGCGGCGCGGTCCTTCACCGAGAGGCCGGGGTTCAGGAACTCGGCCTTGCCCAGGATGGTGCAGCCGGTCTCCCGCGAGGCCCGGGCCAGGCGGATCAGCGGCGTCCCGCCGATGCAGGACAGGACGTCGGGGCTCGCGGAATGGGTCGCGGTCATGGTGGTCCGTCTCAGGTCGGGTGCCGAGGATAGATGATGATCGAGAGGTAGGTGATCGGCCAGGACACCAGGGTCTCGGGGCCGTGGACGCCGCCCGAGTCGAACAGCAGCGCGTCGCCGGCCTTGAGCGTGTAGGAGCGGTCGGCGTGCCGGTACACGACCTCGCCGCTCAGCATGTACAGGAACTCGATGCCGGCATGGCGAAAGCCGGTGTAGGGCTCGGCGTCGGGCTCGAGGGTGATGAGGTAGGGCTCCACCACCACGTCGCCGCCGAGTGCGGCCCCGAGCAATTCGTAGAGGTGGCCGACCTTGGTGCCGCGCCGCTCGATCATCACGCCCTGGCCGGCGCGCACGTGCGAGCAGTCGCGCTTCTCCTCGAAGGCGGCGAACAGGGCGGTGAGCGGCACGTTCAGCGCCCCGGCGATGGCGTTGATGGTGGAGAGCGAGGGCGAGATCTGGCCGTTCTCGATCTTCGAGACCATGCCGAGCGAGACCCCGGCGGCGGCCGCGAGATCCGAGACCGAGAGGTCGCGCTCGCGCCGCAGGCTGCGGATCTGGTGGCCGAGCGCCCGCTCCAGGGTGCGCGGCGTCTCCGGGGGGGCACTGGAGCCGGTCGCCAGGTCGGCGACGGGGGGATCGGGAACGGCCATCGGCGGCGACCTTAGAGCATCGGACCGAAAAGGGGACCCGCTTTTTGAGAAAAATCCGATGCAAAACCAAGGCGCTAGAGCGCCGGACCGGACATCTTGGCCGATCCGGCGCTCTAGCTCGCGCGGCCCGCGGCGGCCATGGCGGTCAGGTGTTGTCCGGGGCGTCCTGCGCCGCGTCCATCAGCGGGTGCAGGTCGCGGACCATGCCCTTCAGCCGCGCGTCGAGGACGTGGGTGTAGATCTGCGTGGTGGCGATGTCGGCGTGGCCGAGCAGCTCCTGCACGATGCGCAGATCGGCGCCGTTCTGGAGGAGATGGCTGGCGAAGGCGTGGCGCAGCACGTGCGGGCTCACCCTGTCCTCGCGCAGGTCGGCGGCGGCGGCGGCGAGCTTGAGGTCGCGGCCGAAGGCCTGCCGGGTGAGGTGGCCGCTGGCGCTGTCGGCGGGAAACAGCCAGGGGCCCTCGCCCCGCAACCGGGCGAGATGCAGGCGCATCGCCGCCCGCGCCATCTCGGTGAGGGGCACCAGCCGGTCGCGCCCGCCCTTGCCGCGCACCATCAGGAAGCGGTCCCGCGTGGTCGCGGCCCGGCGGGGCAGGGCGATCAGCTCGGAGACGCGCAGGCCCGTGGCGTAGAGGAGTTCGAGAAGGCAGTGCATGCGGATCGCCCGCGCCTGCACCCCGCCCTCGCCGGCGGCGGCGGCCTCGCGGGCGACCCCGAGCAGCCGGTCGACCTCGGCCACCGAGAGCACCTTGGGCAGGCCCCGGCCCCGGCGCGGGCCGGTGAGCGCCACGGTGGGATCGCCCGTGGCCAGCCCCTCGGCGTAGAGGAAGCGGTGGAAGCCGCGGATGCAGGAGAGGCGCCGGGCCGCGGAGGCCGCCGAGAGGCCCCGGGGCTCGAGATCGGCGAGATAGGCCCGCACCTGGGCCGGCTCGGCGGCGGCGGGCGCGATCCCTCTCGCGTCGAGGGCGCCGAGGTAGTCGGTGAGGTCGCGGCGGTAGGCCTCCAGGGTGTTGGCGGCGGCGCCGCGCTCGGCCGCCAGCATCTCGAGGTAGCCCTCGCCGGGCCAGGGCTGCGGGGCCGCCTCCGCGCTCGTCACCTCGACACCCGTCACTTGGACACCCGTCACCTCGACACCGGTCACCTGGGCGGCGGCTGCAGCTTCGAGGCGGGGATCGTGACGCTCATCTCGCGCGGCGTCGGCACCACCAGGGTCGCGAGGGCGACCATTCCGGCAAAGGCCAGCCCCCCGAGGATGGCGATGGTGGCGAGGAAGCGGAACAGGGTCGGCACGTCGGGCGAACCTCGATCGGGCGGGGGGCGGGGGCGATATCGCGCTGCGGTGGAAGGGGTTTCTCCCAGGGGTCGGCGGAAGGCAAGGACTTCCGGGCCACAGCGAGCCGGCGAAACGGTGCGGCGGGCCCGCCCCCCTCCCGCTTCGCCCTCATCCCGAAACACGGTAAGGGTTTGCGAAAGAGCCCCGCCGAGACCGGACCCGCAAGCCGCCACGAAGCCTGAGCCCGAGCAGCCTGAGCCCACGCAGTCTTAGCCCATGAAGCCTGAGCCCCCGAAGCCTTGAGCCGATGAACGACCTTCCCCCCGAGCCCGAGAGCGATCCGATCGAGCTGCGCCTGCGCCGGGCGCTGGGCAGCCGCTCGATCGTCCTCGTCGGCCTGATGGGGGCGGGCAAGAGCACCGTCGGGCGCCGCCTGGCCGGGCGCCTCGGCCTGATGTTCAAGGACGCCGACACCGAGATCGAGCACGCGGCGCACCTCAGCATCCCCGACATCTTCGCCATCTACGGCGAGCCGAGCTTTCGCGAGGGCGAGGAGCGGGTGATCGCCCGCCTCCTGCGCGAGGGGCCGCTGGTGCTCGCCACCGGCGGGGGCGCCTTCATGCGCGACACCACCCGGCTGCGCA
This sequence comes from Methylobacterium sp. Leaf399, assembly GCF_001424525.1. Lineage (NCBI taxonomy): Bacteria > Pseudomonadati > Pseudomonadota > Alphaproteobacteria > Hyphomicrobiales > Methylobacteriaceae > Methylobacterium > Methylobacterium sp. Leaf399. The sequence continues at coordinate 585,513 of NZ_LMQK01000001.1, read as the reverse complement.
TCGCCGAGCACGGGGTCTCCGTCTGGCTCAAGGCGGAGCTCGACGTGCTGATGCGCCGGGTGCGCAAGCGCGGCGGCCGGCCGCTGCTGCAGACCGAGGATCCCGAGGGCACGATGCGCGCGTTGATGGCGGTGCGCCATCCCGTCTATGAGGTCGCCGACGTGGTGGTGCCCTCCCGCGACGTCTCCCACGACCGCGTGGTGCAGGACGTGATGGAGGCCCTCGACGCCCGCCTCAACGGCCCCTCGAACCAAGGCGTCGCCGCGCAGTGACCGCTCCCCTCACCGTCCAAGTTCCTCTCACCGTCCAAGTTCCTCTCACTGTTCACGTTCCCCTCGACGCGGGCCGCGACTACGACATCCGCATCGGCCGCGGCCTCCTCGATACGATCGGCGAGGCGGTGGCCGGCCTCGGCGCCAGGGCGGCCGCGATCGTCACCGACGAGACCGTGGCCGGGCTGTACGGGGAGCGCGTCCGCGCGAGCCTGGAGGCCGCCGGCCTGCGCACGGGAACCGTCGTCGTGGCGCCGGGCGAGGGCTCGAAGAGCTATGCCACCTACGCGCAGGTCTGCGACGGCCTGCTCGCCCACAGGATCGAGCGCAACGACGTCGTGGTGGCCCTGGGCGGCGGCGTGGTGGGCGATCTGGCGGGCTTTGCCGCCGCCACCCTGCGCCGGGGCGTGCGTTTCGTGCAGGCGCCCACCACCCTGCTCGCCCAGGTCGATTCCTCGGTGGGCGGCAAGACCGGCATCAACTCGCCCCACGGCAAGAACCTGATCGGCGCCTTCCACCAGCCGCGCCTCGTCGTCGCCGACACCGCCACCCTCGACACCCTGTCGAGCCGCGAGATGCGGGCCGGCTACGCCGAGGTCGCCAAATACGGCCTCATCGCCGATGCCGGGTTCTTCGACTGGTGCGAGGCCAACTGGGCCGGCATCTTCGCCGGCGGCCCCGAGCGCGACGAGGCGGTGGCGATCTGCTGCCGGGCCAAGGCCGGGGTGGTGGTGCGCGACGAGCGCGAGGACGGCGAACGGGCGCTGCTCAACCTCGGCCACACCTTCGCCCATGCCCTGGAGCGGCTGACGGGCTACGATTCGGCCCGCCTCGTCCACGGCGAGGCGGTGGGCATCGGTCTCGCCCTGGCGTTCCGGTTCTCGGCCAGCCTCGGCCTCTGCCCCGGCCAGGAGGCGGGCCGCGTCGCCAACCACCTGGCGCTCGCCGGCCTGCCGACCCGCCTGCAGGCGGTGCCCGGCGGCTGCGGCGACGCTGGGGCCATCCTGGCGGCGATGGCCCAGGACAAGAAGGTCCGCGACGGCGCCCTGACCTTCATCCTCGCCCGCGGCATCGGCAGGAGTTTCATCGCCCCGGGCATCGACCGGGCCGAAGTGGAGGCGTTCCTGGCAAGCGAGTTCGCCGCCGCGTGATACGGTTCCGCTCGGGTCGTGCGGAAACCGAATCACGTGGGGATGGGACTGGTCGATGCAGCTCGATGCGCCGACGTTGCTGGTGGCGACGGCCCTGCTGACGGGGATGGTCGGCAGCCTGTTCCTTTTGTCGTGGAGCCAGGCCCGCACCGTCCGCGCCCTGGCGATCTGGGGCATCGCCCATGTCGTCGGCGCCTTCGCCTCCTGCCTGCTCGCCCTGCGCGGCACGATCCCGGACTGGACCTCGATCGGAATCGGCAATGCCGTGATGATCGGCGCCTACGGCCTCATCCGTAGCGGCACCCTCGCCTTCGAGGGGCGCCCGCTCCGGTTCTGGCAGGCCGGCACCGGGGTCGGCGTCTGGCTGGCGGCCTGCCTCGTCCCGCCGTTCTACGAGAGCGCCCCGGCACGGGTGATGCTGGCCTCGCTGCTGGCCGGCGGCTTCTGCTGGCTTTCGGCCGTGGACGTCTGGCGTGGCCGGGCCGAACCGCTGGTCTCGCGCTACCCGGCCGTCGTCATCCTCGGGGCCTATGCCGCCCTGTACTGGCTGCGCATCCCCCTCGCGATGATCCAGCCCGCGCCTCCGCCGGGGTTCAACCCGCTGCAGTCGCCCTGGCTCGCCTGGGTGTGCCTGGCCGCCATGCTGTTCAGCCTGGCCCTGGCCTTCGTCTTCATGGCCCTGACCAAGGAGCGGGCCGAACTGCTGCAGCGGCGGGCGGCCGACACCGATCCGCTGACGGGGATCGCCAGCCGCCGGGCCTTCGTCACCCGCGCCGAGGCGGTCCTGGCGGGAACGGACCGGCCGGCTGCCCTGCTCCTGTTCGACCTCGACCACTTCAAGCGGATCAACGACGCCGACGGCCACGCGGTCGGCGACGGCGTCCTCGTCGGGTTCTGCCACACGGTGCAGGCGTTGCTGCCGGGCGAGGCGGTGTTCGGGCGGATGGGCGGCGAGGAGTTCGCCTGCCTGCTGCGCGACCGGGAGGCCGCGGCCGCGCTGGACACGGCCGACCTGATCCGGAGGGCGGTGGAACGGCTCAGCCCCGAGTCCCTGCCCCACCTCTCCGTCACCGTGAGCATCGGCGTGGCGACGACCCGCACGCAGGGCCGGGCCCTCGAGCGCGACCTCGACGCGCTGCTGCGCCGGGCCGACCAGGCGCTCTACGAGGCCAAGCGCCGGGGCCGCAACCGGGTCGAACCGGCGCTGCCCGACCGCACGCCCCAGCCGCGGGCCGCCGCATTCCCCGAGCGCGGGACGGTGCGGCCCGACGTGCCCGGGCTGAGGCTGAACGGGCAGGGCCACCGCACCTGAACGCCGGCCGTGGGCGGGTCGGTGCGCGGGGGCCTTCCGGTCGTCTGCGACGGCGGCGTCACGCCTTGGCGGCGTGGTCCCGCGTCACGAAGGCGATGCGCACGAGGTTGGTGGCGCCCGGTGTCCCGAACGGCACGCCGGCCACCACGATGATGCGGTCGCCGATCTCGGCGAAGCGCTCGCGCACCGCGAACTTGGCCGCCCGGAAGGCCATGTCGTCGACGTCGCTGGCGTCGTTGGTGACGATGGGGTGCGTGCCCCAGCACATGGCCAGGCGCCGGGCGGTCTCGCGCTTCGGCGTCAGGGCGATGATGGTGGCGTTGGGGCGCGAGCGTGCCAGGCGCATGGCGGTGGAGCCCGAATGGGTCCAGGCCATGATCGCGGTCAGGCCGAGGGCGTCCACCATCTGGTGGGCCGCCGCGGCGATGGCGTCGGAGGCGGTGGCGTCGGGCTCGGAGCGCTGGGCGGTGAGGATCGTCCAGTAGAGGGCGTCGCGCTCCACCTGCTCGGCGATGCGGCTCATCATGCTGATGGCCTCGATCGGGAAGCCGCCGGATGCGCTCTCGGCCGAGAGCATCACGGCGTCCGCGCCCTCGTAGACGGCGGTGGCGACATCCGAGACCTCGGCGCGGGTGGGCACCGGCGCCGTGATCATCGATTCGAGCATCTGGGTGGCCACCACCACGGGCTTGCCCAGGCGCCGCGAGGAGCGGGTAATGCGCTTCTGCACGCCCGGCACCTGCTCCAGGGGCATCTCCACCCCGAGGTCGCCGCGGGCGACCATGATGCCGTCGGAGATCTCGATGATCTCGTCGAGGCGGGTGAGCGCCTGCGGCTTCTCGATCTTGGCCATCACCAGGGCGCGCCCGGCGCAGACCTTCTTGACCTCGGCGACGTCCTCGGGGCGCTGCACGAAGGAGACGGCGATCCAGTCGGCGCCGGCGTTGAGGCCGGCCTCGAGGTCGCCGCGGTCCTTCTCGGTCATCGCGGCCACGGGGATCACCGTGTCGGGCAGGGAGACGCCCTTGCGGTTGGAGATCTTGCCGCCGACCTCGACCCGCGTGACGGCGCGCCCCTCGGAGACCTCGGTGACGGTCAGGCGCAGCTTGCCGTCGTCGATGATGACGACGTGGCCGGGCTCCAGCGCCGAGAGGATCTCGGGGTGGGGGAGGAAGACGCGGGTGACGTTGCCCGGGGTCGGGTCGCTGTCGAGGACGAAGCTGTCGCCGTTCCGGAGCATCGCGCTGCCCTCGGCGAAGGCCGCGACCCGGAGCTTGGGGCCCTGCAGGTCGACGAGGATCGCGATGGGACGCCGCAATTCGCGCTCGATGGTGCGGATGACCTCGATCTTCTCGGGAAGCTTCTCCCGCGGCAGGTGGCTCATGTTGAGCCGGAACACGTCCGCGCCGGCGCGAAACAGCCTCTCGATCATCTCCGGGGTGTCGGAGGCGGGACCGAGGGTGGCGATGATCTTCGTACGACGGGCGCGTTTCACGGCGGCCTCCAACCTGTGCGAGCGGGGCCGTCGTGTCAGACCGGCCGAACGGAGCGAGCGGCCACAAGCACCGACACCGCCATCCCGTCAAGCGCGGCGGCCCCATCGCCTCGCGTCCCGGGTCGCCCGCGGCGGGACCGTCCGCGGCGGATCGACGACGGGCCGCCGGTCTTTCGGCAGACGAGCGGCGGAGGAATACTTCTGTTTCACTGTCGTCGAGAGGGTGGGTGGTCGGTTAAAGCTTGTCTGCCTCAACCCGAAGAGGCGAATAGGGTCACGGCCGGCATCCGGATCGACACATCGTCGGTGCTGCCACGAAAATCGTGTTGTCGGGGCGACCGCCCTGCCGGCACGTAAAACGATCCCAGTAAAATGAGATTGTAGAATTCAAGAGCGGGCGTGCACGACGCGAGCAGTGGTGATCCGCTATTCGGTGCGCGTGCTCGCACGCTTCGTCCTGCGAAAACGTGCTGTCGCCAAAGCAAAGACTTTTCGGCCGGCGGGAGCCATCGGGTGTGACATGGGTTATGAAATTCATAACGTGAGTGAGTGTGCGGGCGTGACATCCGCCTCATGGCATCAACCGCGTCGGCCACGCGAAAACGGGTTTCGATACCCGGACGCAGCGTGAGCATCCGTCTGTCATGCAGGGGCGAAGCGACAAGAATGGTCTCGAACGTTGAGCATCCCCTCTCGCCGCTCATCCGCCAGTTGGAAAGCATCGATGCGCTGTCGGACGAGGAGCGCAGGGCGATCAAGGGCCTGCCCGTCACGCTCAAGACCTTGCGGCCGAACCAGGACATCGTGCGCGACGGCGACACGGCCTCCCAGTGCTGCCTCATCCTCGAAGGCTGGGCCTGCCGCTACAAGATCATCAGCGAAGGCAAGCGCCAGATCTTCTCGTTCCACATCGCCGGCGACATCCCCGACCTGCAGAGCCTCCACATCCCGTCGATGGATCACAGCCTCGCCACTCTCACGACCGCCACCGTCGCCTTCGTCCCGCACGAGGCCCTGCACGACCTCACGGCGCGCTGTCCCGGCATCGCCGCCACGCTCTGGCGCGACACCCTCGTGGACGCGGCCATCTTCCGCGAGTGGATGCTCTGCATGGGGCGGCGCTCGGCCTTCGACCACATGGCCCACCTGTTCTGCGAGTTGTACCTCAAGCAGGAGGCGGTGGGGCTGGCCGGCGACCATCGCTGTCCGCTCCCGGTCACGCAGGTCGATCTCGCCGATGCGACCGGCCTGTCGAGCGTCCACGTCAACCGCGTGCTTCAGGAGATGCGCGGCAGGGGCATGATCACCCTGCGCGGCAGCGTCCTGGTCATCCGGGCCTGGGACGAGCTCCTGCGGACGGCGGAGTTCGACGCGACCTATCTCCACCAGCGCAAGCGCGCCGCGAGATAAGTTCCTGTCTGAGACGGTTCCCGCTTGAATCAAGCGGGAACCGTCTCACCGAGCCCGGGCGGCGCCTGAGCGAAGCCCATGTCCGCATCACGACGTGATCAACCGGGAATGGTAGCAAGACCGATATTCCAGAACCGATCGCCCATCGCCACGGGGCGCCCCCGACGATCCGCTCAGCCGGAGAGCAACGATGCCCCTGTTCTACTTCGACGTCCGCGAAGGTCCGCTCTTCATCCAGGACGAGGACGGACTGGCGTTCCCGGATCTCGAACGGGCCGAGCAGGAGGCGATCCACGCCGTGGTCTCGATCGGCAAGGATCGCATTCCGCGCAGCGATACCCGCGACGTGACGGTCGAGGTGCGGGACGCGGACGGGAAGCGGGTGCTGACGGTCACGGTCGCCCTGATCGTCCAGCGGGTCGACCTCTCCCAGGACGCGGAGGGGTAGGCCCCCGGCCGGCAGCGCGGGACCGGAGCGTCCCGGGGAGGGGGAGCGTGTGGTGTCCTCGGCGCCCGCCGTTCGCGGCGCCGAGGATGGCGGTCGTCAGGCGGCCTTCACGTTGGCGAGGAAGCTGCCGACCTCCCGCGTCAGGCTCTCGGAGTGGCGCGAGAGCTCCTGGGCCGCGCTGAGCACCTGGGACGCCGCCGCGCCGGTCTGGCCGGCCCCCTGGCGCACGTCGGAGATGTTGATCGTCACCTGCTCGGTGCCCTTGGCGGCCTCCTGCACGTTGCGGGTGATCTCCTGGGTGGCGGCACCCTGCTCCTCCATCGCGGCCGCGATGGACGCGGCGTAGCTCGACATCTCGCCGATGATCCGGCCGATCGCCTCGATGTCGGCGACCGCTTCCTGGGTCGCCGCCTGGATCTCGGTGATCCGCTCGCCGATCTCGCCGGTCGCCTTGGCGGTCTGGCCGGCGAGCTCCTTCACCTCGGAGGCGACGACGGCGAATCCCCGCCCGGCCTCGCCGGCCCGCGCCGCCTCGATGGTCGCGTTCAGCGCCAGCAGGTTCGTCTGCGAGGCGATGTTGGCGATCACCGACACGAAGGCGCTGATGCGCTCGGCCGTGGTGGCCAGGCGCCGCACGGTGGCGTCGGTGCGCTGGGCGTTCTCCACCGCGCGGCCGGCGATCTGCGAGGACTGGCTCACCTGGTGCACGATCTCCTGCACCGAGGCCGACATCTCCTCGCTGGCCGCGGCCACCGTCTGGACGTTGGCGGAGGTCTCCTCGGCGGCGCCGGCCACAATCATGGTCTGCTGCGTGGTCTGCTCGGCGATGCCGGCCATGGACTTGGCCGTCGCCTCCATCTCGGTGGAGGCTCCGGCCAGGCCGTGCGTGAGGGCGGCGACGTTGTGTTCGAAGCTCTTGGTGATCTGGTCGAGGCGATCGGCCCGGCGCATCTTGGCCTCGTCCTCGATGGCCTGTTCGGCGGCGAGGCGGCGGACGGTGACCGCGTTGTCCTTGAACACCTGCAGCGCGCGCGCCAGCGTGCCGATCTCGTCCTTGCGCCCGGCGCCCTGGACCTCGACGGCCAGATCTCCCGCGGCGAGGCCTCCCATGGCGGCGGTCATCGCTGCGAGCGGACGGGTGACGCCGAGGACGACGATGGCGGCGAGAAGGCCGACGGCGACCGAAAGGCCGACCGCCGCGGCCACCACGAGCGTCTGCACGGCCGAACCGGCGACCTCGGAAGCTTTGGCTTTTGCGAGGTTGAGGTCGTTCATGTTGGTGTCGACCCGCTTCTTCACGGCCTCGACGAGCTTGGCGCGGGCCTCGCGGACCGGGCCGTTCGAAACCTTCGTCGCGGCCTCGGTCTCGCTCTTCAATCCATGCGCGATCGACCGGTCGGCCGCGGCGAAGAACTCCGTCAGCAGGGCCTTGATGCCCTCGTTGCCGGTGCGGCGCTCGGGCGTGTCGGCCAGGGCGATCAGGCGGTCGACGGCGGCCAGGGCGTTCGTCCGCGCCTCGGCGTAATGCCGCTGCTGCTCCTGCATCGCGGCACCGTCGGTCTCGATGATGACGTTCTTCTCGCGGATCGTCGCCTCGTCCATGGCGAAGGCCATCTGGAGGGCCGTCACCGCGCGCGTGGCCGTGACATCGACGATCCTCTGCGTGCTTCGGTCGAGGCTGTTCAGGCTCGACCACGACAGCATCATCAAGCCGAGCGCGACCGTAACCAACAGAACCGTGGGGATGGCGAGTTTGCTCAAAAGTTTAAGATTATTCAGGATCTTCACGTCATCCACCTTGGCGTATCTGTTTTCGAAACCGTTGCAACCTCTAATGAGGCCGGGCTACATTCTCGTGCAGAAGGGTTAAATTTCGTTAAATTGGCGATGAAAACATTCCGGCTACGTGAGCGAGGAAAGCAATCCCTTCGAATACTCGCGGATTTGTCCGGACGATCGGATCGATGGTGTTGGGCGTGTCTCGCCATCGTCGCTCGAACCCGGGCCGCTTCGTCGTCGGTGCCCCCGATGCGCCGGCTTGGAAACCCGTCCCCCACAGCCCGTGAAACTGCTAAGCCGTCGCCCTGGACCGCCCCCGGTCCGGTCCCCCGGAGTCAGTCGTGTCCTCCTCTCCCGAACCGAGCCTCCCCGCCGCGAGGATCGAAGCCGTCATCGCGATTCCCGTGCGCAACGAGGCCGAGCGGATCGGCGCCTGCCTGCGGGCGATCGACGCCCAGGCCGGGTTGGCGCCGGGCAGCCTCGGCCTCGTCCTGTTCCTCAACAATTGCACCGACGCCACCCCCGCCATCGTGGCCGGCATGCTGGCGGGGATGTCGCTGCCGGTGCGGGTGGTCGAGGTGACGTTCTCCGGCGCCAACGCCGGCTGGGCGCGGCGCGAGGCGATGAATGCCGCCGCCGACTGGCTCGAGGCGGAAGGGGAGGGCGGCACGATCCTGTCGACGGATGCCGACAGCCGGGTCCCGCCGGACTGGGTGGAGCGCAACCTCGCGGCCATGGCCGCCGGGGCCGATGCCGTCGCCGGCCGGGTCGAGCTCGACGCCGACGAGGCCGCGCTGCTGCCGCCCTCCCTGCCCGCCAGGGGGCGGCTGGAGGACGCCTACAGCGACCTCCTCACCGAGGCCGAGGCGCTGATCGATCCCGATCCCAACGATCCCTGGCCGTGCCACCGCACCACCATCGGGGCGACGCTGGCCGTGAGCGTGTCGGCCTACCGGCAGGTGGGCGGCATGCCGCCGATGGCGCTGGGCGAGGACGGCGCCTTCGTGGCCGCCCTGCTCCAGCACGGCCTGCGCGTGCGCCACGCGGTCGATGTGGTCGTCACCATCTCGGCCCGCCTCACCGGCCGCGCCCCCGGGGGCGTGGCCGACACGATCCGGTCGCGCTGCGAACTGCCCGACGCCCTGTGCGACGCCCGCCTCGAACCGCTGCCGAGCGCCCTGTTCCGCTATGGCTGGCGCCGGCGCCTGCGCCGGCTGCACGCGGGCGGGCGCCTGGCGCGCAACACCGCCTGGGCGAGGCTTCTGGGCATCCCGCCCGAGGAGGCCCGCCGCATCGCCGAGATTCCGCTGGCCGGCCTCGCTCTGGCGCAGGCCGAGCGCGCCAGCCCGCGCCTCGCCTACCACCCCCTCGGGCCGAAGGAACTGCCGGGCCAGATCGCGGTGGCCGAGGCGGCCCTGGTGACGGTCCGAGACGCCGCGGCCCGCCGACGCGGGAAGACGGCCTGGGGATGAGCTGGCGATGAGAATGCGCGCGGGCCAGCCCGCGGAGGCGCCCGGCCGTCCCTTGACCCCCGTCGGGGCGGATTGCTAGGCCACTCTCTGGAACTCATCCAGACAGGATGGTCGGAGAAGCACCATGGGCCAGCCGGTCTCGCTCGACGTCAACGGGCGCGCGGTGAGCGTGCGCAGCGACGATCCCGAGGTTCCGCTCCTCTACGTCCTGCGCAACGACCTCGACCTGCACGGCCCCCGCTTCGGCTGTGGCCTGGGCCAATGCGGCGCCTGCACCGTCCATGTCGACGGGGTCGCGGTGCGCTCCTGCACGACGCCGCTGTCGAGCCTGCGGCCGGACCAGAAGATCGTGACGCTGGAAGGACTCGGCTCGGCCGACCGGCCGCATCCGGTCCAGGCCGCCTTCATCGCCGAGCAGGCCGCGCAATGCGGCTACTGCATCAACGGCATGATCATGCAGTCGGCAGCGCTGCTCGCCCGCAGCCCCAACCCCGACGACGCGGCGATCAAGCGGGAGCTGGCGGGCAACCTGTGCCGCTGCGGCACCCATTCGCGGATCCTGCGCGCCGTGAAGCGCGCGGCCGCGTCCCTTTGAGATCCGGCAGGCCCACCATGTCCGACCCGATCCTGTCCCGCCGCGCCATCCTCCAGGGCGGCGGCGCCCTGGTGGTGAGTTTTTCCCTGCTGCCGCGCGCCGCCGCCGCGCCGCCGCTGCCCCCCGCCCTGCCGACGCGGGGCCTGCCGAAATCGGTGGCGGGCGACGAGGTCGACGGCTTCCTCGCCATCGGCGCGGACGGCCGCGTCACCGTGTTCTCCGGCAAGGTCGATCTGGGCACCGGCGTGAAGACCGCCCTCAAGCAGATGGCGGCCGAGGAACTCGACCTGCCGATGGGCGCCGTCTCGATCGTCCAGGGCGACACCGGCCTGACCCCCGACCAGGGGCCGACCTACGGCAGCCTGTCGATCCAGAACGGCGGCGCCCAGATCCGGCAGGCGGCGGCCACCGCCCGCGCCGCGCTGCTCGGGCTCGCCGCCGACCGCCTCGGCGTCCCCGCCGCCGGCCTCGCCCTCAAGGACGGCGCCATCGGCGGCATCCCCTTCGCCGACCTCCTCAAGGACAAGCGCTTCGCCCTCAAGGTCGACGCGGACGCGCCGCTCAAGGACCCGTCCCGCTACGCGCTCGTCGGCAAGTCGGTGGCGCGCATCGACATTCCGGGCAAGGTCACCGGGCGCTTCACCTACATCCACGACCTCAAGGTGCCCGGCATGGTCCACGGGCGGGTGGTGCGCCCGCCGACCATCGGCGCGAGGCTGGAAGCGGTGGACGATGCCGCCGCCCTGGCGATGCCCGGCGTCGTCAAGGTGGTGCGCGAGGGCAACTTCCTGGCGATCGTCGCCCAGACCGAATGGGGGGCGATCAAGGCGGCCGAGGCGCTGCGCCCGCGCTGGTCGGCCTGGGCCGGGCTGCCCGAGCAGGACAAGCTGTGGCAGCACGTCCGCGCCACCCGCGTCGCCAAGGACGACGTGACCAGCGCGGTGGGCGACGTCGCGGCGGCGCTGCCGCAGGCGGCCAAGGTGCTTGTCGCCACCTACGATTTCGCCATCCACACCCATGGCTCCATCGGCCCCTCCTGCGCGGTCGCCGAGTTCAAGGACGGGCGGCTCACCTGCTGGTCGGCCTCGCAGATGACCCATGCCCTGCGCCGGCAACTCGCGGCGATGACCGGGCTGCCCACCGAGGACGTACGCTGCATCTACCTCGAAGGCTCGGGCTGCTACGGACGCAACGGCCACGAGGACGCCGCCGCCGACGCCACCCTGCTGGCGCGCGCGGTGGGCCGGCCGGTGCGGGTGCAATGGTCGCGGGCCGACGAGCACGGCTGGGATCCCAAGGGCCCGCCGACGCTGATCGACCTGAAGGGCGGCCTCGACGCCGCCGGGGCGATCGTCGCCTGGACCTCGGAATTCTTCATCCCCGAGGGCGGGGCCGGCAACGTGCCGCTGGTGGCGGCCGAACTCGCCGGCCTGCCGCACGAGACCGCCCTGGCGCCGGGCAACATCGTCCACAACTCGGCGCTGCCCTACGCCCTGCCCAACGTGCGCACGGTCTGCCATCGCCTCGCCGAGACGCCGCTGCGCCCGTCCTGGATCCGCACGCCGGGGCGGATGCAGAACACCTTCGCCAACGAGGCCTTCCTCGACGAGCTGGCGGCGGCCGCCGGCGTCGACCCCGCCGCATACCGGATGCGGCTCCTGAACGACCCGCGCGGGGCCGAGGTGCTGACCCGCGCCCTCGCCCTGGCCAAGTGGGAGAGCCGGCCCTCGCCGCGGGCCGAGACCGGCGGCGACGTGCTGCGCGGCCGCGGCGTCTCCTACGTCCGCTACGAACTCTACCGCACCTACGTCGCGGGCGTCGCCGAGGTGGAGGTCGACCGCGCCACCGGCGCGATCCGGGTGCCGCGCTTCGTCGTCGTCCAGGATTGCGGCCAGGTCATCAACCCCGACGGGGTGCGCAACCAGCTCGAAGGCAACGTGATCCAGACCGTGAGCCGCGTGCTCAAGGAGGAGGTGACCTTCGACCGGGGCGCCGTCACCAGCCTCGACTGGGCGAGCTACCCGATCCTCGCCTTCCCGGAGGTGCCCGAGGTGGTGATGGAACTGATCGACCGGCCCACCGAAAAACCCTGGGGGGCGGGCGAGCCGGCCGCCGCGATCGTGCCGTCCGCGATCTCGAACGCGGTGTTCGACGCCACCGGCGTGCGCCTGCGCTCGGTGCCCTTCACGAAGGCCAAGATGCTCGAGGGCCTGCGCGGCGTCTGACGAGCGACCGCTCGCCAGAACCGGCGGCGCCAGGACCGGAGTCGCTCAGGCCGACCACCGCTCCCGGTAGTCGGGGGCCAGCGTCAGCCCGTTGGGCTGGCTGACGGACGGCGGCGGCGCGCTGATGGCCTGCTGCAGGTAGTCGATCATCGCCATCACGCCGATCGAGGTGTAGGGCTTGGCGATCACGCCGACCGCGCCGGCGAAATCCTCGGGCAGCAGCTTGGGGTTCGCCGTCATGAACACCACCGGTGCCCCGGTATGGCGGCGGAACAGGTCGGCGACCTCGATGCCGGTGATCCCGTCCGAGAGGTGGATGTCGACGAGGGCGAGGTCGGCGCTCACCTCCCGCAGCAGCTCCTCGGCCTCGCTGAGGCAGGTGGCCCAGCCGACGGTGACGTGGCCGGCATCCTCCAGCATGTTCTCGAGTTCCATGGCCAGGATGGCCTCGTCCTCGACGATGACGACGTTGAGCGGCCGGGACTCCGTCATGATCCGCGCCTCCGCTGCTCGATCGGCATGGCGATCTCGACGCGGGTGCCCGGGTTGGCGTCGGCCCAGGTGGTCCTCGCCTGCAGCTGCCTGCCGAGCCGCTCCACCAGCTTGCGGCCGTAGGACGGGCGGGTCTTGCCGTCCTCCGACATGCCGTGGCCGTCGTCGACGATGGTGATCCGGCAGGTGGTCCCGTCCCGGCGCACCACCGTCCGGATGGTGCCGCCCCGCTCCTGCGGGAAGCCGTGCTTGATCGCGTTGGTCAGCACCTCGTTGACCATGAGCGCCAGCGGGGCGGCCTTGTCGGCCGGCACGTCGATGGCCTCGAGGTCGAGGTCGGTCCTGATGTCCTGGCGGCCGGTGGCGATCACGAGGTCGGAGACGAGGTCGCGCACGAATTCCGACACGTCGAACCGCGAGACGTCACCCGACTGGTAGAAGCGGCGATGGACGGTGCTCATGGCCTCGACCCGGCTCAGGGTCGTGGTGAGCGAGGCCCTGATCCCCTCGTCGGGGATCGTGCGCAGCTGCATGCTGATCAGCGAGGCGATGATCTGCATGTTGTTCTTGACGCGGTGATCGACCTCGTGGAGCAGCGTCGTGCGCAGTTCGAGGGCGGCGGCGAGGTCGCGGTTGCTCAGTTCCAGCTCCCGCGTCCGCTCGGCGACGGCCCGCTCGAAGCGGTCCTTGTCGGCGCTGACCTGGAACTCGTTCATCTTGCGGTCGGTGACGTCGAGCTGCGAGGCGAAGTAGAACTGCAGCTCCCCGTCCTCGTTGATCACCGGGCTGATGTAGAGGGCGTTCCAGAACGTGCTGCCGTCCTGGCGGTAGTTGAGGATGTCGACGCTCACGTCCTCCCGCCTCTCGATGGCCTCCCTGATCCGGGCGACCTCGGCCCGGTCGGTGTCCGGTCCCTGCAGGAAGCGGCAGTTCCGGCCCATGACCTCCTCGCGGGAATAGCCCGTCATCTGTAGGAAGGCGTCGTTGGCGAAGGTGATCGGGTTATCGGGCAGGCGCGGGTCGGTGATGATCATCGCCATGCGGGTGGCCCGGACGGCGGCGGCGAACGGATCGCCCTTGCCGTGCTCAGCATTCAGCCGGTCTGTGATCCGCCATGCATCACGTTGCTCCACGTCTCTCGCCTTCCTGGGTTCGCTTCGATCGCCCGACGAGCCCCTTCAGGGCGGCTCGGGTCAAAGACCGGGTCGAGTCGGTTCGTTCCTCACGCGCGAGTCGGTTCGTTCCTCACGCGAAGGTGCCCGGACGGACGGGGACATGCCCTTGTCCCGAGCGTTTCCATCGTCCCGCGCGTTTCGGACGCCGGATGAAGACCCGCGATGGTTGTCGTCCCACCGCCGTCGATCCGGTGTCCTCCAGTGGACATAGGCCCTTATCCCGCCGCCAAGCAAGCGCGATGGCCCTCGCTTCGCCGGCGTTGCGACGATCGGGCCCGAGCCTCACGGCGGGGCGCCGCCGGCCGGCTGGTTCGGGTCGCTGAGCTGGATCGTCCAGCTCTTCTGCTCGCCGGTGTCGACCTCGTAGAAGCCGTTGCGGTCGAAACCGCGGGCGAGGCAGTCCTCGACCCCGCGGATGGTGAACTCCGAGTCCTTGGTGCACATCAGCGAGCGGCCGCTCCACTCGCCGCCGCGGGTGTAGTCCACCGCGAACACGTAGTAGAACCGGGCCGAGAGGGAGCCCCGCAGCAGGGTCTCGCAGGCCTTGGGCGTCAGGTCCCACCAGCCCTCGGTCACCCAGCCCTGCGCGTCGCGGTAGCCCAGCGAGATCCCGACCTTGCTCGTGGTCTGGTTGCACAGGCGCAGGTCGGCCCGGGCGGGGGTGGCGAGGACGAGGATCGCGATCGCCCCGCCCCAGGGCGCCAACAGCCGTCCGAGGCCACGCTGTCCGAGTCGGCGCCGACGCGGTCGCTTATCCGACAAGGATGATCCGGCAATCGTTGACATTGGTGCGCGTCGGGCCCGGCTGGACGAGATCGCCGATGGTGGCGAAGAACTTGGTCGAATCGTTGTCCGCCAGCATCGCCTCCGGATCGAGGCCGGCGGTGCGGGCGCGCTCCAGGGTGGTGGGATCGACGAGGCCGCCGGCCGGGTCGGTGGCCTCGCCGCGCCCGCCGTCGGTGCCGTCGGTGTCGGCGGCGATGCCGAGGATGCCCGGATGGCCCTCGAGGGCGATGGCCAGCGCCAGGGCGTATTCCTGGTTGGGGCCGCCGTGGCCCTCGCCGCGGATGGTGACGGTGAGTTCGCCGCCCGAGATGATCGCGACCTTCCGGCCGGCCTGCGCCATCTCCCTGGCGAGCCTGGCGTGTTCGGCCGCGACCTCGCGGGCCTCGCCCTCCACGTCGGGGCCGAGCATCACCGGCTCGTAGCCGGCCTTGCGCGCCGCCGCCGCCGCCGCCTCCAGCGCGTCGATGGGCCGGGCGATGATGATGTATTCCGAGCGCGCGAAGGCGGGATCGCCGGCCTTGGGCGTCTCGTTGGCCGGATCGTTGAGGAGCGCCCGTGCCGTGTCGGGCAGCGGGATGCCGCGGCGCTCGCAGATGGCCAGCGCGTCGGCCAGCGTCGTGGGATCGGGCACCGTCGGCCCCGAGGCGATCACCGCCGGATCGTCGTGGGGCACGTCCGAGATCGCCAGCGTCAGGATCGAGCGGGCGTTGCGCGCCTTCACCGCGAGGCGCCCGCCCTTGATGCGCGAGAGGTGCTTGCGCACGGCGTTGATCTCGCCGATGGGCGCGCCCGAGCGCAGCAGCGCCTTGGTCACCGCCTGCTTCTCGGAGAGCGTGAGGTCGCCGGCCGGGGCGATCCAGTTGGCCGAGCCGCCGCCCGAGAGCAGCACCAGCACGTCGTCCTCGGGGCCGGCGTCGCCGGCCAGCCGCAGGGTCTCGATGGTGGCGTCGATGCCGGCCTGGTCGGGCACCGGGTGGCCGGCCTCGACCATGCGGATCATCGGCGCCTCCTCGCCGTAGCCGTGGCGCGCCACCGCGAAGCCGGCGATGCGCTCGGCGTCGACCCCGTGCGTCTCCCGGTAGAACCGGCTCGCCACCGCCGCCATGCTGCCGCCGGCCTTGCCGGCACCGAGGATGATGAGGCGCCCCGGCCCGGGGGCCGGCAGGTGCGGCGCGAGGCAGCGCGCCGGATGGGCCGCGGCGATCGCCTCGTCGAGGAAGCCGAGGAGGAGGGCGCGGGCGGCCGAAGGGGCGGGGGAGGGCGCTGTCATGGCGGGCGTATCCGTCTCTCGTGTCGCTTTGGCGGTCGCTCTTTCGACGAACGCACGGCCCGCCGGCGTCGAAGTCCCGCTGCCGGGATGTTGCCGTGACGTCGCGACCCGCGATACGTGCTGTGCCCGACGCCCGCCGCGCGGGCAAGCGCGAGATGACGCGGCCCGCGGCTTGGTCCGCGGCTTGCCGGACTTCCTTGAGCCAGCCCCCGCCCGCAACCCCGGAGCGTTCGAGCCTCATGCCCAGCCCTCATTCGCACGGCCCCCATCCCGTCGAGACCGTTCCGGGCGACCCCGCCTGCGGCCTGCTGCTTCTGTGCGACCACGCCTCCAACCACGTGCCCGACGATCTCGGCCGGCTCGGGGTTCCGGACGCCGAGTTCTCCCGCCACATCGCCTACGACATCGGCGCGGCCGGGGTGACCCGCCGCCTCGCCGCCCTCCTCGGTGCGCCCGCCGTCCTCACCACCTTCTCGCGGCTCGTCATCGACCCGAACCGCGGACGCGACGACCCGACCCTGGTGATGCGGCTCTCCGACGGGGCCGTGGTGCCGGGCAACGCCCGCATCGACGAGGCCGGCAAGGCGGAGCGGATCGCCCGCTTCTACGAACCCTACGACCGGGCTATCGACGCCCATGTCGCCGCGGCGATGGCGGCGGGCGCGCCGCCGGCCATCGTCACCATCCACAGCTTCACCCCGTGCTGGCGCGGCGACCCGCGCCCCTGGCACGTCGGCATCCTGTGGGACCACGACGACCGCCTGAGCGCCCCCCTCGTGGCGGGCCTGCGCGCCGACCCGGCCGGGCTCACGGTGGGCGACAACGAACCCTACGGCGGCGGCCTGCCCGGAGACACCGTCGACCGCCACGCCATCGCCCGCGGCCTGCCCAACGCCCTCGTCGAGATCCGCCAGGACCTGATCGCGGACGAGGCCGGCGAGGCGGAATGGGCGGCGCGATTCGCCGGGCTCCTGCGGCCCCACCTCGCCCCGACGGCTTGACGCCCGGGGCATGGACGCCGACCTCTCTCGGCACGCACGACGAGGAGTCCGCGCCATGACGATCGACACCGCCACCACCACCGAACTCGAAGCCGCCGTCTTCCGCCGTCTCGTGGCGCATCTGCGGGCCCGCGAGGACGTGCAGAACATCGACCTGATGACCATGGCCGGCTTCTGCCGGAACTGCCTCTCGAACTGGCTCAAGGACGAGGCCGACGCCCGCGGCCTGGAACTGAGCAAGGACGAGAGCCGCGAGCACGTCTACGGGATGCCCTACGAGGACTGGAAGCGCCGCCAGCCGGAGGCGACGCCCGAGCAGCAGGCGGCCTTCGCCAAGGCCCAGGCCGAACCGCACTGAGGGTTATCGAAGGGACAACGGCGTCGCGGCGCGATGCGAATCGCCCTGGTGGGCCGGGGGGATCGGCACCGCCGATTTCCGCCGGGGCCCTAATCTCCCGGTAAGCTCGACCGCCTAATCCGGATCGACGGGCGCGGCGCCGACCTGTCGCCGCGCCGCCGATTCGAAGGACATCGCACGATCATGGCCGCCTCTCCCGCACCCGCCGTCGACGCCTCCTCCGTCGCCGCCGACCAGCTCAAGAGCTTCATCGAGCGCATCGAGCGCCTCGAGGAGGAGAAGGCCGGCCTCGCCGGCGACATCAAGGACGTCTACGCGGAGGCCAAGGGAACCGGCTTCGACGTGAAGGCCCTGCGCAAGATCGTCTCCCTGCGCAAGAAGGACCACGCCGAGCGCCAGGAGGAAGAGGCGATCCTCGAACTCTACATGCAGGCGCTCGGCATGGTTTAGCGCTCCGCGAGGGAGAGGGAACGTAACCCGACGGGGTGTCCTTTTCATCTATGTTAAAATCTACTATCCGCGCCCTCTGGCACCACGGCCGAGCTTGATCGCCGTGGCCGGCTCGCACGAGGTCAAGACTCCATGGCAGGCCAGAAGACCGACGCACGCGACGTCCATGTCGGACAGCGCATCGCCCTCCAGCGCAAGAAGGCGGCCCTGACGCAGAAGCGGGTGGCCCAGAGCTTCGGCATGTCGGCGGCCCAGCTCCAGAAGTACGAGAAGGGCACCAACCGCATCAGCGCCATCCACCTCGACACCTTCAGCCGGCTGACCGGCGTGCCGGTGGCGTACTTCTTCGAGGGCATGCAGCGCCTCGACGACGTGCCGCCGGAAGGGTTCGCGGAAAGGCCCCAGCAGGCCTTCTCGGCGGATTCGGCGGCGGATGCCGCGCCGGGCTCCTGGCAGGGCCTCGCCGAGGTGGTGGCCGAGCACGTCAAGCGGCACTTCACGGAAGACGGTCGCAAGGACTTCGCGGCCGCCATCCAGGTTCTCGGCACCCGCCTGGGGACCTGAAGGCGCGATGGCCCGACGCGGCCGTCCCGGTGAAGGCCCGCGTCTGCTCTAACGACCGTTTCGTTCGTCGCCACGAACGTGTCCGGTCTTTCGGCTTGACCCTGCCACAGGCCGATGCCAGAACCTCGGCCTTCCGAAGACCGGGTCCAACGCCATCGAATCTGGGCGTACCCACAGCCGGGGATCGTCCTCAATGCCGCGTTCCAACTACCTCTTCACGAGCGAGTCGGTTTCCGAAGGTCACCCGGACAAGGTCTGCGACCGGATCTCCGACACCGTGGTCGACGCCTATCTCGCGGCGATGCCCGAGGCGCGTCTGGGCGTCGAGACCCTGGCCACCACCAACCGCATCGTCATCGCCGGCGAGGTCCGCGGTCCCGATTCGGTGACCTTCGACCATCTCACCGAGCTGACCCGCGAAGCGGTGAAGGACATCGGCTACGAGCAGTCGGGCTTCCACTGGAAGCACAACGACATCGCCATCCACCTGCACGCCCAGTCGGCCGACATCGCCCAGGGCGTGGACGCCGCCGGCAACAAGGACGAAGGTGCCGGCGACCAGGGCATCATGTTCGGCTACGCCTCGGACGAGACCCCCGAGCTGATGCCGGCCCCGATCTACTACGCCCACAAGATCCTCAAGGACCTCGCCGACGCCCGCAAGGGCAAGGTCGGCGACGCGGCCAAGCTCGGCCCCGACGCCAAGAGCCAGGTCACCGTGCGCTACGTCGACGGCCGCCCGGTCGGCGTCACCCAGATCGTGCTCTCGACCCAGCACGTCGACGAGAGCCTCGATTCGGCCGACGTGCGCGCCATCGTCGAGCCTTACATCCAGGCGGCCCTCCCCAAGGGCTGGATCGACGGCTCCACCGTCTGGCACGTCAACCCCACCGGCAAGTTCGTGATCGGCGGCCCCGACGGCGATGCCGGCCTCACCGGCCGCAAGATCATCGTCGACACCTACGGCGGGGCCGCCCCCCACGGCGGCGGCGCCTTCTCGGGCAAGGACCCGACCAAGGTCGACCGCTCGGCGGCCTATGCCGCGCGCTACCTCGCCAAGAACGTGGTCGCCGCGGGCCTCGCCACCCGCGCCACCATCCAGCTCGCCTACGCCATCGGCGTCGCCAAGCCCCTGTCGATCTACGTCGACCTGCACGGCACCGGCACCGTGGACGAGGCCAAGCTCGAAGGCGTGCTGATGGACGCCCTCGACCTGTCGCCCCGCGGCATCCGCCTGAAGCTCGGCCTCAACAAGCCGATCTACGCCCGCACCTCGGCCTACGGCCACTTCGGCCGGGCACCCGACGCGGACGGCGGCTTCTCGTGGGAGCGCACCGACCTCGCCGACAGCCTCAAGTCGGCGTTCTGAGGCCTGTTCCGCATGGTGGGGCGGGGGGATGACCCGCCCCAGGCGGGCGGTATTGCGAGCGAGGAGGCGCCCGAGCGCGCCTTCTTCGGCCGGCGCAAGGGCAAGCGCCTGCGTGCGCTCCAGGAGCAGCGGCTGGCCTCCCTCCTGCCGGAGCTGAGGATCGCCCTGCCGGGAGAGGGCGCGTTCCTCGATCCCGCGGCCCTGTTTCCGGACCCGGTCCGCGAGGTCTGGCTCGAGATCGGCTTCGGCGGCGGCGAGCACCTGGCCGCCAATGCGGCCCGCGAGCCCGGCGTCGGCATCATCGGCGCCGAGCCCTTCGTCAACGGCGTCGTCAAGCTCCTGCGCGAGATCGACGAGCGCGACCTGCGCAACGTCAGGATCTGGGACGAGGACGCGACCGCGTTGCTCGCCGCCCTGCCCGACGCCAGCGTGACGCGCGTCTACCTGCTCTATCCCGACCCGTGGCCCAAGCGCCGCCAGCGCAAGCGCCGCTTCGTCTCCGACGAGAGCCTGGCGGAGATCGCGCGCGTGCTCGTGCCCGGCGGCAGCTTTCGCTTCGCCAGCGACATCGACGATTACGCCGGCTGGACGCTGGTGCGCATCGCCCGCAACCCGGACCTCGCGTGGACCGCGAGGGCGGCCACCGACTGGACGCGGCCCTGGCCGGATTGGCCCGGCACCCGCTACGAGGCCAAGGCCATCGCCGCCGGCCGCCGGCCGACGTATCTCACCGTCCTTCGTCAAGATGGGGAACAGCCGTCCGTCCGTCGATGATTGGACGAATGGCACCTTGTGGCCGGAATCATCTGCGATCATGGTCTGAATTCAGTCGGGTGTGCCGCGACGGCAGGCTTGACGCCGGCGGGTCCGAGTGAGGTTCGCGTGTTGGGCGGCAGGGCGGATCACGATCCGACGGCGCAGGCGGCCTCGGCCTTTGGGGGGGACGCGCATCGCGTGGCCTTCGACCTGGCCGCCACCGGCCTCGCGATCCTATCGCCCGACGGCCGCACCATCCTCAGCGCCAATCCCCGCCTCTGCGCCATCGTCGGCCGGCCTCCCGGCAGCCTCGACGACCGGCCGCTGGGGACCGTTGGAGAGACCATGAACCCGGTGCCCGAGGGCATCCGCCTGTGGCGCCAGGCCGACGGCGCGGCGATTCCCGTGCGGGTGCGTCCCTCCGGATCGACGGCCGGAGCCGTGCGGGTCCTCGTGGTCGAGCCCGTGGACCCCGACGAGATGGTCCGGGCCGAGCAGAACCGCGACGCGCTCACCGCGGCCGGGCTCGGCGAGTGGCGCTGGGAGCGTGCCACCGGCCTCGTCACCCTGTCGCGCCGCGCCGCCCACATCCTCGGCCATCCCCCCGGCCATGCCCTGTCCTGGGCGGCCCTGCGCGCGCGGTTCGATCCGGCCGACGCCGAGCGCATCGGGCTGACGGTGCGCGAGTCCGGGCACGCGGGCGTGCCCTATGCCATCGAAGCCCGTGTGCGCCATGGGCACGAGGACCGGACCGTCTGGGTGATGGCCCGGGGCCAGGGCACCCTGGCACCGGACGGGTCGCTCACCGGCATGGTCGGCGTGCTGCAGGACGTCACCGCCCGGGTCGCCGACCGCGACGCATTGCGCGACCGCGAGCAGCGCCTGCGCATCGCCGCATCCCTGGCCGATCTCGGCATCTTCGAGTGGCACATGCTCGACGACCGCGCGATCTGGGAGAACGAGCGCATGTTCGCGATCTTCGGCCGCCGTCCCGAGGACGGGGCCGTCGGTAAGCGCGAGTTCCTCGATCACATCCTCCACCCCGAGGACCGCATGGCGTTCCGGCACGCGATCTCCGCGGCCCTGCGCGACGACGCGATCCTGCATGTGAGCGGCCGCATCCGGCGGGCCGACGACGGAACCTGGCGGGTCATCGACATGGCCGGCCGCTTCGAGCGCGACACCCCCGACCGCCTGCCGCGGCGCCTGATCGGGGTCGTGGCCGACGTCACCGACCGGCGCCTCGCCGAGGACCGCCAGAACCTCCTGATCCGCGAGTTGCACCACCGGGTGAAGAACACCCTGGCCACGGTGCAGGCCATCGTCGGCTCGACCGCGCGCAACGCCACCAGCATCGAAAGTTTCTACGACGCCTTCGTCGGGCGCATCGTGTCGCTGGCCCACACCCATGCGGTGCTCACCGGCGCCACCTGGCAGATGGCGGGCCTGCGCGACCTGCTCTCCAACGAACTCAAGCCCTATGCCGACGGTGCCCTCGACGGGGAGCCCGACGCCCGCGTCACCCTGATCGGCCCGGCGGTCGACCTCGCCTCCGAGGTCGCGGTGCCGATCGGCATGGCCATCCACGAACTCACCACCAACGCCGCCAAATACGGGGCGCTCTCGACCCGCGCCGGACGGGTCGCCGTGACCTGGGCCGTGGAGCCGGACGACGCCTGCGGCACCCTGCTCTTCGCCTGGGTCGAGAGCGGCGGACCCACGGTGGCGCCCCCCACTCGCCAGGGCTTCGGCTCGCGGCTGCTGCAACGGGTGCTGACCACGCAGGTGCGCGCCGAGGTGACGACCGATTACGCCCCCGAGGGCTTTCGCCTCACGATGCGCGCGCCCCTGCCTGCCCGGAACGACACCCTCAATCCGTTGTGACGGGGCAACGCCGCGACCTCGAGCGATGCCAAGCGCGTTTACGGGCGTCACGACGCGGTGGCGCCCGCCCACCGGGAGGGGGCCTCGACCGTGCACGACCGGGACGACCCGCTTGAATGCCGGCCTCGCCGCTGGTAGCACGTCTCGTCGGATGCCGGTGTAGCACAGCGGTAGTGCAGCGGTTTTGTAAACCGAAGGTCGGGAGTTCAATCCTCTCCGCCGGCACCGTCAGAGACCCCGCCCATCGGCCGGATCCGATGTCACGGGTCCTGTGCCGGCTTTCGACGACCTGCGGCTTGCGGCGTTCGTCCGCCGGGACGGGATCAATCGTCCCTCGGCCGTGCTGGCATCTCAGGATCGCGGTGTGGCGCTGTCGACGCCCGATCACCGAAGGCGCCGGATTCGCTCGAGTCCGCCATCGTCGAAGACGGCGATCACCGTTCGGACGGGGTTCCGGCCGGCGTCATCGGAACGGGGGTGGGCCTTTCGATGCTCCTCCGGCCCGGCCCGAACAGGGTGACGAGCCGCGATGTCGCCGGATCGGCAAGAGGTAGAGCCGTCAAACCGGTTTACTCGATATAGAGATGCGACCCCGCGGTTGCGACTAAGTCGGTATGGTCATCGTGCCGGATCAGCGTGTTTTCGCCGTGGGAAGACGGTTGCTGTTCGATGAGATTGGATCTCGACCTCATGTCGAAGCACAATTGCAGGGCCACGTGCTTCTCGAAGAGGGCGACTTCGAGCGATCTCTTGAGCATGGCGATCTGGTTTTCGTGATCGGCGAGGGTCTTGAACAGAACGGATCGCTCCGCCTCCCATTTCGCCTGCTCCGTCTTGATCTGGTCGATGAGCCGAATGGCCTGCGGCTCGACGGCCTCCTTCCAGGTTTGCAGCCTGTCGATGGAAGTGACGGCGGCTTCGATCAGTCCCAGCGCGCAGAACAGATCAACCTCGACACCGAGGGGGGCGCGATCGCTCGGCGACTCGACCGCAACCTCGGCGCCGTATGGAGAAGGAGTCCGCATCACGGGGTAAGATCTGTGATCAAGGGTCGACGGAATCGGCGCCGTTCTGCTGGTTGCCCGCGAGCTTGCTGCGGCTCTTGGGCCCGAAGGCCGTGAACACCGCGTCATGGAGGCGGATGAGCCAGGCCTCGGCCTCCTTGGCGCGCGCCTCGCCGCGTCGTGCGCGCTCCTCGGATTGGTTCAGGAGGGTCTGCTGCGACGCGAGCTTCTGCTGCAGGCTTTTGATCTCGTCTTCCGCTTGGGTGATGACGTGCTTGAGCTGGTTTTCGAGATCGACCGCTCGCTCCTCGGTGATCCGGATCGCTTCGCTCGCCTCTTGGACGAGCTCGATGGCCGACATCCATTCCCGCTGCGGAGAGGCCGACGCGCCGACGCTCTCGGAGGAGGGGAGGGTGCCTTCCTGGGTGGAGGCCGAGAGGCTGATGACCTTGTCCCCCGTGCGGCCGACATTCGCCTGCCACGGTCGCATCAGGACGGACGCCGTGGGAGAGCCACCACTTTTCAGCGCTTGATCAGACATTGTCGCTTCCCGTGATCATGAATTGCGTCGGCATCACTTGCTGGGCGTATTGAAGGGGCGCACGTTGCTGGCCTCTTCGCCCGAATAGTCCGGTGACTCGGCGTTCGCGTCGTCCTTGCCGATGTCCCGCCAGGGCCGCCCCGAGCGTTTGAAGGCATCGTGCTGTTTTTGCAGCGAAACGCGGCTCTCGCGGGCGATATCGAGGGCGCCCTGGAGCAGCGACCGTTCCGAACGCTCGTTCTGGAGATCTTCCAGCAGGCGCCGGTTCGACGTCTCCAGATCGGCCCGGACGGATTCGTGCCGATGGGTCAGATGCTCGATCCGGTCGTTCAGGGACGCATTGCGGTTGTTGGCCTGTTCGAGGGCCGCATCCTTCGCGGCCAGGGCCTTATTGAGCATGTCGCAGCGGCTTTCGAGGTCGCCCTTCACCCGCTGGATGTCGATGAAACGCTCGTTCTGCCGGGAGAGGTCGGCCTGGATCGCCTCGAGCCGCCGCTCGGACGTCGTGCGTGCGATGACGGCTTCCTTCAGGCTCCTGTCGGCGGACCGGAACTCCTCGTCCTTCTCGCGAAGCTGGTTCCTGGCCTGAACGAGCAGCTGTTCGGTGGAGGCGGCCCGGTTGGACGACGTCTCCAGCTTCATGGCGAGGCTCGCCCGCTCGGTCCGAAGCGCGGACATCTCCGTTTCGTGCTGCGCGTCGTTGCGCTCCCGGAGGGATAGCTCGGCCGCCAACTGACCTTCGATCGCACGCAGGCGCTGATGGTCGGCGTCGGTCGTCGTCTCCAATTCCCGATACTTGAAGTCGAGGTCCGCAAGCCGGGCCGCCTGCTCTTCGCTGAGAAGCTGCAGCCGACGGCCTTCAGCCTCGAGAAGACCGAGCTTCTCGCGCGCATCGGCCAGTTCGTGCTCGGAACGCGCCAGGGCCGTGTCGGCCGCCTGCGCCTCCTGACGCAGCGCGCGGTTCTCGCTCGCGAAAGCCTTGTTCTGTTCCGTCTCCGTGAAAAGTTGGCGCTCCAGGCTTTCGACCAGGCTCGATTTGTCCCGCAGCTCGATCTTCTGCGCGACGACGGCGGCTTCGCCCTCCTTCAGCCGGTCGGAGATCTGCTCGGCGTGGACTTGCGACTCGGCGAACTCACGGCTGACGCGGGAGATGTCGGTCGTCAAATTGGCGACCAGTTCCCTCAGGGTCCCCGAGTTCTTCACCTCTTGCGAAAGCTTCTGCTTCAAGTCCTCGACCTGAACGCTCGCCTTCAAGAGTTCGGCGCTGATGTTGGACAGGGGGTCCAATATTAGGGCGAAGTCGTCCTGCAGTGTCCGCAGGTCTTCGAGCCGGTTCGTCATGGAGTCGATACGCTGGCGAACGACCTCGTCGCGCTGACCGATCGCATCCAATGTTCGGGTCCGACCGGCGGCGTCCGGCTTATTCTCGGGCAGAGGATGATGGATGAACTCGGGGACCACGGCCCTCGGGAGACCCGGCGATGCCATCGGAGGCTGCTCCGCATCCCGACGCGCGTCGTCCTGGTCGTGCCGCAGCGATGATGTCGACGTCACGCGGCGGAATGGCGTCCAGCCCATTGTCGCTACAACCCCTACCCTGTGCTCCAGCGCGAAACGCCAGCGAGTAAAGTTTTTACCATACATTCCGGTCGAGGCGAGTCTGCATTCATAGGTTATGAGTCGCAGATTTTTTTGCGAGGACAATGGGATCGCCGCCGACAAAAAATCATGGCCGCAAATTTACAAGATAAAAATTATCATTTTATATTTAAAATGACAGGTATCATAATGGTTTATAGCCATGCCGAATGTCAATATTTCACATCATGCTGTAGAGATCATCAAATGATGATTCTTAATAAACTAAATTATATCGATGCGGCATCGTCGGCAATAACGTTCATCGTCAGAAATTGAGCTCGATCACCATCGACAAAGACTATCCGGTCGAAAGCGTGTCGTCATCGGCCTGGTTTCGAAAGGAAAATATTCAGAATTATGACTCTCCCAAACAACGCATTTTTCCGGCAACCGAAGCGTGTTTTCGGGAAAGACGTTTGCAGGCCGATCTCTATTGAAATCGGGTTTCCTGCCAGGCGTCACGGCAGGCCGGTGACATGCGCATGCCTTCGCGGCGTCGCGACGAGAAAGACGGCACGCGGTCTATCCGGCCACCCCGGGATGGTCGGCCGGCGCGCGCGGTCCGTTCGCGAGAGGTGCTGACCGCTAGGGTTCACGCTCGGCCGGCCCCCCCCTGCGTGGTCCCTGTCCTGATCGGGCTGCGCCGCGCGGTCGTGGCTAGGGCGTGCCACGGACGTCGGTTTCGCCGCCCGCTTCCACGAAGGCCTTGAGTTCGTCGAGGGATTCGAAGGTGAAGCGGCCGCGCGGGGTCTCCGCCTCGATCGAGCCATCCGAGAACATCACGTAGGTGTTCCCCCCCGAGACATAGGTCCCCACTACCTCGAGGGTGGGGGCGGCAGCCTGCGCGACGGGTTCGGCTGGCGCCGGGTCGATGATGGCGGGCCTGAGGTCCGGGGCTACGGCGGGCGCGAACGGCTCGGCGTCGGCGGGGGTCGGCGGCGCCGACTCGTGCGCGGCGGGCTCGGGAGCCGGAGCGGGCGCGAGGTCGTGCGGCTCGGTCCGCTCGCCTTGGACGGCCTCGTCGGGATGGAGGTCCGATGCGGGCGTGGGAGCAGGGGGGGGGACGGGCGCGTCCGGCGGAGTCGCGCCGAGCGACTCCTCGAAGGTCGGCTCGGGACGTGCCGCAGGAGATGCGCTCGGCATCGCCGCCGCGGCGGCTCCGGCCGCGAGGACGGACGTGCCGGCGACGAGGGGGCGGCGGCTCGTGGAAGCCTTACCGTCGAAAGACTTATCTCTGGACGTCTCGCCTTCGGAAGCCTTGCCTTCGAAAGCCTTGCCTTCGGAGGCCTCATCGAGGCCGGTCGGATCGAGCCGGCCCCGGTCGCGGTGGGGTGCATCGATCGCCGGGTCGGGCGGCAGGGAGACCGTCTCGGCCAAGTCCACCTCCCGATGGGACGGCGCGGCCTGCAAGGATGGGGGGGCTTGCCAGGATGGGGAGGCTTGCCAGGATGGCGAGGCGAGGGAGCGGGCCATGGCCCGGACCTGACGGGCGAGGACGGCGAGGCCCAGGAGCACGCCGCCGGCCGAGGCCGTGGTCGCCCCGGCGATGGTCATCGCCAGTCCGCTCTCCAGCCTGACGAAGGGGAATCCCTGAACCACCGAGGCGATGCCGCCGACGATCATGGCGATGGACAGCGCGAACAGCGCAATGATCATGGAGGTCTCGGGGGTCGGGGTACGCGTGACAGGTGGCGCATCGTAAAGGCATGGTGTCCTTTTGCAAAACCGGTTGCGAAACGGGGCCCGTGCGGGACCGGTTTTGCCGTTGCGGCGTTGCCCTCGGCGAGGCGGGGACCTACCTACCGCCGGGCCGGTGGCCCATCGCGGCGCAGCCTTTGCGCCGGGGTCCGAGCCCCGAGCCCCGAGATCCGGAGAGAGCCGATGACCTTCACCCTTCCCGACCTGCCCTACGCCTACGACGCGCTCGGCCCCTACATGTCGAAGGAAACCCTCGAGTTTCACCACGACAAGCACCACAAGGCCTATGTCGACACCGGCAACAAGCTGCTCGAAGGCACCGATCTCGCCGGGAAGACCGTCGAGGAGATCGTGGTCGCCGCCTACGGCACCAACCAGCCGCTGTTCAACAACGCCGGCCAGCACTTCAACCATCTGCATTTCTGGAACTGGATGAAGCCCAACGGCGGCGGTGCCCCTCCCGGCACCATCGCGCAGAAGATCGACGAGGACCTCGGCGGCTTCGAGAAGTTCAAGGTCGACTTCATCCAGGCCGGCGTCTCGCAGTTCGGCTCCGGCTGGGCCTGGCTCGCGGTCAAGGACGGCAAGCTCGCCATCCTCAAGACCCCCAACGGCGAGAACCCGCTGGTGCACGGCGCCAAGCCGATCCTCGGCGTCGACGTGTGGGAGCACTCCTACTACATCGACTACCGCAACCGCCGCCCCGACTACCTCAAGGCGTTCCTCGAGAACCTCGTGAACTGGGAATACGTCGAGAAGCTCCACGGCGAAGCCACCGCCTGAGCGGACCGCGGCGCCGGCCCCGAGGGCACCGGCCCCGCATCCGGGCCGGTGCATCGGCCCTGCTGACGAGCCGCGGACCCCGGGTCCGCGGCGACCCTCGGTGAATGTTCCGCCAGACCCGCGGGCGAGCCGACCCCGGCGTGCGCAACGGCACGCCCCGCGTCCGGCGCCCGGCGGGTCCGATCCGCTTCTGTTGCGCTGCAGCGAAGCCCTCCTGTAGTTTATAGCGATACCGAAGAGCGGCGGGCGCGGACCCAACGAGCCCGAACCCGCGAGACCCCGAAGTCCCGACCGCCGGCAATGGATCGTGTCCGTCGGCCGGATGGCCCCCTCCGCGCGGCCCGCTCCTCGACCTTTGCGCGACGCGCCCCTGACAGGACGAGATCGATGATTAAACTCACCGTGAACGGAGCTGAACGCAGCTTCGACGGCGACCCCGACATGCCGCTGCTGTGGTATCTTCGCGACGAAGCCGGGTTGACCGGCACCAAGTTCGGTTGTGGCCAGGCCTTGTGCGGCGCCTGTACCGTCCACCTCGGCGGCAGCGCCGTGCGTGGCTGCGTCACCCCGATGTCGGCGGCCGAAGGCCAGGCCGTCGTCACCATCGAAGGTCTGTCGCGGGACGGCAACCACCCGGTCCAGGTCGCCTGGCGCGATCTCGACGTGTCGCAATGCGGTTACTGCCAGTGCGGGCAGATGATGCAGGCGGCCTCCCTTCTCACCGAGACGCCCAAGCCCACCGACGCGCAGATCGACGAGGCCATGGCCGGCAACCTGTGCCGCTGCGGTACCTATCCGCGCATCCGCGCCGCCATCCATCAGGCCGCGGGCACCTCCAAACCCGGTACCTCGAAGCCCGCCACCAAGGGAGATCGCCTGTGATCCACGACGCACGCGCGATGGCCGCAGCGGCCACCACCTCCCCCGAAACCCCCTCGGCGCTGGCCAACGTCAGCCGCCGCGCCATGCTCGGCGGCATGGGCGCCCTGGTCCTGGCCCTGTCCTGGCGTGAGCCGGCCCTGGCGCAGGACAAGGCCGATGGGCCCAAGAAGTTCGGCGCCGACGCCATGCCGCACGGCTGGCAGGACGACCCCAAGGTGTTCGTGGCCATCGCCACCGACGGCACCGTCACGGTCACCTGCCATCGTTCGGAGATGGGCCAGGGCGTGCGCACCTCGGTGGCCATGGTGGTCGCCGACGAGCTCGACGCAGAGTGGTCGAAGGTCAAGGTCGCTCAGGCCTGGGGCGACGAGGCCCGCTTCGGCAACCAGGACACCGACGGGTCCCGGTCCCTGCGCCACTTCTTCCCGCACCTGCGCCATGCCGGCGCGGCGGCCCGGCTGATGCTGGTCCAGGCCGCCGCCAAGCAATGGGGCGTGCCCGTGGCCGAGGTGAAGGCCGAGAACCACGTCGTCACGCACGCCAAGTCGAAGCGCACGGCCGGCTACGGCGAACTCGCGGCCGCCGCGGCCGAACTGCCGGTGCCGGCCCGCGAGGGCGTGGTCCTCAAGGATGCCAAGGCGTTCCGCTACATCGGCAAGACCGAGGGCCGTGCCGAATCCGGCCGCGGCCAGGTCCATCTCATCGACAACCGTGACATCACCACCGGCACGGCGATCTACGGCATCGACACCCGCCTCGAGGGGATGCTGTACGGGCTGATCGCGCGGCCGCCGGTGTTCGGGGGCAAGGTCGCGAGCCTCGACGACAGCGAGGCCAAGAAGGTGCCGGGCGTCGTGAAGATCTTCACGATCCCGGCCCCGGCGATCCCGTCCGAGTTCCAGCCCATCGGCGGCGTCGCGGTGGTGGCCAAGAACACCTGGGCGGCCATGAAGGCCCGCGAGGCCCTCAAGATCACCTGGGACGACGGCCCCAACGCCACTTACGATTCCGTCGCCTTCCGGGGCGAGCTGGAGAAGGCGGCCCGCGCCCCCGGCAAGGTCGTGCGCAACACCGGCGACGTCGACGGCGCGATGGCGAAGGCCAAGCAGAAGGTCGAGGCCGAGTATTTCGTGCCCCACCTCGTCCAGGCGCCGATGGAGCCGCCCGCCGCCACCGTGCGGATCAAGGACGGGTTCTGCGAGGCCTGGGCCAACACCCAGGCGCCGCAGGCGACCCACGACCGCCTCGCCAAGACCCTCGGGCTCGCCGCCGACAAGGTGCGCGTGAACGTGACCCTGCTCGGCGGCGGCTTCGGCCGCAAGTCGAAGCCCGACTACGTGCTCGAGGCGGCGCTGTGCAGCCGCGAGGTCGACGGCGCCCCGGTCAAGCTGATCTGGACCCGGGAGGACGACCTCCACCACGGCTACTACCACACCATCTCGGTGGAGCGCCTGGAGGCCGGCCTCGACGCCAAGGGCATGCCGGTGGCCTGGCTGCACCGTTCGGCCGCCCCCACCATCGGCTCGATCTTCGCGCCGGGCGCCAAGAACCAGCTGCCGTTCGAGCTCGGCATGGGGCTGACCAACACCCCCTTCGCGATCCCCAACGTCCGCCTGGAGAACCCGGAAGCCGACGCGCACGTGCGCATCGGCTGGTTCCGCTCGGTCTCGAACATCCCGCACGCCTTCGCGATCCAGTCTTTCGTGGCCGAACTCGCCCATGCGGCGGGCCGCGACCCGAAGGACTACCTCCTCGACCTCATCGGGCCCGATCGCAGCATCGACCCGACCACGCTCGGCGACGTCTGGAACTACGGCGAGGATCCGGCCCGCTATCCGATCGAGACGGGGCGCCTGCGCCGGGTCATCGAGACGGCGGCCAAGGGCGCCGGCTGGGGCCGCAAGCTCGCGAGCGGCCGTGGGCTCGGCATCGCCGGCCACTACAGCTTCGTCACCTACACGGCCGTGGCGGCCGAGGTGGAGGTCGACGCCAAGGGCGTGGTCTCGGTCAAGCGCATCGACATCGCGGTCGATTGCGGGCCGCAGGTCAACCCGGAGCGGGTGCGCTCGCAGATGGAGGGCGCCGTGGTGATGGGCATGGGGCTCGCACTCTCGTCCGAGATCACCTTCAAGGACGGCCGGGCCCAGCAGAACAACTTCGACGGCTACGAGATCACCCGGATCGACGCCGCCCCGAAGGAACTGCACGTCCACCTCCTGCCCTCGAACGACTACGCCAAGCCGCTGGGCGGCGTCGGCGAACCCGGCGTGCCGCCGGTGGCCCCGGCCATCGCCAACGCGGTGTTCGCCGCCACCGGCCGGCGCATCCGCCAGCTGCCGATCCGCAACCAGGCCAGCGCCTGACGAATCGCGCCCTCTCCGGTCCCTGCGACCGGGGAGGGCGGACCTTCGGTGGGTCCGGCGGGTTGGATGAGGATGCGCCGCCCCGCGTGGCCCCCCCTCATCCGCGCCCCGCGCTCTCGAAGGACACGTCCGACATGATACGACGCCTCTGTCTCGCCGCCGCGGTGCTCACCCTGGCGGCACCCGCCTATGCCTCACCCTGCGGCGACGCCATCGCGTCCCTCGAAAGCCAGGTGAAGGACCAGGCCGGTGCGGCGATCTCCGCCTCCACCAGCGGAAAGGCCGCCGCCGGCGCCAGGGAAGGTCAGGGCCGCGAGGGCGAGGCCGGCTCCGCGCCGATGGCGGCTCCGCCGGCCGTGAGCGCCAGTGCGGGAGAGGGCGGAGACCGCGCCATGCAGGCCAGGGTCGCCCTGGACGAAGCGCGCACCGCGGATGCCAAGGCCGACACCGGAGCCTGCGAAGCCGCCGTCGGCCGTGCCCGCGGCCACCTCGCCGCCGCACCCCGCCCCGCGAACCCGTAGCCGCCCGCGTCGATCGTCGTCCGGCCGTCGACCGTCGTGGCCGGCGGCCGTGTCGCGTGACCGGCCATGGCAGTTCCGCACGCGCGGCGAGGCATGTCCTCGCCCGCGGGAACGGCCGTTCGTGCCCTCAGGCGGCGGCACCCAGGGCATGGTTGTTGCCGCGCAGGCCCGCGCAGAGATCGTCGACTTCCGCAAGGTCTAGGCTATCGCCGGTATGGCATGCGATGGCATCGATCAAGTGATCGTGACGCGGGTCGAAAGGATGACCCTGCAATCTATAGTACTGATAGTAGCGCAATGCTGCAAGAACCGTATCTCTTTCGCGCTGGGTCAGTGTAATATTCTGCATCTGGCGAATTTTGCCCTTGCTCTGCTGGCGATGCTCGCGAGGCATCCTTCCGATTCGTCGGCCTTGACGGTTTAGTAACCCTGCCTCTGCGGGTGCGTCCATCACCTAGGACAGCGTTTCGAACGCCGCCGAGGAGGCGATCGGCCGGCGGGACAAGCCAAGCCGTTGTGCGGTTAGGGCTTCCTTTCCCGCTCGGTCTCCGGGATTTTTTTTGACGCCTACGGCCCGCCAAATTCCTTGACAGTCGGCCCCGGTCCGTCTCCCGACCGGACGCTTGGCGCGGGCCGTCATGCGGCGGGTTTCGCCGTGCTTCGGGCCGTCGCGACAGTGCCGCGAAAGCGGACGCTGGCGAGAACCGGAGCCGGCCACGGGCGGTCCAGGGTCGGCGGTCACCGCGCGAGGATCCGGGCCGGGCCGGCATTCCGCCACGCGCCTGTCCCCTGGCTCGTGGCGGGTACATGAGGCAAAAGGATGTTCTTTCTAAAGAACTCGTGACGGCCGGATTTTTCTTCTCCGCAGAGCCTCGGCCGTGTGACGTTCTTCCATAATGGGACGGGGGGTACGCCGTGTGGTGACGGAGGGCGTCGGAATTGCCATATCTCGGGTCCGGCGCCGGGCGCCGGTGCTTGACTTCGTTCTTTAAAAAGAACGATATCGGAGCGACGGAATCCCCGGGAGCGGGGACGATGCCACCGAACCACGATCCGGAGTGACGACGTGACCGCCATCGACGCCAGCCAGACCGGGCGCCGCCGCGCCCGCCGCAGCCGTCCCCTGCGCGGGTTCGCGGTCGCCGCCTGCCTGGCGGTGGCCCCGCCGACGGCGGCCTGGGCGCAGACCGAACTCCTCAACGTGTCGTACGATCCGACGCGCGAGCTCTACAAGGACATCAACGCCGCCTTCGCCGCCGAGTGGAAGGCCAAGACCGGCGAGACCATCACGGTGCGCGCCTCGCACGGCGGCTCGGGTTCGCAGGCCCGCACGGTCATCGACGGCATCCCCGCCGACGTGGTGACGCTGGGCATCCCCTCGGACATCGACGCCATCGCGCGCATCTCGAAGAAGGTGTCGGCGGACTGGCGCGAGAAGCTCCCCAACCAGGCGCTGCCCTACACCTCCACGGTGGTGTTCCTGGTGCGCAAGGGCAACCCGAAGGGCGTGAAGGACTGGGGCGACCTCGTGAAGCCCGACGTGAAGGTCATCACCCCCAACCCCAAGACGTCCGCGGGCGGGCGCTGGAACTTCCTCGCCGCCTGGGGCTACGCCTACGAGAAGGAAGGCAAGAACGCCGACAAGGCCAACGCCTTCGTCGGCCAGCTTTACGGCCAGGTGCCGGTGCTCGACACCGGTGCGCGCGGCTCCACCGTCACCTTCGCCCAGCGCGGCCTCGGCGACGTGCTGCCGACCTGGGAGAACGAGGCCTACCTCGTGTTCGACGAGTTCGGCCGCGACAAGTTCGACGTCGTGGTGCCCCCGGTCTCGATCTACGCCGAGCCGCCGGTGGCGCTGGTGGAGGCCAACGTCGACAAGAAGGGAACCCGCAAGGCCGCGGAGGCCTATCTGCAGTTCCTCTATTCCGACACGGCGCAGGCGCTGTTCGCCAAGCACCACTACCGCCCGAGCCGGCGCGAGGCGGCAAAGCCCGAGGATCTCGCCCTGCTACCCGAGGTCAAGCTCTTCAGGATCGAGGATCTCCAGGGCAACTGGGACGACATCCAGAAGAAGAACTTCGACAACGGCGGTCTGTTCGACCAGCTGAGCAAGGCCGGTCGCTGAAGGCGCGGTCCCTCCCCGCGAGGGGAGGGGCGCCAGACCCGAGATTCGAGACCATCTCCAGGACCACGCCATGGCCGAACCGCCGCTCCGCCCCCGACGCCGCTTCCGCCAGCCGAGCGTGATCCCCGGCTTCGGGCTCACCTTCGGCTACACGCTGACGGTGCTGAGCCTGATCGTGCTCCTGCCCCTGGCCGCCCTGGTGCTGCGCGCCTCGCAGCTCGGGTTCGCGGGCATCTGGGAGGTCGCCACCGATTCGCGCGTGGCCTCGGCGCTGCGGGTCAGCTTCGGCATCTCGCTTCTGGCGGCGCTGGTCGCCTCGGTGTTCGGCTTCATCGTCGCCTGGGTGCTGACCCGCTACGACTTTCCCGGCCGGCGGATCGTGGACGCGGTCGTCGACCTGCCCTTCGCCCTGCCCACGGCGGTGGCGGGCATCGCACTCGCCGCCCTCTACGCTCCCAACGGGTTGGTCGGCGCGCAACTCGCCAAGCTCGGGATCGAGGCGGCCTACACGCCGCTCGGCATCTTCATCGCCATGGTCTTCATCGGGCTGCCCTTCGCGGTGCGCACGGTGCAGCCGCTCATCGTGGAGATCGACAAGGAGATCGAGGAGGCCTCCGCCACCCTCGGGGCCGGCCGCTGGCACACCCTCGTGAAGGTGGTGCTGCCGCCCCTGATCCCGGCCGTGCTCACGGGCTTCGCCCTCGCCTTCGCGCGGGGCGTCGGCGAGTACGGCTCGATCATCTTCATCGCCGGCAACCTGCCCTACGTCTCCGAGATCGCGCCGCTCCTGATCGTCATCAAGCTCTCGGAATTCGACTACGGCGGCGCCTGCGCCATCGCCACGATCATGCTCGGCATCTCGTTCGTGACGCTGCTCGCCATCAACCTGATCCAGGCCTGGAGCCGCAGGAGGTTCGGTTATGTCTAGCCTCGCCGTACGGGCCCCGGGACCGTCACGACCGACGTCGCAGCCGGCGCCGCGCACCGCCAGCGTCGTCACCGAGGGCGGATTCGTGCGGTGGCTCCTGATCGCGGTCGCGATCGGCTTCCTCGCCCTGTTCCTGGTGTTGCCGCTGGTGACGGTGTTCGTCCAGGCGTTCGCCAAGGGATGGGCGGCCTATCTCGCCGCCTTCACCGAAGCCGACGCCCACTCGGCGATCCGGCTGACCCTGATCGCGGCGGCGATCGCGGTGCCGTTCAACCTCGTGTTCGGCGTGGCCGCGGCCTGGGCCATCGCCAAGTTCGAGTTCAAGGGCAAGAACCTGCTCGTCACCCTCATCGACCTGCCGTTCTCGGTCTCGCCGGTGGTCTCGGGGCTGATCTACGTGCTCGTGTTCGGGGCGCAGGGGCTGATCGGGCCCTGGCTGATCGAACGCGACGTGCAGATCATCTTCGCCATCCCCGGTATCGTGCTGGCGACGATCTTCGTCACCTTCCCCTTCGTCGCCCGCCAGCTGATCCCGCTGATGCAGGAGCAGGGCACAGCCGAGGAGGAGGCCGCGCTCACCCTCGGGGCGTCGGGCTGGCACGCCTTCCGGACGGTGACGCTGCCCAACATCCGCTGGGGGCTGCTCTACAGCGTGCTCCTCTGCAACGCCCGCGCGATGGGCGAATTCGGCGCGGTCTCGGTGGTCTCGGGCCACATCCGCGGGCTCACCAACACGCTGCCGCTCCACGTGGAGATCCTCTACAATGAGTACAACTTCGTTGCCGCTTTCGCCGTCGCCTCCCTCCTTGCCGGTCTCGCTCTTGTCACCCTCGTCATCAAATCCGTCCTCGAATGGCGCTACAGTGCCGACATCGCGGCGGGCGCACGGCGTCACTGACGGCGTGGGCGGCTCCACCGCGATCCGCGTCGAGGCGCTGTCGAAGACCTTCGACACGGCGGCCGTGCTGCACGATTTCTCCCTCGACGTGCGGGCGGGCGAGCTGCTGGCGCTGCTCGGCCCCTCGGGCTCGGGCAAGACCACGCTCCTGCGCATCATCGCCGGGCTCGACTTCCCCGATCGCGGCCGCATCATCTTCGGCGGCGACGACGCCACGCGGCTGCCGGTGCAGCAGCGCGCGGTGGGGTTCGTGTTCCAGCACTACGCCCTGTTCAAGCACATGAGCGTGGCCGAGAACATCGCCTACGGCCTCAATGCCCGCAGGCGCAGCGAGCGCCCGGCCAAGGCCGAGATCAAGGCCCGCGTCGGCGACCTCCTCGACCTCATCAAGCTGTCGGGCTTCGCCGACCGCTACCCGAGCCAGCTCTCGGGCGGCCAGCGCCAGCGCATCGCGCTCGCCCGCGCGCTCGCCGTCGAGCCTCGCGTCCTGCTCCTCGACGAGCCCTTCGGCGCGCTGGACGCCCAGGTGAGGAAGGATCTGCGCCGCTGGCTGCGCGAGATCCACGACCGCACCGGCCAGACCACGATCTTCGTCACCCACGACCAGGACGAGGCGCTGGAACTCTCCGACCGGGTCGCGGTGCTCGACAAGGGCCGCCTCGAACAGGTCGGCACCCCTGACGAGGTCCAGGAGAACCCGGTCTCGGCCACCGTGCTCAAGTTCCTCGGCGACACCATCGAGGTCGAGGCCCTGGCGCGCGACGGGCAGGTCTTCGTCCAGGGGCGCGCCACCCCCGTGGTGGCCCATCCCGGCCTCGTCGGCCCGGTCAAGCTCTACGCCCGGCCCTGGCAGCTCCAGTTCGCGGAGGCCCACGAGGCCCATCTCCACGGCACCGTGCGTTCCTCCTACCGCACGCAAGGACGCCAGCGCATCGAGGTCGACCGGGAGGGCGAGGGCAAGACCGTGGTGGTGGAGGCCTCCGACACCGCCCGCCTCGCCGCCGGGCTGCCGGTGGGCCTGCGCATCCTCGGGGGGTACGTCTTCGCGGATTGAGGCGCGCGGACATGGGGGGCGTCGTCGCGCTCCCTACGCAACCGGCGCGCCCCGCCCCATATCGTGAGGATTCGATCCCGTTGCGACGAGGCGATCCCGCGATGCTCCAGATGTTCCGCAAGCGGCCGGTGATGCCCGGCCCGGCCGAGGCGCTGCCCGGCCGCCCCGACCCGATCCCGACCACGGAGCGGCATTTCGTCAACGGCCAACCCTTGAAGGGGCCCTACCCGGAGGGCGCCGAGCGGATCGTGCTCGGGCTCGGCTGCTTCTGGGGCACCGAGCGCAAGTTCTGGACGTTGCCCCACGGCGTGATCGTGACGGCGGTGGGGTATGCCGGCGGCTACACGCCCAACCCCACCTACGAGGAGGTCTGCTCGGGCCAGACCGGGCACAACGAGGTCGTCCTCGTGGTGTTCGACCCCGCGACGCTGCCCCTCGAGGCGGTGCTCAGGACCTTCTTCGAGAGCCACGACCCGACCCAGGGGATGCGCCAGGGCAACGACGTCGGCACCCAGTACCGCTCCGGCATCTACACCCTCACCGACGCGCAGGCGGCCACGGCCAAAGCCGTGCGCGATGCCTATGGCGCCGCCCTCTCCGAGCGCGGGTTCCCGCCGATCACCACCGAGATCGTGCCGCTGGACACGTTCTACTTCGCCGAGGGCTACCACCAGCAGTACCTCGCCAAGAACCCGGCCGGCTATTGCGGCGTGGGCGGCACCGGCGTCGCCTGCCCGATCGGGACCGGCGTCTCCGCCTGACGATCGCCCGCGCCGAGACCCAAGCTCGGCCTTGCTGGCCCGGTTCACGCATGCGACATGCGCAGCCGGTCGAGGCGGGGTGGAATGGGAATGATCGAGCGGGTTTTCGAGCGGGCGCTGTTCGCCAGCCGCTGGCTGCTGGCGCCCTTCTACGGGGCGCTGGCCATCGGCATCATGGTGCTCCTGTACAAGCTGATCCAGGAGCTCGTCCATTTCGTCCTGCACGCGCCCGAGGCGAACGAGGCGCAGATCATCCTCGGCGTGCTGACCCTCGTCGACCTCTCCTTCACGGCCTCGCTGCTGATCATCGTGATGTTCTCGGGCTACGAGAACTTCGTGTCCAAGATCGACCATTCCGACCATCGGGACTGGCCCGAGTGGATGGGGACGATCGACTTCACCGGCCTGAAGCTGAAACTTCTGTCGTCGATCGTCGCGATCTCGGCGATCCAGCTCCTGAAGTCCTTCATGGACCTCAAGAACACCAGCGACCGCGAACTGGCGTGGCTCGTGGGCATCCACATGGTGTTCGTGGTCTCCGGCATCCTCATGGCACTCACCGACCGCATCGCCGCCGGTCACCACGACAAGTAGGGCGCCCGGTCCCGATCACGGATGGGTGATCCGGCCGAAGGCCGGCGGGCCGCATGAACGTGAGTAATATTTAACGGCTCCGGTGCAGGGTCTCGAAAGGGTTCGGCGAGCGGTTTTCAGAGGGCTGCGTGGCATCGCATCAGCACAGCATCGTCGAAGACGCCGAAGGGCGCGCACTCCTGGACCAGGACATCCAGGGCCATGCTGCGATGTCCTCGACCTTCATCGAGCGGCGCGAGGCCCGCAGCGAGACCAACTGGATCGCGCTGATCCGGCTGCTCGACGGAACCGAGCTGCCCTGCAACGTCAAGGACATCTCGAAATCCGGCGCGCGCCTGGGCGTCCCCGCCTCCTGCGTGCTGCCCGACACCTTCATGCTCAAGGTGGTGGGGCGCAACTTCGTCTGCCTCGTCAAGCTCGCCTGGCGCCGGGGTCACTACGCCGGGGTGCGGATCGAGCGCGTCGGCAAGCTGCCCGAGCCGGCCCGGGTCGAGGAGGCGAACACGCAGGCCGGGCCGGATTCCGGCTACAAGGCGATCGGCACCCGGCGCAACAGCCGCGTCTCCTCCTTCTGATCTCGACCGCCGATGGCCTCCTCGCTCAGCCCGTCGACGGGGGCGCCCTCGGCATGGACCGCGGCGGACAGCGCGATGGCGGCGGTGTTCGCGAGCCTTCTCGCCGCGAGCCTCGTGCTGCCCATCGCCTCGGCCCTGCCGGCGCAGGTCGACTACGCCAACCACCTCGCCCGGATGTGGGTGCTCGCCCGCCTCGACGGGCCGGACGCCAACCCCTTCTACGGTAGCGACTGGGGCTTCTACCCGAACCTGGCGATGGACCTGATCGTGCCGCCGCTGGGCCGCTGGATCGGGGTCGAGGCGGCCACCAAGGCCTTCCTCGTCGCGGGCCTCGTCCTGGTGGCGACGGGGGCGGCGGCGATCGAATGGGTATGGGCCCGCCGCTTCGGCATCTCCGGACTCGTGGCCCTCGTCTGGATGAACAGCGAGCCCTTCGCCTACGGTTTCCTCAACTTCGTGTTCGCCCTCGGGCTCGCCCTGTGGGGGATCGCCGCCTGGCTCGCCCTGGCCCGTCGCGGCTGGCTCCTCCGCCTCGGGCTCCATGTCGTGCTGGTGGCCGCCCTCTCGGTGGGCCATCTCGTGGCGCTCGGCATCTACGGCTTCACCCTCGGCGTCGTCGCCCTGCGCGACCTCCGGACCGGGGGGCCGACCGCCCGGAACCTCGGCACGTTCGCGATCCTGGCCGCGCCGATGCCGGTGGTGGTGGCCCTGCTGCTGGCGGGCGACGGCGCCTCGGACGAGACCGGCGTGGTCTGGCTGTGGCGCGACAAGCTGTTCCAGATCCTCATCGTCAACAGCTACAGCATGCCGGTGTCCCTGGTGACCGTGGGCGTCCTGACGATGGCGGGCTACGTCCTCGCCCGCGAGGGAAAGCTGCGTTTCGATGCCACCGGACGCTGGCTCGCCGTCGGGTTTGCGCTCCTCTACGTCGCGATGCCGTACCGCCTGCTCGATTCGGTGATGGCCGACACCCGGCTGCTGCCGGCGGCGGCGATGATCCTGCCGGCCTTCCTGCAATGGCGGCTGCCGGCGCGGGCGCCGCGTGTCTCCCTGGTGGCGGTCCTCGCGGCCCTGGCGCTGGCGGGAATCCTCGCCGTGGTCCCGGTCCAGCGCAGCCACGACGCCGAGGCGCAGGCCGTCCTGGCCACCTTCGCGCAGCTGCCGCCCCATCCCCGCATCCTTGTGGCCCATAGCGCAACGCCGGACAGGTCCTCCGGCGCCGACCCGGACGGCCAGCCCGTACGGCATCTGGCGGTGCTGGCGGTGCGCGACGTGGATGCCTTCGTCACGGTCCTGTTCGCCGCCAAGGGCAAGCAGCCGATCCTGCCCCGGCCGGAATTCGCCTCCCTCGACGCAGGCCTGGCCTTGCCCTCGATCGACACGCTCGCCGCCATCGGCCAGGGCGCGCGCTACTCCGGCCTGCCGGCCGCCATGAACGAATGGCTGACGACGTTCGACGCCCTCTACGTCATCGGTCCGGTGCGCGAGAACCCATTGCCCGGCGCCCTCACCGCCATCGGCCACGGCCGGTCGATCGTGGCCTATCGCATCGTGCCACCGCGGGCACCGGCCGGCCGCTGAGGCCCGCCCGGTCCCTCAGCGGGCCTTGAGCACGGTCCGGCAGGACGGCGGCAGCGCGGCCATGGTCATCGGCGGCTTGGGCTTGCCCGGCTTGGTGGATTTGGGCGGGTTGAGCACCGCGTCGCTGAACCAATAGGCGAGCTCCTCGCCGCAACCGTCGCTGCCGGGCGGCGAGGCCTGGTCCTCGCATTGCGCCGCCCCCGCCGGGCAGGCGAGGCGGATGTGGTAATGGTAGTTGTGCCCGTACATCGGGCGCACCTTGGAGAGCCAGCCGCGGTTGCCGTCGGCCTCGCGGCACAGGGCCTTCTTGATCGCCGGGTTGACGAACAGGCGCGCCACCTCGGGTTGCTGCGCCGTGAGCCGGATCAGCTTGAGGTGCTCGGGCGTCCACACGCCGGGATCGATGTCGAGGCGGTCGGGCCGCACCACGTTGGTGGCCGACATCTCCTCGCGCTCGGACCGGCTCAGGCGGCGGTCGGGCATCGGCGTCAGCCACACGTCGGCATCGAGGCCGAGCTGGTGCGAGGCGTGGCCGGTCAGCATCGGGCCGCCGCGGGGCTGCGACATGTCGCCCACGAGCAGGCCTGGCCAGCCGACCCGCGGCACCTTGGCGGCCAGGCGCTCCATGAACGCCACGAGGTGGGGGGTGCCCCACATCCGGTTGCGCGACAGGCGCATCACCTGCCAGGTCGGGCCGTCCACCGCCAGCGCCTCGCCCCCGGCAAAGCAGCCCCTGGCATAGGAACCGTAGGCCGCCTCCGGCCCCGGGGCCGGGCTGGTGGCGCGTCCGAACAGGGCCTTGGCGGGGGTCGAGGGATCGTCGGGATTGGCCAGCGGCGGCAGCGGCTTGGCGTCGAGGGTGCCGCGGTCCTGGGCCAGTGCGGCCGGGGACGGGACGAGGGCGGCGAGGGCGAGGAACGCGGCGAAGGC
Organism: Methylobacterium sp. Leaf399; assembly: GCF_001424525.1. Lineage (NCBI taxonomy): Bacteria > Pseudomonadati > Pseudomonadota > Alphaproteobacteria > Hyphomicrobiales > Methylobacteriaceae > Methylobacterium > Methylobacterium sp. Leaf399. Next base: position 544,370 of record NZ_LMQK01000001.1, on the reverse strand, counting down.
GGGGGATCGGATCATGGGTCGGACGCTAGTCCATCCTGGCCCGCTGCGTCGAGGGCATCGGCCTCACTCGGCCGGCGCCACCGCGATCCGGATGCTGTCGGCCTCGGCGCCGCTCACCACGATCGTCACCGGCCGGGTGCCGAGCTGGAAGCGCACGCTCTTGGCGATCCCGGGACATCCCTGCCGGCGGGTGCTGGCGAGCGGCGGGCGGGTCGTGGTCCCGTCCTGGCTCACGTCGATCCAGGCTTTTTCCGAGAGGGTGACCTGGTAGATCCCCGGCATCAGCGGGGCGGGAATCTCGAGGACGCCGCCGCGCGTCTCGGGCTTGGGTTCGCGCGAGGGCGTGAGCGGCAGGCGCGCCTGGGCCTCGGCCGACAGGGCGAGCACCGCCCCCGGCATTTCCGGCGGCAGGGTGGCACCGGAGGCCAGGCGCGGCAGGTCCGGCGCGGAGAACCACGCGAGCTCGCGCTGGAGCGGCCAGTCGAAGGAGGCGCAGGCCTCGGTCTCGCCCGCCCGCGCCGCGGGCGCGGCGACCCCGGCGAGGACGACGACGAGGCAGGCGAGGAGCCGGGTGCGCATCGGCCTCAATCCACCGCGACCATGACGTCGGAGGCCTTGACCACGGCATAGGCGGGCTTGCCCACCGCCAGCTTCAGGCTCGCCACGGCGTCGTTGGTGATGGCGGCGGTGACGACCTGGCCGGGCGCGATCTCGATCTTGACGTGGGCGGTCGTGGCCCCGGTCTCCACCGACACCACGGTGCCCTTGATGACGTTGCGTGCGCTGATCTGCATGAGGGAGACCTCGATCCCGGGATTGATGTCGGCCCGATCTCATACACCTCCACCGGCCTTCGCGCGACCGCGTCGCGGCTCCCGACCGGGTCATGCCGGGTCGTCGCCGTCCTCCGTCTCCTCGCCGCTGACCCGCCGCGCGACACCCCAGCCGGCCAGCGCGGCATTGATGTCGTCGCGCACGAAGTGACGGGCGCTGTCGCGGTCGTAGCCCTCGTCGAGGAGGTCGTCGTAGTCGGTGCAGACGTGGCGGGCATAGGCGACGAGGCCGAGCCAGGCCGATGCCTCCGGACGGCCCCGGCGCAGGCCTGGGCTCGCCAGCACCCGGTCGAGCACCGCCCCCGCCTCGAACGCCGGCAGGCGCGGGGCGAGGCGTGCGAGGGCGGCGGCCACGGCCTCGCGCCGCGTCGGGCCGTCGGGTCGATGCATCGGCGGCGTCCTCCATCGGCCACGCTCGGTCGGCCTTGCGGGCCCGGGCGATCCGGCCCGGCCACAATCTTTCCATCTGTGTCGGCTAACGGCGGAGGATGCAAAGGGTCGCCCGCCGGCGGTTGTCCGCCGGCCGGGTGGTGGGTATCGCTGGGCGGATCCTTTCATCATCTCTGCCACACTGCGCCGGCTCCCGCCGCCGGCCGGTGGCGTGGGCCGGTGGCGCGCTCTCGCCACCGCCTTGCCTCCCCCCTTCCAGGACACCGCCATGGCCAAAGCCGCCGCCCTCCTCGCCCTGATCGTCCTGGTTGCCGGCTCGGCCGCGTCCGGGGCGATGGCGCAGGATCCCGCCGCCCGGCCCGCGGGCGGGCAGCGCGCCGTCACCGCCACCGGCGTCACCAAGCCGCCGGGCGCCGCCGAGCGGACCGCCGCCAAGGGCGCCCCGTTCTCCAAGGCCGGGACCGAGGCCGCCATGCTCAAGGCCCAGCGCGAGGCCGCCGCCCGCGACAAGGCCTGGGACGCCAAGATGCGCACCACCATGGGCTCGATCTGCAAGGGCTGCTGACCCGGGCCGCCGTCCGGTCGGGTCCGCCCCCGTGATCCGCCTGGAGGCCGTCTCGAAGCGCTATCCCGGCGCCGAGCGCCCGGCCGTGGACGGCATCGACCTCACCGTGCCCGAGGGGACGACCTGCGCCCTGATCGGCCCGTCCGGCTGCGGCAAGTCGACCACCCTGCGCATGGTCAACCGGCTGGTCGAACCCGATGCCGGTCGCATCCGGGTGGCGGGGCGCGACGTGGCCGAGGTCGATCCGGTCGTCCTGCGCCGCTCCATCGGCTACGTGCTGCAAGGGGTCGGGCTGTTTCCCCATCGCAGCGTCGCGCAGAACGTCGCCACCGTGCCCGTCCTGCTGGGCTGGCCGCGCGCCCGCGTCGAGGCGCGGGTCGACGCCATGCTCGACCTCGTGGGCCTCGATCCCGGGCAGTACCGCCGGCGTCGGCCCGACGCCCTCTCCGGCGGCCAGCGCCAGCGGGTCGGCGTGGCGCGGGCGCTGGCCGCCGACCCGCCGGTGCTCCTGATGGACGAGCCCTTCGGTGCGGTCGATCCGGCCGCCCGCGACCGCCTGCAGGGGGAGATCGGCGCCATCCTGCGTCGCTTGCGCAAGACCGTGATCCTGGTCACCCACGACCTCGACGAGGCCATGCGGCTCGCCGACCGGGTCGTGGTGATGCGCGAGGGCCGGATCGCCCAGGCCGATGCGCCCCTGACGCTGCTGGCCGCCCCCGCCGACGCGGGCGTCGCCGCCTTCCTCGGCGAGGACCGGGTGCTGCGCCGCCTCGCCCTCGTCACGGTGGCCGCCTGCGCGAGTCCCGGCGACGCCCCCGGCGCCCCGGCCATCGCGGGGGAGGCCTCGCTGAAGGAGGCCCTGGCGCTGCTGTTCGCCACCGGCGCATCCCGCCTCGCGGTCACCGGTCTGGACGCGCCGGCCCGGCTCGACATCGAAGCGATCCGGGCCGCGGCGCGGGTGCCGGGCCCGGGCGTTTAGGGACCCAGGAACCGCCCCACCAGCAGCCGTGCCAGGTCGCGGGGCGGCTCCGGGGTCAGCACCGCGAGCTTGCGCGAGGTCGAGAGCGAGGCCAGCCCGTGCAGCCCCGCCCACAGGGTCGCCACCGCCTGGCGCCGTTCCGTCGCATCGGGGATCATCGGGGCCAGGACCCGGTCGACGAGGTCGGTGGCCTGGGCCAGGGCCGCCGCATACCACTCCGGGAACGCCGAATCCGGGGCGAGGGTATGCTCGAACACGAGGCTCCACACCTGCGGGTCGGCGGCCACGAAGGCGAGGTAGGTGTCGGCCAGCGCGAGGGCGTTGGCGCGGGGCGTCGCTCCGGCGTCCACCGAGGCGACGAGGGCCGCGTGCAGGCGCGCCAGGGTGCGGGCGTTCACCCGCATCACCACCGTGTCGAGGTCGCCGACCGCGTTGTAGATCGAGTTCGGGGCGTAGCCGATCACGGCGGCCAGCCGCCGCATCCCGAGGCCGCGCAGGCCCTCGGTCCGTACCAGCCCCTCTGCCGCCTTGGTGACGAGGGCCGAGAATTCCTCGCGGCTGTGCTCGCCGCGCGGGCCGGTGCCGCGCCGCGCCGTCGTTCTGCTTCGGGTTGGCTCGGTCACCGCGCTCGTCCCTCCCGCCCGGCCGTGCGGCGCCGCACGGAGCCGGCGGCTTAGGGGCCCGGCGCCCCCCGGATCAAGATTGCACGGCGTATAAAACAACGCCATGATTTGCACGTCGTTCAAAGCGATGGCGGCCGGGCTCACCCGAAATGAGCCGCGCAGGCCCGAATTTGACGCTTCGTTATGTGGCGGGCAGTCATGCTCCCGCCGGAGGAGAATGCCATGTTCCGCTCGTTGATGACCGCGCGCCGTTTCGCGCCGCTGTTCTGGTGCCAGTTCTTCTCCGCCTTCAACGACAACTTCCTCAAGAACGCCCTGGCGTTCCTGATCCTGTTCAAGGTCAGCCAGGGCGGCGACGGCGCGTCCCCCGGCATGCTCGTCACCCTGGCCAGCGCCGTCTTCATCGGCCCGTTCTTCATCCTGTCGGGCCTCGGCGGCCAGCTCGCCGACCGCTACGACAAGGCGGTGGTCGCCAAGCGCCTGAAGTTCGCCGAGATCTTCGCCGCGGGCGCCGCGGTGCTCGGCTTCTACCTCCACTCGGTTCCGGTCCTGTTCGTGGCCCTCGGGCTGTTCGGCGCCATCGCCGCCCTGTTCGGACCCATCAAGTACGGCATCCTGCCCGATCACCTGAAGCGGGCCGAACTGCCGGCCGGCAACGCGCTCATCGAGGGCGCGACCTTCCTCGCGATCTTGCTGGGCACCATCGTCGCCGGGCTGGCCACCGCCATGGGCGGCGAGCCCGCCGCCTTCGGCGTGATGATCATGGCCTTCGCGATCCTGTGCTGGCTCTGCGCCCGCGGCATCCCGCGCACCGGCGAAGGCGCGCCCGATCTCGTGATCGACCCCAACATCGCCCGCTCGACCCGCGACCTCCTGCGCGATCTGTGGTCGGACACCCGGCTGTGGCGGGGCTCGCTCATCGTAAGCTGGTTCTGGCTGGTGGGCGCGGTGGTGCTCTCGCTCCTGCCCGTCATGGTCAAGAACAGCCTCCACGGCTCCGAGACGGTGGTGACGCTGCTGCTGGCCATGTTCTCGGTGGGCATCGCGCTGGGCTCGGGCCTCGCCTCCTGGCTGGCGAGCGGGCGCATCGTGCTGCTGCCGACCCCGATCGGCGCCGTGCTGATGGGCCTGTTCGGCCTCGACCTCGCCTGGACGCTGTCGCACCTCCCCCCGGGCAGCGGCGAACTCGTCGGCGCGCAGGCCTTCCTCGCCACGGGCACCGGCCTGCGCGTCACCATCGACCTCGTGGGCCTGGCCATCGCCGGCGGCCTCTACATCGTACCCTCCTTCGCCGCGGTGCAGGCCTGGACCGACAAGGACAAGCGCGCCCGCGTCATCGGCGCCGTCAACGTGCTCACCGCCGCCTTCATGGTGGGCGGCACCCTGGCGCTGGCCGCCCTGCAGGGCGCGGGCTGGTCGATGGCCGCCCTGTTCGCGCTGATCTCCGTGCTCAACCTCGTGGCCGGCGCGGTGATCCTGATGGTGATGCCCACCAGCGCGTTTCGCGATTTCCTCTCGATCCTGTTCCGCGCCTTCTACCGCCTCGAGGTGCGCGGCCTCGAGAACGTGGAGGCCGCCGGCCCCAACGCGATCATCGCCCTCAACCACGTCTCCTTCCTCGATGCGCCGCTGGCCCTGTCGCTCCTCGACCAGGAGCCGGTGTTCGCCATCGACCACGGCATCGCGCAGCGCTGGTGGGTGAAGCCGTTCCTGCGGATCACCAAGGCGATGCCGCTCGATCCGACCAAGCCCATGGGCACGCGCACCCTCATCAACGCCGTCAAGAACGGCGAGACGCTGATCATCTTCCCCGAGGGCCGGCTCACGGTGACGGGGAGCCTGATGAAGGTCTACGACGGGGCCGGGCTCATCGCCGACAAGTCCGGCGCCATGGTGGTGCCGGTGCGCATCGAGGGACCGGAGAAGACCATCTTCTCCCGCCTGTCGCGGGACCAGGTGCGCGGGCGCTGGTGGCCCAAGATCGTCGTCACCGTGATGCCGCCGGTGCGCCTCGAGGTCGATCCCGCCCTCAAGGGCAAGAACCGCCGGCAGGCGGCGGGGGCCGCCCTCTACGGCATCATGTCGAACCTCGTGTTCGACACCACGCCGATCGACCGCGGCCTGATGGAAGCGCTGATCGCGGCGGGCGAGGACTACGGCTGGGGCCGCACCGCGGTGGAGGACCCGATCACCGGCAAGCTCTCCTACTCCCGCCTCGTGATGGGGGCCACGGTGCTCGGCCGCAAACTGATGCCGCTGGCGCCGGAGGGTCGTCCCATCGGCCTGATGCTGCCCAACGCCAACGGCGCGGCGGTGACCTTCTTCGCCCTGGCCTCGGCGGGCCGGGTACCGGCGATGATCAACTTCTCGGCCGGGCCCGCCAACATCCTGTCCGCCTGCAAGGCGGCGCAGGTCACCACCATCCTGACCTCGCGCGGCTTCATCGAGAAGGCCCGCCTCGGGGGGCTGGTCGAGGCGATCCAGGGTGCGGTGAAGCTCGTCTACCTCGAAGACGTGCGCGCCACGATCTCCACCACGGACAAGCTGCGCGGCCTGCTCGCCAATGGGATCCTGGCCAAGCGAAAGCCCCTGGTGGCGCGAAAGGGCGACGACCCGGCCGCGATCCTGTTCACCTCGGGCTCGGAGGGCACGCCCAAGGGCGTGGTGCTGGCCAACCGCAACATGCTCGCCAACACCGCCCAGGCCGCCGCGCGCATCGATTTCGGCCGCACCGACAAGGTCTTCAACGTGCTCCCCGTCTTCCACGCCTTCGGGCTGACGGTGGGGCTGGTGCTGCCGCTGGTCTCGGGCGTGCCGGTCTACCTCTACCCCTCGCCGCTGCACTACCGGATCGTGCCCGAGCTCATCTACGGCTCGAACAGCACCATCCTGTTCGGTACCGACACCTTCCTCACCGGTTACGCCCGGGCGGCGCATGCCTACGACCTGCGCTCCCTGCGCTACATCCTGGCCGGCGCCGAGCCGGTGAAGGAATCGACCCGGCGCACCTATGCGGAAAAATTCGGCCTGCGGATCCTCGAAGGCTACGGCGTCACCGAGACCGGCCCGGTGCTGGCGCTCAACACGCCGATGTTCAACAAGTTCGGCAGCGTCGGGCGGATCATGCCGGGCATGGAATCCAGGCTCGAGACGGTGCCGGGAATCGAGGAGGGCGGGCGCCTGTTCGTGCGCGGCCCCAACGTCATGCTCGGCTACCTGCGCGCCGAGAAGCCGGGCGTGCTGGAGCCGCCGGCGGACGGGTGGCACGACACCGGCGATATCGTCACCATCGACGCGGCCGGCTTCGTCACCATCAAGGGCCGGGCCAAGCGCTTCGCCAAGATCGCCGGCGAGATGGTGTCGCTCGCCGCCATCGAGTCGCTCGCCGCCGAACTCTGGCCCCAGGCCCCGAGCGCGGTGGCCGCGGTGCCCGACGCGCGCAAGGGCGAGCGGCTGATCCTGTTCACCGAGTCGAGGGGCGCGACGCGGGCCGACTACCAGGCCTTCGCCAAGGGCAAGGGCGCCACCGAGATCGCGATTCCCGCCGAGGTGGTGGTCGTCGACAAGGTGCCGATGCTCGGCACCGGCAAGGTCGACCAGGTGACCGTCACCCGGCTCGCCCGCGAGCGCGCCGAGGGCCAGGCCACCGCGGCGGCGTGAGGGGGGTAAGAGGGGGCCGAGGCGGTCCCTCTCGCGCGGTCAGTGGAAGAACGGCAGGGCGTGCGGCGCGTAGAGGCCGAAGCCCAGGAGCGCGAGGCCCATCACCCCGAGGCCGCCGCCGAGGAAGCCGAGCGCCGCGATGCCGGTGATGACCTGGGCCGAGGCCAGCACGATCCCGATCTGGAAGGCGGCCGAGCCGATCTCGTACTGGTGGTAGCGGTGCAGGGCGAGGTCGCGGCGCGCTTCCGAGGCGCGTGCCTTCTCCTGCAGTTCCTTGCGGCCGTCGCCGGAGGCGGGGTCCGACTCCCAGCGCGCCAGGGTCTTGGCCCATTCCGCCCGCTTCGCCTTGACCGCCTCCGTCTCGGCGCCCCCGGGCGCGGTGAGCACCAGGGTCTCGTCGGCGCTGCGCAGGATGGTGCCGCGGATGGTCCGCGCCTGGAAGAAGGACCACTGGTTGGCGGCCTCGACGTTGGCGCTGAGCGCCTCGGTCTGCGCGCCCTTGGCCAGCGTCTCCGCCAGCGCCAGGAACAGCGCCAGCACCGAAATCAGCAACGCGATCTTCTTGTTCGCGCCGTCTACGGCCCCGTGACCCGACATGGTTCCTCCCGTGATTCGTTCGCGGCGGAGAGACAACCGATCGGAGGCCCGAGCGCAACCGTTTCTCGTCTACGTCGTGCGTGACGGCGAGCCGGCTCGCGCTCAACCGAGCACGGTCGCGCGGGCACGGTCGCGCGGGTTACGGTCCCGCAGGCCCGCCGCGGCGCCCGGCGGGGACGGGGCCGTAGGAGCGGGCGGGTTCGCGCAGGGGCTGGCCGATCCAGAGCAGGATCACGCCCAGCACCAGCCCGATCAGTGCCGCGGGGGCGACGCCGAGCGGCAGCAGGATCACCTGCCACAGCCAGGGCGCGATGCCCTCGATCGCGGTCTTGAGGTTGGCCAGCGGCGTGGCCAGGGTGGTCAGAGGCAGTTCGCCGAGGGTCGTGACGCGCAACCCGTTGTTGGCCACCGAACGGGCGCCGTCATAGACGAGGCAGACGAAGCCCGCGGCCAGGATGACGAGGCCGAGGGCGCGGAGGAGAAAGCGGAGCATGGCGGCTGAAGACCCTGCCGGTTCGGCCGTGACGGGATGAGGAGCGCAGCATCGGGCTGCGGTTGCGGGGTGCGCGCAAGCCATGCCACAGGGGCGGCATGCGGGACAGTGGACCACCAGCGACACCGACGACAGGCGACCGCCATGCTCTCAAGGGCCGAGCTCCCGACAGTCATGCCCCCCTCGCCCTGATCGTCTTCGACTGCGACGGCGTGCTCATCGACAGCGAGCCGATCAGTCTCGCCTGCCTCACGGCCGGTCTCAACCGCATCGGTGTCGCCATCAACGTGGACACCGTGCGGGCGCGGTTCGCCGGCATGTCGATGGCCTCGATCATGGCCGCGGTCACCCAGGATACCGGCATCGCCGCGCCGGAGGGGTTCCTCCCTCGGCTCAAGGCGGACATCCTGGCGGCGTTCGACGCGCGGCTCACGCCGATGCCCGGAATCGCGGGTGCGGTCTCCTCGCTGTCCCTGCCGTTCTGCGTCGCATCGAGCAGCGATCCGGTGCGGCTGCGCCATTCCCTCGGCCTCACCGGCCTGCTGCCCCTGTTCGAGGGACGGATCTTTTCCTCGACCATGGTGGCGCGGGGCAAGCCGGCCCCCGACCTGTTCCTGCACGCCGCCGCGACCATGGGCGTGGCCCCGGCCGCCTGCCTGGTGATCGAGGACAGCGTGCCGGGCGTGATCGCGGCACGGGCGGCGGGCATGCGGGTGGCCGGCTTCACGGGCGGCGGCCATTGGAGTCACGACCGCTCCGGCGCCGACCTCGCGGCGGCCGGCGCCGTCCCGATCTACCGCGACCACCGCGACCTGGACGGGATCGTGACGCGGGCCGGCGCCCTCAGCACGGCATCAGTCGCCTGATCTGGTGCAGGATGTCCTCGCCCGTGCACGGACGGGCGATGAAGTGGGCGCCGTCCGGCATCCGCTCGGGGTCCGGTGCGGCCCGCCCCGAGACGATCACGATCGGCAGGTGCGGCCGCGCCTCCGAGACGGCGGTGGCGAGATCGAACCCGTTGACCTTGCCCGACAATTCGACGTCGGTGACGAGGCCGCGAATGTCTGGCCTCGCCTGCAGGATGCCGAGCGCCCGCTCGGCGGAGGCGCATTGCACCGTGTCGTAGCCGCCATCCTCCAGGACGTCGGCGAGATCCATGATCGTCAGCGCCTCGTCCTCCACCAGGAGGATCACCGGGCGGTCGCCGGCCGGGCCTGTCGTCTGTTCCACCACGATAGCCGTCCTCTTTGCGAAGGGTATCGGCGCCGGCGGCGTGCGAGGGCGCACCGCGCGGCGTGTCAGTGACCCAACGACCGAGGCCGGTCAGGGTTGCAGCCCTCCCTCGCCGACGACGTCCCGCACCACGCGCGTCACCGTCGCCACGAGACGGTCGAGGTCGGCCATGGGGATGGCGAGCGAGGGGGTCAGGTACACGATGTCGCCGAACGGCCGGACCCAGACGCCCTGCGCGACGAAGCGGGCCTTGAGGTCGGCCAGATCCGGAGGAGCCGCGAACTGCACCACGCCGATGGCGCCCAGCACGCGCACGTCGACGACGCCGGGCAGGCCGGACAGGGGCGCCAGCCCCTCGGCGAGGCGCAGGGCGATGGTACCGGCCTGGTCGAGGCGCGGCTGCGTCTCGAACAGGTCGAGGCTGGCGTTGGCCGCCGCACACGCCAGCGGGTTGGCCATGAAGGTCGGGCCGTGCATCAGCGCGTGGGCGGGATCGTCGGACAGGAACGCCTCGAACACCTCCGTGCGCGCCACGGTGGCGGCCAGCGCCATGGTGCCCCCGGTGAGCGCCTTCGACAGGCACAGGATGTCGGGCACCACGCCCGCCTGCTCGCAGGCGAACAGGGTGCCGGTGCGGCCGAACCCGGTGAAGATCTCGTCGCAGATCAGGGGCAACCCGTGACGCCGGGCGAGGCGGGCGACGGTCGCCAGCACCTCCGGGGCGTGCATCCGCATGCCGCCGGCCCCCTGCACCAGGGGTTCGACGATCACCCCGGCCAGGGTCTCGCGGTTGGCCGCCAGCGTCCGGTCGAGGGCCTCCACTTCGACCTCCGACCGCGGCAGGTCGCAGAAGACCTGGGCCGGCACCGCGTCGCCGAAGGCGCGGTGCATGCCATCGACGGGGTCGCACACCGACATCGCCCCCATGGTGTCGCCATGGTAGCCGCCCCGGAAGGCGAGGAAGCGCGTCCGTCCGGCCACCCCGCGGTTGGTCCACATCTGGACGGCCATCTTGAGGGCGACCTCGACGGCGACGGACCCCGAATCGGTGAAGAAGACGTGGTCGAGGTCGCCCGGCAGCAGGGCGGCGAGGCGTGCGGCCAGCCGCTCGGCCGGGGCATGGCTGAGCCCGCCGAACATCACGTGCGGCATGGCTGCGAGCTGGTCGGCCACGGCGGCGTGGATGTGGGGATGGTTGTAGCCGTGGACCGCCGTCCACCACGAGGCGATGCCGTCCACGAGTTCGCGCCCATCGGCGAGAACGATCCGCGACCCGTGGGTGCGCACCGCCTCGAGCGGCGCCGCCGCGGTCTGCATCTGCGTGTAGGGCCGCCACAGGGCGGTGGAGGGACGGGCCATGGCGGCCGGAATGGGCGCCCGTCCCGAGCACGTCAAGAGACCGCAGCCGTGTGGGCTGCGGTCCCGGGGAGGATGGTCGACGGAGGCCGAAGCCCCCGCGTCAACGAAGCTGGGTCAGCTCGGTGGCGACCACGCCGCTCGCGCGGATCTGATCGGGCAGGGCGCTGAAGTGGGTGTAGCCGGCCTCGCGGGCCATCGCGTCGAGGGCCGAATCGGCGTCGCTCGCCTGGCCGGTCCAGAGCACGGCACCGCTGGTGGTCTGCTTGATCTGGTAGATGGTCATGTCCGCTCCGCCTTCACCCGGTGGATATCTGGACGGTCAACGCCGGACGCGGCCCCCGGTTGCAGTCCGTGACGATGCCGCCGTCCGGGCCGCCATGCGACGACGGCGCAACGGTCCGGAAACCTCGGGGCCTTGAAAACGCCGGCCTTGCCGGGCACCGCTGGGTGCTCGGGGGGCAGCGGCGCGACGCGTCCGTCCCCGAGTCCACACGTCCGCCGGGCCCCGACAACCGATGCACGCCACCCGCCTCGTCCTCGCCCTCGCCGCGTCGGTCCTCGGATCGGCGGGCCTCGCTGCGGCCGAGCCCTCCACGGTGCCGGACGCCGCGGCCCTGGCGCCCGCCGTGACGGTGGCGCCCGCCGCCCGGCGCGAACTGGTGGAGGAGGCCGTGGTCACCGGCACCCTGGTGGCCCGCGACGAGATCCTGGTGGCGCCGGAGGTCGAGGGCTTCCGCATCACCGAACTGCTGGTCGAGGAGGGCGCGCGCGTCGAGAAGGGCCAGGTGCTGGCCCGGCTCTCGCGCGAGATGGTCGAGACGCAGGAGGCGGCCAACCGCGCCGCCATCGCCAAGGCCGAGGCCTCCATCGTCCAGGCCCGCAGCCAGATCGTGCAGTCGCAGGCCGCGCAGACCGAGGCCAACCTGTCCCTGGAGCGTGCGCGGTCGCTCGTGAAGACCGGCAACGCCACCGCCGTCACCCTGGAGCAGCGCGTCTCGGCCGCCGAATCCGGCGAGGGGCGCCTCGCCTCCGCCCGCGGCGGCCTGCAACTGGCGGAAGCCGAGCTCGCCTCCGCCAGGGCCCAGGCCAGCGAGATCGCCCTCAGGCGGGCCCGCACCGAAATCCGCGCACCCGAAGCCGGCATCGTCAACCGCCGCACCGCCCGGGTCGGTGCCACCGCCACCGCCGTGGGCGAGCCGCTGTTCCGCCTGATCGCCCGGGGCGAGATCGAGCTCGAGGGCGAGGTGCCCGAGACCGCGATGCCCCGGCTCGAGGTCGGCGACCCCGCCCGCCTCGACCTCGACGAGGGCCGCACCCTCGGCGGCCGGGTCCGCCGCATCGACCCCGAGATCGACCGCGCCACCCGGCTCGGCAAGGTCCGCATCAGCCTCGATCCCGATCCGGGCCTGCGCATCGGCGCCTTCGCCCGCGGCCGGGTCGAGGTCAGCCGGCGCGAGGGCGTGACGGTGCCGCTCTCGGCGGTGCTCTACCGGGCCGACGGCGGCGCCGGCGTGCTGGTGGCCGTGGACGGCCGCGTCGAGGCGCGCAAGATCGTCCCCGGCCTCTCGGCCAAGGGCCTGCTCGAAGTGCGCTCGGGCGTGGAGGCCGACGAGGCGGTGGTGGTGCGCGCCAGCAGTTTCCTGCGCGACGGCGACCGCATCCGGATGGTCCGGGCGGCGGTGGCCGCCGACGCGGCGGCCAAGCCTTCTGCCGACACGGCGGCCAAGTGAGCGGGATCTGACGCCATGCGCCTCAACGTCTCCGCCTGGGCGATCCGCAAGCCCATCCCCTCGATCGTCCTGTTCCTGGTCCTGGTGGTGCTCGGCATCGTCAGCTTCCGCAGCCTGCCGATCACGCGCTTTCCCAACATCGACATCCCGATCGTCTCGATCCTGGTGACGCAGGCCGGTGCCGCCCCCTCCGAGCTGCAGACCCAGGTCACCAAGGTGGTGGAGGACGCGGTCGCCGGCGTGAGGGGCGTCAAGCACATCACCTCGGCCATCGCCGAGGGCACCTCGACCACCACCATCGAGTTCCGGCTGGAGACCAACACCGACCGGGCGGTGAACGACGTCAAGGACGCCATCGCCAAGGTCCGGGTCACCCTGCCGCGCACCATCGACGAGCCCATCGTCAGCCGCGTCGACATCGCCGGCCTGCCGATCATGGTCTACGGCGCCTCGGCGCCGGCGATGACGCCCGAGGACCTGTCCTGGCTCATCGACGACGTCGTCGCCCGCCAGATCCAGGGCGTGAAGGGGGTGGGCGGCGTCGAGCGCCTCGGCGGCGTCGCCCGCGAGATCCGCGTCATCCTGAAGCCCGACCGGCTGCTGGCGCTGGGCATCACCGCGGCCGACGTCAACCGGCAGGTCCGCCTCACCTCCGCCGACATGGCCGGCGGGCGCGGCGAGGTCGGCGGCCTCGAGCAGTCGATCCGCACCCTCGGCGGGGCCGCGAGCCTGGCGACCCTGGCCGAGACCTCCATCGTGGTGCCGGGCAACCGCAAGGTCCGGCTCGACGAACTCGCCACCCTGGTCGACGGCTCGGAGGAGCCGCGCACCTTCGCCCGCTTCAACGGCGAGCCGGTGGTGGCCTTCGCGATCTCGCGCGCCACCGGCGCCAGCGACGCGCAGGTGGCCGAATCGGTGGCCCGGAAGATCGCGGAGCTGGCCGAGAAGAACCCGGGCGTGCGCTTCGACCTCATCGACACGGTGGTGACCAACACGGTCGGCAACTACCACTCGGCGATGCTGAGCCTCATCGAGGGGGCGCTGCTCGCCGTCGTCGTGGTGTTCGTGTTCCTGCGCGACTGGCGCGCCACGCTCATCGCCTCGATCGCGCTGCCGCTCTCGGTGCTGCCGACCTTCTGGGTCATGAGCACGCTCGGCTTCTCGCTCAACGCCGTCAGCCTGCTGGCCATCACCCTCGTCACCGGCATCCTCGTCGACGACGCCATCGTCGAGATCGAGAACATCGTGCGCCACATGCGCATGGGCAAATCGGCCTACCGCGCCTCGCTGGAGGCCGCCGACGAGATCGGGCTGGCCGTCATCGCCATCACGGCGACCATCATCGCGATCTTCGCCCCCGTCTCCTTCATGAGCGGCATCGCCGGGCAGTACTTCAAGCAGTTCGGCCTCACCATCGCGGCCGCGGTGTTCATGTCGCTGCTGGTGGCGCGCCTGATCACGCCGCTGCTGGCCGCCTATTTCCTGCGCGACCACGGGCCGGAGGACACCCGCGAGGGCTTCGTGATGCGCGGCTACACCCGCATCGTCGCGTGGTCGGTGCGCCACAAGTTCGTGACGCTGGTGGTGGGGCTCGGCTGCTTTGCCGTCTCGATCTGGTCGACCACCCTCTTGCCGGCCGGCTTCCTGCCGGCGGAGGACGCGGCGCGCACCATCTTCGTGGTGGAGCTTCCCCCCGGCGCGCGCCTGGCCGACACCACCCGCGTCACCGACGGGCTCGTCGAGCGCATCCGCGGCCTGCCGGAGGTGCGCAGCGTGTTCGTGGACGGCGGCCGCCAGCTGCCCGGCAAGAAGGAGGTGCGGCTCGCCACCTTCACCATCAACCTGACCCCGAAGAACGCCCGCGCCCGCACCCAGAAGCAGATGGACGTGGTGATCGGCGCCCTCCTGAGGGAGACGCCCGACATCCGGTTCTGGGCGCTGCGCGAGAGCGGCCAGCGCGACCTCACCCTGGTGGTGGCCGGCCCCGACCGGCTGGTGGTGGCCGACACCGCCGCCCAGCTGCAGCGCGAGGCGGCGGGGGTGCCCCACCTCGTCAACGTGATGTCCACAGCCCCCCTCGACCGCACCGAGGTCCGCATCCGGCCCAAGGCCGGCGTCGCGGCGGATCTGGGCGTCTCCACCGACCTCATCGCCGAGACGGTGCGGGTGGGCACCATCGGCGACATCGGCGCGAATCTCGCCAAGTTCAACGCCGGCGACCGCCAGGTGCCGATCCGGGTGCAGCTGCCCGAACGGCTGCGCGGCGACCTCGCCGAGATCGCGACCATGAAGGTGCCGGTCAAGGCCGGCGCGGCGGTGCCGCTGGCGAGCGTCGCCGACATCAGCCTCGGCCAGGGGCCCACCGCCATCGACCGCTACGACCGCGCCATCCGCGTGGCACTGGAGGCGGACATGCAGGGCTCGGACGCGCTCGGCTCCCTCATCGAGGCGGTGATGGCGCTGCCCACCGCCAAGAACCTGCCGCCGGGCGTCACCCTGCGCCAGACCGGCGACGCCGAGGTGATGGGCGAGGTGTTCGAAGGCTTCGCCCTGGCCATGGGCGCCGGCCTGATGATGGTGTTCGGGGTGCTGGTGCTGCTGTTCGGCAACTTCCTGCAGCCGCTCACCATCCTGTTCTCGCTGCCCCTCTCCATCGGCGGCGCCATCCTCGGCCTCCTGATCTTCAGCAAGCCGATCTCGATGCCCGTGGTCATCGGCATCCTGATGCTGATGGGCGTGGTGACCAAGAACGCGATCATGCTGGTGGATTTCGCCATCGAGGAGATGGCGGCCGGGGTCGACCGCGCCACCGCCATCATCGACGCCGGCCGCAAGCGCGCCCGGCCCATCGTGATGACCACCATCGCCATGGCCGCCGGCATGGTGCCCTCGGCGATGGCATTGGGCATCGGCGGCGAGTTCCGCGCCCCGATGGCCATCGCGGTGATCGGCGGCCTCATCGTCTCGACGGGCCTTTCTCTGATCTTCGTGCCCGCGATCTTCGTGCTGGTGGACGACCTCTCCCGCCTGATCGTGCGCCTGTTCTCGCGCTTCATCGGGACCAAGGACGAACCCGAGGCCGGCGAGCCCTTCGCCCTTCCAGGCCCGCCCGCCAACGACGGCCGCATCTCGCCGCGGGTGGCGGCGGAGTAGGGGGTGGGCGGATGCGCCCGCGGCTTAGATTCGGCGAATGGCCGTGTCGGTTCGGGGTTGTGTCACGTCGGAAGGGGCCGCCTCGACCGGCTGCGTGACTAGGCGGTGGCGGGTGCCCGACCCAGTGCTTCTGTCGCCAGACGACGCGCTGTATCCGCGTATCGTGTCAGCAGGCGCGAAACGGGCGAGCGCCACAGGCCGAACCCGTCGTCGCAGAGCGGATCGTTGACCACGGGACTGCCGTCGCATCCGACGAGGACGTTCCCGACGTTCGGGTCGAGGCCACGGGGCGACGCCGCCCGCAGGGTGGCGACAAAGGCTTCGTATCCGGGCCATGCGTCCCGGAAGGTTTCCCGAATCCCATCGAAGCTCGCGTGATCGATCCGGGGTTCGTGCGCGGGCCATTCCACCTTGAAGCGCTCGCGCACACCTTCGTCCATCGCGACGCCGGGGTGGTCCGCGATGACGGCGTGGGCGTAGGCCAGCCACCAGACCTGCGCCGGCGGATTGGTCAGGCGCGAGCCGACGGTCATCAAGGCGCCGCAGCGGCTGACGTGCAGATCGTGCACGCGCGGAGCGTGCGGCCCGTCGGACCCCGCAAAGCCCCTGCGAAGGAGGGCGGCGTAGTCGCCGAACCCATCGGCCTTGCGGGCGAAGCGCACGACCACGTCCGGATGGTCCGGATGCGCGTGGACGGTGCCGTGGTACCCGAACCCGATCTCGGCCCAGCCGGTGGCGACGAGGGCGCCATGGCCCCTGGCGGCCGACCGTTCGACGATGCCGAGGGCGGCAAGCGAAGGGCGCGACGGATCGATCCGATCTTTGAGTCCGAACATCGCAACCACTCCTTCCTGCCGGTCGACGATCCGACGCGACGCGCCCGCACGAGCCGCACGGGGGCGGCGCATGGAGGTGCCGGACGGGCGGGTCCGGCGCGGGTCGAAAAGCGACCCTGTCGATGTCGGGAGCGGCACGACGAATTCGTCATCCCACTGTCATGGAATGACCCGTAGCCGGGAAAAGTTCAATGGCTGCGAAACCGTAAAGCAGCGGATGATCCGCGTGAGCCGATTCGACGCATCATCCCATTTCCGGTTGATCACGTCGTGATGCGGACATGGGCTTCGCTCGAGCGCCGCGCGGGCTCGGTGATACGGTCCACGCTTGATGCAAGCGGCAAACCGCATCAGCCGTCGCGGCGCGGCCTTTCGCTCAGGATGCGACGGGCCAGGACATCATCCGCATCGGACAGCCCGAACTCCGCATCGGGCCGGACGTGCCGGCCCGCATGGAGAGGCCCGACCTCGACGTCGTCGAGGACGAGATAATGCGTGATGCGGTTCCGGGTCACGTGGTCGGCGATTTCGTCGCCGCGCCCGGCCCGCTCGGCCGGGAGCATGTCGCCGGTCCGGGCGTCCCGGCTCGCCGGCAGGATGGCCGTCCGCCAGTCGGGATGAAAGCAGTCCGCCGGCAGGCCGGCTTCGACCAGCGTCGGGCGGCAGTCGGCCACGCGCCACGTCGACGACACGACAACCCTGGCGTCGAACTCCCGCACCAGGGCGGCGACGAGGGCGACCTGGGCCGGATCGAGGTTGTCCTTGCCCGCCGTCCGTTGATAGCCGGCCGTCGTCACCACGCCGTCCACGTCGAGGTAGACCGTGGCGGATTCCGTCCCGCTCCGTTCGCTCAAGGAACCCATCCCGTCCCGCGAAGCGACCCTGCATCCGCCGGCGCACGGCTAGCGCGCAACCCCGCTGCCGTCCAGCGTCGATTGCCGTCCCGCCCCGGCCGCTGCCGCGAAGGCGGGCGCCCGCGCGAACGTGCCCGAGGCCGGGGGCCGCCGTCCGCACCCGCGCCTCTACTCCTCGATCATCTCCCGGATCTTGTCGCGCAGGGCGTCGATGGTGAAGGGTTTGGTCACCACCTGCATGCCGGGGTCGAGGTGGCCGTTGCCGACCACGGCGTTGTCGGCGTAGCCGGTGATGAACAGCACCTTCAGGCCCGGGCGCAGGGCGCGGGCGGCGTCCGCGACCTGGCGGCCGTTGAGGCCGCCGGGCAGGCCGACGTCGGTGATCAGGAGGTCGATGCGGGCCTCGCCCTGGAGCAGGCGCAGGCCGGCGGGGCCGTCGGCCGCCTCCATCACCGCGTAGCCGCCGTCCATCAGCACGTCGACCACCAGCATGCGCACGGTGGGGTCGTCGTCCACCACCAGCACCACCTCGCCGTGGCCGACGAGGCCGTCGGTCCCCGATCCGGGGCTGCTCGGGGTGTCCTCGCCCTCGCCGAGGTGGCGCGGCAGGTAGAGGCACATCGTCGTCCCGTCGCCCACCTCCGAATAGATCCGGACCTGCCCGCCCGACTGGCGGACGAAACCGTAGATCATCGAGAGGCCGAGCCCGGTGCCCTGGCCCAGGGGCTTGGTCGTGAAGAACGGGTCGAAGGCCCGCTCGATCACGTCGCGGGTCATGCCGGTGCCGGTGTCGGTGACGCACAGCGAGACGTATTGCCCGGGGGGCAGCTCGCGCTCGGCCGCGGCGCGGTCGTCGAGCCACTTGTTGGCGGTCTCCACCGTCAGGCGCCCGCCGCCGGGCATGGCGTCGCGGGCGTTGATGCACAGGTTGAGCAGCGCGTTCTCGAACTGGTTGGGATCGACCATCACGAGCCAGAGGCCGCCCGCGCCCACCACCTCCAGGGTGACCTGGGGCCCGACCGTGCGGCGGACGAGGTCCTCCATGTCCGCCACCAGGCGGTTGAGGTTGATCACCTTCGGGTCGAGGGTCTGCCGGCGCGAGAAGGCGAGCAGGCGCTGGGTCAGGGCCGCGGCCCGCTTGGCCGCCCCCTGCGCGGCGTCGATGTAGCGGGGAATCGCGTCGAGCCGGCCCTGGCCGAGGCGCTTTTCCACCAGTTCGAGGCTGCCGGTGATGCCCGCGAGCAGGTTGTTGAAGTCGTGGGCGAGGCCACCGGTGAGCTGGCCCACCGCCTCCATCTTCTGCGCCTGGCGCAGGGCCTCCTGGGTCAGGCGCAGGGTCTGGGCCTGCTCCTTCTCGGCGGTGACGTGGCGGCCGTAGGCGTAGACGACATCGCCCTCGGTGGAGGTGTGCCAGGAGATCCAGCGCGGGGTGCCGTCCTTGTGGCGGTAGCGGTTCTCGAAGCTGGTGAGGTCGCTGCGGCCCACGGCGGTCACCAGCCCGTCGAGGGTGAGGGCGGCGTCCTCGGGCCAGATGAACTGGAGGAAGCTATGCCCCACCACCTCCTCGGCCGCGTGGCCGAGGATCGCGGTCCAGGCCGGGTTGACCGCGCGGAAGACCCCGTCCGCCCCGATGACGACCAGGAGGTCGCGGGAGTTGCGCCAGACCCTGTCGCGCTCGGCCGTGCGCTCGGCGACCTGGCTCTCCAGGGAGGCGGCCAGGGCGCGTAGCTCGCGCTCGGCGCGGCGACGCTCGATGGCGGTGCGGGTCCGCGCGGCGACCTCGCGCATGAAATCGAGCTCGTCCGCGCTCCAGTCGCGGGCGTTCTCGTGGTTGACGTAGAGCAGCGCCACGAAGCCGCCGCCCTCGGTCACCGGCATGTTGATGAAGGACCGGGCGCTGATCCCGGCCAGCGCGTCGGCGCGGTCGCGGGTGCGAGGGTCGCCGAAGGCGTCGGCACAGACCACGGTCTCGCCGCGCTTGAGGTCGTCGATGTACGAGCCGTAGTCGCGAAAGTGCAGCGTCCCCGCGATCGTCACGATCCCGGGCGCATTCCAGTCGCGCTCGATCGTGATGGTCTCGTCGACCCGGTCGATGGTGCCGTAACCGGCCCGGCTCACCGACAGCCAGCGCCCTAGGACCGCGCCGGCGGCGTAGGAGATCGCCGCCGTGTCGTCGAGATCGCCCAGGCTGTCGCTCAGCTCGTAGAGGGCGAGGCGGAAGTCGGGCGCACGGGGAGGGGCGGTCAACGTGGGTTCGGCCTTTCGGAGCGGTGGCCTGTCCCGACGGGCGCCGGCCTCCCGGCTCCGTGTGCGGTGGCCCGCCCCCGGGGTCGACGGGTGTCGGGCCTCCCGGTTGCGAGGGCGGGCTTCAGCCCTCGGAGCCGCCCGAGAGACGGCTGGCGCCGTAGGAAAGCAGGCCGCCGATGACGAAGAGGACCACGAAGGTCTTCACGCTGGCGTAGAACAGGGTCGGCTCGATGCCCGCGTCGGTGTAGAGCACGAGGCCGATGGCGGCGATCGGCAGCGACAGCAGGATGAAGATGGGGACCAGCGGGTTCATGGGCGAATTCGTGGGCGAGTTCGTGGGCGGGGTCATGGGAATGCGCGCTCGCGTCTGACGGGCCCGCCGATGGTCGCGGACCCTCCTGTCGGCCGCTTGTAGCACCCCCCGGCCCGGCTGGGGACACCCCGGCGCGAAGTTTTCGCGGCGCCGGAGCCGCAGCCGCTCGGGGCGACGGATCTTCGTGGCGGTCGGCTCGAACGCCGCCGTCCTCGGCCGAGGACCGGAGCCACCGGCAACGCGTCACGCCGGCAGCCGTACCGTGGCGCGCAGCCCCCCGAGGGGGCCGTCGTGGAGGGTGACGTCGCCTCCGTGCGCCCTGGCGATGTCGCGGGCGATGGAGAGGCCGAGGCCCGAGCCGCCGGCGTCCTGCCGGGCGTCGTCGAGGCGCACGAACGGCTTGAACACCTTCTCGCGCTGCTCGGCCGGAATGCCCGGCCCGTCGTCGTCGATGGAGACGAGCACGTTGC
Source organism: Methylobacterium sp. Leaf399 (assembly GCF_001424525.1). Taxonomy (NCBI): domain Bacteria; kingdom Pseudomonadati; phylum Pseudomonadota; class Alphaproteobacteria; order Hyphomicrobiales; family Methylobacteriaceae; genus Methylobacterium; species Methylobacterium sp. Leaf399. The sequence continues at coordinate 524,035 of NZ_LMQK01000001.1, read as the reverse complement.
GCAGGTCGCGCCGCGCCACGATGGCGACGGTGTCGCCGTAGCGCGCGGCGTTGGCCGCGAGGTTGAACAGGCAGCGCCGGATCGCGTCCGGCCGCAGGGTCACGCTCATCGGCCCGTCGATGTCCACCGCCTCGACGTGGGCGCCGAGGCGCTCGATGTCCGAGCGCAGGTCCTCGAGCAGGGCGCGCAGGTCGGTGGGCACGGCGAGCTCGCCGGAATCGCCGCGCGCGAAGGCGAGGTAGGCCTCGAGCATGCGGCTCATCTCGTCGACGTCGCGGCTCAGGTCCTCCACGTCGGCGTTCTGCTCGACGAGGGCCAGCGAGAGCTTGAAGCGGGTGATGATGGTGCGCAGGTCGTGGCTCACCCCGTTGAGCATGGTCGTGCGCTGGTCCATCGCCCGCTCGATGCGCCGCTTCATCTCGATGAAGGCATGGCCGGCGGCGCGGACCTCGCGGGCGCCGCGGGGCCGGAACTCGATCTCGCGGCCCTTGCCGAAGCTCTCGGCCACGGCGGCCAGCCGCAGGATCGGCTTGATCTGGTTGCGCAGGAACAGGATCGCGACCCCGAGCAGGACCATCGACGAACCGGTCATCCACAGCAGGAAGATGTGCGAGTTCGAGGCGTAGGCCATGCTGCGCCGGGCGGTGACGCGCATGACCCCGTTGGCGATCGCCACCCGGATCTCGATGAGGCTCGACCGGCCCACCGTGTCGATCCAGTAGGGCCGCTTGATCTGGCGGTTGATCTCCTCCGACAGGGCCTCGTCGAGGATCGAGAAGAACGGGCGCGGCCCCGGCGCCGGCAGCTTGGCGCCCTTCAGGATGTCGAGGTCGAGGTTGAGCCGGGTGGCGGCGATGCGCGAGAGGGTCTCGGTGTCCTTGTCCTGGGGGTAGCTCTCGTAGATGTCGATCAGCGCCGCCACGTCCGCGGTCACGGCGGCCGAGAGCCGGCGGGTCACCAGCTGCCAGTGCCGCTCCATGAAGGTGTAGGCGATCACCGACTGCAGCAGCACCACGGGCGCGATGATGATGATGAGCGAGCGGGCGTAGAGCCCCTTGGGCAGGGCGTCTCCGATCGCCCGCGAGGTCAGCCGCCACACGCGGGCCGGCCGCGGCAGCGCCGCCCAGGCCCGGCTCGCGCCCTGCCCAAGGCCCCTCAGGCCCCCGGCCATCGCCCCCGCGCCCCTAGTCGACGGCGAGGCGGTAGCCGACGCCGCGCACCGTCTGGAGGAACACGGGATTGGCCGGATCGACCTCGGTCTTGCGGCGCAGGCGGTTGATCTGCACGTCGATGCTGCGCTCGGCCGCCAGCCCGCCGCCGCCGGCCAGGGCCTCGCGCTCGACGTTGGCGCCGGCCGCCAGCGCCAGCACGGTGAGGATCTCGCGCTCGCGCTCGGTGATGCGCACGGCCTCGTCGGCCCGGCGCAGCTCGCCCCGGTCGATGCGGTAGGAGAACGGCCCGAAGGTGACGGCCTCGGCCCCCTCGCGCACCGGGGCGGCCTTGGCGCCGCGGCGCAGGATGTTGTTGAGCCGCAGGATCAGCTCGCGCGGCTCGAAGGGCTTGGGCAGGTAGTCGTCGGCGCCGATCTCCAGCCCCATCACCCGGTCGTTGGGGTTGGAGCGGGCGGTGAGCATCAGGATCGGCACCTGCGAGGTCTCGCGGACCTGGCGGGCGTAGTCGAATCCGGTCTCGCCGGGCATCATCACGTCGAGGACGAGGGCGTCGAAGACGAGGCTCTGCGACTTGGCGCGGGCGTCCGCCACGGTCTCGGCGGCGGTGACCCGGAAACCCTGCTCGAACAGGAAGCGGGTGAGCAGTTCGCGCACGCGGCGGTCGTCGTCGACCACCAGGATGTGGGCGGCGTGGTCGGGCAGGTCGGCGCGGGCCTTGAGGCCGAGGTGACCCATCAGGCGAAGGCTCCCACGCGCCGGGCCATGAGCCGGCGCACGGCGGCGCGTTCCTCGGGGTCGATCATCGCCAGCAGGAACCCCTCGGCAGCGCCGTGGGCCGCGCTCCCCCGCGACCGGTCGGTCCCGGCCCCCGCCACGGGGTCGGACAGGGCGCGGGCCAGCCGCCGCGCCTGGACCCGGGTGAGGTCCCCGGCCAGCGCCGTCCCGGCGGGGGTGCAGTACAGCAGCCGCTGGCGCCTGTCGTGGGCGCCGGTCTTCTGCGTGATGTAGTCCTGTCCGATCAAGTCCTTCAGCACCCGGTTGAGGCTCTGCTTGGTGATGCGCAGGATATCCAGGAGTTCGGCGATGGTGAGACCCGGATAGCGGTCGACGAAATGCAGGACCCGGTGATGGGCGCGGCCGAAGCCATACTGCGCCAGGATGCGGTCCGGGTCACCGACGAAATCGCGATAGGCGAAGAACAGGAGTTCGATCAGGTCGTCGCTGCCGCCGGGCGCGGTCCGGCCCGCCGGCCCCGGGTCCTCCGCCGGGCTCGCGGCGTCGGCGGTCTCTGGCGTCGCGTGCCGTTCCACGTTCGGGGCACCCTCCAGGCATTCGGACATCCGATGTCGGATGTGCGGGTTCAGACAGGCGAGGCCGGCCTCGGCGATTTACGTCAGTCTTGTTGACATATCTCAGCCCCATTGCTACCCGTCAACCCGTCCGGCCCCGGGCCGTCACGAGCCTGCGGCGTGAGTTCGGCCTTCGGCTGTTGACGTCTCCGGCGTGCCGGCCCTTCACCGTGCGGGGCCTGCCGGATCGCCCGTCGTGGACGGCGCCGTGGCCCCTGCATCCGCCGATCTCCCGGATGGCCCGGCGCATCGATCGCGCTCGCCGCGCCGAACTCTCCCTGCCGAGGAACCCGTCGCCATGTCCATGATCCCGTTCGACCAGCGTGAGGGTACCATCTGGTTCGACGGCGTGCTGGTGCCGTGGCGGGAGGCCAAGATCCACGTGCTCAGCCACGGGCTGCACTACGGCTCGTCGGTGTTCGAGGGCGAGCGGGCCTACGGCGGCGCGATCTTCAAGAGCGAGGCGCATGCCGCCCGCCTGATCCGTTCGGCCGAACTCCTCGACTTCAAGATCCCCCACACCGTCCCCGAGATCGTGGCGGCCAAGGAGCTGGTGCTGCGCACCAGCGGCCTGTCGGACGCCTACCTGCGCCCCGTCGCCTGGCGCGGCTCGGAGATGATGGGGGTGGCGGCCCAGGCCAACACCATCCACCTCGCCATCGCCGCCTGGGAATGGCCGAGCTACTTCGATCCGCAGACCAAGATGAAGGGCATCCGCCTGGATCTCGCCGACTACCGCCGGCCCGACCCGCGCACCGCCCCTTCCGCCTCCAAGGCGGCGGGCCTCTACATGATCTGCACGATCTCCAAGCACCGGGCCGAGAACAAGGGCTACGCCGACGCGCTGATGCTCGACTGGGAGGACAACGTCGCCGAATGCACCGGCGCCAACGTGTTCTTCGTGGCCGACGGGGTGATCCACACGCCGCTCGCCGACCGGTTCCTCAACGGCATCACCCGGCAGACGGTGATCGAACTCGCCCGCCGCCGCGGCGTCGAGGTGGTGGAGCGGCGCATCCGTCCCGAGGAGATGGCGGGCTTCTCCGAATGCTTCATCACCGGCTCGGCCGCCGAGGTGACGCCGGTGGCCGAGATCGGCCCCTACCGGTTCACGCCCGCGACCCTGACCAAGACCCTGATGGACGATTACACCGCCGAGGTTCAGCCCAAGGCCGAGGCGGCCTGAGGCGCCCGTGGCCGGACGCACCGCTGTCCGGCCACCCTCCTCGGAACCCGCGCCGCCGACCGACGTTGGAGTGAGAACATTCCATGAACGAAGGTGAGCGTGCCATGACGAAGTCGAAGCCCTCCGCCCAGCAGGACGACGCCCGGCAGGTGGATTCCGAGCGAGCTGACCCCAAGCAGTCGAACCCCAAGACCGAGGGCGGCGACGCCTCGAACCGGATCAAGGACCCCGACCAGTGGACCACCGGCTCCGAGCCGATGACCGGCGCGCAGGCCTCCTACCTCAAGACCCTCACCGAGGAGGTCGGCGAGCCTGCGGCGTTCGAGCCCGATCTCGACAAGGCCGAGGCCTCCAAGCGGATCGACGCCCTGCGCCAGGAAGCCGGACGAGGCTGAGCGGTATTCCAGGTTGCGTTTCGCGGAATGGCTTAAGCGAAGCGAAACACCTGGCGTGATAGGAGGGGTCACGACGCACTGACTCCGCCACGGGAAACTGAGACGATGACTTCGCCTGTGGCCGAGACTCGCCCGGGAGCCGGGCGGCCTGGAGTGTTTCCCGTGAAACGGACCATCCTCCGCGCCGCCCGGGGCTTTCGCGCCGCCCAGGGTGGCGCCACGGCGATCGAATATGCGCTGATCGCCGGCCTGATCTTCCTCGCCGTGGTCGGCGGCATCAACAGCTACGCCAGCAACATGGGCGGGATGTACGGGAAGATCGAAACGGCCATGATCAACAAATAGCCGGCCACCGGTCCGGTACCCCGGCGAAGCTCGGATTCTCGCCCAGGAATCCGTGACGTCTTGCGTCAGGCCTTCGTGCGAGGGCTCTTCCAGAACGAGTCGAACAGCGACTGCATCGCCTTGACGTTCTCCTGCTGGGCCTCGACGCCGGCATCGAACATCTGCTGCAGGATCGCGTAGGGCTCGCCCGCGACCGCCGAAGGATTCCCGTCCGCGTTGGGTTTCGTCCCCGCCCTGGACGCGGGCGGTGGCAGGGCCGCCGCCCCGGCACGGCGGGGCTTGGCCTCCACGGCGGCGGGCGGGGCCATCGCGCTGCTCCAGACCTTCATCATCTCGGACCAATAGGCGCCGGGCGAGAAGCCGTTGGGCAGCGGAGTGGGCGGCGGCGGGGCGGGTGTCGCTTGCGGCTGGTTGAGCATCAGGTGGACGATGCCGGCCACCACCATCCCCGCCACCATCGGCATCATCTGGCGCAGGACCGGCGAGGCGACCCCGCTCGCCATGGCCGCCTGCTGGACCACCGCCTGGCTCAGGTGCGACGACCCGAAGATCTGCTGGACGAGGAGGTCGGCCTGCGAGGGCGGGGGCGCGCGGCCGGGGCCGCCGGTTCCAACGAGGCCGAACAGCTGGCTGAGGCCGGTCGGGTCGGCGGCGTTGCGCTGGAGGCCGAGGCTGAAGGCCGGCAGCAAGGCTTCCATGGCCTTGCGGGTCTGGTCGGGCGACAGTCCGTATTGGTTGCCGAATCCTTGCAGGCCGGGGCCGCCCTGTGCCTGGAGGATGTCGAACAGGTTGAACATGACGCACGGCCCTTGGCGATTCCTCGGCGACGGGCCAAGGGCCCGCCCCTCGGCGCGGCAGGCGAAGTCTGTCTCATTGCGCCCCGTTATACCAGCCTTCGGCGCCGGCGGGTCCCAAAGGCGCGGGGAATCGCCGGCCCGGCGGTCACCCGCGCACCATCTCCTCCACCCGGACCGGTTCGCACGCGGGCGGCTCCGGCGGCGGTACGGCGGCGCGGGCCCGCGCCTGGAGCGTTCCGATGGTGCGCCATGCCAGCGCGACGGCCGCGATGCCGAAGGCGACCGAGCCGATGCCGACCCCGGCGATCACCCCCGCCGGCCCGTACATGGCGCCGCCGAGAAGTGCGGGCGGCATCGTCCCCAGGGTCGAGCGGCCCCAGTTGAGGGCGGTGGAGAGGAACGGGAAGCCGAGGTTGTTGAATGCGGCGTTCGACAGGAACAGGAGCCCGACGAAGAACCAGACCGGGCCGCTGACGAGGCAGAAGAACAAGAACAGCTCGGCCGCCACCCCCTGGAGTTCGAACAGGGCGCGCAGGGGCTCGCGCAGCACCACGAGCAGCGCCCAGACCACCCCGGTGTAGACCGCCGTGACGAGGGCGCCGCTGGCCAGCACCTCGCGCATGCGGTCGAACCGGCCCGCCCCCCAGTTCTGTCCGAGGATCGGCCCCACCGACCCCGACATCGCGAACAGGCCGCCGAAGGCCACCGGCGTCAGGCGGTCGACCACCACGTTGCCGGCCACCGCCAGGGCGCCGAACTGCGCCACCGCATGGGCGATGAAGGCGCTGGCCACCGAGGGCGCGAGGTTGGCGAGCACCGCCGGCAGGGCGATGCGCATCATCTCGGGCGCGTCGGCGACCACGTCGGCCAGGGTCGGGCGGGCGACGAGGTCGTTGCGGCGCACCCCCCAGAACCCGATCAGCGCGAAGGTCGCGCGGGCGATGCAGGTGGCGATGGCCGCCCCGTCGACCCCGAGGCCGCAGCCGAAGATCAGGATCGGGTCGACGATCGCCGTGACGATGCCGCCGCCGAGCGTCACGTACATGGCCTGGCGCGCCGCCCCCACCGCCCGCAGAAGGCCGGAGAACATCATCCCCGGCGCCATCAGGAGCGTGGAGGGCAGGACGATCCAGAGGAAGCGCTCGGCGACCGGCAGGGTGTCGGCATCCGCACCGATGAAGGTCAGGGCCGGGCGCATCAGCGGCAGCGTCACCGCCACGAAGAGGGCGGCGGCGAGGATGCCGTGGATGGTGGCGGAGGCGGCCAAGCGCCGGGCCCGGGCGCCGTCGCCCCGCCCGATCGCCCGCGAGACCAGGGCTCCCGCCGCGATCATCAGACCGATGGTGATGGCGATGCCGAAGAACTGGACGATGGTGGCGAACCCCACCGCCGCCGTCAGCTTCGGGTCGCCGAGCTGCGAGACGTAGAGGAGCGACAGGAGGTCGACCACGAAGATCGCCATCAGCCCGATCGAGCCGGTGGCGCTCATCACCACCACGTGGCGCAGGATCGAGCCGCTGAGGAAGCGGCCGGGATCGTTGGCGGTGGTTCCGGTGGCCGCGGCGCGGGGCTCACGCATCCTGTGCGCCGTCCGCCTTGAGGGCGCCCTCGGTGTCCAGGGTGCGGGTGGCCGCCTCCTGGCGCTGCGAGGCGATGATGCCGCGGGTCTCGGCGTTGAGCGCCCGCGAGGGCCGGCGCGGCGCGGTCAGCGGCTCGGGCTTGACCTCGGAGGTGCCGCGCATCCAGCTCGCGTCGGGGAGCGCCCCGGCCTGCTGCAGGACGAGGCGGGCGATGTCGCGCTTCCTCACGTCGGTGGCCACGGCGGCGGCGGCCTCGGCCGAGAGCCCGAGCCCTTCGAGGGTGGAGCGGCCGAAACTGAGGGCCGATTCCACCGTCTCGCGCAGGTGGAAGTCCACGTCGCGGTTCATGAGGGCGATCGATTGGGTGCGGTCATAGGCCCTCACATAGGTCCGCACCGCCGTGAATTCCTCGTGCACGATGTCGACGATCTTGAGGGTCGCCTGCGGGTCGTCGACGCAGATGCAGACGAGCTCGGCCTTGCCGATGCCGGCCGCGCGCAGCACGTCGAGGCGCGTCCCGTCGCCGTAGTAGATCCGGAAGCCGAAGCGCGAGGCGCTGCGGATCTGGTCGACGTCCTTGTCGATGACCGTGACGCTGATGCCCTCGGCCAGCAGCACCTGGGTCAGGATCTGGCCGAACCGGCCGAACCCGATCACCAGCACCCGCGCCTCGGCGGATTCCACCGTGTCGGGCACCGGCTCGGGTTCGCTCGGGCGCCGCGCCAGTACGGCGTCGAGGGCCTTGGCCGCGACCGGGCCGACGAGCATGGTCAGCGCCGCCAGGGCCACGGCAAAGCGGGTCGCCTGGCCGTCGATGAGGCCGAGCCCGCCGCCCACGGGAAGCACCACGAAGGCGAACTCGCCGGCCGGGGCCAGGATCGCGGCGCCGCGCACCGAATCGAGCCAGGACGAGCCGAACAGGCGGAACAGCCCGGCCACGATCCCGATCTTGACCAGGATCGCCAGGACGGTGGCGCCGAACAGCGGCGCCCAGGCGGTCTTGAGGAGACCGCCGTCGATCGACATGCCGACGCTCATGAAGAACAGGCCGAGCAGCATGCCGCGGAAGGGCTCGATGTCGGCCTCGAGCTGGTGGCGGAAGTTCGATTCGGCCAGCAGCACGCCCGCGAGGAAGGCGCCCATGGCCATCGAGAGCCCGACCTTCTCCATGAGGAGCGCGGTGCCCAGCACCACCAGGAGGGCGGAGGCCGTCATCACCTCGCGCGCGCCGCTGGCCGCCAGCAGGCCGAAGAACGGGTTGAGGCCGTAGCGCCCCACCAGCACCACCGCACCGATGGCGCCGCCGACCTTGGCGAAGGAGACCAGGGCCTCGCCGAGCCAGCCCGGATCGGTACCGCCCCCGGTCGAGGCCATCAGCGGCATCACCGCCAGGATCGCCACCACCGAGATGTCCTGGAACAGGAGCACCGCGAAGGCGCGCCCGCCGTAGGGGGTGCCGAGGTCGCCGCGTTCCTCGAGGAGCTGCAGCGCCACCGCCGTCGCCGACAGGGCCAGGGCGATGCCGACGATGAGGGCGGCGGCCGGGGCGAGCCCCATCGCCACGCCGATCAGCCCGAGCGCCAGCGCGCACAGCACCAGCTGCGCCGCGCCCAGGCCGAAGATGTCGCGCCGCATCGAGACGAGCCGCGAGATCTCGAGTTCGAGCCCGACGATGAACAGGAGCAGCACCACCCCGATCTCGGCGACGCTGGCCGCGGTCTCCGGTTCGGCGATGAGCGACAGCCCGGCCGGGCCGATCACCACCCCGGCCACGAGGTAACCGAGCACCGCGCTCTGCCCCACGGCGCGGAAGATCGGCACGCCGATCACCGCCGCCGACAGGAAGGTCAGGACCGGCGGCAGGAAGCTCGCATGATCGGCGGCGCCAGCCATCGCGTATCCGGGGTGAGGGGAGGGCGGGCTCTCCTTAGCGCAGGCCGGACCGCCCCGCCACGCCCGTCATCCGGCGCGATCGCCGCCGGGAGGGCCGGCGCGTGTCACCGCGCACGTCGCACCGACCGCATCGCTCGGTTCCGGTCAAAAACCATGGGCCGAAGAACGAGCGCGACTTGAATGCTAATGGCCGGACGTCTGCCGTTCCGCAGGCGCGGTGCCCTCGTTCCGGCGCGGATACTTCCGATCGAAGGCCTTGCCCGACAGATAGACATACAGAAGACCGCCGCCGGCCATTAGGAGGGCTAGGAACACCAGTTCGCCCGTCATGGCCTCACTCCTCACTTCGCAGCCCGAAACGTAGCGCGACCTGTCCGGCAATATGTAGGCCGATCCCGACGATGTACCAAATCGGGTGGTACTCGATGACGAACATCATCGGATCCTTGATGAGGGGTACGACGATCGCCGTCGTCAGGACCGCCGCTGCCAGTGTGTTCACACCGCTGGCGAACAGCTTCACCCCTTCATTGTGGCCCTTCGCGGCCAGCTTGCGTTCCGACGAGTCGCCGGAGGGAGGGTTTTGGGGCGGCTCACCTGCACCTTCCTTCAACTCTGAAGATGCCGGAGGTATCGTAGAGACTAGCCCGCCATCCTTCGTTACCAAGCGAAGGGTCGATTCGTGCATGGGCGGCATTGGTATCAAGCCGATCTAGATAATATCGTATAGTTGAAAACAAATGTATAATTATCGGGCTGGCCAACAACATTGATATAATAACTCAGAAAATATAAACTCTTATCATCGGTCGCAAATAGCGTATCAACTACAGTGATGGCATTGACAGATTGCCAGATGATTTCGAGATCTATCAATACGGTGTCATCGCCGATTAGGTTGACGCTGGTTGAATTGGTTTTTCCATCATTGACAATTCTGTGACTAAAGACAATCGAGTAGGAAGGAATTTCAACAAAGGGATAGATTGATATGAGGTCGCCGCGACGACCGATGATCGAGCCTGATGCCACGACCTCGCGATCATTAAGTCTGGACCGAACGTGTCCCATCGATCCGTCCTCATTGGCTGCTAAAGGCTTGGCTTGCAGGAGCCATTACATGCGGCCTCTCGGTAGCCGCCGCGCCGGTCCTGCATCCTAGGGTGTCAGGCCTGTCCAAAGCCAGTCGCTTCGTCACCGCGCACGTCGCACCGACCGGCGTTCGTCGCGGCGCGCCACCAGCAGCAGCGAGGCGTCGCCCTCGCCGCAGGACGCGTCCGCGACGTCCTGCCTGACGAGGCCGATGTCCTTCAGTTCGCGCTCGGACATCGCCGAGAGCTGGCGCAGCACCCGTCGGTTCATGGCCTGGCGCGAGAGGGTCCGGGCGATGTGGGCGACGGCGCGGGTCGCGAGGTGGCGGGCGGCCGCGAGGGCGGAGGGGCCGCGCGGGCTGTCCAGGGTGGTGGGTAGGGTCCTCGTCATGGCGGGCACTCCTGATCGGCGTTGCGATGAGGGGAGAATGGACCGGCGGGGCTGGCGGCGACAGGAACGGTCCAGTACGATTTCGACGAATTGTCCGGTCGAAACGGCAGTACAGATGAAGCCGCAGCCCGCTCCCGAACCCACCCGCGTCGGTCTCGTCACCGCCGCCATCACCGAGCGCATCGCCGGCCGGCACCTGGCGCCGGGCGCGCGCCTGCCCTCGGTGCGGGCGTTCGCCGAGACCATGGGCGTGTCGAAATCCACCGTGGTCGAGGCCTACGATCGGCTCGGGGCCGAGGGCGTCATCGTGGCCCGGCGCGGCTCGGGCTTCTACGTCGCCGGCAAGACCCGGCCGCTCTGCCTCAAGACGGTGGGGCCGCAGCTCGACAGGGCGGTCGACCCCCTGTGGATCACCCGGCAGTCGATGCAGGCGGGGCCGGACCTGCTCAAGCCCGGCTCGGGCTGGCTGCCGTCGTCGTGGATGCCGACGGAGGCGATCCGGCGGGGCCTGCGCCAGCTGGCGCGGGGGCCGGACCGTCCGCTCGTCTGCTACGACCAGCCGATGGGGCTGGCGCCCCTGCGTGCCCAGATCGCCCGGCGTCTGGCCGAGCGCGGCGTCGAGGCACAGGCCGACCAGATCCTGCTCGTCGACTCCGCGACGCAGGCCGTGGACCTGCTGTGTCGGTTCCTGATCGAGCCCGGCGACACCGTGGTGGTGGACGACCCCTGCTACTTCAATTTCCATGCGCTCCTGCGCGCCCACCGGGTCGCGGTGGTGGGCGTGCCCTACACCCCGGCGGGGCCGGACGTGGCGGCGCTGGAGACGCTGTTCTCCACCCATCGCCCGCGGTTCTACCTCACCAATTCCGCCCTCCAGAACCCAACCGGGGCGAGCCTCAGCCCGGCGGTGGCGCACCGCATCCTGCGGCTGGCGGAGGCGCACGACACCCTCATCATCGAGGACGACATCTTCGGCGACCTCGAAGCCGACCCCTCGCCGCGCCTGGCCGGCTTCGACGGGCTGGAGCGGGTGATCCAGGTCGGCAGCTTCTCAAAGACCCTCTCGGCCTCGATCCGCTGCGGCTACATTGCCCTGCGGCCGGACTGGATCGAGCCGCTGATCGACCTCAAGCTCGCGATGAGTCTGGGCAACGGCCACCTCTCGGCCGACCTCATGCACCGCCTCGTCACCGACGGCAGCTACCGCCACCACGTCGCCGACGTGCGCGACAAACTCGCCCGCGAGATGGGGCGGGCCGCCCGGCGGCTCGAGGCCTGCGGCCTGACCCTATGGACACAGCCCTCGGGCGGCCTGTTCCTGTGGACGCGGCTGCCGGAGGGGATCGATTCGGGCGACGTTGCCCGCCGGGCGCTCGCCCGCGGGGTCGTGCTGGCACCGGGCGCCGCCTTCAGCCTGTCGCCGCTGGGGGGGCGCTTCCTGCGCTTCAACGTCTCCCATTGCGCCGACCCGCGCATCTTCACGGTGCTGCAGGACGCGATGGCCGGGTGATTCGGTTTCCGCTTGAATCAAGCGGGAACCGAATCACCAAGCCCGCGCGGCGCCTGAGCGAAGCCCATTTCCGCATCACGAAGTGATCACCTGGAAATGGTATGAGATGGACGATCGCCTCCTTCAGCGCGCCGCCCGGCCCCGGAGGGAGGCCGGCTGTCCCGGCAGCGCCAGCCTGACGCCGGTCTCGACGATGGTGTCCCCCTCGATCCGGTAGACCCCCAGCGTGCGGTCGACGTAGTTGCCGACGTAGACGAAGGCCCCCGAGGGCGAGAACGCGATGCCCTGGGTCACGGCGCCGGCCGGGGCCTCGCCGAGGCGTCGCACCGCTCCATCCTCGCCGATGCCGAGGAGCGCCACCGCGCCCGTGGTCGTGAAGGCGGGGCTGGCGTGCGGGGCGGCCGCGCCGCGCACCACCGCCACCGCCGCATGGCGCCCGTCCGGCGCGATCGCCAGGGCCTCGGGGGTGTCGCCGATGCCGATGTGGTCGCGCACCACCGGCCGGGCGGCGTCGGCCCGGATGACGCTGACCGTGTCGGCATGGCCGTCGCTCGGCTCCGTGCCGGTGTTGCCGGCCAGGACGAGGCGGTTGTCGGGGCTGACATCGAGGCCGTAGGTGTTGGCTCCCACCGGCATGTCGAGGCCGGCCTCGTAGGTGACGCGCGGGCCGTCGAGGGCGAGCACGCCGATCGTGCCGGCCTTGTTCTTGGCGACGTAGGCGCGCCGTCCGTCCGGGGCGATCGCCACCGCCGCGGCCTCGCCCTCGACGTCCACGGTGGCGACCACCCGCACGCTCGTGCCCGAGATCGACAGCGCCGTGACGCTGCGGCCCTCGCGATTGGCCACCAGCGCCAGGGTGCCGGTGCGGGCGATGGCGAGCCCCGAGGGCTGGCGCCCCACCCTGATCGTCTCGACGAGGCGCGGCGGCGTCGCGGCGAGGTCGACGACGTGGAGACGGTCGTCGGCCTCGGCGTACCAGGCCTCGCCCTCCCGCCGCATCAGGACGGAACTCGCCACCAGCCCGAGGCGCCCGTCGGGGGTGATCTGCAGGTTGGTGGGCGGCCCGTAGACCGAGTTGTCGAGGGGCATGACGTGGGACAGGCGCGGGTTGGCCTCGTCCGAGACGTCGACGATGGCGAGCGCATCCTGGCCGTTCGGGCCGTTGCGACCGCCCTCGGGCGTGAAGAAGGTCTTGCCGTCGAGGCCCACCAGGAGGGCCTGCGGCGGTTCCGCGGCCGCCACGGGCATCGCCGCTACCAGGCCGGCCAGACAGACCCCGATGACGCGCATCCCGATACTCCCGACCCCGGCCGTGAGCGGCCTCGGCACGACAGGTAGGACGCCCGGCGGCAGGGGCCAATCCGGGAGGGGGTTCAGGATTTGTTAACGAGCGCGCGATCTACGATGAGGGATTATTCACGGAGATGACACGTGCGCGCCAAGACCTCCCTCGGATCGGTCCGGCATGGAGCCCGGATCCTGCTCACCGCCGGCCTGATCCTCGGTGCCGGCCTTGCCGGAGCGCAGGCTCGGGACGGCCGCAACGGCGCCCTCATCGGCGGGGCCGCCGCCGGCGTCCTGGGCGGCGTCGCCCTCGGCGCCCTGATGAGCGGGGCCCAGGCCGCGCCGCCGCCGCCCGTCTATGCCCGCCCGCGGCCGGTCTACGTCGAGGACGTCGAGCCGATCTACGTGCGGCCCCCTCGCCGCGAGCCGATCTGCCACATGGAGCGCCGCAAGGTCTGGCTCGACGACGTCGAGTTCACCTATCGCCGCGTCGAGGTCTGCGAGTAGGGCCCGGGCGGGCTGGCGAGCCCGCCCGTGCGTCCCCATGTGGACGGGCATCGGGGAACAACGGGCGGGGCCGACGAGTCGGTCCCGTGAACACGCGGATTCCCCGTGTCGCTGGACCCGTGTCGCGCGGAACGGGCCATGCCGGCAAGATCGGCCCCGATCGCCGACGTTCCGAAACCGTTGCCCCGGCGCGGTTCTGCTGGGACAGGGCTGCCGTTCCGTGGACGAGGGTGAGCCTGCCATGGCGACGATCACGTTCGACAACAGCTACGTCCGCCTGCCCGAGCGCTTCGTCGCCCGTGTCCCTCCGACCCCCGTGGCCGCCCCGCGCCTGATCCAGGCGAACGCCGCCCTGGCCGAGACCCTGGGTATCGATCCCACGTGGCTGTCGAGCCCCGAGGGCGTGGCGGTGCTGGGCGGCAACGCCGTTCCAGAGGGCGCCGAGCCGGCGGCGATGGCCTATGCCGGCCACCAGTTCGGCAACCCGGTGCCGCGGCTCGGCGACGGTCGCGCCGTGCTGCTCGGCGAGGTCGTCGGCCGCGACGGTCGCCGCGACATCCAGCTAAAGGGAGCCGGCCCGACCCCGTTCTCCCGCCGTGGCGACGGCCGCGCCGCCCTCGGCCCGGTCCTGCGCGAATACCTCGTCAGCGAGGCCATGGCGGCCTTGGGGATTCCCACCACCCGGGCGCTGGCCGCGACGCTCACCGGCGACACCGTGATCCGCGAGGGCCGCCTGCCCGGCGCCATCCTCGCCCGCGTCGCCSCCAGCCACATCCGGGTCGGGACCTTCCAGTATTTCGCCTTCCGCGGCGACACCGAGGGCCTGCGCCTGCTGGCCGACCATGTCGTCGCCCGCCACGATCCCGACCTCTCCGGAACCGAGCGGCCCTATCCGGCGCTGCTGGCGCGCATCGTCGAGCGGCAGGCCGGTCTCATCGCCCGCTGGATGCTGGTGGGCTTCATCCACGGCGTCATGAACACCGACAACATGGCGGTGTCGGGCGAGACCATCGACTACGGCCCCTGTGCCTTCATGGACGCCTACGACCCCGGCGCGGTCTTCAGCGCCATCGACGAGCACGGCCGCTATGCCTTCGCCAACCAGCCGCGCATCGCGCAGTGGAACCTGACCCGGCTGGCCGAGGCGATGCTGCCGCTCCTGAACGAGGACGTCGATGCGGCGGTGGCCGAGGCCCAGGCGATCCTCGAAGGGTTCGCGCCGGCCTTCCAGGCGACGTTCCAGGCGGGCCTGCGGGCCAAGGTCGGCCTGCGGACCCAGGAGCCCGACGACGTGGCGCTCGTGCGCGACCTGATGGAGGCGATGGCGGCCGGCCGCGCCGATTTCACCCTGACCTTCCGGCGCTTGGCCGATTGTGCCGCCGACCATGGCGCCGATCCTGGCGCCGACGACGCGCTGGCGGCCCTGTTCGACGACCCTGCCCCCTGCCACGCCTGGCTCGCCCGCTGGCGCACCCGGCTTTCGAACGAGCCGGACCAGGGCCGCCGCGCCGCCATGCGGGCGGTCAACCCGGCCTTCATTCCGCGCAACCACCAGATCGAGGCGGTGATCGTGGCGGCGGTGACGCGGGACGACTACGCCCCCTTCGCCGCTCTCCTGGAGGTGCTGGCCACCCCCTTCGAGGACCAGCCCGACCGGGGAGTCTACGCGTTGCCGCCGCGCGAGGAGGAGCGGGTGCTGCAGACCTTCTGCGGAACCTGAGCGAGCGTCAGCGCGGATTGGTCCAGGTTGTGGAGGTCGGGACCGTGGAAACCGGCCGCGGCTCGGCCTGAGCCACCGGGCGCGCGGCCGGCGCCGCCCTCGGGGCGATGCGCGCCACCGCCGGCTGGCGGCGGGGACGCACGGCGCGGGCCCTGCGGCTGCGCCGTGGACGGGCGCTTTCGGAATTCGATCCGACCACGCCGCCGACGATGCCCCCGACCACGGCGCCCAGCGGCCCGGCCACGAGCGCCCCGGCCACCGCCCCGGTGCCGACGCCCACCGCGGTGTTGTTGCGGGCCACGGCCGGCTGCGGCAGTGCCACGAAGCCCACGAGCAGGCTGCCCGAGAGGGCCAGGAGGCCGAGGGTGTTCCTGCGGCTCGAGAAGGGTGTGGTCATCGTCGCCTCGGTCGGTGTTTCACCGCCGCGCCTGCCAGTCGAGCGTGACGAAATCGGGGCCGACTCCCCGGCTCCCATCCGCGCTTCGCCGTCCGGGCCGGTGCGACGGCGGCGTCGGAACGGGTGGCTTCGGCGAACCGGGCCCTCACGCATCCGGCCGTCGCGCCGCGTCATCCTCGGATCGGCGCTCGCGCAAGGCCTATTCCCGGCCGCTCAGCCTGATGCTCCTCCAGGCGCGCCTACGGTTCGAGGCGGCCCTGCCGGAATCGATCGCGTTCGGGTCGATCGGTCAGTGCCGTTTGAAGGTCCGCGATCGCTTTTTGCGGCACGAGAATCGTGATCTCACCGTCATCCGGTGCTTTGAAGCGGACGGCGATGGTATCCCCGCCGTCGATCGGCTCCACGCCGATGAAGCCGGCCACGGATACGACTGTGGGAAGCACGGCGTGGGGCACGGATCGGCTCCGATCTGCGCTCGCTCGCGCGACGTTGTTCTATCGGGCCGCCATTAACATAATGTCGACGTCAACCAAATCGTGAGCGATCGATCCTCAAGTCTCCGAACCGAGGCGGACGCCATGCCGAAGCGTCGATCCGCGTCGATCATGACCATCGTCCGGTCATTCCGGGACGCCGCAGGCGAACCGGGAACCCGCAGCTGCCGCCGCGAGCGACGGTGGATCCCGGGCGCCGCTGCCCCGCCCCGGGATGACGGGGCAGTAGCATCTGCGCGGCGCGCGACGCCGGTCACCCGAGGTCGGAACCTTGGATGCGGTTTTGCGCGCGGTGGCCGGTCCGCAACCCGCGATACGGCGAAGGGGCCGCCTCCCGGCGACCCCTTCCACCTCGTCCTCGCGGTGCGGACACCCCGGCCCGATCAGCGCGGCGGGGTTTCCGCCTGCTGCTGGATCAGCGGCGTAATCCGGCGCACGGTCACCCGGCGGTTCTCGCGCGAGGGGCCTTGCGTGTTCACCTTGAGGTTCTGCTCGCCGTAGCCCTGGGTCGTCAGGTTCTCCGGCGGCACCTGGAAGGACTGGGTCAACACCGTCGCCACCGATTGGGCGCGCCGGTCGGACAGCGACAGGTTGTCGACGTCCGCCCCCACCGCATCGGTGTAGCCCTCGATCAGGAACACCTCCTGCGGATTGGCGCGGATCGCCTGGTTGATCGCAGCCGCCATGGTCGAGAGCCGGGCGGCCTGGTCCGGGGTCACCGTGAACGAGCCGCTCTCGAAGGTGATCGTATCGATGTCGACGCTGCGCATGCGGGCGCGCAGCTGCGGGCTGTAGCGGACCTGGTCGAGGGTATAGCGCCGCCCCACCGGCTCCACCGGCGGTGCCGACAGGGTCTCGTAGAGGGTGCGTTCGTCGGCGCCCTCGTAGTCGACGATGTAGCGCTCGCGCGGGATGCGCAGGGCGGGCGGGGGCAGGTCCACGACGTCGTCGTAGATCGGGCGCGGCGGGCCGCCGATGGCGTTGTCGATGATCACGACCTCGCGGCCGTCGCGGAACCGGCGCGAGCGCCGCAGCAGGCGGCCGTCGTCGTCGACGATGGTCACGATCTGCTCGCCGCCCGGACGGTCGAGATAGGTCACGGTGTCCTCGCCGCGGCGCTCGCTGCGGAAGCCCCGGCGGTCGAGGTCGCGGAAACGCTCGTTCTCGTCGTGGCGGATGAAGGTGCGGTCGCGGTCGCGCACGATGATCCGGCCCGGCTCCCGGATGAAGGTGCGGCCGTCCTCGCTGTACTCGCGCCGGTCGCGCCGGACCTCGTCGTAGCTGCGCACGTCGACGTCGTCGCTGCGGAAGCCACCCTGGACGTAGCCGGGGCGGCCGGGCGTGTTGAACCGCTCGCGGCGATCCTCGCCACGGCCGGCCGGGTCACCGGGCAGCCCGGCGCCGGGCCGGCCATCGGGGCGCACGCCACCCTGCGGCGCCTGCCCCGGCACGACGGCACCGGCCGGCGCTCCCGGAGCGACGGGCGCGGCGGCGCCGGGGGCGGCCGCCGGCGGTGCTACGGGACGACCCGGCACGCCGGGCGCCGCGTTCGGTGCCTGCGGCGGTTGCCCGGCGGCCGGGCCCTCGGCGCCCGGCGGGGTCACGGGCCGGCCCGGAACACCCGGAGCGGCATTCGGAGCCGGGCGCGGTGCCTGGCCGTCGGCGCCCGGAGGTGTGACGGGACGGCCGGGGACGCCCGGAGCGGCGTTCGGAGCCGGTCGTGCGGGCGCCTGCCCGTCGGCGGCCGGCGGAGTCACGGGCCGGCCGGGCACGCCGGGAGCCGCATTGGGAGCCGGAGTGGCACCGGGGGGCGAGGGCCGCTGGCCCGCAGGCGCCTCCGCACCGCCCGGCGTCACCGGGCGACCCGGTACGCCGGGCGCGGCGTTCGGGGCCGCCGGACGCGGCGGCGTCTGTCCGTCCGCGCCCGGAGGAGTCGCCGGGCGAGCGGGGGCCGTATCGGGCGTCCGCGGCCGCGTGGCGTCCGGCTGGTCCGGCGCGCGACGGCCCGGCTCCTGACCCCGCTCCTGACCAGGGGCCCGGCCGGCGGGCTGGTCGGGACGGTCCTGTCCACCGCGCTCCTGCTGCGGGCGGCCCTGGCCACCGCGCGGCGCGTCGGCGGGCGGGGCGGCACGGGGGGCGGGGGCGGCATCGGGGCGTCCGGCTGGCTCGGATGCCGGACGCGGCGGGCTCGCCCGCTCGGGCTTGGGTGCCTCGGGACGGGCCGGTGCCTCCCGAGCGGCCGGTGCCTCTCTTGGGGGGGGCTCTCTCGCGGGCGCTTCCTTCGCTGGCGCCTCGCGGCGGGCCGGAGCGTCCTGTCTGGCAGGAGCCTCCGGTCTCGCGGGAGCGTCCGGTCTCGCGGGAGCCTCCTGGCGGGGTGCCGGAGCCTCGCGCGGCTCGGGCCTGCGCTCGGGGCGCTCGCCACGAGGCTCGGGCCGCTCGGCCGGCGGCTGGGCCGCACGGGGTTGGGGTCGCTCGCCGCGGGGTTCGGGGCGTTCGCCGCGGGGTTCGGGGCGTTCGGCCGGCGGGGCCGCGCGGGGTGCGGCGCCGGCCGGCGGTCCGCCGCGGGGCTCGCCCCTCTCCCGACCCGGCCCTTCTCCCGGACCCGCCTGCGCCAGCATTGTCCGCTCGGCCTGCGCGCCGGCATAGGCGGCGGAGAGATCGGACAGGACGAGGGCCGGCAGGACGGTGCCGGTCAGAAGGAGGAGGCGGATGGGCCGCATGAAGTCACTCTCGCGTCGTTGAAGTCCCCTTCGAACCGGGACGCACGTGAGATCGTTCCATGATGCGGTGTCATGCAACCTGCGCGGCACCCCGCGCAGGCCGCTCGTTCAAGGGGTCCCGAACCGGGCCGGGGCCGCGATGATGGTGGGTGCGATGATGCGGATGGGCGGCGGCTCCGCGGGCGCGGAAGCCGTCCGCTGGACGGTGGTGCCGGCCTGGGCCGGGTCCGCGTCCGACACCACCGCGGCACCGCGGCTGGCCGCATCGGCCGCGAGGGAGGCCGCGGTCTTGTCGGCCCGGCCGACGAGGGTCAGGCGGACCTTCGGCCGAGACATCGCCTCGGCCTGCATCGGGGTGACGAAGATGTCGCCCTTGTGGCGCACCATCATGCTCTCGGCCTTGACCAGGGATTGCGCCCAGGTGCGCCCCTCGGCCTTGCACGAGCAGTTCGGGGTGAAACTCTTCTGGAACTTGAAGGCGTTGGCCAGCGAGACGTAGGCGCGGCTGCCCTTGATCGTAGCGGCCTGGCGCAGGGCGTCGTCGCCGTGGGGCATCGAATAGGCGGCCGCCTCCGCACCCGGGCACAGGGCCTGGCACAGCTCGTCGGCGCCGCTACGGCCCTCGGGCAGGTTGGTCATCGGGAAATAGGCGCCGTCGCAGCTGCGCACGCAGATCACCTGGCTGCCGCCCCGGGCCCGCGCCTCGCCGAGGGAGGCCTCGGTGACGGAGGCGGGCCGGTTCTGGTCGGCACAGGCGCTCGCGACGGCGGCGTTCAATTGCCGGCGGCGCGCGGCCGTCACTTCGCCGTTGTCGCCACCGTAGCCGGCGTTGAGGGCGCGGATGCGCTGCTCCACCGCGCCGCACTGGGGCGGGCGCGTATCGAAGAACAGGAACTTGCCGCCCTCGCAGTTCAACGTCCGAAAATAGGCGTTGAGGCGGCCGATCTCGTTCTGGAGCGCGCGGGCGGTGTCGGCCCCCGCGCTGAGGTTGGCGAGCTCCGCCTTGTAGCGCTGGCAGGAATAGGTGTCGGCGGCGGCCGGCAAGGCCGTGGCCGCGAGCATGGCGGCGGCGCCGGCCAGCATGCGGCCGATGCGACGCAGGACGGGGAGGCGGATCGCGGAGGGGATCAGCGGCATGACCTGACAGCAACGGGGGTTGAGCTTGGCGGTTCCGTCGAATCGACGAACGATCGGTTCGGCGATTCGTCCGGCCGCCGAAGCGAGGCTTTTGTATCCGCCCTGGCCAACCGGCGACAGCCTTCCCACATCCGCCCCGGTTCCTAACGGGGGAAAGATCCAATGATGTGGCTTCGTGGTCTCACAGCGCGGACGGCGGTATCCGTCGCGCTCGCGTCGGGCATGGCGCTGGCGGCGGCCGCGGGGCCGGCGGCGGCGGCCGACGACCCCGACCGCATCTTCGACAAGTCGACGGTGTGGCGCCCGCTCACCCCCAACGACAAGCTCGTGGTCTACGGCATCGACGATCCGGCGGTGGCCGGGGTCGCCTGCCACTACACCCAGCCCGAGAAGGGGGGTATCAAGGGAACGCTGGGGCTGGCCGAGGACGTCTCGGACATCTCGCTCTCCTGTCGCCAGGTCGGGCCGGTGAGCTTCAAGGGCGAGCTCAAGCAGGGCGAGGTGGTGTTCAGCGAGCGCCGCTCGCTGATCTTCAAGTCGATGCAGATCGTGCGCGGCTGTGACGCCAAGCGCAACACGCTGATCTACATGGTCTATTCCGACAAGGTGGTGCAGGGCTCGCCCAAGAACTCCACCTCGACGGTGCCGCTGATGCCCTGGGGCACCGAGCCGCCGCCCAAGTGCGGCGACGTCTTCAAGAGCTGAGCGCGTTCCCGCGAGACCTCAATCCTGGCAGCTGATCTTGATCGGCGGGGCTTCGGCCGGCTTGACGGGGGCCTCGATCGCGCCGGTGTAATCCTCCGGCGCGGCGATGCCGAACGCGCCCGCCGAGGCGAACCCCTGCGATTCGCACCAGGCGTCGGCCACCACCTGACCGCAGCCGCCGCTCCCCGACGACAGGCAGTCGCCGACGCCGTAGCCTTCGGCGGCCGGGATCAGGAAGGTCTTCTCCACCTTGGTCGCCTTGGCCGGCGCCTGCTGCGCGAAGGCCAGGGTCGAGAACAGCCCGAGGGCGAGGCAGGCGCTGAGGCACACGGCCGGACGACGCATGGGGAGACCTTGATCGAAGCGGGGGGTGAGGTTGCGGTGCGGGGAAGGTCGGCGCGAGAGATTGGCGCAGGAGATTGACGATGGTCGAAACTGTCGATCGGGCCGGTAAACAAAGGCTTTCGGCCGTTCGTTTAATCCCCTCCCTCGTTCCGGGCCGGCTTTCCCTCTCGAAGTGATCACCCTTTTGCGGTAGCCCGAATGCGGCGCCGATGCCGTCGCCTTCCCGCAACAGCGCGGGAAACCCGGCGCGGCCGCCGTCCCCGGACCGGGCCCGGCCGCTCACGGGAAAACGATGTCGGGGCAAGGGGATCCCGCCCGGGCATCGCCGTGCGGGGGCACGGGGCCGGCCGGGATGCAGCAGGGACGAGACACGCTTTCATGGAACCGATGTTGCGGCTCTACAACACGCTGACCCGCGAGAAGACGGCCTTTTCGCCGATCGATCCGACGCACGTGCGGATGTACGCCTGCGGCCCCACGGTCTACGACGCGGCCCACATCGGCAACGCGCGGCCGATCATCGTCTTCGACCTGCTGTTCCGGCTGCTGCGCCACCGCTACGGGGCGGGCCAGGTCACCTACGTCCGCAACGTCACCGACGTCGACGACAAGATCAACGCGCGGGCCGCGGCGCGCGGCATCTCGATCCGCGACCTCACCGACGCCACCCTGGCCGACTTCCACGCCGACCTGCGCCGGCTCGGCGTGCTGATGCCGGAGGACGTGAACGTCGACGGGCAGCGCCCCCGCTTCGTCGAGCCGCGGGCCACCGACCACATCGCCGAGATGGTGGCCATCGTCGAGCGCCTCGTCGCCTCGGGCCACGCCTACGTCGCCGACGACCACGTGCTGTTCGACGTGCCGGCGATGCATGACTACGGCGCGCTCTCCCGGCGGCCCCTGGACGAGATGGAGGCGGGGGCCCGCGTCGAGGTCGCCGCCTACAAGCGCTCCACCCTCGATTTCGTGCTGTGGAAGCCGGCCAAACCGGGCGAGCCGTCCTGGCCCTCGCCCTGCGGGATCGGCGCGCCGGGCCGTCCGGGCTGGCACATCGAATGCTCGGCGATGTCGTGGAAGCATCTCGGCGAGACCTTCGACATCCACGCCGGCGGCATCGACCTGATCTTCCCCCACCACGAGAACGAGGTCGCCCAGTCCCGCTGCTGCTTTTCCACCGACGTGATGGCCAACGTCTGGCTCCACAACGGCTTCCTCCAGGTCGAGGGGGAGAAGATGTCGAAGTCGCTCGGCAACTTCGTCACCCTGCGCGCCGTGCTGGACGACTGGCCCGGCGAGGTGGTGCGCCTGGCCATGCTCAAGACCCACTACCGCCAGCCGATCGACTGGACCCTTCGCGGGCTGGAGGAGGCGGGCCGGATGCTGGACCGCTGGTACGGCGTCGTGGGCGACGCCGCGCCTGCGCCGGACGTGCCGGCGGCCGTGCTGGAACCGCTGCTGGACGACCTCAACACGGCCGCGGCGCTCGCCGAACTCCACCGCCTCACCGACCCGGCCGCCCTCAAGGCGGGGGCCGGCCTGTTCGGCCTTCTGGCCGCGACGCGCTCGCAGCGCGAGGCCGGCGCCATCCTCGCGGCGGGCATCGACGTCGAGCGGGTCGAGGGGCTGATCGCGGAACGCAAAGCGGCACGGGCGGCCAGGGACTGGGCGGAATCGGACCGGCTGCGCGACCTCCTCCTCGGCCTCGGCGTCGCGATCAAGGACAACAAGGACGGCGCCACCACCTGGACGCCGGTCACATGATCGCCCCGTCCGATCGCCAACCGATCATCGTCGCCGATGCGGGGCCACTGATCCGGCTGGCGGCTGCCGGCATCCTCGACACCGTGCGCGGTCTCAACCGGCGCATCGTGCTGGTGGACCGGGTCGAGGACGAGGTGGTCGGCGATTTGACCAGACCGTTCGCGGCCGACATCGCCGCCTGGATCGCCGGTCTGGGAGACGCCGCCCTTCGCGTCGAGACCGTGGTCGGCATCGGCGTGGCTTCGCTGCGCGCCCGGAGCCGGACGCCACAGGACGAGGCCCTGCTCAAGAGCGCGTTGCGCGACTCGGGCGAGCAGGCCTTGCGCGAGTTCGTCGGCCACTGGCATCCCGAAGACGCCGCCTCGGCGGTGGTCCTCTACGAGGACCACAAGGTCGCGACCCTGTTCCTCGATGTCGATTTCCCCGTGACGCTCATGACCACGCGCGCTTTCGTGGCCACGGCGACGCGGTGGGGCATCAACCAGGACGCGGTCCTCGCGTTGGAATCCATCGCCGACCGCTACGACCTGAAGCCCGCGTTGATGGCGGAGATCGATCCGACCCAGCCGGTCGACCTGCGGATGCTGCCCCGGCCGCTGCCGCCGCAGCGATAGCGGCCGGCCGGATCAGAACCGCCGGGCGATCGCCGTCTCGGCCTCCGGCGAGATCGCGGGCCGCGCCTCGCGCAGCATCGCCACCGCCGCCTCGGCATCCTCGGCCACGAGGTAGTTGAGGTCGAGGCCTTCGCGGATGAAGCCCTGCTCGCGCATGTGGTCGAGGAGGACGAGGAGCGGCCGCCAGAAGTCGGCCACCGAGACCAGGACGATGGGCTTCTCGTGCCGGCCGAGCTGGGCCCAGGTCATCTGCTCGACGAGTTCCTCGAGGGTGCCGATCCCGCCGGGCAAGGCGACGAAGGCATCCGAGCGCTCGAACATCAGGCGCTTGCGGGTGTGCATGTCGGACACGACGATGGTCTCCTGGATCTCGTCGAGCATGCGCTCGCGCGACTTCAGGAAGTCCGGGATGATGCCGGTGACGTGGCCGCCGTGCGCCAGCACCGCGCGCGCCACCGTGCCCATGAGGCCGACGTTGCCGCCGCCGTAGACGAGGCCGATGCCGGCCTGCGCCAGGGCGCGGCCGAGGCCTTCTGCGGCTCGCGTGAAGGCGGGGTCTCCCCCGAAGCCCGAGCCGCAATAGACGCAGACCGTCCGCACCGGAGCCGGTTCGACCGGCGTCATGCGCATGCTCCGGCCCGGCGGTCCGGCGGTCCCCCGCCGAGGCCGGCGGGGCGCCCGTCCAGGGGCCAGACTACCGAGGGGAGGGGCGCCGGGCGGCCCGCGGCCGCCGAAAGGTTTGGTGTTCCAGTCATGTTCGCTATTATGTCGCCGTCCATCGGTGGTTTGTCGACAGCCGCCGAGCGAGATTCGTCGGCCTGTCCGCCGGGTTTCCGAACGCGTTTGGAGTGAAGCGCCATGACGGCGGAGTTGCGGCGGAGCCTCGTCCTCGCCGGTGGAGGCCTGGTCGCCGGATTCGCCCTCGTGCTGGCCCTGTTCGGATCGGGACAGGTCTGGAAGAGCATGACCGGGGGCGAACCGACCGCCGTCGCCCGCCTGCCCGATACGGCCGTGCCCGGCCCCGACGATGGCAAGTCCGGAGCTATCAAGCCTGGGGACGTCAAGCCCGGGGATGTGGCGTCCGGTGTGTCGCCGGCCCCGCAACGCTCAGGGGAGGCGGGCAAGGACCAGCCGGGAAAGCCCCGGCCCGCCGGAGAGCAGATCCCGGCACAGCCGCAGACCCTGCCGGCCGCCGAAGCGGGGGCGCCGACCTTCGACATCATCCGGGTGGAGCCGAACGGCGACTCCGTGATCGCGGGGCGCGGTGCGCCCAACACCACCGTCGAGCTGATGCGCGACGGCGAGCCGATTGCCCGTGCGCTCATCGATCCCTCCGGCCAGTTCGCCATCGTCCCGCCTGCGCTGCCGTCCGGAAACAGTGAGATCACCCTGCGCATCACCGGCGCCGACGGGCAGGTCCGGCGCTCGCGCGAGAGCGTCGCCGTCGTCGTGTCAGGCAACCGCGATGCCAAGCCGTTGATCGCCCTGAGCGCGCCGGACCGGCCGACGGTGGTGCTGTCGCAGCCCGATCCGGCGCCCGCCGCCCCGGCCCCCGTAGCGGAGGAGGCGGGTCGATCCCCGGCCAAGTCGCCGAAGTCCGCCGAAGCGACGTCCGCCGATGCGAAGTCCGCCGATGCGAAATCCGCCGCGGCTAAGGGAGCGCCCGGTCCGGAGGCCGGCTCGGCCTCGAAGGCGGCGGCGTCCACCCCCGAAGCGCCCCGGCCGGCCGCGGCCCCCGTCAAGGTCGTCAGCGTCGACGCGGAGGAGGGCGGCCGGCTCTACGTGACCGGGCAGGCCTCGCCCGGCGCCACCGTGCGGCTCTACCTCAACGACACCCTCGTGGCGCCGGGCAGCGCCGGCGCCGACGGCCGTCTCGCTTTCGCGATCGGCCGGGGCGTATTGCCGGGCGCCTACCGGGTGCGGATCGACGAGGTCGACTCGGTCTCCGGCAAGGTCAAGGCGCGCTCTGAGGTGGCCTTCGCGGTGCCGGCGGCTGTGCCTCCCAAGGCGGCGTCCAGGCCCATGGGCGGTGGAGGCCCGGCCAATGCGCGGGACACCGTCGCCGTCGTGCCGGCCCTGCCGGAGGCTGCGGCGCCCGCGGCCGGCGGTGCCGACGCCAGGCGAGCCGCCGCCCAATCGGTGGAGCCCAAGGTCGCCGATCCCCAGCTCGCCGAGCGCCGGCCCCCGGAGGGCGCGCAGCCGCCGTTCCGGCCCGCCGAACCGCCGCGCGCCGAGACGCCCGCCCCCGGTGCGCCGGAGCGACCGGGCGCGATGGCGCGCAGCGACCTCCCGCCGGCTCCCGCCGTGACGGCGCCTTCCCGCATGCCCGCGCCCGAGAAGCCGGGCGCCGAGAGTCCGGCCCTCCAGACACCCGCTCTCCAGATACCTGCCCCCGGACCGACGGCGCGGCCGGGCGCTCCCGAGCGCACCGTCTTCATCCCCGAGATCGGAACCGCCAGGATCGCGCGGGGCGACAACCTCTGGCAGATCAGCCGCAAGGTCTACGGCAAGGGCACCCGCTACACGGTGATCTTCGACGCCAACCAGAGCCAGATCCGCAACCCCGACCTGATCTACCCCGGCCAGATCTTCGTCCTGCCCACCGACGGCGCGGCGGCCGTCCGGACGGAGGAGCGGCGGGGGTGACGGGCGGGGGCCGTCCCAAGGGTCTTCTGCGGAACCCCCCAAATTTGCGCAACGGTAGCGTAAAGCTATTGCCGACCGATCATGCGAATTGCATATAGCAAAGCAGCCGTGCGGGTCCTCAGTCGAATGCCGGCCAACACGGCCTCGTTGATTCGCACCAAGATCGAGCAGTACGCGAACGATCCGACCACTCAGACCAACAACGTCAAGCAACTCAAGGGCGAGCCTACCGTCTATCGTCTTCGGATTGGCGACTGGCGCGTTCTCTTTACGAACGATGGTGAGATCATTGCAATCGTCAGGGTCGCACCGAGGGGTGGTGCCTATGACTGACGTCTCCCTTACGCAGGGGTGCCCCGAGGAGAGTGGGATGAATTCCAAGAGCGTCATCACACCGGGCGGTGAACGTCTCGTGATCCTGTCGGAGGCAGATTACGCGGCGCTTCTCTGTGCGGCGGAAGACAATGCCGATCGCGAAACCCTGGCTCGATTTCGCCGAGCCCTGGCCAGCGGAGAGGAAGAGTTGATCCCCTCCGACGTCGTCGATCGCCTTCTGCGCGGCGAAAACAGGATCCGGGTGTGGCGTGAGCATCGCGGCCTGAGCGCCAAGACGCTCGCGGAAGCGGCTGGTATCGCCCAACCTTTTCTGTCGCAGATCGAAACGGGACGACGCGACGGTACCGTCGAGACCCTGCGTAAGATCGCCGATGCCCTAAACGTCACCCTCGACGACATCGCCGGATAAGCCCCGCCGCGGCGCCGGGCCGGGTTGCGCGCAGGCGGCTGTTGCGGCGGCGCATCCGGCCTATATGCAGCGGGCGATCCCGCCGCTCTCGGAAAAACCCGTTCCCCATGAAGCCCGATACCGCGACCGCGGCGACCGGAGCCGCGCCGTCCGCGCGCCCCGGCCTCGTCGCCACCTACCGCCGGCTCTGGCCCTATCTCTGGCCGCACGGCCGGCCCGACCTCCAGCGCCGCGTCTTCCTCGCCTTCGGCCTGCTGATGGTCGCCAAGGTCGTGACGATGGTGACGCCCTTCACCTTCAAATGGGCCACCGACGCGCTGGTGGCGATCGCCGGCGCCAAGGACGGCACGCCGCCGGCCGAGGTCCCCACCGGGATCTTCGCGCTGCCGATGGTGATGATCGGCCTCTACGGCCTGTCGCGGGTGCTGATGGCCGGGCTGACGCAGGTGCGCGACGGGCTGTTCGCCAAGGTCGCCATGAACGCGGTGCGGCGCCTGGCGCTCCAGACCTTCGAGCACATGCACCGCCTCTCCCTGCGCTTCCACCTCGAGCGCAAGACCGGCGGGCTGACGCGCGTGCTCGAGCGCGGGCGCGGCGGCATCGAGGAGCTGTCGCGCCTGATGGTGCTGACGCTGGTGCCGACCGTCGTCGAGTTCGCCCTCGTCATCGGCGTCCTCGCCTACGAGTTCGACTGGACCTACTCGGCCGTCGTGTTCGTGATGGTGGCGGCCTACCTCGGCTTCACCTGGAAGGCGACGCAGTGGCGCATCGAGATCCGCCGCCGGATGAACAGTTCCGACACCGACGCCAACACCAAGGCCGTGGATTCGCTGCTCAACTTCGAGACCGTGAAGTACTTCGGCGCGGAACGGCGCGAGGCGGAGCGCTACGACGGTTCGATGGCGAAGTACGAAAAGGCCTCGACCCAGACCTACGTCTCGCTGGCCATCCTCAACGCCGGCCAGGCGCTGATCTTCACCATCGGCATGACGATCGTGATGTGGTTGGCTGCCCGCGACATCATGGCCGGGCGCACGACGCTGGGCGGCTTCGTGCTGGTCAACACCATGCTGATCCAGCTCTCGATGCCGCTCAACTTCATGGGCATGATCTACCGCGAGATCAAACAGGCGCTGATCGACATCGACGACATGTTCCAGATCCTGCACCGCAACCCCGAGATCGCCGATCGGCCGAATGCGCCCGTGCTCAAAGCCGGCCCCGGCGTGGTGCGGTTCGAGGACGTGCATTTCGCCTATCATGCGGACCGGCCGATCCTGCGCGGGGTCAGCTTCACGGTGCCGGCCGGGCGCACGGTGGCCATCGTCGGCCCCTCGGGGGCGGGCAAGTCGACCCTGTCGCGCCTGCTGTTCCGGTTCTACGAGCCGCAAGGGGGCCGGATCACCATCGACGGCCAGGACATCGCGGACGTGCAGCAGGCCTCCCTGCGCGCCGTCATCGGCATGGTGCCGCAGGACACGGTGCTGTTCAACGACACCATCGGCTACAACATCCGCTACGGCCAATGGGACGCCAGCGACGCGGCGGTGCGCGCCGCCGCCGGCCTCGCCCAGATCGACCGCTTCGTGTCGAGCCTGCCGGAGGGCTACGACACCCCGGTGGGCGAGCGCGGCCTCAAGCTCTCGGGCGGCGAGAAGCAGCGAGTGGCCATTGCCCGCACCATCCTCAAGGGCCCGCCGATCCTCGTCCTCGACGAGGCGACCTCGGCGCTGGACAGCTTCACCGAGCGCGAGATCCAGGACGCGCTGGACACGATCTCCAAGGGCCGCACCACGCTGGTCATCGCCCACCGCCTCTCGACGGTGGTGAACGCGGACGAGATTCTGGTGCTGGACAAGGGCGTGATCGTCGAGCGCGGCAGCCACGACGTGCTCCTCGACGAGGGCGGCGTCTATGCCGCGATGTGGAATCGGCAGCGCGAGGCCGACGAGGCCCGCGAAATTCTCAAACGGGCCGAGGAGGACAAGGCGTCGGACGCGCGGGCGGGTGCCGCACGGGTGGCCGAGCCGGCCGAGTGAGGATCCGGGCTGGTCAGGCGGCGTCGCGGTTCAAAGGCTCGATCCGTTCGACGTCGGACCCTGCCGACTCCTGCGCCCTGAGGAGGTCGTAGCGTCCCTGAAGGTTGATCCAGAACTGCGCGCTGGTGCCGAGGTAGCGACCGAGGCGCAACGCCGTATCGGCGCTGATGCCGATCTCCTCCCGCGCGATCCGCTCGATGCGGGTGCGCGGGACGCCACAGGCCCGTGCGACGGTCCCGGCGCTGAGACCGAGCGGAACCATGTATTCCTCCCGCAGCATCTCGCCGGGATGCATCGGCGGCAGGGTGGCGACGATCTCCATCACATCTCGGGTCATGTCGGAGCCTCCAGTCTTCCGGGCGGTCGATCAATGATAGTCGACGATCTCGACATCCTCCGGGCCGGTTGGCGCCCATCGAAAACAGACGCGCCACTGATCGTCGATCCTGATGCTCCATTGGCCGACACGATCGGCTTTCAGGGATTCCAGACGGTTGCCGGGCGGAGAACGCAGGTCGCCGATGACGTCGGCAGCGTCGATCGCCTGAAGCTTTCGCCTCGCGACCTTGAAGAGGTCGGTGGGAAATCCCCTGGGGCATCGCCCCCGAAAAATCGCCTCCGACCACGTGTCCCTGAAGCTTCTGATCACCGGATCGCCCTTGGTAGACTGTATCACTAAGTGATACAGTCTGGTCAACCGTCCCCGTCGGGGATGCAGGCGGGCGCCTGCGTTGATCCGACGCTTGCCAACGGCCGTCCGGCGCCTGCCCGAAACCGTATGACGGAGCGCGCCCATTGCCTTAAGAGGGGCGCCATGCACACGGGGCGGCCGCGGGGCCGTCGCCAGACACGGACAACCGAAACAGCCCCATGACCGACCTCCTCGAGACGATCCGCAAGACGCTCGTGCCGATCCACAAGGAGGGGTATCCCTTCATCCTGATCGGCATCGTGCTCACCGTGATCGGCGGGTACTTCGCGCAGAGCCTCGGCTGGATCTTCCTGATCCTCACCCTGTGGGTCTGCTACTTCTTCCGCGACCCCGAGCGGATCACCCCCATCGGCGACGGCCTCGTGGTGTCGCCGGCCGACGGGCGGGTGAACCTCATCGCCACGGTGCTGCCGCCCCCGGAACTCGACCTGCCGCAGGTGGAGATGACCCGCATCTCGGTGTTCATGAACGTGTTCGACTGCCACGTGAACCGGGTGCCGATGACGGGCCGGATTGGGCAGATCCACTACACCCCCGGCCTCTTCCTCAATGCCGAGCTCGACAAGGCCAGCGACGACAACGAGCGCAACGGCCTCGTGATGGAGACCACCCACCGCGGCACGCCGCTGCGGATCGGCGTCGTCCAGATCGCCGGCCTCGTCGCCCGGCGCATCGTCGGCTTCGTCCAGGCCGGCGAGACCCTGCAGGTCGGCGAGCGCTTCGGGCTGATCCGGTTCGGTTCTCGCGTCGACGTCTACCTGCCGCTCGGCACCCGGGTGCTGGTCGGCCTCGGCCAGAAGGCGGTGGCCGGCGAGACGGTGCTGGCCGACCTGAGCGGCGGCCCCGAGCGCGCCTTCCGCCGGATCTGAGAGGGAGCCCGCCATGGACGACCTGTTCCCGCCCTTCGCGCCCGACGCCGACGAGCCGAAACCCCGCCGGTTCAAGCCGGTGCCGTTCCGGATGATCGCGCCCAACATGATCACCCTGATGGCGCTCTGCCTCGGGTTGACCGCGATCCGCCTCGCTTTCGAGGGCAAGTTCGAGCCCGCCGTCATCGCCATCGTGGCCGCCGCCTTCCTCGACGGCATCGACGGGCGCGTGGCGAGGATGCTCAAGGGTACCTCGCGGTTCGGGGCCGAGCTCGATTCGCTCGCCGACTTCGTCAACTTCGGCTGCGCCCCGGCCTTGATCCTCTACGGCTTCGCGCTGTTCCACCTGCGCTCGGTCGGCTGGATCGTGGCGCTGATCTTCGCCATCGCCATGGCCCTCCGGCTCGCCCGCTTCAACGCGATGCTCGACGACCCGACCCGGCCGGAATGGAAGAAGGACTACTTCGTCGGCGTGCCGGCCCCGGCCGGCGCCCTCACGGCGATGCTGCCGCTCTACCTGCACTTCCTCGGGCTCACCATGGAGCGGTGGGCGGCCCCCATCGTGCTCGGCTACGTCCTCGTCATCGCGCTGCTCGTCGTCTCCACGGTGCCGACCTTCTCGGGCAAGACCATGGGCAAGCGGGTGCCGCGCGATTGGGTGCTGCCGATCTTCCTGGTGGTGGCGGCCGGGTTCGGGTTGTTCATCAGCTTCCCGTTCGAGGCGATGGTCGTGCTCGCGGTCGCCTATCTCGTCGGCATCCCCATCGGCGCGGCCCAGTACCGCCGCCGGGCCAAGGCGGAGGCCCGTCGCGAGACGCCGACCGCCGCCGCAACGGAAACGCCGCCCGCGCCCGCCGACGCCCCACAGGCTTTGCCGCCGCCCTGACGCCTGGCGCCGGTCGGCACCTTGCCCGGTGAGCATGGCTTGGCTAGTGCTCGGGAACACGAACGGGGACGGGGCGGCGATCATGCTCGAGGAATTCAAGAAGTTCGCACTGCGCGGCAACGTCGTCGACCTTGCCGTCGGCGTGATCATCGGCGCGGCCTTCGGCGCCATCGTCACATCGGCGGTGCAGGACGTCTTCATGCCGATGATCGGTGCGATCACCGGCGGTCTCGACTTCTCGAACTACTACATCGCCCTGTCGTCGAGCGTGCAGAAGGGCGCCGCTTATGCCGATGCCAAGAAGCAGGGCGCGGTGATCGGCTACGGCCAGTTCATCACCGTGGCGATCAACTTCATGATCGTCGCCTTCGTGCTGTTCCTCGTCATCCGCGCCATGAACAAGCTTCAGTCGCAGGAGGAGGCCAAGCCGGAGGCGGTCGCCGAAGTGCCAGCCGACGTGAAGATCCTGGGCGAGATCCGCGACATCCTGGCGACGCGCCCCAAGGTCTGAACGCCCACAGGTTCTGATAGGCTGAGGGCTGTCAGGTTCGCGACGTCGACCCGCCCGGTCCGGTGCCGCCGAGGTCGCCGAGGATCTGATCGAGGGCCTGGGCCACCGCCTCGGTGCCCTCTTCGTGGGTCTTGAGGCGGACTTCCAGCCGCTTGATCTGCGGCTCGAACTCTTCCGGCACCACGGGGTCCCCGAGATAGTCCGGCACGCCGTCGCCGGTGGTGAAGACGCTACGCAGCTGCTGCCCGAGATGATCGCGCACCGGCTCGGGCAGGGCGCCCTCCTTGGAGGCGGACTCCGAGGGGCCGCGGTCGTCGATCTCGTTCTGCATGGTGTCGGTCTTTCCTCGCTCCGTCACCCTCAACAGCGATCCATGGCAAGTCGTTGCAAGTCTCAGGTCGTCGCCAGTCCCAAGTCGTCGCAAGTCGACTCGTGGGACCTCATCGCCTGCGGTTCGCGATCCCGACCTCCGCAGTCGGCCGGGCACGAGAAAGCCCCCGGCAAGCGATCGCCGGGGGCTGTCCGTTCAATCCAACCGAAAAGGGTCGATCGATTAGTCGATGACTTCGACGATCCGCGACGAACGATCCACGAGGACCGGACGATCGTTGATGACGGTGTAGCGAGCGCCGCGGGCGTTGTACTCGGCCGGGACCTCGTAATAGGTCACGCCGGAGTTCGGCAGCACGGTGCCGACACGGACGTCACCGTTGTAGTCGAACGAACGGCGCTTTTCGCGGGTCACGTACTGGCGGAAGCGGGGACGGTCGTTCACGCCGAGGATGCCGCCGACGGTGCCGGTGGCCGCACCGACGGCGCCGCCGACGATGGCACCCACCGGTCCGGCGGCATCCGCACCCTCTTGGGCGCCGCGCTCGGCGCCGCGCACCAGACCTTGGGCCTGGGCGGCCATGGGCAGGCTGAGGGCGATGACGGAGGCGGCCAGCAAGGTCTTGATGGTCATGGATCGAAACTCCCGTTGTGATGTCCCGCCCGACCGTCGTGGTGTCGTAGGCGGGTCTGCCGCAATAACGTGCGACCGTCTCAAAGGGATGCGATAAAAATGATCTTTTCGTTTTGCGTCCCGATCGACACGAAAACGATAAAGATATTCTCTCGAAACGGAGAATTTCGCGTTTCTTCGCTCCGGCCGAAAGGCCGTTGAGGAGCCCGCCGTCCGGCGTCCGGGTACATCCATGCGGCCAGCAACGTCGCGGACCGCCGGTCTCCGACCTGATCCCGTCGATCCGGCAGTGATGCGGCGACGGGCTTCCCGGGGGCGCCGCGCGGGGTCCGTACTTGGTTGTCGCTCGATGCGAGCGGGACCCCTATCAGGCGTCCAGGTGCTTGAGCACCAGGGTCGCGTTGGTGCCGCCGAACCCGAACGAGTTCGAGAGCACGTGGCCGAGCGCCACCCCGTCGCGGCGCTGGCGCAGGATCGGCATGTCGGCGAAGGCCGGGTCGATCTCGTCGATATGCGCGCTCTCGCAGATGAAGCCGTGCTTCATCATCAGGAGCGAATAGATCGCCTCCTGCACGCCGGTGGCGCCGAGCGAATGGCCGGTGAGGGACTTGGTCGCCGAGATCGGCGGGCAGTCCTCGCCTCGTCCGAACACCTCCCGGATCGCCTCGATCTCCTTCTCGTCGCCCACGGGCGTCGCCGTGGCGTGCGGGTTGATGTAGTCGATCCGCGCGCCCTTCAGTCCCTCGATCGCCTGCTGCATGCAGCGCACCGCGCCCTCGCCGGAGGGGGCGACCATGTCGTGGCCGTCGGAGGTGGCGCCGTAGCCCGCGACCTCGCCGTAGATCTTGGCGCCGCGGGCCCGCGCGTGCTCCAGTTCCTCGAGCACCAGCACGCCGGCGCCGCCGGCGATGACGAAGCCGTCGCGGTTGGCGTCGTAGGCGCGCGAGGCCCGCGCCGGGGTGTCGTTGTACTTCGAGGACATGGCGCCCATGGCGTCGAACAGCACCGAGAGGGTCCAATCGAGGTCCTCGCAACCGCCCGCGAAGATGATGTCCTGGCGCCCGGCCTGGATGATCTCGGCGGCGTTGCCGATGCAGTGGTTGGACGTCGCGCAGGCCGAGGCGATCGAATAGTTCACGCCCTTGATCTTGAACCAGGTCGCGAGCGTCGCCGAGGCGGTGGACGACATCGCCTTGGGCACCGCGAACGGACCGACGCGCTTGGGGCCCTTTTCGCGGGCGATGGCGGCCGATTCCACGATCGCCTTGGTGGAGGGGCCGCCCGACCCCATGATGATGCCGGTGCGCGGGTTCGAGATCTCGCCCGCCTCCAGGCCGGAATCGGCGATGGCCTGGTCCATGGCGACGTGGTTCCAGGCGGTGCCGCCGCCGTGGAAGCGCATGGCGCGCCGGTCGACGAGGGTCTCCGGATCGAGGCTGGGCCGGCCTTCCACCTGGCTGCGGAACCCGAGTTCGGCATAGGACGCCGAGGCGCCGATGCCGGACTTGGCCTCGCGCAGGGACGCGAGGACTTCCTCGGTGGTGTTGCCGATGGACGAGACGATGCCCATCCCGGTGATCACGACGCGGCGCATGGGCAGGTTCTTCTCCGCCGGGGTGCCTGAGCGAAGGCGCTCCCCATGGACGATCAATCGAGAGACAGTCAGGTAAGGCGGGCCGGGCCCGATCTCAACCGGCCCCGTTGATCGGGGCTCGTCGAGGTCGCCTCAGGCCTGCGCCTGGAACAGGGCCACGCGCAGGTCCTTGGCCTCGTAGATGCGCCGCCCGTCGGCCTCGAGCCAACCGTCGGCGATGCCGAGCACGAGCTTGCCCTGGCGCACGCGCTTGATGTCGATGCCGTAGACCACCTGTTTCACGCTCGGCAGGACCTGGTCGGTGAACTTCACCTCGCCGACGCCGAGTGCCCGGCCGCGTCCGGGGGCGCCGAGCCAGCCGAGGTGGAATCCCACGAGCTGCCACAGGGCGTCGAGGCCGAGGCAGCCGGGCATCACCGGGTCGTTCTTGAAGTGGCAACCGAAGAACCAGAGGTCGGGCCTGACGTCGAACTCGGCCAGGACATGACCCTTGCCGTGGGCGCCGCCCTCGGACCCGATCGAGACGATGCGGTCGAACATCAGCATCGGCGGCAGCGGCAGCTGGGCATTGCCCGCGCCGAACAGCTCGCCGCGCCCGCAGGCCAGCAACTCCTCGTGGCTGTAGCTGGACGCCCGCGCCGATACGGCCGTGGTCGGGGTCTCGGGAGGAGTCCGAGGAGGAGTCTGATCGTGATCGGAAGACATGAAAGCGGATCGGTCCTCGGCTCGTGATGCTGACGCGACGGGCCCGTGGTCCGGGCCGCCCCGCGTCCATGCCGTCCCCTGCGACAGCGCGGCCTCGTTAGCACAGGCCCCCGGCGCCTTCAAAGCGGGCCGGCGGCGACGCGGCGGCGGCTTCGGGTTGCGGGTCGGCGGTGCCTCTCATATAACCCTCCCATCAGAGTTCCGATGCATTCCGCGAGCGTTCCGTAACCGTCATGTCGAATCTGACGTCACTCCAGGCCGCGCTGAACGCGCGGGGCACCGGTCCCGCCGGTGAGGCGGCCGGTGCGCTCGGTCGGCGCGGCTGCCCGCTGTCGGACCTGCGCGACCGGTTGCGCCGGGCCGGACTGCGCCCGACGCGCCAGCGCCTCTCCCTGGGTTGGCTGCTGTTCGGGCGTGGCGACCGCCACCTGACGGCGGAAATGCTCTACGACGAGGCGATGCGCGCCAAGGTGCCGGTGTCGCTGGCCACGGTCTACAACACCCTCCACCAGTTCACCGAGGCCGGCCTGCTGCGCCAGCTCGCGCTCGACGGCTCGAAGGCCTATTTCGACACCAACCCGAGCGAGCACCACCACTTCTTCCTCGAGGAGGAGGGTCAGGTCCTCGACATGCCCGATTGCGGCATCACCGTCGATTCCCTGCCCGAGGCCCCCGAGGGCATGGAGATCGCCGGTGTCGAGGTGATCGTGCGCCTGCGCCGCCGGGTCGCCGCCCGCCGGGCCTGAGCGACCTCGTTCCGGTAAGACACGAACAAGGGCCCGGTTTCGCCGGGCCTTTTTCGTGAGCGGGACAGGCGGGCGATCAGCGGCCGGCCTCATCCCATTTCCGGTCGATCACTTCGTGATGCGGACATGGGCTTCGCTCAGGCGCCGCGCGGGCTCGGTGATACGGCTCCCGCTTGATCCAAGCGGAAACCGTATCACTCCACCCGTTCGTTCGGGTACACGCCCCACAGCCGGTCCTGGCGGATGTAGCCGGAGACGTCGCCGCCCTTCTGGGGGAGGGCGACGATCACGCGGCACCAGCTGCCGGTGCAGGATTTGACGCTGCCGATGACGCCGGCCTGGAGCCGGGCCTCCTCGCCGGAGGTTTCGTCGGCCTTGGCGAACAGCGGGATCGCCGCGGCCTTGTCGCCGCTGCGGCCGGCGGTGACGATGGAGGTCCGCCGGCCCGAGAGCAGCGAGTGCAGCACCCAGCCCTCGGTGCCCTCGGAATCGCGGATGCGCCGCCAGGTCTCGAACTCGGCCACGATCTCGATGGGCAGCCCGGCCCGCTGGAACACCCACAGGGTGCGGTGGTCCTTGGAGGGGCCTTCGCGCAGGTTGACGCGGTCGGTCTTGAGGCTGGCGTAGCGCGGCAGCGGCAGCTTGGTCACCGGCCCGAGGGCCACGTCCGGCTGCCCCTGCGCGGCGGCGCCCTCCGGGCCGGAGGCGGCCGCGGCGCCGAGGAGGGCGGCGACAACAACAGCGAGGGCGCGCATCGTTCGTCTCCTGTGCCGTGGTCCCGCGGTCTCCGGCCGACGCCGGACACGGGACCGCCCCGCGCATTGTGTTCGAGCCCCTCTCTGGTAGAGAGGGCGGCCCGCGACGGCCTCGGTTTGTGCGCGAGGATGCGCGACGTCCGTGGTGATCTTCTGCCGGTCGCGTGGTTAACAGAACGTAAGGGGCCCCGTCATCCGCGCCCGGACAGGCCGGGGCGCCGGTGGGCCGGGTCCGCGGGGAGGAAGCATGCCGTCGTTGAAGCGCAAGCCGCTCGTGGTGGTCACGCGGCGACTGCCGGAAGCCGTTGAAGCGCGTATGCGCGAGCTGTTCGACTGCCGCTTCAACCCCGACGATACGCCGCTGGACCAGGACGCCCTCGTCGCCGCCATGCGCGAGGCCGACGTGCTCGTGCCCACCGTCACCGACGAGATCGACACCGCGCTCCTGGCCCAGGCCGGCCCGAACCTGCGGCTTATCGCCAACTTCGGCAACGGCGTCGACCACATCGACGTGGCCGTGGCGCTGGAGCGCGGCATCACCGTCACCAACACCCCCGGGGTGCTGACGGAGGACACCGCCGACATGACCATGGCGCTGATCCTGGCGGTGGCGCGCCGGGTGACGGAGGGGGCGCGCATCATCCCCGACGACGCCTGGGACGCCGGCTGGTCGCCGACCTGGATGCTCGGCCGCCGCATCACGGGTAAACGCCTGGGGATCGTCGGCATGGGCCGGATCGGCCAGGCGCTGGCCCGCCGCGCCAAGGCGTTCGGCCTCTCGATCCATTACCACAACCGTCGCCGGGTGCCCGCCGCGATCGAGCGCGACCTCGAGGCGACCTATTGGGAATCCCTCGACCAGATGCTGGCGCGGGTCGACATCGTCTCGGTGAACTGCCCGCACACGCCGGCCACCTACCACCTGCTCTCGGCCCGCCGCCTCAAGCTGCTCAAGCCCGAGGCCATCGTCGTCAACACCGCCCGCGGCGAGATCATCGACGAGAACGCGCTGGCGCGCCTCATCGAATCCGGCGACGTCTCGGCGGCGGGCCTCGACGTGTTCGAGCAGGAGCCGGCGGTGAGCCCGCGCCTCGTCAAGCTCGCCCGCTCGGGCAAGGTGGTGCTCCTGCCGCACATGGGCTCGGCCACCCACGAGGGCCGCTCCGACATGGGCGAGAAGGTCATCATCAACATCAAGACCTTCATGGACGGCCACCGTCCGCCGGACCGCATCCTGCCCGGCATGCTGTGAGCCGGTGCCGGCGATTCCGGACAACGACGGGCCGGTGGCAGGGGAGGGCACGCCATGACCACCGTGCCGTCATGCGTCGGACCTCGCGGGCCGGTCGCCTTCGGCCCGGCGTCCGCTCCGGATGGTGAGCCGGCGCCACGCACGGTCGCTTTTCAGCGCGCCGGCGCGATTCGGGGCGGGATGGCGGCGTCCGCGTCGCCCCCGTGTCATCTCACCTTCACGGGCCGGCGGCACATGCGGGACCTGACGGACCCACCCGGCCATCTCGGCCGTGCCCCACGCCGCGGCGGAGGCTTGGTCCCGATGGGAGACGCGGGATGTCGACGGCGGAGGAGAGGCCGGCGGCCGGAACGGTCGAGACCGAGGTGGCGCCGATGATCCGGCCGGGCAAGCGCCTGCGCCCTCCCGGTTCGAAGAGCGTCGGCTGGGCCCTCGTGCAGGCGGCGCGGCTGCACCGGTCCCGCATCGGCGACAGGCTCGCCGCCCTCGACTTGTTCGCGGGTCAAGAGCAGGTGGTGCAGGCCCTGGCGATGGCCGGGACCATGACCATGGGCGACCTCGCCGCGACCCTGCGGGTGCGCCCGCCCACCGCCTCCAAGACGATCTCGCGGCTGGCGGCGCTGGGCTTCGTCGAGCGCCGGGCCGAGGCCGGCGACGGCCGCGTCGTCCGGGTGCGCCTCACCGAGGCGGGTCTCGCCAAGGCCGAGGCGATCGAGCGGATCTGGGACGACGTGGAGGCCGAACTCCTCGACGGCTTCGAGGGCAAGGAACGCCGCCGCCTGCGCAAGCTCCTGCGCCGTGCCGCCGGCAATCTCGCCGAGGTGACGGGCGTCGAGGGCCACGAGGCCGAACTCGAAGGCGACCTCGACGAGGACGATGGCCCCTCGGCCTGAGGGGGCGGACAGCGGGCTTTTTGCCGCGACGCAGGGTCACCCACCCAACCCCTATCCGTAGAGGGGAGGGGACGCGCCACGCCGAATCGATCCGGCAGACAAGCGACTCAGACCCCCGCCGCGACGCCGCCCTGCCACCGTCGCGGGTGGTTGCCGGTCCCGGCTCGGCGTAGACCTGCCCGGTCGGGTTCGAGCCGGGAGGACAGCGCATCGCCATGCCAGGAGTCGCCGAACACCCCGGGCCCGGCGAGGTCCGCCGTCGCAGGCTCGCCGGCATCGTGCTGATGTGCGGGACGGTGGCGTTCTTCGCCTGCCTCGACGCCTCGGCCAAGACCCTGGCGCTGGCCGGCGTCGATCCGCTGTTCACCACCTTCATGCGCTACGGCGTCAGCGTCGTGATGGTCTCGGCCTTCATCAATCCCGTGACCACGCCGGGCGTGGTGCGGACCCGGCGGCTGTGGCTGCAGGTGGTGCGCTCGCTGCTGCTGTTCGGTTCCACCGCCCTCAACTTCTTCGCCCTGCGCCATCTGCAACTGGCGGAGACCCTGTCGATCCAGTTCGCCGCGCCGCTCGCCGTCGCGCTCCTGGCGGGGCCGCTCCTGGGGGAATGGTCGTCGCCGCGCCGGCTGGCAGCTATCGCGGTTGGCTTCGTGGGCGTACTGGTGATCGTGCGGCCGGGCGTGGGTGCGTTCCAGCCGGCGGTGCTGCTCAGCCTCGGCAACATGCTCTGCTACGCGTTCTATCTCATCGCCACGCGCAAGCTCGCGGCCATCGATTCCACCGCCACGACGATGTTCTATTCGGGGTTGGCGGGCCTCGCGGTGATGGCGCCGCTGCTGCCCTGGATCTGGAGCGATCCGGCCTCGCCCGGTCTGTGGCTGCTGCTCGTCGGGGTCGGGCTGTTCGGCACCCTCGGGCACTGGCTCCTGGTGCTGGCCCACGCCCGCGCCCCGGCCAACGTGCTGGCCCCGTTCCTCTACACGCAGCTGCTGTGGTCGGTCCTGCTCGGCTACCTCCTGTTCGGCGACGTGCCCCACCGCTGGACGCTGATCGGCGGCGCCATCGTGGTGGCCTCGGGCCTCTACCTCCTGAGCCAGGAGCGCACGCGCCGGCCGGCGTGACCGACCGGCGCGTGCGGCCGCTCAGCGGTGGCGGCGGCGATCGTGGTGATGCTGGCGCGACTTCATCCGCGTGCGGTAGGCGCGACGGCCCGGATCGATGCCGAGCGCCCCGTTGACGGTGCCGACGGCTCCGCCGACCGCGCCCCCGACGATGCCGCCGATGGGGCCTGCGACCCGGTCGCCTTCGGCGGCCCCGCGACGGACGCCCCCGGGCAGGCCCTGGGCCTGGACCGACTCCGCGAAGGTGACGGTGGCGAGAGCGAGGCCGAGGCCGAGCAAGGCGTATTTCATGGCGTATCCTCTGCTTGTTGGTCGTCCGCGCCGGCGCCGGAGCGCCGGGACGGAGCGAGGAATCAACGGTCGAGCTATCAAAAGGTCCCACGCGCGGCCGGTGCTGGCCTCGCGTCCCCGCCGCTGTTAGAGGACAAGGGATGTGCGCTCCCGGCGATCCGTGCGGTATTGACCGCCCTCACCGAATTACGAGCCCGGCCCCCGCCTGAGGGCCCGCGCGAGCGGCCCGCCGGATGCCGGGAGAGCGTGACGCGCCCTTTTTTTCGCGGACGACGGCCCGATGCCGCGCCGCCCTTCAGACTGCGCCAGACGAAGATCATGACCGAGCCGAGCCCCCCCCGCGACTACTCGCAGACCCTGTTCCTGCCGCGTACCGAGTTCCCGATGCGGGCCGGGCTGCCGGTGCGCGAGCCCCTGCTGCTGGCGCGATGGGCCGAGACAGGCCTCTACGGCTGCATCCGCCAGACCGCCGCCGGCCGCCCGAAGTTCGTGCTCCACGATGGGCCGCCCTACGCCAACGGCAACATCCACATCGGCACTGCGCTCAACAAGATCCTCAAGGACGTCATCGTCCGCTCTCAGGGCGCGCTCGGGTTCGACGCGAACTACGTGCCCGGCTGGGACTGCCACGGTCTGCCGATCGAGTGGAAGATCGAGGAGCAGTACCGCGCCAAGGGCCGTAACAAGGACGACGTGCCGGTCCTCGAGTTCCGCCAGGAATGCCGGGCCTTCGCCGGCCAGTGGCTCGACGTGCAACGCGAGGAGTTCAAGCGCCTGGGCGTCACCGGCGACTGGGACCACCCCTACGCCACCATGACGTATCCCGCCGAGGCCACCATCGCGCGCGAACTCATGACCTTCGCGACGACGGGGCAGCTCTACCGCGGCTCGAAGCCGGTGATGTGGTCGGTGGTGGAGAAGACCGCGCTGGCGGAAGCCGAGGTCGAGTACGAGGACCACGTCAGCGATACGATCTTCGCGGCGTTTCCGATCCGTGAGGGGGGCACCGACGACCTAGCGGCTGCCCGCGTCGTCATTTGGACCACGACCCCCTGGACCATGCCGGGCAACCGCGCCGTCGCCTACTCGAAGAAGGTCGCCTACGGCCTCTATCGGGTGACGGCGGCGGCCGAGGACAATTGGGCCAAGGTCGGCGACACCTACCTTCTGGCCGACAGCTTGGCGGCCGGCGTCTTCGAGGCCGCCCGCGTCGAGGCGTTCGAGCGTATTCGGGACGTTCTAGCCTCGGAACTGGCGGGTCTTACGCTGTCACATCCCTTGGCCGGAACGATCCCCGGCTACGACTTCGACGTCCCCCTCCTCGAAGGCGACCACGTCACCGACGAGGCCGGCACCGGCTTCGTCCACACCGCGCCGGGCCACGGCCGCGAGGACTTCGAGGTCTGGACCGCCAACGGTCGCGCGCTCGCGGCGCGCGGCATCGAGACCCGCATCCCCTACACCGTCGACGCCGACGGGGCGCTGACCGAAGAGGCGCCCGGTTTCACGGGAAAACTCGTCCTCACCCC
The DNA here is from genome assembly GCF_001424525.1 of Methylobacterium sp. Leaf399. Taxonomy (NCBI): domain Bacteria; kingdom Pseudomonadati; phylum Pseudomonadota; class Alphaproteobacteria; order Hyphomicrobiales; family Methylobacteriaceae; genus Methylobacterium; species Methylobacterium sp. Leaf399. The sequence continues at coordinate 482,384 of NZ_LMQK01000001.1, read as the reverse complement.
CAAGGGCGAGAAGGGTGACGCCAACAAAGCGGTGATCGCGGCGCTCAGGGAGGCCGGCACCCTCGTCGCCTCGGGCCGGCTCAAGCACAGCTATCCCCACTCCTGGCGCTCGAAGAAGCCGGTCATCTTCCGCAACACGCCGCAGTGGTTCATCGCGCTCGACAGGCCGGTGGATTCCCTCGACGGCCGGACGCTGCGCGACGTCGCCCTCAAGGGCATCGAGGATACCCGCTGGGTGCCGCCGCAGGGCAAGAACCGCATCACCGGCATGGTCGCCAACCGCCCCGACTGGGTGGTCTCGCGCCAGCGCGCCTGGGGCGTGCCGATCACCGTCTTCGTGAATCGGGCTACCGGCGAGGTGCTGCGCGACGAAGCGGTGAACGCTCGCATCGCCGACGCCTTCGCGGCCGAGGGCGCCGACGCCTGGTTCACCGATGCCGACGGCGCCCGCTTCCTGGCACCCGACCACGACCCGGCGGACTACGAGAAGGTCACCGACGTCCTCGACGTCTGGTTCGACTCCGGCTCGACCCATGCCTTCGTGCTCGACGATCCCGCCCAGTTCCCCGGCCTCGCCGGCGTGGTGCGCAAGCGCGACGGCGGCGCCGACACGGTGATGTACCTCGAAGGGTCCGACCAGCACCGCGGCTGGTTCCAGTCCTCGCTGCTGGAATCCGCCGGTACCAGGGGGCGCGCGCCCTACGACATCGTCCTCACCCACGGGTTCGTCCTCGACCCCAAGGGCTTCAAGATGTCGAAGTCGAAGGGCAACGTCGTGGCGCCCCAGAGCATCATCAAGGATGCCGGCGCCGACATCCTGCGCCTGTGGGTGGCGGCCTCCGACTACACCGACGACCTCCGGATCGGGCCGGAGATCATGAAGACCTTCGCCGAGACCTATCGCAAGCTACGCAACTCCTTGCGCTGGATGCTGGGCTCGCTCGCCCATTTCGAGCCGGGCCAGACAATCGCCCACGCCGACCTGCCCGACCTGGAGCGGCTGATCCTGCACCGCCTGTGCGAGCTCGACGGCGAGATCCGCGAGGCCTACGCCGCCTTCGACACCAAGCGGGTGGTGGCGCTTCTGAACGGCTTCATGACCGGCGACCTCTCGGCCTTCTATTTCGACGTGCGCAAGGACGCGCTCTATTGCGACCCGATCTCGTCGCGCACGCGCCTCGCCTCGCTCCAGGTGATCGACGAGACGTTCCGCCGGGTGGTGATCTGGCTGGCCCCGGTGCTGGCGTTCACGGCCGAGGAGGCCTGGCTCGACCGTTATCCCTCCGACGACGGGTCCGTGCATCTGCAGGTGCTGCCGGAGACACCCGCCTCCTGGCGTGACGACGCCCTCGCGGCGCGCTGGCAGAAGGTGCGAAAGGTGCGCCGGGTCGTCACCGGGGCGCTGGAGATCGAGCGGGCGGGAAAACGCATCGGCGCCAGCCTGGAGGCGGCACCCACCGTGTACGTCGCCGACCCCGACCTCCTCGCCGCCCTCGACGGGATCGACGCCGCCGAGGTCTGCATCACCTCCGGCCTCCGCATCGAACCCGGCGAGGGCCCCGCCGAGGCCTTCCGCCTCGACGACGTGCGCGGCGTCGCCGTGGTCCCGGCCCTCGCCGAAGGGACGAAATGCGCCCGCTCCTGGCGGGTCAGCCCCGAGGTCGGCACCGACCCGGAGTATCCCGACGTCACCCCCCGCGACGCGCTGGCGCTGCGGGAATGGGATGCGGCACGGGCAGGGGCGGCGTGACCCGTCGTCCGGGTCATCTCGTCCCGGAACGCCCGAAGCGCCACCCGGGGCCGGATGAGGCAAGGGCGCGGGACCGGCTCAGTTAGCCGGCTTGGCAGGCGGTACTGTTTGCTCCGTTCAGGGTATCGGTTGCGGGTGGGTTGACAATCTTTGCTAAGGGCCGGAAGCGTTCTGGTGGAGGTCTGCCGATGGCGACGATGAACGTATCCCTGCCGGACCCGATGAAGGATTGGGTGGAAGCCCGCGCCCGCACGGGCCGCTACAGCACTGCGAGCGACTATGTCCGCGACCTGATCCGCCGAGACCAGGAACGCGCCGACAGGATCGCCGACCTGCAGACCTTGGTGAGCGAAGGCCTAGAGAGCGGCGAAAGTGGCCGGTCGCGGGACGATATCGCCCGATTGTCCCGGGATATGGCCGCCGCCTCGCGTCAGCCGTGACGATCTGGCGGACGACGAACCGCGCGGACCTCGACATCGCCCACATCTACGGCCACGGCGAACGGGCCTTCGGCATCGAGCAGGCCGAACGCTATCAGGCCGGCCTGTTCGACGCCTTCGACGTGCTGGCGCGGAACCCGCACCTCGCCCATGAACGCCAGGAGATCACTCCGCCGGTCCGCATCCATCCCCACGGCGTCCATGTCATTGTCTATGCCGTCCGGGATACCGGCATCCTGATCGTGCGCGTGTTGCATGGGCGGCAGGATTGGGAGCGGTGGCTATCGTGAACCCGCGCGGCGCGACTTTCCGTCGTGAGCGTGGGACACAGCCGTTGGCCCGGGGGCGCAGGTCTGCTTAGACGAGCACCCATGACCCCCTTCCGCATCGGACTCGTCGCCCTCCTCGTCACCTTGGCCCTCGACCAGGCGACCAAGCTCGGGCTCTACTTCGGCACCGACCTCGTGCTCACCCAGCCCTGGCGGCTGGGGCCCTATGCCGACCTCGTCGTGGTCTGGAACCGGGGCGTGTCCTACGGCCTGTTCCAGCAGGAGGGCGCGCTCGGCCGCTGGATCCTCGTGGCGATCTCGGTCGTGGCGACGGTGGCCCTGGTGGTGTGGATGCGCCGGGCCGGCAGCCGCCTCCTCGCCCTGTCGCTCGGCCTCGTGGCGGGCGGGGCGATCGGCAACGCCATCGACCGGGCCGCCTACGGGGCGGTGTTCGACTTCGTCCACCTGCACGTAGGCGACTGGTCCTGGTACGTGTTCAACGTCGCCGATGCCGCGATCGTCGCCGGCGTCGCCGGCCTCGTCATCGACAGCGTGCGCCCGGCCCCCGCGGCGCGAGAACCCCGGTCGCTGTGACACGCAGGCCACACCGGCGCGGCATGTCCGCACCGGGCTGGTGCGGTGCGGTCAAGGCGCCATACCTTCGCCCGAAACCCGGATCAGGCACGAGGCATGCCGGACCGGGAATGCGCAAGAACGCGACCGGGCTTTGGCAACGGAGTGGGGGTGACATGGTCGGCTATCGCAAGGTCCTCGTCCCATTGGGCGTCGCCGCCTTCGCGGCCTCGGTTCTGACGGGGGCCGCCAGGGCCGAGCAGGGCGAGTTCCTGCGCGACGCCCTCAGCAACCTCGGCCTCGTCGAGGCGGAGCGTCCGCCGATCACCTACCGCGAGCGCGCGCCGCTGGTGATGCCGCCCAAGCTCGGCGCCAAGGCCATCGACACCCGGTCGCTGCCGCAGCCGCGGGCCTTGGAGGCCACGCCGCAATGGCCCAAGGACCCGGAGGTGGCCCGGCGCGAGCGGGCCGTCGTCGAGGCGCGCAAGCCGATCGTCCGTGGCGCCCAGGGGCGCATGGACGACAACAACATGACCCTGTCCATCGACGAGATGCAGGCCGGCCGCCGCGCCGGGGCGCAGATCCCCACCGAGGGCCAGCGCAAGCCCGAGGACGGCAGCCGCGGCGATTCGTTCTGGAGCAATCCCTTCGGCCTCACCGGGGGTGAGAAGACCGAGCCGGTGGAGGCCGCGCCGACCCGCGAGGTCCTCACCCAGCCGCCCACCGACTACCGCCGCGCGCCCACCAAGGTCGCCAGGACCAATGGCGATCCCATCAACAACCCGAGCCGCGAACGCGAGGAAGCGGACCCGGGCCTCTACGTGCGCGGCCAGAGCCGCTACTGACATCCGCTTCGGCCGGCGGCCACCGGGCGCCGGTACGAAATTTGCCCCGACGAGGCGCCCTCCGGGTGGTGCCGAGGGGTGTCGGCCACGATGTCGGCCCGTCACGCGCCGACATCCGAAGGATCATCCATGCATCTGTTCAGGAAGGATACGTCGGCCCTGCTGTCGACCGCCGCGCATCCCATCGCGGGACGGGTCGAGGCGGCACCGTTCGGCCGCTCCGAAGCCGGCGGGCCGGAGGTGTCGTCCTTCACCCTGGACAACGGGCTCGACGTCGTGGTGGTGCCCGATCACCGCGCCCCCGTCGTCACCCACATGATCTGGTACCGCAACGGGTCGGCCGACGATCCGCTCGGACAGTCGGGCATCGCCCACTTTCTCGAGCACCTGATGTTCAAGGGCACCGAGCGCCATCCCGTCGGCGCCTTCTCGAAGGCCGTCTCGGGCCTGGGCGGCCAGGAGAACGCCTTCACCAGTTACGACTACACCGCCTATTTCCAGCGGGTCGCCCGCGACCACCTCGGCACCATGATGGAGTTCGAGGCCGACCGCATGACCGGCCTGGTGCTGGAGGATGCCGTGGTCGGCCCCGAGCGCGACGTGGTGCTGGAGGAGCGTCGCATGCGGGTCGAGACCGACCCCTCGGCCCAGCTCTCCGAGGCCATGGCCGCCTCGCTGTTCGTGCACCACCCCTACGGCATCCCGATCATCGGCTGGATGCACGAGATCGAGGAGCTGAACCGCGCCCACGCCCTCGACTACTACAAGCGGTTCTACACGCCCGAGAACGCGATCCTGGTGGTGGCCGGCGACGTGACGCCGGACGTCGTGCGCAAGCTCGCCGATTCCACCTACGGCCGCGTCACCCCCCAGGGCGCCCGGCCGGTGCGGCTGCGGGCCCGCGAGCCCGAGCCCAAGGCGCTGCGCCGCGTCGCGGTGGCCGATCCCAAGGTCGAGCAGCCGACGCTGCAGCGGCTCTACCTCACCCCCTCCTGCGTCACGGCCCGCGACGGCGAGTGCCATGCCCTGGAACTGCTAGCCGAGGTGCTGGGCGGCGGCTCGACCTCCTACCTCTACCGCAAGCTCGTCATGGAGCAGGGCATCGCGGTGAACGCCGGCGCCTGGTACATGGGCTCGGCCATCGACGACACCCGGTTCTCGGTCTACGCGATCCCCGCCGAGGGCGTCAGCCTGGAGCAGCTCGAGGACGCCGTCGACCGCACCCTGCGCCGGGCGCCGGCCGAGGCCCTGGACGCCGAGGCGATCGAGCGGGCCAAGACCCGGCTCGTGGCCGAGACGGTGTATTCCTCCGACAGCCAGTCGTCGCTCGCCCGCATCTACGGCTCGGCGCTGGCCATCGGCGAGACCATCGAGGAGGTCCGCCGCTGGCCCTCCGACATCGAGGGCGTCACCCGCGAGCGGCTGGCTGCCGCGGCCGAGCGCTACCTCGTCCCGGCCCGCTCGGTCACCGGCCATCTCACCAAGTCCCGCGATCCCGACGCCTGAGGCCGCAGCATCAGCGACCATCGCATTCCGGCAGCGGCCGAGGCCGCGCCACCGCCCCCGAACAACGAGGCTCCCATGAACGCAGTCCAGGTCGATCTGGCCGACACCCGCAGTTCCGCGTCCCAGACCCTGGCCCTGCCGGTGCCGGCCGCCTCGGGCATCGAGGCCTGGCACGTGGAATCGCCGGTGGTGCCGCTGATCGCCCTCTCGTTCGCCTTCGAGGGCGGTGCGGCGCAGGACCCCGAGGGCAAGGCCGGCGTGGCGCAGATGCTGGCCCGCCTCCTCGACGAGGGGGCGGGCGACCTCGTCTCCGACGCCTTCCAGGAGCGGCTGGCGGCGCGCGCGATCGAACTCAGCTTCCACGCCGGGCACGATTCCATCGGCGGCTCGCTCAAGATGCTGGTCAAGCATGCCGACGAGGCCATCGACCTCCTGGCGCTCGCCCTGGCCAAGCCCCGCTTCGACCCCGACGCCGTCGAGCGGGTGCGCGGGCAGACGCTCGCCGGCCTGCGCTACCAGCAGAACGATCCGGGCGTGATGGCCTCGCGCCGGTTCTTCCGCGAGGGCTTTGCCGGCCATCCCTATTCGCGTCCGTCCTCGGGCACGCCCGAGAGCGTGGCCGCCATCACCCGTGACGACCTCGTGGCGATGCACCGCCGCCTGATCGGGCGCGGTGGCATCAAGGTGGCCGCCGTCGGCGCCATCGACGCCGCGCGCCTGGCCGATGCCCTCAACCGCGCCTTCGGCGTCCTCGACGAGACCGCGCCGCTGGAGGCCGTGCCGCAGACCGTGGTGCAGGACCTCGGCCGCCGGGTGGTGGTCGACCTCGACGTGCCGCAGTCGGTGATCCGGTTCGGCATGGGCGGCGTCGCCTGGCGCGACCCCGACTTCATCCCGGCCTACGTCTTCAACCACATCTTCGGCGGCGGCTCCTTCACCTCGCGCCTGTTCCAGGAGGTGCGCGAGAAGCGCGGGCTCGCCTATTCGGTGGGCACCTCGCTCGTCAGCCATCGCGCCAGCGCCATCACCTGGGGCTACACCGCCACCAAGAACGAGCGGGTCGGCGAGGCGATGACCGTGATCTCCGAGGAACTCAACCGCCTCATCGCCGAAGGCCCGTCCGACGAGGAGTTGCAGAAGGCCAAGGACTACCTCACTGGCTCCTATGCGCTCGGCTTCGACACCTCCACCAAGATCGCTCACCAGCTCGTGCAGATCGCCTTCGAGGGGCTCGGCATGGACTACATCGCCCGCCGCAACACCCTGGTGGCCGACGTGACCCAGGCCGACATCCGCCGCGCCGCCGCCCGCACCGTGGCCGACGGCCGGATGCTGGTGGTCGCCGCCGGCCGCCCGACCGACTTTTGATCGGCTGGCCGCGTCCTTGCCTGTGGCGGCGGACGTGACAGATCGAGGCCGGGCTGCCTGCACGCCAGTCCGGCCCCCCTAAGCCTGGAAGCCACCGCCGCATGACCCTCGCCCCGCGCCTGCCGACCGTCCTCGTCCTTGCCATCGTCCTCGCCCTCGGCGCGGGCCCGGCCCTGGCGCACACCGGGCAGGGCGAGGCTCACGGCCTGGCGCAGGGATTCCTCCATCCGCTGATGGGGCTCGACCATCTCCTCGCCATGGTCGGCGTCGGCCTCCTGGCGGCGCGGATCGGGGGGCGTGCCGTCGTGTTGGTGCCGGCGGCCTTCCTGGCGATGATGGCCCTCGGGGGAGCGATGGGCGCCGCCGGGTTCGTCATGCCCATGGTGGAGATCGCCATCGCCGTCTCGGTGGCCGTGCTGGGGGCGATTCTGATGCTGCGGCCCGCCCTGCCGGTCGCGGTGGCGATGGCGGTCGTGGGAGGCTTTGCGCTGTGCCACGGCCATGCCCACGGCGCCGAGATGCCCGATGCCGCCGGCGGTATCGTCTACGGGCTCGGCTTCCTCGCAGCCACGGCCCTTCTTCATGCCACGGGCCTGGGTCTCGGCTTCGCCGCCGGCGGCGCGAACCGCCTGCGCTACGCGGGCGCCGGGCTTGCCGTGGCCGGCCTCGGTCTCCTGGCCGGGGCGTTCTGAAGGGCCGGACCGGGTGGAGCCGGCCTTGCGTTTTCACGTGAAACCGCGAACCGGCCCTGGCGTTCCTGGTCCCGCGTGACGGTGGCGGGGCGATCCCCGGTCCCGCCCCTCGCCCTACATCGTCGCCGCCAGCGACGCGGCCTGTGCCCGTCCCTCGGCGCGGGCGGCCGCATCGAGATCGGCGCCCATCAGGCCCCGTTCGACCAGGATCTGGTGGACGTCGGTGATCCCGACCATGCGAAGCCACGTCGCCATGTAGGTCGCCTGATGGTCGTAGATCGCGGCCGGGAAATCCGCGCCGATGGCGACGCCGCGGGCATTGACCACCACCGCCCTGGCGTCGAGCAGCCCGTTCTGGCCGCGCTCGTCGAAGGTGAACAGCAGGTCCTTCTGCGACACCAGGTCGAACAGGTGCTTGAGCCTGTAGGGGATGCCGTAGTTCCACATCGGCACGCCGAACAGGATCAGGTCCGCCGCGCGAAACCGGTCGGCGAGCACGCGGATCGTGCGCCATGCCTCGTCCTGCGCCGGACTCGAGGGCTCGCCGGCGAGGGCCGGGTATTTGCCGTCGAGCGCGTCGCCGTCGAACGCGGGCAGATCGGTGTTCCAGACGTCGAGGGTATCGACGCTGCCGTCCGGGTGGCGGGCACGCCAGGCGTCGAGGAAGGCCCCCGCCACCTCGATCGAGGCCGAGCGTTCCTTGCGCGGCGAGGTTTCGACGTAGAGCAGGTGCGGCATCCGTCAGGGCTCCGAAGGTGAGGATCGCCACTCAACCTATGGCGACGGACGTGGCCGGCCAGGCGGGTGATGCCCCCTCCGGACGTTTGATGCCATTTCCGGTTGATCACTTCGTGATGCGGACATGGGCTTCGCTCAGGCGCCGCGCGGGCTCGGTGAAACGGGTCCCGCTTGATTCAAGCGGAACCCGTATCACGCGCCACGAACCCCGCGCAGGGGGCGCTTTGCCAACGGCCCGCCGAGGCCCCATTTGAGCCGACAGCGATCCTGCCCGCCGCCGGACATCCCCCATGCAGCTCACCGGTCTCCACCACCTCACCGCGATCACCGCCCAGGCGAGCGCCAACCACGCCTTCTACACGCGGGTGCTGGGCCTCAGGCTCGTCAAGAAGACGGTGAACCAGGACGACGTCTCCGCCTACCACCTGTTCTACGCTGACGGCCTCGCCTCGCCCGGTAGCGACGTCACCTTCTTCGACTGGCCCGCACCCCGGGAGACGCGGGGCACCGGCAGCATCGCGCGCACCGGCCTGCGGGTCGCCGGCCCCGGCGCCATCGCCTGGTGGCATGACCGCCTCTCCCGGAACGGGGGCACGGTCGGCGCGCCGCGGGAGGTCGACGGGCGCCTCACCCTCGCGTTCGAGGACCCGGAGGGCCAGCGCCTCGCCCTGGTCGACGACGGCGGTGCGGGCGAGGCCCACCCCTGGTCGCGGAGCCCCGTGCCGGCCGAGCACCAGATCCGCGGTCTCGGCCCCGTAACCCTGAGCCTGGCCGACGTGGCCCGCACCGGGGCGGTGCTCGTCGAGGTGCTGGGGATGCGCCGGGAGCGCTCCTACGACCTGCCCGAGGGCGAGGTCTCGGTCTACGCGATGGGCGAGGGCGGGCCCGCCGCCGAACTCCATCTCCTGTCCGAGCCCGGCCGGGCGCCGGCCCGGCAGGGGGCGGGCGGCGTCCACCACGTCGCCTTCCGCATCCCCGATGCCGATTACGGGGCCTGGGCGGATCGCCTCCAGCAGCGGCGGATGCCCTCGAGCGGGCCGATCGACCGCTATTACTTCCGCAGCCTGTACTTCCGCGAGCCGGGCGGCGTCCTGTTCGAGATCGCCACCGACGGTCCCGGCTTCACCGCCGACGAGCCCCTGGACACCCTGGGCGAACGCCTCGCGCTTCCGCCGTTCCTGGAGCCGCGCCGGGCGCAGATCGAGGCGGGACTGAAGCCGCTGTAGCGTGGCGGCGCACCGGCCCGGAGCGGGCGGCATCGTTTCGCGTGCCGAGCGCCGGGCCGTCTCGATCACGGGCGGTGCGAAGGCGGGCGGTACGAGTGCGGGCCTTGCCCCTCCACGGGCGCGTGATCGGGGGATCGGGCACATCGGCTTGTTCGGGCCGATCCGCCGTGATAGCGCGCTCTCGCACGACAGACGGATGTCACGACGGTCGCCGGTTCGGCCGTCCGGACGGGCGGCTTTTCGCGGGCCGTGCCAGAACAGACCCTTCCCGAAAGAGGACGACACGCCATGGCCGACACTCCGGCACCGAACGGCAACGGTGGCGCCACGGCGCAGGCCGATGACCTCACCCCGGCGATCAACGCGCTGGCGCAATACGCCAAGGACCTCTCCTTCGAGAATCCGAACGCCCCGCGGTCGCTCCAGCCCCAGGAAGGCGGCGGGCCGCAGATCAACATCCAGGTCAACGTCAACGCCAAGCAGATCGCCGAGGCCGATTTCGAGGTCGAGCTGACCCTCGAGGGCGACGCCAAGATCAACGGCGAAGTGCTGTTCGCGTTCGAGCTGACCTATGCCGGCGTGTTCCGCATGCGCAACATCCCGCAGGACCAGCTCCACCCGGCCGTGATGATCGAGTGCCCGCGCCTCCTCTTCCCCTTCGCCCGCCAGATCATTGCCGAATCGGTGCGCAACGGCGGCTTCCCGCCGCTCTACATCGACCCGATCGACTTCGTCGGCCTCTACCGCCAGAAGGCCTTCGAGGCGCAGGGCCAGACCGAGGGCGCGCCGCTGGCGTCCTGATCCCGGGCCCATCGTCGAGGTCGGCTCCACGCCGGAGCGGGCAGCTGTTTCACGGGAAACGGCCGCCCGCTCCGGCGTCGTCGTTCGTGCGCGACAAATCCAGGGGATCGTGGCGTCATCCCATATCCGGTCGATCACGTCGTGGCGCGGACATGGGCTTCGCTCAGGCGCCGCGCGGGCTCGCCGATACGCGTCCCGCTTGATTCGAGCGAAAACCGTATCAGCCCTTGCGCACCAGCGGCCCCGCCATGGGCGCGCCCTCGGGGGTCAGCAGTCCGCACCGCGCCTCGGCGTCGCGGGCGAGCAGCGGGTCGAGGAGGGACCGGCGCCCGTCGAGGAAGACGATGCTGCGTTCGGCCGACACCGCCTCGGCGGCGTCGGGGATCTCCACCAGGAGATGGGACAGGGCGTAGCGATAGCGCGCGACCCGGGCCGCCGTCTCCAGCCGCACCCAGGCGACGAGGCAGCGGTTCTCGGCCACCCGCAGGGCGGCGTCGCGCACCACCGTATCGTTGAGCGTGCGCAGCGAGGGGAGCCCGCGCAGGCGCAGCGAATCCGCGTCCCGCACCCGCGCGGCGGTGGCCGCGAAGGCCGGCATCAGCCGCGCGTCGGCGCTGGCATCCTCGCCGAGCCGGCGATAGCGCGAGACCGGCGAGCGGAACGATTCGGCCACCAGCGTCTCGTGATAGGCCGTGTCGTCGTCCGCCCGCCAATTCGGCGGCAGCACGCGGCTGCGGGTCAGGTTGGCGAGCACGTCGGTGAAGGCATCGCGTCCGGCCGCCGGCATCAGGTAGCGCCAGGCCCGATCGCGCAGGGTGCGCTCGTCGTCGGTGTAGGGGAACGGGGCGGCTTCGCCGCGCATCTCGGCCGCCAGGGACCCGGTGCTGTCCACGAGGCCGTTCCAGGCGCTGGGCGCACGGCGGCCGAAGTCGCCTTCCTGGACACAGGCCGTGAGCACGGCCGGCGGCGCCGCCACGGCCACGATCACGGCCATCGTCCGGCGGCGGCGTCCTTGCGAGCGGGCGGGCGGCATGGCGATCCCCGTGGCGCCCTCGGGCACCGCTTTTGAAGTCACGAGTGCGATTCACGCGTCGTCCGGCGGGTCGACGGCCCGGACGTCGATGCGGACCCGATCCGTCCGCGGGGTCAGGACGGCTGGCGTCGCCGTCCGTCGGCGGCGGGCGTCTCGTCCGCGGCGCCGAGGTCCGGCGCCATCCGCTCGTAGCGGACCCCGGTGAACAGGAGGATGTCGCCCCGCGGCGCGGTGTCCTCGTCCTCGCGCCGGAGGCGCCGGCTCGGCCGCACCGAAAACGGCAGGATCATCGCCCCGAAGCGCGGCGATGGCCGCTCGGGACTGTCCTGGGTTGGCCTAGGGTCAGCATTCATCGCTGGCGATCCCGTCAATCGTTCACCTCGTCCGTGTCGCTGCGCCGCCCCGGTGCAGGGACGTTGTCGCGGTGGACCCTCCGACCGTCGGCGGCGGGGGCCAGATCATCACGGGGTGGTTAACGGATCGTTTCGGGCGCCGCCGCCCGAGGGAGATCGTGCGGATTGCCGGGGGATATCGCCCTCCCGGTCACAGGGAGGAGGCGCCCGCGGCCCGCGGACTCCGGCCGTCGTCGGCCCGTCTGGCTTGTATATTGCATTTCAGTTAGTCGCCCATGGCGGGCGTTTCCTCCCTTTCACTTGAGCCCCGTTCGCCCGGCGAACGGGGCTTCTTCCATGCCGGAGCCGGGAACTTCGGGTGCGCCGGGGCTTTGGGGCGGGGGAGCTTCGGATCGGCGGTCGCCAGGTGTGGCCCCGTGAGCGCGCCCTGCCTGCATCCGGCTCCCGCCCGCAACGAGGGCGCTTGCTAACCCGGTGCGGCTGCCCGATATCCCGACCTTCGAGCACCCGACCACCCGCCCTCGACCCGTCATGTACACAAGCGAAGGACACCGCAGAATGCGCGTGGTTACCGCACGATCCTCGAGCCCGGCCTCCATCCCGGGACGGCGCCGTCCCGCGCTCCTGGCGCTGGCACCCCTCGCCTTCCTCGTCCTCACCGCATCGCCGGCCCTGGCCCAGCGGGAGGACCAGGGGCTGCAGCTCGGTTGCGCCAACGACTATTTCCGGCTCTGCGCCGGCGTCGATCCCAACAGTTCCGATGCCGAGAAGTGCATGGACCGCAACCGCAGCCGGCTCTCGCCGGAGTGCCGCAACGCCATCGGCGACTACGACCGCCGCACCGGCGGCAAGTCCTCCAAGCGTGGCGCCGACGACTGATCGTCGGCCATCGTCCCCGAACCCTCGACGCGGTCGCGTCGGGGGCGGCCCGTCGCACCAGCGCGGGTCCGCACCAGCGGCAAAGCACCGGAGTTGCCAAGAGCCATGGCCCTGACCGTCGCGGTGCAGATGGACCCGATCCAGGCGATCCGGATCGCGGGGGACACCACCTTCGCCCTCCTGCTCGAAGCGCAGGCCCGCGGGCACAGCCTCCTGTACTACACGCCCGACCGGCTCTCCCTCCAGGGCGGGCGGGTGACGGCGAGCGTGCAGCCCCTCACCGTCCAGGACGTGGAGGGCGCGCACGCGACGCTCGGCGCCGCCGCGCGCATGGACCTGTCGCAGGTCGACGTGGTGCTGATGCGCCAGGACCCGCCCTTCGACATGGCCTATATCACCGCCACCCACATGCTGGAGCGGATCCACCCCCGCACGCTGGTGGTCAACGACCCGGTCGAGGTGCGCAACGCGCCCGAAAAGCTCTACGTCCTGCAATACCCCGACCTGATGCCGCCGACCCTGATCAGCCGCGACAAGGCCGAGATCGAGGCGTTTCGCGCCGAGCACGGCACCGTGGTGATGAAGCCGCTGCACGGCCACGGCGGCGCGGCGGTGTTCCGCGTCGCCCCCGAGGACGCCAACTTCGGCTCGATGTTCGACCTGTTCGCGGTGACCTTCCGCGAGGCCTGGGTGATCCAGAAGTTCCTGCCGCGGATCACCGAGGGCGACAAGCGCATCATCCTGGTGGACGGCGTCGCCATGGGCGCGGTCAACCGGGTGCCGGCGGCCAACGACATCCGCTCCAACCTCGTGCGCGGCGGGGCGGCCAACGCCTCCGAGCTCACCGAGCGCGAGCGCGAGATCTGCGCCGCCATCGGCCCCGAGCTGAAGCGGCGCGGTCTCATCCTGGTGGGCATCGACGTCATCGACGGGCACCTCACCGAGATCAACGTCACCTCGCCCACCGGCATCCGCGCGATCCGCCGCCTCGGCGGCCCCGATCTCGCCGCCGCCACCTGGGACGCGATCGAGGCCCGCCGAGCCGCCCGAGCGTGATCCGCGCAAGCGTGCGACGACCTCTCGGTCGGGATCGTTCGCCCTTTCGCGCCCCGAGGCCGTAAGAGCGCCTTAAGCGCAGCGTGGTCATGATCCCCATGCGGCCGCAGGCGGCCGATGGATCGTGACCGAGTCGCCGATGACCCTCGCACCAGTCATGACCGACCCTGCGGCCTCCGTCCGGCCGGCGCCGCGGGCGGGGTCGCGGGCGGTCCCGGTCTCGTCCCTCGTCGTGTTCCTGGCCCTGGCGGCGACCCTGCTCGCGGCGGCCGATCCCCTCCTCAACGATCCCGATTCGCAGTGGCACGTGGCGGTGGGGCGCTGGATCGTCGACCACCGCACCCTGCCCTGGACCGACCTGTTCTCGCACACCTTCGCCGGCCGGCCCTGGATCGCCAAGGAATGGGCCTCGCAGGTGATCTTCGCGGGCGCCCACGGCGGGGCGGGATGGTGGGGGGTCGCCGTGGTGGCGATCGTGTCGACCGGTGTGGCGCTCGCCGTGATGCACGGCTGGCTGCGGGCCCGCGTCGGGCCGATGGCGGCCCTCGTCGGCGTGGTGCTCGCCTTCGTCGTGCTGGCGCCCCACCTGCTGGCACGGCCGCACATCTTCACCCTGCCGGTGATCGTCGCCTGGACGATCGGTCTCGTCGGCGCCCGCGAGCGCGGGCTCGCGCCGCCGCTGTGGCTGGCGCTGGCGATGACGGCCTGGGCCAACCTCCACGGCAGCTATCCCATCGGCCTCGTCCTGGCCGGCCTCATCGCCTGCGAGGGCGTGGTCGACGGTCCGCGCGCGCTCTGGCGGGGCCGGGCCGCGGCCTGGGGCCTGTTCCTCGCCGCCTCGGCCGCCGCCGCCCTGGCGACGCCCTACGGCATCCGGCCGCTGCTCGTGAACCTCACGCTGTTCGGAGGCGGGGGCGAATCCCTGCGCTTCATCGCCGAATGGCAGCCGATCCGGTTCGACGGGCCGGGCCTCGCCGCCCTCGGCGCCTGCGCGGTCGCGCTGTGGGTGCTCGCCGCCGAGCCCCGCGCCAACGCCTTCCGGATCGGTCTGGTCCTGATCCTCGCCGCCATGATGGTCCGGCACAGCCGGTTCATGGATCTCTTCGTCCTGGTGGCGCCCTTCCTCGTGGCCGGGCCGGCCGCGCGGCGGTTCTCTGCCCTGAGGACCGCAGCGACGTCCCTCGCGCCGACGACGGGACGCGCCTGGAGCGCGGTGATCGCGCTCGCCGCCGTCGTCCTCGTCCTGGCCGCCACGGCGGCACCCCAGCCCGCCCCGACCATGACGCCGGTGGCCGCCCTGGAGGCGGCGCGCGCGAAGGGCCTCACCGGGCCGGTCTACAACGACTACGACTTCGGCGGCTTCCTGATCGGCGCCGGAGTCCCGACCTTCATCGACGGGCGCGCCGACCAGATCTTCCTCGGCGGTTTCATGAACGACCTCCACCGCGCCGTGGACGCCGCCGACCATGCCCCCTTCGACGCCCTGCTGCGACGCCACGGCGTCACCTGGGCCCTGGTGCGGGCACAGGGCGCCGAGGCCGGGCATCTGAGCGCCCTCGACGGCTGGACCCTGCTGCACCGCGACCCCGTCGCGGCGGTCTATATGCGGGATCGCTAGGCCGTTCGCTTCGCCGCCCGCGCGCGGAAGGCGCCCCTCTTCCTCGACGGGACGGGGTTGGATTTGCCTGCCTCTGCTGCGGGTCGCCCGGCCACCCCCGCCCCGAAGCCTTCCCCGCAAGGGGGAGGGGATGCGTATGGCGGCCGGCGATCCCCCTCGGCATCAGCCCCGGTTGGCGGTCACCGCGAGTTCGGGCTTGTGGTTGAGGGTCTGGAACACGACGCAGTAGCGCTCGGTGAGCTTGAGCAGCTGGTCGAGCTTCTCCTGGGGCGCGTCGGTGTCGAGGGCGAAGGCGAGGCGGATCGCCCGGAAGCCCACCGGCGCCTCCTTGTCGACGCCCAGCGTCCCGCGGAAATCGAGGTCGCCCTCCGCGCTCACGGTACCGGCGCGCAGCTCGATTTCGAGGGCGGTGGCCACGGCCTTGAGGGTGACGCCGGCGCAGGCCACCAGGGCCTCGAGCAGCATGTCGCCCGAGCACAGTTCGGCGCCCGAGCCGCCCGTGGCCGGGTGCAGGCCGGCGATGGCGAGAGCCCGTCCGGTCTCGACCTTGCAGGCGATGGAGGAGTCGTCGAGGGTGCCCCTGGCCTTCAGGGTGATGACGGCGGAATCGGGCGCGCTGCGGTACCGGTCCTTGAGCGGGGCCTGGAGCGAGCGGAGCGTGGTGGCGTCCATGGGCGTCGGTTTTCCGTGTCTGATGCGGACGTGAGGAGCGGTCCCGCGTCTAACCCGGGCGGCGGCCCGAGGCTACCGCCGGCACGCTACCACCACAGCGCGGCGTCGTTGGGGGTGTCGTCCTTGTCCTGGCGCGGGCGCAGGGAGCGGTCGAGGGCGGTGAGGATCTGGCGGGTGGCCGCCTCGCTGCGGGTGGAGGTCGGGTTGCGCGGGCGGGCGAGCGGCAGGGCGATGGTGTCGTCGAGGCGCCCGGGCTTGGGCCGCATCACCACCGCCCGGTCGGCCAGGGCCACGGCCTCCGCCACGTCGTGGGTGACGATCAGCACGGTGGGGCGCACCTCCTCCCACAGGGCGAGGAGGTGGCCGTGCAGGTCCTTGCGGGTGAAGGCGTCGAGCGCCGAGAACGGCTCGTCGAGGAGCAGCACCCGCGGATTGGCCACGAAGGCGCGGGCGATGGCGACCCGCTGTTGCTGTCCGCCCGAGAGTTCCCGTGGCCAGCGGGCGGCGTGTTCGGCGAGGCCGACCCGGTCGAGGGCATGGGCGACCCGCTCGCGGCGCTCGGCCTTGGGGACCTCGGAAAGACCGAAGCCGACGTTGTCGGCCACGTCGAGCCAGGGCAGCAGGCGTGGCTCCTGGAACACGAGGCCGACGCCGGGGTGCGGCCCGGCGATGGCCTCGCCGTCGAGGCTGATCGTGCCCTCGCTGGCCCGGTCGAGCCCGGCCACGAGGCGCAGCAGGGTGGTCTTGCCGCAGCCCGATCCGCCGATCAGCGCGACGATCTCGCTCTTCTCCACCGAGAGCGTGATGCCGGACAGGGCCCGGGTCCCGTCGGCGTAGGTTTTGGAGAGGGCATCGAGGATCAGCATGGTCGTTTTTGGACGTGCCAGGAAAGACGGGACTTGTGAAGCGGGGATGGACCGGCGGCGGTGTGCCGGTCGGGAGAAGCCCCCGTGGCGCTGGTCCGCATGCGAGAGGGAATGGCGGCCAGCCTCGCCGGTCACCGCGGTTGCGGGCGGCGGCTCGCACCCCAGCCATGCCGTGAGCGCAGGAACGGGCCCGTTAACCGACCGTTCATGCAGCACGACACGTTCAACCAAGCGCCGCAAAGGCGCACGAGGAACAACTCCCCCATGTCCAACCTTCGCCTCATCGCCGCCCTCGGCCTGTCCGTGGCCGCCCTGGCCACGCCGGCCTTCGCCCAGGATGCGCTGTCCGTGCGCGTGGCGCCGCAGTTCGACGCCGATGCGCCCGAGGCCAGAAACACCGAGGCCTTCCGCGGCGCCGCCCTGCGCTCGGACGCCGTGAGCATCGAGTCGAGCCGCATCGCCCTCGAGCGCTCGCGCAACCCGAACGTCCGCGCCTACGCCAAGAACGTCCTCGTGGAGCGCAAGGCCACCACCGATGCGCTGCTGCCGGCCGGCACCTCGCTCACCGCCGGCGGCACCGTGGTGTCCGACGTGCAGCCCTTCGAGACCCGCCTCGACAACCCGATCGGCGTGGTGCTGGCGCCGGTGACCATCTCGGCCACCATCGCGCAGACGATCGTCGGCGGCGTGCTCGGCGGCGTCGGCATCATCGACAACAGCCCGGCCGAGCCCGGCCGTCGCGTCGCCATCGGCGCCGAGGGCCAGGCCCGCATCGACCGCCTCAAGACCGCCCGCGGCGGACGCGACTTCGACCGGACCTACGTGAGCCAGCAGGCGCGCTCGGACGCCCGGACGCTCGGCCTCTACGATGCCTACGCCCGCAACGGCGACGACAGCCAGGGCCGCGCGTTCGCCCGTCAGGCATTGCCCTACATCGCCAACGAGCACGGCCATTCGGCCCGTCTCGCCGGCCGCATCGGCGGCTGAATCCCGCCGACCCTCCGACCATGCGAAATGGGCCGCTCCATCCGGGGCGGCCCTTTTCGTTCGGAATCCTCAGGCCGCCTTCGCCGGGATCTCCGTCCGTTCCGGCGTGCCGTGGGTGGCATCCGAGAATAGCGCGATCTCGCCGGGGCGGCCCATCAGGTAGCCCTGCGCGGAATCGCAGTTCTCTGCCTGGAGGAACCGCAACTCCCCCGCCGTCTCGACGCCCTCGGCCAGCACCGGCAGGCCGAGCCCGCGCCCGAGGCCGAGCACCGACCGGACGATGGCCGCGGCCTGCCGGTTGAGGTCGACCCCGTGGATGAACGAGCGGTCGATCTTGATCTTGTCGAAGGGGAAGCTGCGCAGGTTCGACAGCGACGAATAGCCGGTGCCGAAATCGTCCATGGCGATGCCGATGCCGAGCGCCTTGAGTTCGAGGAGCGCCGAGAGCGCATGGGCCGGATCGCGGATCAGCGCCGTCTCGGTGATCTCGATCTCCAGGCGGGCCGGATCGAGGCCGGCCTCGGCCAGGATCTCGCGGACGCTCCCGACGAAGCCCGGCGTATGGATCTGCACGCCGGAGACGTTGACGGCGATTCCCAGCGGGTTGGTCCAGCGCGCCGCCTCGCGGCAGGCCTCGCGCAGGACCCAGTCGCCGATCTCGAGGATGATGGCGCATTCCTCGGCGATGGGGATGAAGATCCCCGGCGAGACCGTCCCGCGCTCGGGATGGACCCAGCGCAGCAGCGCCTCGAAGCCCGTGGTGACACCGGTCTGAACGTCGGTCTGGGGCTGGTAGACCACCCGCAGTTCGCCCTGGGCGATGGCGTGGCGCAGGTCGTGCTCGATCAGGCGCCGCTCGCGGACCTCGGAGCCCATCTGCGCCTCGAAGAAGCGGTAGCCGCCGCGCGCCTGCGCCTTGGCGCGGCTCAGCGCCGTCGCGGCGGCGTTCATCAGGTCCTCCCGCCCGGTGGCGTCGTCGGGAAAGAGGGCGATGCCGATGCTGGCGTTGGCGCCGGTGCATTTGGTCTGGCGCAGCGCCGCCATGATGCGCTCGGCGAGCCGCCCGGCCGCCACCGCCTGGTGGCAGGGGCAGATGATGCCGAACTCGTCGCCCCCGAGGCGACCCATGGTCATCGCACCGTCGAGCAGGCCCGACACCACGGTGGCCACACGCCGGAGGACCGCATCGCCGCCGGCCTGGCCGAAGAGGTCGTTGATCTCCTTGAAGCCGTCGAGGTCGAGGGAGAGGACCGCCAGCCGTCCGCACAGCGCATCGGCGACCCGCATGTCCTGGTCGAGGCGGGCGTGGAAGCGCGTGCGGTTGGGCAGCCCGGTCAGGGCGTCGTGATGCGCCAGGAACTCGATCCGGCGCTCGGCCCGATGCCGGGCGCGCAGGTCGCCGATGGAAAAGGCGACGTGCGGTTCGCCGGCGTAGTCGAGGCCGCGCCCGACCAGGGCGACCGGGATGTCGTGGCCGTCGGCACCGCGCATCCGCGCTTCGACGGGGGTGCCCCCGGACCGGTCGAGGGCGAGGTGGATCGCGTCGGACGGCAGAAGCTCCGACAGGTGCGATCCCACCAGCCGGTCGGCGTCCACGCCCGCGATGGCGACGAAGCTGTCGTTGGCGCTCACGATCACGTCGCCCCGGCAGATCACCAGGGATTCCACCGCCGCGTTGGCGAGGCTGCGCAGGCGCTCGCCCTGCAAACCGGCCTGGCGCCGGTCCCGGATGTCGAGGGTGAGGGCGGCGCAGGCCATGGCGAGGACCATGGCGCTGATGACGGCCACGGCCGCCGCCATCCATTCCGGCTGGATCGCGGCCGTCGGCCCGGCGAGATCCGCGACGGGTACGATCGCGAGCGCGGTCATCGCGGTGACATGGTGGCCACAGATGGCGCACACGAGAAGCCCGGCGCTCGCGAGCTGGAACGTGACCGCGCCGCGCCGCAGGGCCAGCGACAGGGACAGACTGCTGAACACCATGCCGGCGGCGATGGAGGCCGCGACGAGGTCGGCGGACCAGGAGAACCGACCGCCGATCTCGAAGGCGACCATGCCGGCGAAATGCATGGCCGCGATGCCGGCGCCCAGGATCGTTCCGCCGATCCAGGCCCTGCCGCGCAGGTCCGAGATCAGGGCGATCGTCAGCCCCGCCCAGGTGAGTGCCACCGCGAAGACGAGGGAGGCCGCGGTGGGAACGATGGCGTAGGTGCTCGACAGCGCCGACGCATTGGCCATCAGCGCGACGAAATGCGTCGCCCAGATGCCCGAGCCGCCCGCGAGCGCCGCGACGGCCAGCCAGAAGCTTCGTCCGCGATCGTCGGAGGCCTGGGCGTGGCGCAGCAGTCCGATCACGGTGACGGCCGACAGGGCGCAGATCAGGGAGGCGACGGCGACCAGCAAAGGATCGTGTTGGTCGGCTAGACAGCCGAGGACCGAGAGCATGTCGAACGTCCGCACCACCACTGGACGCACCATGGTAACGGCACCCCAAAAAAGCGTTAAAGGCGGCCGTCAACAACTTATGTATGCATTATTCGCTCCTGGCGCCCCGGACGTCCGTTTCGCCGGGGATCGTGCGGCTGCGACGCGCGCGCCGGTTTGGTGTGCCCGCAGGTGTTTGGTAGGGATGCCGCGATGACCCTCGCCGTGGCCGCCCTCTATCGGTTCGTCCCGCTGCCGGATGCCGTGGACCTCCGGCCCGGCCTCGAGGCGCTCTGCCTCGCCCATGGCATCTCGGGCACGATCCTCCTGGCGCAGGAGGGCATCAACGGCACGGTGGCCGGCGCGGGCGACGACATGGCCGCCTTCCTCGGCGCCCTGCGCCACGGCCCGCTGTTCGGGGGGCGGCTCCACGAGATGGACTGCAAGCTGTCGGGTGCACGCGCGACGCCGTTCGGCCGGCTCAAGGTGCGGGTGAAGCGCGAGATCGTGGCCTTCGACGGCGGCCGCACCGACCCCGCCGCCGGGGGCGCCCGGCCCGTGGCGGCGAGCGATTGGAATGCGCTCCTCGACCGGCCGGACCTCCTCCTCATCGATACCCGCAACCGGTTCGAGGTCGCGCTGGGGAGCTTTCCCGGCGCGATCGACCCCGGCATGACCCGGTTCTCCGGGTTTCGCGCCTATGCCGACGCCCTCGATCCCGCGCGCCATCCGGCGGTGGCGATGTTCTGCACCGGCGGCATCCGCTGCGAGAAGGCGGGCGCCTACCTGCGCGCGCGCGGGTTCGGCGAGGTCTACAGCTTGGCCGGCGGCATCCTGCGCTACCTCGAGACGGTGCCCGAGGCGCACAGCCGCTGGAGGGGCGACTGCTTCGTGTTCGACGACCGGATCGCCCTGGGGCCCGGCCTCGTCGAGCGGCCCGACCACGCCTCGGAGACGTTGCGGTGAGTGCTGTCGCGGTGAACGCCATCGACCCGGCCCGGATCGACACCCTGGAGATGCGCCTGACCGAGCAGGACCGCATGCTCGACGACCTCAACCGCACCATCACCGAGCAGTGGCGACTGATCGACCGCCTGACGCGCCAGGTCGCCGCCCTCACCGAGCGGGTCGAGGAAGCCGGCAGCCGGGCCTCCGGTAGCGCGCCCGAGCCGCCGCCGCCGCATTACTGACGTCGAGGACGCCCCGGGGCGGGCTGCGGACTGTTCATGGTTTGCCGGGACGGCGGTGGGCTCAGGACGATTGCGTCACGAACTTCGTGGCGAGGTAGCCGTCGAGGGCTTCCGACCCGCCCTCGCTGCCGTAGCCCGAATCCTTCATGCCGCCGAACGGCGTCTCCGGCAGGGAGATGCCATGGTGGTTGATGCCGATCATGCCGCTCTCGACCCGCGCCGCCACCTGCGCGGCCCGCGCGGCCGAGCGCGTGTAGGCATAGGCCGCCAGGCCGTAGGGGAGACGGTTGGCCTCGGCGAAGGCCTCCTCGTCGTCGGAGAACCGCTGGATGAGGGCCACCGGCCCGAACGGCTCCTCGTTCATGATCCTGGCCTCGCGGGGAACCTCGGTGAGGACGGTGGGGGCGAAGAAATGGCCGCGGTTGCCGATGCGGCCACCCCCCGTCGCCACGCCGGCGCCCAGCGCCACGGCATCGGCGCACAGGGCCTCCATCGCCTCCAGGCGCCGGCCGTGGATCAGCGGTCCCATCGTGGTCTCGGGCGCCAGGCCGTCGCCGACGACGATGCCGCGGGCCCGCTCGACGAAGCGGTCGCGGAACGCCGCGAACACGCGATCCTGGACGAGGAAGCGCGTCGGGGCCACGCAGACCTGCCCGGCGTTGCGGAACTTGTTGGCGGCCAGCACCTCCACCGCGCGCTCGACGTCGGCGTCGTCGAACACCAGGGCCGGGGCGTGCCCGCCGAGTTCCATCGTCACCCGCTTCATGTGGCGGCCGGCAAGGGCGGCCAGTTCCTTGCCCACCGCCGTGGAACCCGTGAACGAGATCTTGGCCACCACCGGATGCGGGATCAGGTAGGACGAGATCGCGGCCGGATCGCCGAACACCAGGGACAGCACGTCCCCCGGCACGCCCGCGTCCAGGAAGGCGCGCACCAGGGCGGCGCAGCTCGCCGGCGTGTCCTCTGGCCCCTTGAGGATGACGGAACAGCCGGTGCAGAGGGCCGCGGAGATCTTGCGGACCGCCTGGTTGATCGGAAAGTTCCAGGGGGTGAAGGCCGCCACCACGCCCACGGGCTGGCGCAGCACCACCTGCTGCACCTGCGGCAGGCGCGAGGGGATCACCCGCCCGTAGGCCCGCTTTCCTTCTTCCGCGAACCAGTCGATCACGTCGGCGGCGGCCAGGGTCTCGATGCGCGCCTCGGCCAGGGGCTTGCCCTGCTCCAGCGTCATGATCCGGGCGATGTCCTCGACGCCCTCGCGCAGGGTCTCGGCCGCGCGCCTCATGATCTTGGCGCGGTCGAACGCGCTGACCGTCCGCCAGGCGGCAAAGCCGCGCTCGGCCGCGGCCAGCGCCCTGTCGAGGTCGTCCGTCGTCGCCACGGCCAGCCGACCGAGCGCGTCGCCGGTGGCCGGGTTGAGGACGGGCAGGGTCTGGCCGCCCGAGCCCGGCGTCCAGGCGCCCGCGATATGCAGATCGATGTCCGGATACATGATGAGCGGTGACCCTCGCTGCGCCGGCCAGCGCGCCGACCCGCCCCATGTGATCCCCGAGGCGCCGGGCGGCAAGCCGGATGTCGCCGGTGCCGCACACCGGCGCCCACGGCAAGGCCGGGGCAGGCTTCGCCATCGCGTCGAAACCACGATGGGCCCGATGACGGGCGCTTTTTGACATGGGCCCGACAGACTATCCTTGTTCGACCTGCGGGAATGACTTGGTGCACGACTCATTCGACAGCATCGCGGGATATCGGCGAGTTTTTTATCGTAAGTTAAGGTTTGATCGCTAGTGATCGGACTGCGCAGTCCAAGCTTGCCTGCCGGCGAGCGTCCCTCCGGTGTCGGCTCTCGGCGGGTCCGCGCAAGGGACGAGCCCGGCCGACAACCAACGCCAGATCGCCGCCGACACCGATGGATCGAATCGCAAGACGGATCGCCTGCAACCGCGGAAGCACCGCCGTCGAGTTCGCGCTCGTGGCTCCGATGCTGCTCCTGACGATCGTCTTCGTCATGGTAGTGGGAACGGGGCTGTACCTCAACCAGGAACTCGACAACGCCACGGCGCAGGCGTCGCGGTCGATCATGACCGGTTCGGCCCAGGCATCGTCCATGACCCAGAGCACGTTGACCAGCAACATCTGCAGCCGGCTTCCCAGCGCGATGGATTGCGCCGACCTGATCGTCAACCTCTACATCGTTCCCAAGTCGGGAGGGCCCGGCGGATACTACACCTTCGTGAAAGACGATGTGAGCGGTCTCAAGATCCCGGACCTGACCCCCGGCGCGGGGACATTCAACATGGGCGTACAGGGCGACTACCAGTATCTGCAGGTCATCTATCCGATCCGAGTGCTGCCGTCCTTCATGACGACGATGCTCGGAAGTACCCAGTATAAGGGGTCTCCCGCCTATCTCGCCGTGTCGACCGCCGTTTTCAGAAACGAAAAATACTGATGGCCGGCCGGGCGATACCGATCGGAGCCTTCCTCCGCGATCGCAAGGCGATGGCCGCGATCGAGTTCGCGCTCATCATGCCGATCCTCTTCGCGATCATGCTGGGGGGGATCCAGGTCGTCTCCTACACCAACGCGGCGCGGCGGGTGGATCTCCTCGCCCGATCCATCGGCGAGATGATCTCCCAGGCCGTTCCCCCGGCCGGGGCGTCGGAGGCCACCGTCAATGCCCTCGACCTGCACTTCGCCTACGACGCGGCCCTGGTGACGTTTCCCTACGTGATGGCCGACGCCAAGCAAAAGGGCGTCCAGTGGTGGCAGAACATCGCCATCAACTTCGCTAGCATCCGCTTCACCCCGGTCTCGGGAAACTGCCAGGCGTCGGCCGATCCGAGCTCCTGCCGGGAAGCCTCCGTGGTCTGGACCAGTACCGGTGTCCATGGAGGGGGCTTTCGGACCTGCACGCCCAAGCAGACGCCGGTCGACGACACGAATCCTCCCTCGGCGACGACCCTGCCGCGGTCGATCTTCGGGGCCGCCTCCATCGTCGTGGTCGATGTCGTGTTCACCTTCAAGCCGACGTTCGGCGAGAACTTCGTGCCTGCGATCAAGATCGCTCGCACGGCCTACATGCAGCCGCGCTATGCGACGCTCATCAATTACGACACGACGAACAGCGACGGGATCGGTTCGAAATGCTGAAGCTTCCGGGTCGGACCGCATCCGCCAAATGTCGCTCGTCGTCGATCCGGAGCAGGATCGAGGGTAGTGTCGGGATCATCTTCGCGTTCACCCTGATCCCCGTGATCGGCATCGTCGGGCTCGGCATCGATTACGGCGTCGCGACCAGCAACAAGGCGAAACTGGATCGTGCGGCCGATGCCGCGGCGGTGGCCGCGGTCGTGACGGCGAAGACGTATCTCGCCAACAATCCCACCCAAACCGGCGTGACGACCAAGGCGATCGCCGCCGGGATCGCCCAGGCCACCAGTGTCTTCAAGGTCAACGCCGGCAACATCTCGCTCGGCACGTACCAGCTGCAGACGCCTCAATTGACGCGCACGGGGCAGACGTTCCGATCGACGGTCACCTACACGGCCGTCGTGCAGAACAGCTTCGGGCGGATCTTCAACGTCCCGACCGTGAACCTCCAGAACACGACGTCCGCCGCCGCCGACGTGTCGAGCTACCTGGACTTCTATCTGATGGTCGACGTGTCCGGCTCGATGGGGTTGCCGACGACGGCCGCCGGCATGACGACCCTGGCCAGCAAGAACGACGATATGTACGACGACTACAAGCAGGGCTGCCAGTTCGCCTGTCACTTTCCGGACAGGAAGGGTTGGACCCTGGCGGCCGGCAAGATCCAGCTGCGATCCGACGCCGTGAACTCGGCGGTCTGCTCTCTCCTCGCCCGCGCAGCCACTTCCAGCGTCACTGATCAATATCGCGTCGGGATTTATCCGTTCATCAATCAGCTTGCGACGCTGTCGCCGCTGACGAGCAACATCTCCTCCCTGAATACGGCAGCCCAATGTGGTTCGTCATGGCCGCTCGCGTTCACGAACCTGCTCGACACCGGAACCACGCAACTCTTCACGGCGGGGGATCCGACCACCGGGACGGGAAGTGGAGGAACCCACTTCGACGATGCGTTCAAGAAGATGCGCACGACGGTCTCGAAGTTCGGCGACGGCTCGACCGCGTCGGTGCCGAAGTCATTTATCTTCGTGATCACGGACGGGATGCAGAACGATCAGCACTATTTTGTGAAGAAAAACAGCAGCAGCCCTTATTCTTACCCCGGCAGGCCTTCCACTTTCCCTGGTCACGGCGATGCCTGGTGGGACGGCTCCAAGCCGTCTAAGATGGACCCGAAGGAATGCCAGGCGTTGAAGGACGACGGTGCCACGATCTCGATCCTGCATATTCCCTACAACCAGATCGCTTACGTCGATCGCGGCGGTGGAGTGGCTTGGGAGAACGGGATCGTGAACGGGTTCAGCCCGACCCTCGACGTGCCGTTGAAGGCCTGCGCCTCGCCCGGCTTCTTCCGGACGGCCAACACGCCGGCCGACATCACCGCCGCGCTGAACGCCATGTTCGACCAGGCCGTCCAGGTCGCCCACATCACGCAGTAGCGCCGACGCCCCTCGGCCGCGTCACAGGATGAAGCGGCTGAGATCCGTGTCGGCGGCCAGGCTCGCGACGCGCTCGCGCACGTAGTCCGCATTGATCGGGACGGTCTCCCCGGACCGGTCGGTGGCCGTGAACGAGATCTCGTCGATCACCCGCTCCAGCACCGTCTGCAGCCGGCGGGCGCCGATGTTCTCGACCGAGTTGTTGACGTCCACGGCGACGCGGGCCAGCGCGTCGACGGCGTCGTCGGAGAACTCCAGGGTGACGCCCTCGGTGGCCATGAGCGCGACGGTCTGCTTGATCAGGCTCGCCTCGGTGGTGGTGAGGATCTGCTTGAAGTCCTCCACCGTCAGCGGCTGCAGTTCGACGCGGATCGGGAGCCGGCCCTGCAGTTCGGGCAGCAGGTCGGAGGGCTTCGAGACGTGGAAGGCGCCCGAGGCGATGAACAGGATGTGGTCGGTCTTCACCGGCCCGTGCTTGGTCGCCACCGTGGTCCCCTCGATGAGCGGCAGCAGGTCGCGCTGCACGCCCTCGCGCGAGACGTCGGCCGAGGAACGGCCCTCGCCGGCGCAGATCTTGTCGATCTCGTCGAGGAAGACGATGCCGTTCTCCTCGACCTCGCGGATCGCGTCCTGGGTCAGGGATTCGGCGTCGACCAGCTTGTCGGATTCCTCGGCCAGCAGCGGCGCATAGGCCTCACGCACGGTCATCCGGCGCGGCTTGCCCTTGGCGCCGCCGAAAGCCTTGCCGAGCATGTCGCCGAGGTTGACCGCGCCCATGGCGGCGCCGGGCATCCCCGGGATCTCGAACATCGGCATGCCCGAGCCCGCCCCGCCCGACAGCTCGATCTCGACCTCCTTGTCGTCGAGCTCGCTGGCGCGCAGTTTCTTGCGAAAGCTGTCGCGCGTGGCCTGGCTGGCGGTGGGGCCGACCAGGGCGTCGAGGATGCGGGCCTCGGCGGCCGCCTCCGCCTTGGCCTGGACGCCGCGGCGGCGATCCTCGCGCTTGAGGCCGATGCCGATCTCGACGAGGTCGCGCACGATCTGCTCGACGTCGCGCCCGACGTAGCCGACCTCCGTGAACTTGGTCGCCTCGATCTTGAGGAAGGGCGCGCCCGCCAGCCGGGCGAGGCGCCGCGCGATCTCGGTCTTGCCGCAGCCGGTCGGCCCGATCATCAGGATGTTCTTCGGGGCGACCTCCTCGCGCAGCGGCCCGGTGAGCTGCTGGCGGCGCCAGCGGTTGCGCAGCGCGATGGCGACGGCCCGCTTGGCGTCGTGCTGGCCCACGATGTAGCGGTCGAGTTCGGAGACGATCTCGCGGGGAGAGAAGGTGGTCATCGGGTTCCGGGAGGGTGGGCGAGAGGATGGGGCAGCCGGGCGGAGAGGCCGCGCGGAAGGAGGCGCAGGACGAGCCCGCGCAAGGGATGCCAGCCCGCGCTCAGGAGGAGCACGAAGGCGCCCAGCGCCAGGAGGCTCAAGGGGAGCGAGCGGCTGGCGAGGCCCGCGTCGCGGATCAGGGTGCCGAAGGCGACCGCGGTATAGACCATCGCCGCCACCAGGATCGCCCGCCGGTCGGTGATCAGCGCCACGAGGGCCAGGACCAACACGATGGCGAGGACCGCCAGCGCCGCCGTGGAACTCGTCGCCCCTTGCGTGACCGTGACGAGGTTCGAGAGCACCGGATGGACGATCAGCGGCGCGGCCAGCAGATGCAGCCAGAACGCGATGTCGGTCTTGCGGCCGGACCTGTGCGGATCGGCGAGGTCGTAGCGCATCCCCAGGGCGAAGACCGCCAGGCCGGCGACGACGAACAGCGCGTCGCTGTGGCGCGCCGCAGCCTCCGGCGCCGCGGCGAAGGCCAGCCCGAGCAGGGTGGCGGCGAGGGCGGCCGTTCCCGCCGCGATGGTGACGGGGACGGCGAAGCGCCGGAAGTGCAGGGCGCAGAGGGCCAGCGTCCCGAGCCCGGCGATGGCCAGTCCGCCCGGGCTCGCGGCGCCGGAGCCGAAGAGGTCGAGGGCCGGAACCCAGCCGCCGAGCCCGCTCCCGTCGCCGAAGGCGAAGGCCAGCGCCGAGAAGCTGGCGCCGGCAAAGGCCAGCAGCAGGACGATGCTGGGCAGCGCCATCCGCCGGCGGCGGGTGAAGAACTCGGCGAGGCCCCAGGCCATCGCGGCGACGAGGACATGGCCGACCAGCGCCCCGGCGACCTCGGTGCCGATGTAGGCGGCGGTGCCGAGGAACAGGACGAGGCCGATGGTGACGAAGATGTCGGCAAAGCCGGTGACGAGCCGCAGCTGCTCGTCGTCCCGCGCCGCCTCGGCGGAGGGCACCGGCTCGTCGACGGTCTCCCGCGACAGGCCGGCGAGGTCGTGCGCCTGGGCTTGGGTGATGATTCCGCGGGCCACCGCCCGGTCGAGGAACGCCGTCTCGATCATCGGCCGCCCCCGGGCAGGGACGGCCGAGCCGTGACGGCGGCGTGGGGGACGAACGGAAACGGGGCTGGTTGGCGTCGCACCACCGGGACTTAAGCCCGACGGCGCCGGCTTTCCAGGCTCTGCTCGCCAGGCTCTGCTCGCCAGGCTCTGCTCGCCAGGCTCTGCTCGTTAGGCTGCGCTCGATCCGGCCCGTCGAACCGGCCGCTCTCAGGCCGCGCGCACGCCGCCCACGAAGTGGTCGACCTCGCCGGCCACCGCCTTCGACTGCCGCACGAGGCCTCCGGCCGCGTCGAGGACCTGGGAGGCGCGGGCGCCGGCCTGGACCGCGGCCTCCTGCACCTGGTTCATCGTCTCGGTGACGGCCTGGGTGCCGCGGGCCGCGTCGCTGACGCTGCGGGCGATCTCCTGGGTGGCGACCTGCTGCTCCTCCACCGCCGCGGCGACGCCGATGGCGATGCCGTGGACCGTGCCGATGGTGGAGCCGATCTCGGCGATGGCGTTCACGGTCTCGCGGGTGGCCTCCTGGATGGCGGCGATCTGGGTGCCGATCTCGTCGGTGGCCTTGGCGGTCTGCGAGGCGAGTTCCTTCACCTCGGCGGCCACCACCGCGAAGCCGCGCCCGGCCTCGCCGGCCCGGGCCGCCTCGATGGTGGCGTTCAGGGCGAGCAGGTTGGTCTGGCCGGCGATGTTGGAGATGAGGGCGACCACGTCGCCGATCCGAGAGGCGCTGTCGGCCAGGGCCTGGACGCGGGCGTTGGTCCGCTTGGCGCTTTCCACGGCACCGGCGGCGGCGGCGGAGGTCTGGGCGACCTGCATGCCGATCTCGTTGGCGGTGGCGGCCAGCTCCTCGGTGGCGGCGGCCACCGACTGGACGTTCATGGCGGTCTCGTTGGCCGCCGACATCACGGCGTTCGACTGGCGGTTGGTCTGGTCGGCATCGGCGGCCATGGCCTGGGCGGTGCGTTCCATCTCGGTGGCGGCGGTGGCCAGCGTCCGCACCAGCTCTCCGACGCTGCCCTGGAAGCCGTCGGCCAGGGACGACATCTCGGTGCGGCGGCGGTCCTGGGCGGAGGCCGTGACTTGGTCCTGGTGCGCGCGCAGGGTGGTGCTCTCGCGCATCGTCGCCGCGAAGACCGCCATGCTCGCCCAGATGGCCCCGATCTCGTCCTTGCCGGCCTTGACCGGCGGCAGGTCGTGGTCGCCCGCCGACAGGCGCCCGATCGCCTGGGAGACATGGGTGAGGGGCCGGGCGATCATGCGGTTGCCGACGATGCCGCCGATGAGAAGGCTGCCGAGGCCGCCGGCGATCGTGATCCCCACCAGCAGCATGAAGCGCTGGTCGTAGAGCACGTCGGTCTGGCGGTCGATCGCGTCCACCGTCGCCCGGCCGCTCGTGACCAGGGCGTCGATGCTGTCCTGGAAGGCCTGCCGGTTGGCGCGGTTGAGTTCGTTGAAGCCCTGTGCCGCCGCCGCCGCCGGTGCGACCTCGGTGCCCAGGCGCGCCGTCTCCTTGCGCAGGACGGTGAAGTCGGCCGCACCCGTGACGACGCGGTCGAACAGGACGCGCTCGCTGTCGGGCACGGTGGGCGCCCATTCGGTGAGCAGGGCGTTCATGGCCGAGAGGTTCTTGAGCAGGCGCTCGGCGTACTTCTTCGCGTCGGCGGTGTCCTTGGCCGCGTAGATGCCGCGGGCTTCCACCACCACGCCGGTGACGAGGCGGTTGAGGTTGGCCGCGTTGAGGGCGCGCTGCGAGGCCTGCTTGGCCTCGGTGATCGCGGTGTTGAAGGTGCTCAGGGTCGACAAGCTGATCGCGGCGATCACCACCGTCATCAAGCTGCAAGCAGCGACGAACACCAAGATTTTAGACCGGATCCGCATCGCCGCTCTCCATCGGGCACCATTCGATGGACCGACATAAAGGTAGAGGCTTTGCGACAGGGTTAACGAAGACAGAGATCGCTCAAACGGATTCGCTACTCAGGGATTCGATCACGAGATTCTCATTTGTGTAAACGCAAATTTCGGCTGCGATACCCATCGCCCTGCGCACGATGGCTTCGGCGTCGTGCTCGCCGTCCTCCAGGGCCCGCGCCGCGGCCAGGGCGTAGTTTCCGCCCGAGCCGATCGCCATGACGCCGCGCTCCGGCTCGAGGACGTCGCCGGCCCCCGAGAGCAGCAGGCTCACGTCCTTGTCGGCCACCAGCATCATCGCCTCGAGCCGGCGCAGGTAGCGGTCGGTGCGCCAGTCCTTGGTCAGCTCGACGCAGGCGCGGGTGAGCTGGCCCGGGTACTGGTCGAGCTTGGCCTCCAGCCGCTCGAACAGCGTGAAGGCGTCCGCCGTCGCCCCGGCGAATCCCCCGATCACCGATCCCTTGGCCAGCCGCCGGACCTTGCGGGCGTTGCCCTTGACGATGGTCTGCCCGAGGCTGACCTGGCCGTCGCCGCCGATGACCACGCGCCCGCCCTTGCGGACCATGAGGATGGTGGTGGCGTGCATCTGCGGCGGGCCGGATTCGGAATGGGGCAAGGATCGCTCCGTGGCGGATCGAAGGGCTGGCGGGAAGAGATCGGCGGTAGGTGGGCGTGCGCGGGCCGTTCGTCCAGTTCGCGGGCACCACGCCCCCAGCGCCTCCGGACTCGATCGCGGCCGCTTCAGGCCGCGGTCCGCTCCTGACAGGCGCCGCACTCGCCCTCGACCTCGAGGATGCGACCGGAGGGCTTGAAGCCGGCCTGCACCAGGGTGCGGTCGAGGGCGGTCTCGACGGCCGGGGCCGTGGTCTCGTCGATGGCTCCGCAGGTGCGGCAGATCAGGAAGACGAGCTTGGCCGACTCGCCGTGCTCGTGGCCGCAGGAGACGAAGGCGTTGCGGCTGGCGATCCGGTGGACGAGGCCGTGCTCGCCCAGGAAGTCGAGGGCGCGGTAGACCGACACCGCCGCGACCCGGCGGCCCTGGGCGCTCAGCCGCTCGGCGATGTCGTAGGCACCCATCGGCCGCGTCTGGGCGGCGACGGTCTCGAGGACGTCGCGGCGCAGGCGGGTGAACTGCAGGTCGCGGTCCCGGCAAAGGCGCTCGGCCCGCGCCACCACGTTCGCGCCGCAGGCGCCATGCCCGGCACCGTCCGATGATCCGGTGGCGTGGTCGTGCATCCCGTTGTCCCTAGCCTCTGTTCTCGCCGTCGTCCTCGGACCCGTCCCGCCGGAGCACCCCATCCCCGACCGGCCGGGAGCGCGGCCCCGGGCCGATTGAACCCGGCGGGTGTTACAGTGTATCAGCCCTGAACCATAATCCGACGCTCCCGTTCGGGCAAACGACCTCCCAAGACCCAAACCGGCGACCCGACCCCAAGACCCGACCCCAAGACCCGACCTCATGATCCGAACCCGTGACCGCATGACCGTTCCGCGCCGTTCCCTGTTCCAGGCCAGCGCCCTCGCGCGGTTTTCCGCCGCGGGCCTGTTGAGCGGCCTGCTCTGGGTCGCGATCGTCTGGGCCTGGCAATGACGGTGACGAGCGGCGTGCCGACCTTGCGTCCGCCCCCCGGCGACATCGTGCTGCGGGGCGTCACCCTCGGCTACGACCGGCACCCGGCGGTGCATCACCTCGACGGGACGGTTGCGGGCGGCGCCCTGCTCGCCCTCGTCGGCCCCAACGGGGCCGGCAAGTCGACGCTCCTGAAGGGCATCGTCGGCGAGATCGCCTGCCTTGACGGGTCGATCGCGCGGCCGGGCCGGGCCGACACCATCGCCTATCTGCCGCAGGCGGCGGAGATCGACCGCAGCTTTCCCCTCTCGGTGCTCGATCTGGCCGCCATGGGCCTGTGGCGGCGCTTCGGCCCGTGGCGGAGCCTGCGTCGGCACCGGCCGGACCTGCTCGCCGCCCTGTCGGCGGTCGGCCTCGACGGCTTCGCCGATCGCCCGATCGGGACGCTCTCGGGCGGGCAGTTCCAGCGCGCCCTGTTCGCCCGGCTGATCCTGCAGGAGGCCTCGGTCATCCTTCTCGACGAGCCGTTCTCGGGGGTCGACGGTCGCACGACGCAGGACCTGCTGGCGCTGATCCGGACCTGGCACGGCCAGGGCCGCACCATCGTCGCGGCCCTGCACGACCTCGGCCAGGTCACGGCGCATTTTCCCACGACCCTGCTGCTCGCCCGCGAGCCCGTGGCCTGGGGGCCCACCGCCAGCGTCCTCACCCCGCGCAACCTCGCCCGGGCCCAGAGCCTGTCCGAGGCCTGGGACGAGGGGGCGGCGATCTGCGCGCGCGACGACCACCACGGCCACGGCCCGCTTCCCCCCGGCGCCGCTGGAGACGGTCATTCGCACGGGCCTTCACACGGGGACGGGCACGGCCTGCATCGGCACGACCACGGGCACGACCACGGGCACGACCACGGGCACGACCACGGGCACGCCGCGTGATCGACCTCGTCTTCGGACCGTTCCTCGAATTCGCGTTCATGCGCCGCGCCCTCGTGGGCTGCCTCGCCTTGTCGCTGTCGGCCCCCCCCGTGGGGGTGTTCCTGATGCTGCGGCGCATGAGCCTCATGACCGAGGCGATGAGCCACGCGATCCTCCCCGGGGCGGCGGTGGGCTTCCTCGTGGCCGGCCTGTCGCTGCCGGCGATGACGCTCGGGGGGCTGGCCGCCGGCCTCGCGGTGGCGCTGCTCGCCGGGTTCGTCACCCGCTCCACCGTGATCAAGGAGGACGCGAGTCTCGCCGCCTTCTATCTGATCTCCCTGGCCGCCGGCGTCCTGCTCGTGTCGCTCAGGGGCTCGCAGATCGACCTCCTGCACATCCTGTTCGGCACGGTGCTGGCGCTCGACGACCCGGCGCTGCTACTGCTGGGCGGCATCGCCACGGTGACGCTGTTCGCGCTGGCCGCCCTGTACCGTCCGCTGGTGATGGAATGCGTCGACCCGCTGTTCCTGCGCAGCGTCAGCCGCGCCGGCGGGCCTGTGCATTACGCCTTCCTCGGCCTCGTGGTGATGAACCTCGTCGGCGGCTTCCAGGCGCTCGGCACGCTGCTGGCGGTGGGGCTGATGCTGCTGCCCGCGATCACCGCCCGCCTCTGGGCGGCGGACCTCAGCGGCCTGATCCCGGTCTCGATGGGTCTCGCGATGATCGCCAGCCTGACGGGCCTGAGCCTGTCGTACCACGCCGACCTTCCCACCGGCCCGGCCATCGTGCTGTCGGCCGGGGCGCTCTACCTCGTCTCGCTGCTGGTGGGCACCCGCGGCGGCCTGCTCCTCAGGCTCCTGCGCCGGCGCCACCTGGAGGCCTGAAAGCCCGGCGTCCGATCGCTACAGGCTGAGCAGTTCCATGATCCCGGTCACGATGGCGTAGACGAAGCCGGCGTTCAACAGCACGCCGATGACGCCGACCCCGAGGCCGACCATCACCACGAGGCCGTCGCGCTCGACGAGGCCGAGGCCCACGAGGCAGATCGCGATCCCCAGCGGGATCTGGCCGATGAAGGGTGCGGCCACGATCAAGGCCAGCGACAGCGTCAGGACGATCAGCCCGACGGTGCGCATGCCCAGCGGCGTCTCGAACAGGCTGAGGCGCGGCCGCGACCACCGCTCCAGCCGCCGCAGCAGCGGCACCGCCCGCTTGGCGGCGCGCTCGACGTCGCTGCGCGCCACCGAGCGCCCGAGCAGCATCTTCGGCAGCCACGGCGCGGCCATGCCGATCATGATCTGGAACGCCACGAGGAGGAGCAGCAGACCGCACACCAGCGGGATCGGCGGCGGCATCGGCAGGCAGTTGGGCAGGCCGAGGATGACGATGAGGAGGGCGAAGGCGCGGTCCCGCAGGACGGCGACGATGTCGCCGACGGTCAGCCTGTCACCTTCCTGCGCCGCCAGGACGGTGAGGACGTCGGATGTTCGTGCGCCTGAAGTCAAGAAGATCGGCCATCGGCTGCTGTCCCGGCGCGGGCTCTATCCTAGTCGGGCCCCGACGCCAAGCGGCGGCCGCCGGTCGG
Source organism: Methylobacterium sp. Leaf399 (assembly GCF_001424525.1). Taxonomy (NCBI): domain Bacteria; kingdom Pseudomonadati; phylum Pseudomonadota; class Alphaproteobacteria; order Hyphomicrobiales; family Methylobacteriaceae; genus Methylobacterium; species Methylobacterium sp. Leaf399. The sequence goes on along the minus strand of NZ_LMQK01000001.1, from coordinate 448,097 downwards.
CCATGCCCGGTACCGATTCGGCGGGCGATCCGGGACCGGGCGGTCATTGGAACCGGGTGACGCAACCTGAGGTATAGAAACAAGACAAATATCGATCAGGTCAATAAAGGCGGTGAGTTTGTCTGCGTTTCGCCGGTTCGGCACAGCGTGTACCGCAGAAAAACGCAATATCGATTGAGTTGCAACGAGAAATACGATGCAATCTGGAGGTCGGCCGTCCCGCGGCGGCCTCTGCCAGGAGCATCGTTCCCGTGGCCGCACCGACGGTCCGTCGCCGATCCCGCCGCCGGGCCCTGAGGACTCTCCTGATCGTCGCCCCCGTCCTCGGCGGGGCGGCCTCGGCCCGGGCCGGGGAGTATCCCCTGTCGACGGTGATCTTCGGGAGCCTCGAGGCCGGGCCGTCGGGATTCGTCACGGTCGGCGCCAAGGTCGCCGCGGACCGGATCGACCGCGACGGGTTCGTGGCCCTCGCCAGCCTCGGGACCGGGCGCCGAGGCGAGCGCGGACCCTCTCTCGCCGGGGCTCGGCCGACCATCCTGACGCGCTGGACGATGCTGGGAGCGGCCCTCGCCGGGTATCAATGGGGCGCCGACTGGGGCGTCGTCGCACTCTTCGCCGGACCGGAGGGGTCGATCGAGAGCCTGTCGGGTCCGGGAGGAGCCGCGTTCCTGCCGGCCCGGCCGGGCCTGCGCATCCACGGCGAGGTCTGGGCCCGTCCGAGCGAGGACACCCTGCTCACCGCCACGCTGATCCTCGGCTCGGCCCGCGGCCATGCCTGGGGCCGGCTGTCGTACGGGTGGCGCGCCTGGGGCGCCTCCGTCGGGCCGGAGGCGGCGCTCTACGTCGACGAGACCGGCTACCGCAAGACCAGCCTCGGCCTCCACGCCACCGATCTCGAAGTCGGCGATCTGCGTTGCCGCGTCTCGGCCGGCGTCCTCATGGAGAGCGGGCGGGCGAGCGCCGGCCCCTACGTGTCGCTGACCCTTTGGAGGCCGTTGTGAGGTCTCCCGGGGGCGGCCGGCTCTCGAGGCCGTCGAGGAACCTCTGCGCATCGGCCACGATCTCGGCCCGGCGCGTCTCGTCCATCCGGGCGAGGTTGCGATAGGGCATCCCCATGCGCGGATTGGGTTCGAGGCGCTCCGCGTTCTCGATCAGGAAGTTCCAGTAGAGATAGTTGAACGGGCAGGCCTCGGGCCCGGCCTTGGCGGATACGTCGTAGGTGCAGGTGCCGCAGTAGTCGGACATCCGGTTGATGTAGGCGCCCGACGCCGCATAGGGTTTCGAGCCCATGACGCCGCCGTCGGCCCAGAGCGCCATGCCGTGGACGTTGGGCAGTTCCACCCATTCGTAGGCGTCGGCATAGACGACGAGGTACCATTCCTCGACCTGGGCGGGCGCGATCCCGGCCAGGAGCGCGAAGTTGCCCGTCACCATCAGGCGCTGGATGTGGTGGGCGTAGGCGTGGGCCCTGGTCTCGCCGATGCATTGGGCGAGGCAGTTCATCCGTGTCTCGCCGGACCAGTAGAACCACGGCAGGTCGCGCTTGGCGGCCAAGGCGTTCGTGGCCGCGTACTCGGGCATCCGCGCCCAGTAGAGACCGCGCACGTACTCGCGCCACCCGAGGATCTGGCGGATGAAGCCCTCGACGCAGTTGAGGGGCGCCGCACCCTCCTTGTAGGCGCGTTCGGCCGCGAGGCAGACCTCCTCCGCCGTGAGCAGGCCGGCGTTGAGGGCCGGCGAGATCAGCGAGTGGGCGAGGAACGGCGCGCCGGTCTTCATGGCGTCCTGGTAGTCGCCGAAGGTCGGCAGGCAGTCGGCGATGAAATGCGCCAGCGCGCTCAAGGCGTCCTGCCGCGTCACCGGCCAGCCGAACCCGTCGAGGTCGCCGAAATGCTCGGCGAAGCGGGCCTCGACCAGCGCCAGGACCTCGCGGGTGACGGCATCGGGGGCAAAGCGCGGGCGCTCCGGCGGGCGGTGGCCCTTGGGCAGGCGCTTGCGGTTGTCGTGGTCGAAGTTCCACTGCCCGCCCGCCGGCTCGCCGTTCTCCATCAGGAGGCCGGTGCGCTTGCGCATGCCGCGATAGAACGTCTCCATCCGCAGGCTGCGGCGGTCGCCGGCCCACTCGGCGAACTCGGCGCGCGGACACAGGAAGCAGTTGTCGGGACGGATCTCCACCGGCACGGCGAGGTCCTCGCGCCAGGCCTCCATCATCGACAGCACCCGCCACTCGCCGGGCTCGGTGACCACCACGCGGTCGCAGGCATGGCGTGCGAGCGCCCGCTCCAGCTCGCCGGTGAAGGAGCCGGTGTTGCCGGGGTCGTCGAGGCGGACGTAGTCGACCCTCAGCCCCTCGGCCTCGAGCTCGGCCGCGAAATGGCGCATGGCCGAGAACAGGAAGGCGATCTTCTGCTTGTGGTGGCGGACGTAGGTCGCCTCCGCCATCACCTCGACGATGAGGACGACGTCGTGGTCGGGGTCGCAATCGGTCAGGGTCGACACCCGGCGATGGAGCTGGTCGCCGAGGACGAAGCGCAGGGTCCCCAAGGGCTCAGCCCTTGGTGCGCAGGGTGGAGCGGCCGCCGTCGGCCCCGATCACCTGCCCGGTGATCCAACCGGCCTCCTCCGAGACCAGGAAGGCGGCCAGCGCGCCGACGTCCTCGGGCGTTCCCAGGCGCTGGAGCGCGTGCATCGCGGCGATGCCCGAGGCGAGGGTCTCGTTGGCGGTGATGGCCGTGGCCAGCGGCGTGCGCGTCAGCGACGGCGCCACCACGTTGATGCGCACCTGCGGCGCGAGCTCGGCGGCCAGCGACAGGGCCAGCCCCTCGACCGCGCCCTTGGCCATCGCCACCGAGGCGTGCGCCGTGAAGCCCTGCGAGACCGCCACGGTGGAGAACAGGACGACGCCGGCCCCCGCCGCGCCGGCGCCGGCCTTGAGGGCGGGTGCCGCGGCCTGGACCGCCAGGAAGGCGCCCAGCGCGTTGATGCGGAAGTCGGTCTCCGCGTCCTGCGCCGTCAGCCGTGCCAGCGGGCGCAGGGTGATGGTGCCCACCGCATAGACGAGGCCGCCGAATTCGCCGCCCGCCTCCTCGGTCACCCGCGAAAAGAACGCCGGATCGGTGACGTCGCCGGCCGTGACGGTGGTGTCCCCGAGTGCCTCGGCGAGCTCGGCGAGGCGGGCCGCATCGCGGGACGCGAGGTGGAGCGGAACGCCGCGGGCGCGCAGGGCCCGCGCGGTGGCGGCGCCGATGCCTCCGGTGCCCCCGTAGATCACCACTCGCTTCATGCCCGCTCCCATTCCCGTCCAGACAGGCTAGGTAAGGCGCAAGCGTCCGCTGGGGACCCCACCCCGCGCCGCGACACCCGGTTGCGGCGTCGCAGGCGACGGCCACCCTCCATCGACCGATCGAGACACCTCATGAAGTTCGCCTTCGCCGGCATCGATTTCCTCGGGGGCGTGTTCGATGCGCTGATCGAGACGGGCTGGACACCGATCAAGCTGTTCACCCGGCCCTGCGACGGGCTCTACGACCACAACGAGGCGGTGGTGGCCCAGGCCCGGCGCCACCGCGTGCCGATGCAGCTCTCCCGCCTCAAGGTCGCCGATCTGGACGCCCTGGCCCAGGTCCACGGGCGGGACTGGGCCCTGGTGGTGGCCGGCTATCCCTGGCTGGTGACCGGCTGGCAGGGGCGGGCGGCCTACGCCCTGAACGTCCACCCGTCGCCGCTGCCGGTCGGGCGCGGACCCTATCCCCTGTTCCGCGCCATCGCGGACGGCCACGAGCGCTGGGGGGTGACCGCCCATGTCCTCGGCGAGGCCGGCTTCGACACCGGCGACATCCTGGCCCGCGACCACTTCCCGCTCACGCCGGCCGACACCCACGAGACCCTGCTGGCCAAATGCCAGATGGCGGCGCGGCGGATCGCGCTCGGGCCGGTCGCCCGGGAGCTGCCCGCCCGCTGGCGGGCGGCCGAGCCGCAGGGGGAGGGCTCCTATTGGGCGCGGGTGACGGATGCCGACCGCACCCTCGACTTCCGGGCGGGGGTCGACGCGGTCCTGCGCCGGGTCCGGGCCTTCGGCACCATCGAGACCATCGCCCGCCTCGGCGACGGCCGCGTCTACGTCGCGCAGGCCGAGGGCTGGCACGAGGCGCATCGCCATACGCCCGGCACCATCGTCAACCGCTACCGCCGGCAGGTGGTGGTGGCCGCCAGGGACGGCTACGTCCAGATCCTGCGCTGGAGCCCGGTGGCGGCGAGCGACGTCGGCCAGATCGGTCGGTGAGCGGACAATAAAAAAAGCAAGGCGAATGCCTTGCTTTTTAAGACGGTGCTCTCGTTTCAGCCTTGAATTATCTCACGCCTTGCTGGCGCGGCGGCTGACTGTTCCTCCCGAGACTCGGACCGCGCATTGCCTCTGGACAGCAACGCGACCATCGCGGCGCCGCTTATAGGAACAAGAATTCGTATTGTCACGCGGGCAGAGAAGGTTCCTTGCGTTTTTCTGCAACGGACGCGACAAACTGTCATGCCCGGTCGCCGGCATCGGTCGCGGACGGGGGAGGGCCCCGGCATCGGCGCCGAGCCGGCCGCAAACCGAAACCGTTGCCCGTCTACGCTTGTGTTTTTCCAGGGCAATGTGTTGTGTGCGCCGGCGTGCGCCCTCCGGGCCGTCGCGAGCTTTTCTCGTCAAGGCCGTCCATGCGTCTGTCCCGCTACTTCCTGCCGACCTTGCGCGAGACGCCCAAGGAAGCGGAGATCGTCTCCCACCGCCTGATGCTGCGCGCCGGGCTGATCCGCCAGGAAGCCGCCGGCATCTACGCCTGGTTGCCGCTGGGCCTGCGCGTCCTCAACAAGGTCTGCGACGTGGTGCGGGCCGAGCAGGACCGCGCCGGGGCGATCGAACTCCTGATGCCCACCGTGCAATCGGCCGAGCTGTGGAAGGAGTCCGGCCGCTACGACGCCTACGGCAAGGAAATGCTGCGCATCAAGGACCGGCACGACCGCGAGATGCTCTACGGCCCCACCGCCGAGGAGGTCGTCACCGAGATCTTCCGCGGCAGCGTGCGCTCCTACAAGGACCTGCCCAAGAACCTCTACCAGATCTCGTGGAAGTTCCGCGACGAGGTCCGCCCGCGCTTCGGCACCATGCGCTCGCGCGAGTTCCTGATGAAGGACGCCTATTCCTTCGACATCGACCAGGCGGCGGCACGCCACGCCTACAACCGCATGTTCGTCGCCTACCTGCGCACCTTCGCCGGGCTCGGCCTCAAGGCGATCCCGATGCGGGCCGACACCGGCCCCATCGGCGGCGACCTCAGCCACGAGTTCATCATCCTCGCCCAGACCGGCGAGAGCGAGGTGTTCTGCGACCGCGACTACCTCGCCTTCGACATCCCTCCCGCCACCACCGACTTCGAGGACGTGGCCGGCCTGCAGGGGACCGTCGACCGCTGGACCTCTCTCTACGCGGCCACCAGCGAGATGCACGAGCCGGCGGCCTTCGCCGAGGTCGCCGACGAGCGCCGGATGGCGGCCCGCGGCATCGAAGTCGGCCACATCTTCTATTTCGGCACCAAGTACTCCGAGGCGATGGGCGCCAAGGTGACGGGGCCTGACGGCGTCGACCGGCCGGTCCACATGGGCTCCTACGGCATCGGCCCGAGCCGTCTGGTGGCGGCGATCATCGAGGCCTCGCACGACGAGGCCGGTATCGTCTGGCCGGACGCGGTGGCGCCCTTCGACGTGGCGCTCATCAACCTCAAGACCGGCGACGGGGCCACCGACGCCGCCTGCACCGAGATTCAGGCGATGCTGGAGGCCGGCGGCCTCAGCGTCCTCTACGACGACCGCGACGAGCGCCCGGGCGCCAAGTTCGCCACCGCCGACCTGATCGGCCTGCCCTGGCAGGTCATCGTCGGCCCGCGCGGGCTCGCGGAGGGCAAGGTCGAGGTCAAGCGCCGCGCCGGCGGCGAGCGCGAGACCCTGGCCCCGATCGACCTGCTCGCTCGCCTGAAGCGGGTCTGATGCGAGCGCAGGATCAGGACGCGACGCGCGAAGGCGGGGAGCGGCTCGCCGCGTTCCCGATGACCTCGGGAACGCGCACGTCGCGGCTTTCGCGGCGTTCGACCGGGACGACGGGACCGGCATGAGCGCGCTCGCCAAGGTCACGGCCCGCCTCAAGGACCTGCCGTCCCGTTTCAAGCGGGGCGACACGCCCCCCTTCGCCGGGTTCGAGTGGATCCTCGCCGGGCGCTACCTGCGGGCGCGCCGCCGCGGCGGCGGCGTCTCGGTGGTGGCGTTCTTCTCGGTGCTCGGCATCACCCTCGGGGTCGCCACCCTCATCATCGTGCTCTCGGTGATGAACGGGTTCCGCAGCGAGCTCCTGTCCAAGATCGTCGGCATCAACGGCCACGTCTTCGTCACGCCGGTGGACACCGCCTTCACCGATTACGCCGATCTCGCCGACCGCCTGTCCAAGGTGGCCGGCGTGCGCTCGGCGATTCCCCTCGTCGAGGGCCAGGCCTTCGCCTCCTCGCCCTATGGCGGCAGCGGCGTGCTGGTGCGCGGCATCCGCGCCGAGGACATCGACAAGATCGGCGCCATCGCCAAGAACCTGCGCGCCGGAACGCTCGCCGGCTTCGACGACGGCACCGGCGTCGCGGTCGGCCGCCGCCTCGCGGAGGCGCTGGGCCTGCAGGCCGGCGACAACATCACCCTCTCGACCCCGAAGGGCGCCACCACCCCCTTCGGCACGGCCCCGCGCACCAAGGCCTACACGATCAAGGCGGTGTTCGAGATCGGCATGACCGAGTTCGACGCCACCTTCGTCTTCATGCCGCTGGCCGAGGCCCAGGCCTACTTCAACCGCGAGGGCGACGTCAGCCTCATCGAGGTCTACGTCGACAACGCCGACGCGGTCGGCGCCCTGCGCTCCGACCTGGAGATGGCCGCCGAGCGGCCGGTGGTGCTCACCGACTGGCGCCAGCGCAACCGCACCTTCTTCGGGGCGCTGGAGGTGGAGCGCAACGTGATGTTCCTCATCCTCAGCCTGATCGTGGTGGTGGCGACCCTCAACATCGTCTCCGGGCTGATCCTGCTCGTGCGCGACAAGTCGAGCGACATCGCGATCCTGCGCACCATGGGCGCCACGCCGGGCACGGTGATGCGGGTGTTCCTCATCAACGGCGCGCTCATCGGCGTGGTCGGCACGCTGGGCGGGCTGGCGCTGGGCACGCTCATCACCCTCAACATCAAGCCGATCCAGCGGGTGCTGTTTCCCACCGCCTGGGACCCGACGGTGCGCTTCCTCGCCGAGATCCCGGCGGAGATGAACGCCAACGAGATCACCGTCGTGGTGGTCACCTCGATCGCCCTGTCGCTGATCGCGACGCTCTATCCCTCGTGGCGCGCCGCCCGGCTCGATCCGGTGCAGGCCCTGCGCTACGGCTGAGCAGGGTCCGCAAAAGTGCCCCGCGGTTTTGCGATCAGAACCTGCGCCAAACCAAAAACTTGAGCGGGCGAGGTGTCGGTTTGCCGACGCCTTGCCCGCCGAGTGGACGAGAGGACACTTCCCATGCCCCCATCAGCCGAGGCGGCCGGCGACCAGCCGGTCCCGGCCCTGTTCTTTTCGCAGGTCGTGCGTCGCTACAGCCAGGGCCATGGCGCCCTGGAGATCCTGCGCGGCGCCGACCTGGCGATCTGGCCGGGAGAACTCGTCGCCCTGGTGGCGCCCTCGGGCGCCGGAAAGTCGACACTGCTGCACATCGCCGGGTTGCTGGAGCGGCCCGACGGGGGCGAGGTCTACATCGGCGGCACCCCCACCGCGACGCTCGCCGATTCCGAGCGCACGCGCCTGCGCCGCGAGCAGATGGGCTTCGTCTACCAGTTCCATCACCTGCTGCCGGAGTTCTCGGCGCTGGAGAACGTGGTGATGCCCCAGCTCATCCGCGGCCTGAGCGGCAAGGACGCCAAGGCCCGCGCCACCGAGCTCCTGAGCTTCCTCGGCCTCAAGGACCGCCTGATCCACCGCCCGGCCGAACTCTCGGGCGGCGAGCAGCAGCGCGTCGCCATCGCCCGCGCCGTGGCCAACGGGCCGCGCCTGCTGCTGGCCGACGAGCCCACCGGCAACCTCGACCCGCACACCGCCGCCCACGTGTTCGGCATCCTGCTCTCGCTGGTGCGGGCCTCGGGCCTCGCCGCTTTGGTCGCCACCCACAACCTCGATCTCGCCGCCCGCATGGACCGGCGCGTCACCATCCGCGACGGTCTCATCGAGCAACTGGCCTGAGGGGCGGTGTCCGGCCGGTCGATTTGACCGGCGATCCGTCAAACCCTATCTGCGGCAGGGACGCGACGGCGGACGGCGACGGCCCGCGATCCCGCGGTTCGACCCCTTTTTTCCAGTCCGGTTACGTCATGGCCATTCGTCCCCTCGTCATCCTGCCGGATTCGCGCCTGCGTCTGGTCTCCGAGCCCGTGGGCGCCGTCACCCCCGAGGTCCGCGCCCTCGTCGCCGACATGCTGGAGACGATGTACGACGCCCCCGGCGTCGGGCTGGCCGCCATCCAGATCGGCGTGGCCAAGCGCATCGTCACCATCGACACCTCGAAGGACGAGAACGCCCGCGAGCCGCAGGTCTTCCTCGACCCGACGGTGGTGTGGTCGTCCGAGGAGAGGCGGATCTACGACGAGGGCTGCCTGTCGATCCCCGAGTTCTACGGCGAGGTCGAGCGGCCGGACCGGGTCCGCGTGGCCTTCCGTGACCTCGACGGCGCGACGCGCGAGATCGAGGCCGACGGGCTGCTCGCCACCTGCATCCAGCACGAGATCGACCACCTCAACGGGGTGCTGTTCATCGACCACCTGTCGAAGCTCAAGCGCGACCGTGTCACCAAGAAGTTCGCCAAGGCGGCCAAGCGCGGCGAGGCCGCCTGAGCGTGCCGCGACCGCCCGAGGGGAAACGCGCGTGAGACTGGTCTTCATGGGCACCCCCGCCTTCGCCGCGGCGACCCTCGAACGGCTGGCGGCCGACGGCCACTCGGTCGCCGCCGTCTACACCCGCGCGCCGGCCAAGGCCGGGCGCGGCATGGCCCTCACCCCATCGCCGGTGCATGCGCTGGCCGACCGCCTCGGATTGCCGGTGCTGACCCCGTCGAGCCTGCGCGGCGAGGAGGCGGCCGAGACCTTCCGCGCCCACGACGCCGACGTGGGTGTGGTGGTGGCCTACGGCATCATCCTGCCGCAGGCGATCCTCGACGCTCCCCGCCACGGCTGCCTCAACCTGCATGCCTCCCTGCTGCCCCGCTGGCGCGGGGCCGCCCCGATCCAGCGGGCCATCATGGCGGGCGATGTCGAGAGCGGCGTCGGCGTGATGCGGATGGAGGCGGGCCTCGACACCGGCCCCGTGGCGATGGAGCACCGCATCCCCATCGCTCCGGGCACGACGGCCGGCGCCCTGCACGACGCCCTGATGCCGGCGGGCGCCGATCTGATGGCCCGCGCGCTCGCGGTCCTGGCCCGGGACGGCCTCGCCCTGACACCACAGGCCGAGGACGGGGTCGTCTACGCCCGCAAGATCACCAATGCGGAGAGCCGCATCCGGTGGGACCTGCCGGCCGAGGAGGTCGCCCATCACATCAACGGGCTGTCGCCCGCCCCCGGCGCGTTCTTCGAAGCCGACCTCGGCAAGGGCCCGGAGCGGGTGAAGGTGCTGCGCGCCAGGGTCGCGCCGCGGGCGGGGGCGCCGGGGACCCTGCTCGACGAGGCCTGCACCATCGCCTGCGGCGAGGGTGCCGTCGAGCTGCTGGAACTGCGCCGCGCCGGCAAGGGCGGCGTGTCCACCGGGCCCGAGTTCGTCGGCGGCGCCCGGCTGGCGCCCGGATTCCGGCTGCCGTGACCCGACACCCGGCCGTTCCCGCGGCGTTTCGCTGATGCCCCGCTACAAGCTCGTGATCGAATACGACGGCGCCCCGTTCTGCGGCTGGCAGCGCCAGGCCGAGGACCTCACCGTCCAGGGCACGATCGAGGCGGCGGTGACGCGGTTCTCGGGGGAGGCGTCACGCCTCACCTGCGCCGGGCGCACCGATGCCGGCGTCCATGCCATCCATCAGGTCGCCCACCTCGACCTGACGAAGGCCTGGCGCACCGACACCGTGCGCGACGCCCTCAACGCCCACCTGCGGCCGCATCCCGTCGCGGTGGTGAGTGCGCAGGTCGTGCCCGAGAGCTTCGACGCCCGCCATTCGGCGATCCGCCGGCACTACCGCTACCGCATCCTCAATCGGCGCAGCCCGGCGGCCCTCACCCGCGCCCACGTCTGGCACGTGCCCTGGAAACTCGATGCCGGCCTGATGCACGAGGCCGCGCAGACGCTCCTGGGCCGCCACGACTTCACCGCCTTTCGCGCCGCCGAATGCCAGGCCAAGAGCCCGGTGCGCACCCTCGAACGCCTCGACGTGGCGGTGACGACGATGGGCCTGTTCGAGGAGATCGTCATCACCACCGCGGCCCGCTCGTTCCTGCACCACCAGGTCCGCGCCATGACCGGCACCCTGATGATGGCCGGCTGCGGCCGGTTCAGCCCGGCCGACGTGGCGGCCATCCTGGCCGGCCGCGACCGCAGCCGATGCGGGCCGATGGCCCCGGCCCAGGGGCTGACGTTCGTGGGGGTGGATTACGACGAGGACGCCGCACCGAAATAGGCGGTCAGAACCCGGCCGTAGATCGCCGTCAGCCTCTCCAGATCCGCCACCGCGACGCATTCGTCGGTGCGGTGCATGGTCTCGCCGACGAGGCCGAACTCGATCACCGGGCAGGCGTCCTTGATGAAGCGGGCGTCCGAGGTGCCGCCGGTGGTGGAGAGCGCCGGCACGAGGCCGGTCTCGGCCTCGATGGCGGCGCAGACCAGTGTCGTGAAGGCATCGGGCGTCGTCAGGAACGCCGGTGAGTTCGACGGCAGCAGGTCGAGGGTGAAGCGCACCTCGCTCCCCGCCGCCGCGTCGAGCCGATGGCGGATCTCGGCACCCAGGGTCTGCGCGGTCCAGAGGTCGTTGAAGCGCACGTTGAAGGTCGCGCGGGCCTCGGCCGGGATCACGTTGGTGGCCGGGTTGCCGACGTCGAGCGTCGTCCATGCGAGGTTCGAGGCATCGAAATGCGCGGTGCCGCCGTCGAGGGGCGCTGCCAGCAGCGCCGAGGCGAGGCGCAACAGGCCGGGGATCGGGTTCTCCGCCTTGTGCGGATAGGCGACGTGGCCCTGGCGGCCGTGCACCGTAAGGTGGCCGGTGAGCGAGCCGCGCCGCCCGATCTTGATCATCTCGCCCAGCCGGCCCGGGTTGGTCGGCTCGCCGAGCAGGCAATGGTCGAACCGCTCGCCGCGCGCCCGCGCCCAATCGAGGAGTTTGACGGTCCCGTTCACCGCCGGCCCCTCCTCGTCTCCGGTGATGAGGAAGCCGATGGAGCCGGTGAAGGCCTCGCCCTGGGCGGCGAGGTGGGCGAGGGCGGCGGCCACCATGCAGGCGATGCCGCCCTTCATGTCGACGGCGCCGCGCCCGTAGAGCAGCCCGTCCTCGACCACGCCCGCGAACGGCCCGTGGCGCCAGGCCGCGACGTCGCCGGTCGGGACCACGTCGGTATGGCCGGCAAACAGCAGGTACGGGCGGCCGCTGCCGAAGCGGGCGTAGAGGTTCTCGATGTCCGGCGTGCCCGGCTCGGAGAACACCGGACGTTCCACGTGAAAACCCGCCGCACCCAGGACCGTCGCGAGATGGCCGAGGGCGCCGCCCTCCGCAGGCGTCACGGACGGGCAGTGGATCAGGGCCTGGGCGAGGGCGAGGGGAGAGGGGGCGATGATCGGGTCAAGCACGGGAAACGGCCCTTCGAGTGGTGCCCCGGGCATAGCGTGACCCGGGTATCCGGCAAACCCATGTCTTCCGGCGACGCCCGCCAGCGTTTAAGCGGGCATCCATGGCTCTCTCCGGCGACGAAATCGAACGCTATGCCCGCCACCTCGTCCTGCGCGAGGTCGGTGGGCCGGGCCAGGGGCGGCTCAAGGCGGCCCGCGTGCTCGTGGTCGGCGCGGGCGGGCTCGGGGCGCCGCTGATCCAGTATCTCGCCGCGGCCGGAGTCGGCACCATCGGCATCGTCGACGACGACACCGTCTCGCTGTCCAACCTGCAGCGGCAGGTGATCCACGGCACCCCCGATCTCGGGCGCCCGAAGGTGGAGAGCGCGGCCGACGCCGTCGCCCGGCTCAACCCGCATGTGGTCGTGGAGGCGCATCCGATCCGCCTGAGCGAGGAGACCGCCGCCGATCTCATCGCCCGCTACGACGTCGTCGCCGACGGCTCGGACAATTTCGCCACGCGCTACGCCGTCTCCGACGCCTGTTTCCATGCCCGGCGCCCCCTGGTGACGGCGGCGCTGGGCCGGTTCGACGGAACCCTGACCACGATCCGCGCCCACGAGACCGGTCCTGACGGACGGCCGAACCCGACCTATCGCTGCCTGTTCCCGAACCCGCCGCCGCCCGGCAGCGTCCTGCCCTGCGCCGAGGCCGGCGTGCTCGGGGCGCTCGCCGGGGTGATGGGTTCGCTGATGGCGATGGAGGTGATCCGCGCGGTGACCGGGTTCGGCGAGTCCCTGGTCGGTCGCCTGCTGATGGTCGATGCCGCCGCGATGCGGTTCGAGACCCTGAGCTACGCTTGGGACGAGGCGAACCCGCTCTCCGGCACGGGCCCGTGACGGGTCCCGATCCCACCCTCGCGCGGCTCGCGGCCCTGCGCCGGGGCGACCTCGCCGGCACCCGCGAACTGCGGCTGCCGGGCGTGGCGGAATTCCCCCGCGAGATCCTTGGGCTCGCCGAGACCCTCGAGATCCTGGATCTCGGCAACGGTCCCCTCGACCGGCTGCCCGACGATCTCGGCCGCCTGACGCGGTTGCGCGTGCTGTTCTGCTCGGGCACCCGTTTTTCACGATTGCCGCCGGTGCTCGGGGATTGTCCGGCGCTGAGCCAGGTCGGCTTTCGCGGCACGGGCCTGCGCGAGGTGCCGGGCGAGGCCCTGCCGCCGCTGCTGCGCTGGCTGACCCTCACCGACAACCGGATCGAGACGCTCCCCGCCGCCATCGGGCAGCGGCCGCTCCTGCAGAAGCTGATGCTCGCCGGCAACCGCCTGTCGGCCCTGCCGGACACATTGGCCGAAGCCTCCGCCCTCGAACTGCTGCGCCTGTCGGCCAACCGCTTCGATCGGCTACCCACCTGGATCGACGCCCTGCCACGGCTTGCCTGGCTCTCGTTTGCCGGCAATTCATTCGATGTCGGGTCGATGCCCGGCCTCGTCCGCGACGTGCCCTGGGACGAGCTCGATGTCGGCGAGCGCCTCGGCGAAGGCGCCTCGGGATGGATCCACCGCGCCGATTGGCGCGAGGACGGGACAGGGCCGGCGACCGCGGTGGCGCTCAAGCTGTTCAAGGGAGCCATGACCAGCGACGGTCTGCCCGAGCGCGAGATGGCGGCCTCCCTCCAGGCTGGCACGCATCCCAACCTCACCGGCGCGCTCGGTCGGACGTGCGATCGCGCGGAGGGACGCCACGGCCTGCTGATGCCTCTTTTGCCGGCTCACTGGCGAGTCCTGGCCGGACCGCCGAGCCTGGAGAGCTGCAGTCGCGACGTCTACGACCCGGCCCTTCGCCTCGAACCCGACGTCGCCGTCGCGATCGCCGCCGGCGTCGCCGCGGGGGCGGCGCATCTCCATGCCCGGGGCCTCGTGCACGGGGATCTCTACGCCCACAACGTCCTGTGGGACGGCGCTGCCGGCCGGGCGGTGCTCGGCGATTTCGGGGCGGCCGGCCTGCTACCGTCGGATGCCGGAGACCATCCGTGGACGGCCTTCGACGTGAGGGCCTACGGCCTGCTGCTCGGCGAGCTGCTCGACCGTTGTGCGGGCGATCCACCGGGCCTTCGCGACCTGGAGCGGGCCTGCACCCAGCCCGATCCGGCGGCCCGCCCGCCGATGGACGCGGTCGCGGCGGCCCTGGCGGGTGCCCGAGCCTGACGCGAGGCTAGGCCGGCGTGGCGCCCAGACAGCATTTCTTGAACTTCTTGCCGCTGCCGCAGGGGCAGGGATCGTTGCGGCCGACGTCCTTCAGCGGGTTGCGCAGGGGCTGGCCGGCATCCTCGGCCGTCCAGGCGAGCTCGGCGATGGGATCGTCGAGGGGGCCGTAGCGGCGCGGGTCGAAGCGGCTCGGGTCGTCGGGTTTGGCCAGTGCCTGGCGCAGGGTCGTCCTGAACCACGGCAGGTCGCTGATCTCGTCGGTGATGCGGCCGTCCTTGCGTGCGGCCTCGACGCGGGGCGCGAGGTCGGCAAAGCCGAGCAGGGCGATCGCCTCCTCCCACCCCGTCCAGCCGATCTCGGCCTCCACCGAGACCCGCTTGTCGTCGAACCGCACCAGCAGGTCGTGGGTCTGCGCGCGGTCGATCCGGCCCGCGTGGGTGAGAAAGACCAGGGCCGTGAGGAGCTCGTAGCGCACGAACTCGTCGGTGGTGCTGTCCAGAATCAGGCGGTGCATCGGGGCGACGTCGCCGTCGAAGACGCTCACCACCACCTTGGCGAGCGTCGTGGTGAGGGCATCGCCGAGGATGGCTTCCAGGCTGTCGCCGTCCTGGCGCAGCAGGCGCATCAGCGGGGCGTAGGCCCGGCTGTCGCGGGCGGCGGCGAGCACGTGGACGCCCCAGAACAGGAGGTTCACGTCCTCCTCGATCAGCTCCGCCTCCGAGGCGGCCGCATCGAGGACGGCGAGTACCGGTTCGGCGATGCTCGCGGGCGCCTTCAGGGCCCGGCGCAGGGCGCCCGCCGGCAGGTGGTTTTCCGCCGACAGGTCGGCGACGAGGATCGGATCGACCATGCTCACCTCGCCTGTCACGACCGGAGCGTCGCGCCGGTCTTGCGGGCGACCTCCGCCACGATGCGGCCACTCACCGCCTCGATCTCGGCATCGGTCAGCGTCCGCTCCGAGGGCTGCAAGCGCACCGCGATGGCGACGGACTTGGCGCCCTCCGGAATGCCGACGCCCTCGTAGAGGTCGAACACGTCGATCCCGGTGATGAGCTTGCGCTCGGCCCCCTGCGCCGCCTTGACGATGTCGCCGGCCGCCACGTCGCGGCCCACCACGAAGGCGAAGTCGCGCGAGATCGGCTGGAAGTCGGACAGGGCCAGGGCCGGCTTGACCTTGGTCGGACGATACTTCGGCAGCGGCACCGCATCGAGCACGATCTCGAAGGCCACCACCTGCCCCTTGAGGTCGAGGGCCTTCATGGCGCGCGGATGCAGCTCGCCGAAATGCCCGACCACGATCTTGGGCCCGAACTGCAGCGTGCCGCAGCGGCCGGGATGAAGCCAGGACGGGCCGCCGGCCACCACCTGCAGGCCGCCCACCGGCACGCCGAGGCTGGCCAGCAGCGCCATGGCGTCGGCCTTGGCGTCAAAGGCGTCGACGGCCTTTGCGGCCCCGTCCCAATGGCGGCCGGCGCCCGCGTGCCCGGCGGTGCCGCGTCGTAGCGCCGCCGCCCGCATCGTCTGTCCCTCGGGCTGGTCGCTGGCGAAGCATTGGCCGACCTCGAACAGGGCGACGTCGCCGTTGCCGCGGTCGGCGTTGCGCTGGGCGGCGCGGGCGAGGCCCGGCACCAGGCTCGGGCGCATGTCCGAGAGATCGGCCGCGATCGGGTTGGCCAGGGCCAGATCGGCCCCGCCGCCGCCGAACAGCACCGCGTCGTCGTGGCCGATGAAGGACCACGTCACCGCCTCCACGAGGCCGCGGCCCGCCAGGGCCCGCTTGGCGTGGCGGGTGCGCCGCTGCAGCACCGTGAGCGCGGGCTTGCCGACGCTGGGCGCGCGCGGCAGGGGCTTGGCCTCGATCTGGTCGAGGCCGGCGATGCGGATGATCTCCTCCACGAGGTCGGCCTTGCCGCCGATGTCCGGGCGCCAGGACGGCGGCAGGACCTTGACGCGGTCGCCGCTGCCGGAGACGTGGAAACCCAGGGTCTCCAGGGTCACCTTCATCTCGGCGCGCGACAGTTCCATCCCCGCCAGGCGCCGGGTCTCGGACCAGGGGAAGTCGATGATCTGGTCGGTCTCGGGCGGCTCGCCGAAGACCAGCGCCTCGCCGGCGGTGCCGCCGCACAGGTCGAGGATCATGCGGGTGGCGAGGTCGAGGCCGGGCAGGGCGAAGGCGGGATCGACCCCGCGCTCGAAGCGGTAGCGCGCGTCGGTGACGATGCCGAGCCGGCGCCCGGTCCGGGCGATGTTGACGGGGTCCCACAGGGCCGCCTCGACGAGCACGTCGACGGTGCCGGCATCGCAGCCGGTGGCCTCGCCGCCGATGATGCCACCGATCGATTCGGGGCCGGCGGCATCGGCGATGATCACCATCTCCGGCTCGAGCCGGTAGGTCTTGCCGTCCAGCGCCTTCAACTCCTCGCCCTCGCGGGCCAGGCGCACCTCGAGTCCGCCCTGGACCTTGGCGGCATCGAAGACGTGCAGCGGCCGGCCGCGGTCGAAGGTGAGGTAGTTGGTGATGTCGACGAGCGCATTGATCGGCCGTAGGCCGATGGCGCGCAGCCGCGCCTGCATCCAATCGGGCGAGGGGCCGTTGGAGACCCCGCGCACCAGGCGCACGGCGAACAGGGGGCAGAGCCCGCGATCCTCGGGGGCGAAGGCGAGCGTGACCGGCACCGTGCAGGCGCCCTCGCCACGCACCGGCTTCGACGGCTCGCGCGTGAGGCTGCCGAGGCCGGTGGCGGCCAGATCGCGCGCGATACCGGAGACCGCGGTGCAATCGGGTCGGTTGGGCGTCAGGTTGATCTCGATGACGGGATCGTCGAGCCCGGCGTAGAGGGCATAGGGCCGGCCCACCGGCGCGTCGTCGGGCAGCTCCATGATGCCGTCGTGGTCGTCGCCGAGCCCTAGTTCCGCGCCCGAGCACAGCATGCCCCGGCTCTCGACGCCGCGGATGGTGCCCACCGCCAGCGTGATGTCCTTGCCCGGCACGTAGGTGCCGGGTGGCGCGAACACCGAGACCAGCCCGGCCCGGGCGTTGGGCGCGCCGCAGACCACCTGCACCGGCGCGTCCTCGCCGGCATCGACGCTGCAGACCCGCAGGCGGTCGGCGTTGGGGTGCTGCTCGGCGGAGAGGATGCGCGCGACCACATAGGGCTTCAAGGCGGCGGCCTTGTCCTCGACGCCCTCCACCTCGAGCCCGATCCGCGTGAGCGTCTGCGCGATCGTGTCGAGGGAAGCCCCGGTGTCGAGGTGATCCTTCAGCCAGGAGAGGGTGAATTTCATTTGCTTCTGTCTTTGAAGATCAGATGGATGGCGAGAACCAGTCTTGTTTCGACCGGGAGGGCGTCGAGCTTGGAAACGATTTCTCTCGCTTGACCGACGAGATCTCGCGCCTGATCGTCCTCGTAGAAGTTGGCCCTGGGAGGGGCGTAGTCGGCTTGCATTCTGGCGCTCTGCAGAGGGACAATCAATTCACCGATCCTGCTGAGCCTGTTGTCCTGCCGCAGCGGGCTCCCGGCCGCCTGGAAGGCGTTCTTCATCGAACCATGATCGAGCGCGCGATAAACGCGTTCGTATTCCGCGGTGTCCCGGCTACCCTCCGGCAGAAGCGCATCGGCAGATGCCTTCATCAGAGCATGAAAGGCAGCGTAGTAGGCGGTGCTGACCGCCCGTCGTTTGACCCCGGAACTACGCGGATGCTGGTCGATCAGTGCATCGGCCAGATCCAGGAGGCGTTCAACATAGGTGCCCATTGCCTTAATCGAGGTCCGGCTCAGATTGCCGCTCGCTGGCGACCTGGTTCGTGAGGAAGACGAAGCGTTCTTCGCCCTTCGCGATCAGCGCGTCCCTAAGATCGTGAATCGCACCGATCAAGGCTTCGCGGCGCTCAGCCGGCCTGCGTTCGTATCGGGCGGTGACCCGAATGATGGACTCGCCGTCGAAATCGATGTCCGAACGAACGTCGGCACCCTGAAATTCGGCTTCCGGCACCCGGCTTTTGAGGACGGAGAACACGACCTCCTGGATTTCCTTGTCGGTCATCGAAGCCTCCATTGGTTTATGCAAACCCGGCAAAACGCGAACGCCGTCGCGTCCTCGATCCAGGTCTGCGCTCTCGATCCAGGTCTGCGCTCTCGATCCAGGTCTGCGTCCTCGATCCAGGTCTGCGTCCTCGATCCAGGTCTGCGTCCTCGATCCAGGTCTGAGTTCCGGAGAATTCGTAGGCCGCACTACCCCGTCAACCCACTCACCAAGCTCGGGATATCCAACGGCCGGAAGCCGTAATGATCCAGCCAGCGCACGTCGGCCTCGAAGAACGGGCGCAGGTCCGGCATGCCGTATTTGAGCATCGCGATCCGGTCGATCCCGACGCCGAAGGCGAAGCCCTGGACCGCGTCGGGGTCGAGGCCGCAGTTCCTCAGCACGTTGGGATGGACCATGCCGCAGCCGAGGATCTCGAGCCAGTCCGTGCCCTCGCCGAAGCGGATCTCGCCGCCCTTGCGCGAGCATTGGATGTCGACCTCGGCCGACGGCTCCGTGAACGGGAAGAACGACGGCCGGAAGCGCATGGTGACCGCATCGACCTCGAAGAAGGCGCGGCAGAACTCCTCGATCACCCATTTCAGGTTGGCGATGTTGGCCGCCTTGTCGATCACCAACCCCTCGACCTGATGGAACATCGGGGTGTGGGTCTGATCGGAATCGTGGCGGTAGGTGCGTCCGGGGCAGATCACCCGGATCGGCGGCTGCTGCGCGCGCATCGTGCGGATCTGCACCGGCGAGGTGTGGGTGCGCAGCACCTTGCGCTGGCCGTTGCGGTCGGGGGCCAGGAAGAAGGTGTCGTGCATCTCGCGGGCCGGGTGGCCGGGCGGGAAGTTGAGCGCGGTGAAGTTGTAGTCGTCCGTCTCGATGTCGGGCCCCTCGGCCACCGAGAAGCCCATGTCGGCGAAGATCGCGGTGACCTCGTCGAGGACCTGGCTGATCGGGTGGATGCGCCCGCGCGCCTCGGGCGCCTCGCGCACCGGCAGGGTCACGTCGATGCGCTCGGCCGACAGGCGGGCTTCGAGGGCGGATTCGGCGAGGGCCTCCCGGCGGGCGCCGATGGCGGACTGGACCCGGTCGCGCAGCCCGTTGATGAGAGGGCCGCGGTCCTTGCGCTCCTCCGGGGTCATGGCGCCCAGGGTCTTCAGCAGTTCGGAGACCGAGCCCTTCTTGCCGACGGCCGCAACCCGCACCGCGTCGAGGGCGGCCTCGTCGGCGGCTGCGGCCACGCGGCCAAGGAGATCGCTTTCGAGGGTATCGAGGTCGGTCATCGGGGAGGACTCGGTTCAGGGCTCGGCGTCGGGCACGGGTAACGGCTTCCTGGCGCGGGCCATAGACGAATCGGCGCCGGAAAACGAGAAGGCGCGACCCGTCGGGCCGCGCCTCTCAAGCGAACGTCGCGTGCGTCGTGATCGACCCTCAGGCGGCCTTGGCCGTCTGGGCGGTGTCGGTCATCGCGGCCTTGGCCTTCTCGACGACGACGGCGAAGCTCGCCGGCTCGTGGATGGCCAGTTCCGACAGCGCCTTGCGGTCGACGACGATGCCGGCCTTGAGGAGCGCGTTGATGAAGCGCGAATAGGTCAGGCCGTGCTCGCGGACCGCGGCGTTGAGGCGCTGGATCCAGAGGGCGCGGAACGTGCGCTTCTTGTTCTTGCGGTCGCGGTAGGCATACTGCATGCCCTTCTCGACCGCCTGCTTGGCGATGCGGATCGTGTTCTTGCGCCGGCCGTAATAGCCCTTGGCGGCCTTGAGGACTTTCTTGTGCTTTGCGTGACTGGTCACGCCGCGTTTGACGCGGGCCATGTGAGATCTCCTGGGTTAGAAAAAGCAGTCTGTCGGTGAAGGCTCTCAGCCGTTCGGCAAAAAGTACTTCTTCACGTTGGCGGCATCGCCCTCGAACAGGGTGGTGGTGCCGCGCAGGTTGCGGATCTGCTTCGTCGTCCGCTTGATCATCCCGTGCCGCTTGCCGGCCTGGGCGTACATGACCTTGCCGGTCCCGGTGATCTTGAAGCGCTTCTTGGCGCCCGACTTGGTTTTCAGCTTGGGCATTTGGCTCTCCTGACGCGCATTTCGTCCGATCGGGCAAGGATCGGAGGATGCGCTCGATTGATGCTTCTGGTGGAGCAGCACGAACCGCCACGGCAGCCCTGATCGGCCGGGCGGTTCGACGCGAGGGGCGTATGACAGAAAAGGGACGTGCCTTCAATGGGCGCGGCCGACGCCGGGTGCGCCACCGACCCGCGGTGGGCCGCAGGGCTCGCGCGAATCGCGGGATTTCGGGGACATCCCGGAGGTACAACCAAAATTCCCTGGCGGACGCGTGCACTGCGGAACCATAACCTTGGCCGTGGGTTTCGTTCATGTCCCACTCAGGCCGGGTGGCGTTTTATCGGCGCAACATTCGACCTCACAGGAGACACTTCGTGCGCATTGCCCAGATCGCTCCGCTCTCTGAAGCCGTTCCTCCCAAGTTCTACGGCGGCACCGAGCGTGTCGTGTCTTGGATCACCGAAGAGCTCGTGCGCCAGGGACACGACGTGACGCTGTTCGCGAGCGGCGATTCGGAAACGTCCGCCAAATTGGCCGCCTGCACGCCGGAAGGCCTGCGTCTCCTCGGCTACAGGGACCATACCGCGAGCCATCTCGCGATGCTCCATCAGATCAGGCGGCGTGCGCACGAGTTCGATGTGCTTCACTTCCACATCGATCTGCTTCAGTACCCGATGTTCGAAGACTTGAACCACAAGTGCCTGACCACGATGCACGGCCGTCTCGACGTGCCGGACTTCATGCCGGTGTACCGCACGTTCACGGGCATGCCCCTGGTGTCGATCTCCGACAACCAGCGCGAGCCGATGCCCAAGACCGTGAACTGGCTCTCCACCATCCACCACGGCCTGCCGCCCGAGAACTGCACCTTCTACCCGGAGGCGAAGGGCGGCTATCTCGCGTTCCTCGGCCGGATCTCGCCCGAGAAGCGTCCCGACCGGGCGATCGAGATGGCGATCCGTTCGGGCACGCCGCTCAAGATCGCGGCCAAGGTCGACAAGGCCGACCAGGATTATTGGGACGAGGTCATCGAGCCGATGATCCATCATCCCCTCGTCGAGTTCATCGGCGAGATCAACGAGGAGCAGAAGAAGGATTTTCTCGGCAACGCCCTGGCCCTGGCCTTCCCCATCGATTGGCCGGAGCCCTTCGGCCTCGTGATGATCGAGGCGATGTCCTCGGGCACCCCGGTGATCGCGTTCCGCAACGGTTCCGTGCCGGAAGTGATCGCCGACGGCGTCAGCGGCGTCCTGTGCGATACGATGGACGATGCCGTCGCCGCGGTGGCCAAGGTCAAGGCCATGAGCCGCGCTGGCGTGCGCCGCCACTTCGAGGGCAACTTCACCGCCGAACGCATGGTGAAGAAGTACGTCGCCGCCTACGAGATGCTCCTCGCCGGCAGGCCGGACCTGATCACCGTCCCCAACGGCATGCCGGCTTTCGTGCCGCACTACGGCGACCTGAACGGCTCGGCCCGCCCGTCGCTGGCCGCAGCCGCCGCCATGCCGGCCTGACTGCTCCCGGTCTGGCCGCCCACGCGGCATCCGCCTTGCGACGCGGCTCACGCGGCACGTGTTTTCCCACGCCGCGCGGGGTTGCGAAGAGGCCGAGATCGCTTCACTGACGCTACCTAACCAAAGGCCGCCCCGACGCTCGGCGCGTCGGGGCGGCCGTTCGATTCGTGACCGGCGGATCGGATCCTCGAGTCCAGGAGATGCGCGAGCATGGCGGCAGACGATGTGACGGCCACGGCCGAATCGGAGCGGGACGCGCGGAACAAGGGGTTCCAGGACGCCGACGAGGTCCTGCCCCAGTACCACATCGAGGCGCAGACCTCGCTGGTCGAGCGGCCCCTGCGCTCGCTGAAGTACGGCGAGGCCTTCGCCGTTCTCGACAGCTACGGCGACATCGGTGTCCTGCCGGGGCCCGAGGGGCTCTATTTCCAGGACACGCGCTACCTCTCGCGCCTGCACTTCACGATCGAGGACCAGCGCCCGCTGCTGCTGTCCTCGGTGATGCAGGACGACAACGGCGCGCTCAGCGTCGACATGACGACGCCCGACATCCGGGTGGACGCCCACGACGAGACCACGATCCCGCGCGAACTCATCGCCATCGAGCGTACCAAGTTCCTGTTCAAGGGCTCGTGCTACGACCGGATCGGCCTGCGCAACTACGATTCGCGCACCCGCAAGCTGCGGGTCGGCCTGACCTTCGACGCCGACTACCGCGACCTGTTCGAGGTGCGCGGCATGGACCGCGCGTTGCGCGGCAAGCGCAGCGTGCAGGTGGCCAGCGAGACCGAGGTCCAGTTCCGCTACGTCGGCCTCGACGAGATGGTGCGCACCACGAGCCTGCACTTCGGGCCCAAGCCCCATCACATCGCCCCGGGCCAAGCGACCTTCGAGGTGACGCTGGCGCCCGGCGGCCGCGCCTCGCTGTTCGTGCGCACCGTGTTCGAGTGCCACCGCGCCTTCACCAGCGCCCCGGCCGCCGAGCAGGTGGGCGAGGACGCCGCCGCCGGCCTCTCGCGGGCCGCAGGCAGCAGCCCCGGCCCGCGCCATCCCCGCGGCCTCGCCGAGGGTGTGATCTTCGCGCGCGCCTACCGCGATTCCCGCCGCGACCTCAGGCAGCTGACAGCGGGCATCACCACCATCATCTCCTCGAACGACCAGTTCAACGAGGCGGCCTGCCGGGCCACCGCCGATCTCTACATGCTGGCGAGCCGCACCCCGGAGGGCATCTATCCGTTCGCCGGCATCCCCTGGTACTCCACCGTGTTCGGGCGCGACGGCATCATCACCGCGATGATGGCGCTGTGGGTCGACCCGAACTTCGCCAAGGGCGTGCTGCGCTACCTGGCCTCGACCCAGGCCAAGGCGATCGACCCCGCCGCCGACGCCCAGCCCGGCAAGGTCCTGCACGAGACCCGGCGCGGCGAGATGGCGATGCTCGGCGAGGTGCCGTTCCGCCATTACTACGGCACCATCGACGGCACGCCGCTGTTCGTGATGCTGGCCTCCGAATACTACGCCGTCACCGGCGACTGCGAGACCATCGCCGCGATCTGGCCGGCCCTCGAACTCGCCCTCGACTGGATGAACCGCTACGGCGACCGCGACGGCGACGGCTTCGTGGAATACGCCCGCGACACCGACAAGGGCCTGGAGAACCAGGGCTGGAAGGACAGCCACGATTCGATCTTCCACGCCGACGGCCAGATGGCCAAGGGCCCGATCGCGCTCTGCGA
Organism: Methylobacterium sp. Leaf399; assembly: GCF_001424525.1. NCBI lineage: Bacteria > Pseudomonadati > Pseudomonadota > Alphaproteobacteria > Hyphomicrobiales > Methylobacteriaceae > Methylobacterium > Methylobacterium sp. Leaf399. The sequence continues at coordinate 424,706 of NZ_LMQK01000001.1, read as the reverse complement.
GGTGCAGGGCTACGTCTATGCCGCCAAGAACGGCATGGCCAAGCTCGCCACGATGCTCGGGCACGGCGACCTCGCCGGCCGCCTCGAGGCCGAGGCGACGGCCCTGCGCGCGGCCTTCGACACGGCGTTCTGGAGCGAGGAGATCGGCACCTACGCACTGGCGCTGGACGGTGAGAAGCGGCCGTGCGCGGTGCGCTCGTCGAACGCCGGCCACGCGCTGTTCACCGGCATCGCCCTGCCGGAGCGGGCCGGCCGGGTGGCCGCCACGCTCCTGTCCAAGGACGGGTTCAACGGCTGGGGCGTGCGCACCATCGCCCGCGGCGAGGCCCGCTACAACCCGATGTCGTACCACAACGGCTCGATCTGGCCGCACGACAACGCCCTGATCGCGATGGGACTCGCCCGCTACGACCTCAAGCCCCAGGCCTCGCGGATCTTCGAGGGGATGTTCGACACCGCGCTCTACCAGGACCAGAAGCGGCTGCCGGAATTGTTCTGCGGCTTCATGCGGCGCAACCAGCGCGGGCCCGTCTCCTACCCCGTCGCCTGCTCGCCGCAGGCCTGGGCGGCAGCGGCTCCCTTCGCGTTCCTGGCCGCGTGCATCGGCCTGGAGATCCAGCACGACCGCAACCGCATCCGGCTCAAGAACCCGACGCTGCCGGCCTTCCTCGACGGGGTCTCGATCTTCAACATCAAGATCCGCGACTCGCGGATCGACCTGCGCCTGCAGCGCTACGGCGACGACGTCACCGTCAACGTCCTGCGCCGTACCGGCGACGCCCAGGTCTCCGTGGTGAAGTGAACGCCGCGCCCCGCCCGAGACGCCGGCGCCGTGCCGGCGTCTCGGGCGGTCTGGCGTTTTGGGCGGTCAGCCGACCGGGCCGACGCGGCGCACGCGGGAGGGCCGCGTCATCGCCTCCAGCTCGAGCAGCGAATCGAGCTGTGCCGACGTCAGCAGGCCCTCTTCGAGGACCACGTCGGCCACCGGGCGGTTCTCGGCCAGGGCCCTCTGGGCGACCCGCGAGCAGGCCTCGTAGCCCAGCGCCGGCACCAGGGCGGTGACGAGGCCGATGGAGCCGTGGACGAGGCTGCGGCAGCGCTCGCGGTCGGCCTCGATCCCCTCGATGCAGCGCTTGGTGAGGGTGTCCACCGCCGCCGTCAGCATCCTGAGCGAGGACAGGACGCAGTAGCCGATGGTGGGCTCGAAGGCGTTGAGCTGGAGCTGCCCGCCCTCGGCGCAGAGGGTCACGGTGAGGTCCTGCCCGATCACCATGTAGGCGACCTGGTTGACGACCTCCGGGATGACCGGGTTGACCTTGCCCGGCATGATCGAGGAGCCGGCCTGGACGGCGGGCAGGCGGATCTCGCCGAAGCCCGTGCGCGGCCCGCTGGAGAGAAGGCGCAGGTCGTTGCAGATCTTGGAGAGCTTCACGGCCACCCGCTTGAGGACGCCGGAGAACAGCACGAAGGCGCCCAGATCCGAGGTCGCCTCGATGAGGTTGGAGGCGAGCACCATGTGCTGGCCGGCCGAGCGCGAGAGTTCCTCCACCGCCAGGGAGGCGTAGCGCGGATCGGCGTTGATGCCGGTGCCGATCGCCGTGGCGCCGAGGTTGACCTCGCGGAACAGGCCGACGATCTCGGACAGGCGCGCCACGTCCTCCTTGATGGTGGCGTGGAAGCCGTCGAACTCCTGGCCGAGGGTCATGGGCACCGCGTCCATCAGCTGGGTGCGGCCCATCTTGAGCACGTCGGCGAATTCCACCGCCTTGCCCTTGAAGGCGTAGGCGAGGTCGTCCAGCGCGGCGATGAGGGGCTGGGTCGCGAAGATCACCGCCAGGCGCAGGGCGGTGGGATAGGCGTCGTTGGTGGACTGGGCCATGTTGACGTCGTCGTTGGGGTGAAGGCTGGCGTAGTCGCCCGGGGCCTTGCCCATGCCTTCGAGGGCGACGTTGGCGATCACCTCGTTGGCGTTCATGTTGGTGGAGGTGCCGGCCCCGCCCTGGATCGCGTCGACCACGAAGGATTCCGCGAAATGCGGCTCGGTGGCGATGCGCGTGCAGGCGTCGTCGATGGCTTTTGCCTTCTCGGCCGAGAGGTAGCCGAGGCGGTGGTTGGCCCTGGCCGCGGCCTGCTTCACCAGGGCGAGGCTGCGCACGAGGTCGGGAAAATGCCCGATCGGCACGCCGGTGATGGGAAAGTTCGCCACCGCGCGCTTGGTGTGGATGCCCCAATAGGCGTCGGTGGGGACTTCGCCATAGCCGAGGAGGTCGTGTTCGGTGCGCGTGCGGGCACCCTCCATCTCCACCGTGCGGACGGTGGCCACCGCGATGTTGTCGGACGACCCGGCGGGCCGGCCCTCCGCGCTCGTCTCGCCTGACATGGGCTGATCCCTCGGCAGCGACGCGCCCCAGGGCGCCGGCATCCGGCCCGCGCCCCCGAGGCCACTGGGCCGGACACCATGCCCGGCCCTCGTGACGTCACCCTCGGTCTTAGAGCATCGGCGGCAGAAAGGGACTCCGGTTTTCGGCCGAAGGCCGCCGACGGCGTCGTGGATCGGCCCCGCTCAATAGACCTCGTCGGTATGCACCTCGAAGCGGGCGAGGTGCGCGTAGCCGAAGTTCGTGGTGATCGCGACGTCGGTGGCGTCGCGTCCGCGCGCCATCAGGATGCGCCCGATCCGCGGCGTGTTGTGGCGGGCGTCGAAGGTGTACCAGCCGCCGTCGAGATAGACCTCGAACCAGGCCGAGAAATCCATCGGGTCGGGCACGCGCGGCACGCCGATGTCGCCGAGGTAGCCGGTGCAGTAGCGCGCCGGGATGTTCATGCAGCGGCAGAACGCGACCGCCAGATGCGCGAAGTCGCGGCAGACGCCCTGGCGCTGCATGAAGCCGTCCCAGGCGGTGCGGGTGGCGTCGGCGCACAGGTAGTCGAAGCGGATGCGGTCGTGGACGTAGTCGACGATGGCCTGGACCCGGCCCCAGCCCATCGGCGCGTTTCCGAACAGGGACCAGGCCGTCTCCGACAGCTTGTCGGTGTCGCAGTAGCGGCTGCCGAGGAGGTAGACGAGCACGTCCTGGGGCAGGTCCTGCACCGGGATCTGCTGGGCGTAGGGCGCATAGACGTCGGGAAGGCCGGAATCCTGGACCGTGAAGTCGGCCGAGATGGTCAGGAGCCCCGGCGGCGTGACGATGCGGGTGCAGATGTTGTCGTAGACGTCGCGATATTCCTGCCAAGGGATCGGCGGATCGAACCTGATCTCGTGCGGCGTCAGGACATCGGGCATCCGCGTGGGATGCACGCTGAGCTCGAGGATCATCGGGGTCGGTTGAACCGATTCGAAGGCAATGTCGAACCCAGTCCTGATCTTCATCGCGCTCACCTGAATCTCGAAGCCACACTCGTCACAGGGAGAAACCGGGGCGGCCCGCCCCGGGTTCACGTCTCGTCATCGGGACAGGATCGGATCCGGCCCCCGCGTCTCCGGGGCAGGCGTGGCGACCTCGACCACGTCGACCTCCACGGTCATGCCGAGGTCGTCGGCGGGAAATCCGAAGAAGGAGCCGTGCAGGGGCACCGCCTGGCGCGGATCGCGGGCGACGGCCACGCGGATGAGGTCGCGGTTGCCGACGATGCCGTTGGTGGGATCGAACTCGACCCAGCCGGCGCCGGGGAGGTAGACCTGCACCCAGGCATGGGTGGAGCCGCCGCCGACGTGCCGGTCGCGGTCGTCGCGCGGGTTGTAGAGGTAGCCGGAGACGAACCGCGCCGCCATGCCGAGCGCCCGGACCGCCTCGATCATCAGCACCGCGAAGTCGCGGCAGCTCCCGCGCTTGAGCCGCAGGGTGGTCACCGGGTCCTGGACGCCCTTTTCCGAGCGCGCGAGGTAGGCGAAGTTCCGGCGCACGCTGCGGGTCATGTTGGCCAGGAGGTCCTGCGTCGCGATCCGGCCTTCCGGGGGCACGAAGCTGCGGGCCCAGGCATCGACCTCGTTGCGCGGGTCGGGGTGCTGGCGCTCGATCGAGCGGCTGAGATCGGGCATGTCGTCGACGCCGTAGCCGAACGGATAGAACGCGGCATTGGGCGCCAGGGCGAAGTGCGGGGTCGATTCCGGAGTGTGGTCGAGGGTGATCGCGCATTCGAAGCGCAGGGTCGACGAGCGCCCGGTGAAACCCGCCACCGCGACACAGTTGCCGAAGACGTCGTGCAGCCAGCGCACCCCCTGCGGTTCGGGGGTGATCGACAGGCTCGCCGCGATCAACCGCTGGTCGTAGCTGTCGCGCGGGCGGAACATGATGCGGTGTTCGCCGAACCCCACCGGCTGCCGGTAGCGATAGGTGGTGACATGGCGGACGGACAGGATCGGCACGGCTGAAACGCTCCACCGCGCCCATGCGCGGCCCCTTGGACCGGGGAATGCAAGAGGTGAGCCCACGGCGCCCGACGGCCGAACCGGATGACCGGAGCTTGCCGTGCAAACAAAGCTCTGCGGTTGCGTGTTCCGCTTTGCAGGCAGGGATTTGCCGTGCCCCGCCCTCGCGTCCCGCGCCAGCGCACTCGCCGGGTCAGGGCTGGATCGGCGGGGGCTCGGTGACGGCCAGATCGGCTTCCACCAGCACGTCGGACGGCCGCCAGGGCTTCGGGATGAAGACGGCCTGCGGTGGCAGCGCGTCGGGCCGCGGCGCCGGTCGGCCGGAGGTCACGACCATGCGGGCGCGCGGCCACAGGGTGGAGACGGCCCGCGCCAGTTGCAATCCGTCCATGGCGCCGGACAGGGCCACGTCCGCGAACACCAGCGCCACGTCGGTGCCGCGCTCGCGCAGGATGTCGAGGGCCGCCTCGGCGCTGTCGCAGCCCACCGCCTCCAGTTCCGTCACCTCGAACAGCGACTCCGCGAGCGCGCGCGTGGCGACGTCGTCCTCGACGATCAGGGCGATCCGCCCGGATTTCCAGGCGGTCGCGGCCGGCGCGGGGGCCGGTACGGGCGGGGGAGCCGACGCCTCGATGGGCTTCACCTGACGGACCAGGGCGGCCAGATGCTCGGGCAGGCCTTCGGCGACGAGGTCGTCGTAGAAGGCGGCCAGGGCCTGCCCGATCCGGTCGAGGGACAAGGAGGGCGCCAGGGTGTTGTCGCCGCCGGGGCCCGGCCCGGTCCGAACCGGTATCTGATGGAGGCCGGGACGTGCCGCTGCCGTACTCTCGGTCGATGGGCTCACCCGCGCCGATGGCGGAGTATCCGGCACGATGCCTTTCCGATCGCCCAAGTCGAATCTCCTTAACGCTGCCCGCACTGCCGTCCGCGCCAAGACGGATTGATGCGTGTTAAATCACGCCGGCAGGGATCGGTTGCCAAAGATTCGTCGGCCGGGATTCGCGAGCCGGGATTCGTCCGCGACCCGTCGTTCGCCACCCGGTCGCGGGACCGGGCCGAACGACGCTCACTCGGTGGCGGCGTCCGCGAAGGCGAGGATGCCGGCGACGGAGCGGACGTCGCGATAGCGGTCGCCGCGCTTGGCCATCATGCTCTCGAACTTCTCGTGGACCTCGGCCACCGACAGGCTCGCGGCCTTCTTGCGTCCGCGCTGGGCGGCGAAGAAGATCGAGCGGTTGGCCTTGGCGGGACCCGGCAGCATCTGCGCGGCGGCGGCCTTGGGCTTGTCGGCCACGGTGGCCAGGAAGTCCTCGGCGTCGTCCGGTCCGAGGAAGTGGGCGAGGTAGACCTCGCCGAGGGACAACTCGCGGCCGATCCGCAGGGAGATGCGGGCGGCGTCGCGCTTGAGCATCTCGCCGGCCATCAGGGCCGAGAGGTAGGGGTCCCGGCGCAGTTCGAGGATGCGCGTGCGCTCGGCCGGATCGGCCACGCTCGGGCGGCCGTTCTCCGCGGTGAGGATGAGGGCGGCGTCCTGGGCCAGGCCGTACCTGGGGCCGAAGTCGCGCACCACCCCGAGCCAGGTCCGCTCGATGAACTGGTACAGCCCGGTCGCCGAGGAGGTCTTGGCCTGCACCTCGGTGATGAAGCTCGATTCCTTGTCGGCCACCGCCATCAGCAGCACCGGGTCGGTGGCCACGGCCTGGGCGGCGCGCACGATCTTCTGGACGAGGTGGCGCCGGATCTTCATCGGCCCGAACTCGAGGATGTCGTTGGGGTCGCCCACCGCGCTCTCGGTGAGGAGGTAGTCGTAGGAGACCCGGTCGACCGCGTTCGAGCCGATCTCGGTGTCGAGGTCGTGGATCGGCGCGAAGGCCGACGAGGCGGTGAGCACGATCGGTGCCGGGGGCAGGATGGCGGGCGCGACGGCCTGGATCCGGGGACGGGGCATCGCCAGCGTCGCCTCGGTGGAGGACGAGGCCACGGCCTTGCCGATGCCGACGGCGCCGAGGTCGCCGCCGTTGCGCACCACGAGGGCGCCGAGGCCGGCGGCGAGGAGCGACATCGCGATCAGCGACCGGGTCAGGGCGGGGCGGCTGCCGTGGTCGCGTCCGACGCGGGCCGAGACGATGATGGCATCGCCGGCCGGCCGTCCCGCGTTGCGGTGAGCCGGGACAGTCCGTTGCGATCCGACCCTGCGTCCCTGCATTTCCAACCCATGCTCCGTGATTCCGCGCCGAGCGCGCTTCTCCGGGGAAACATGCGTTGACAGTTGTGGCGACAACACGGCCGAGCCTGTGGCGATCCCGGGGCAAGTCTCCCCCGGCGAGTGCCCCGGCCGGCCACCGTGTCAGTCATGGGCGAAGGCCGCGTTCCATTCCGCCCGGCGCTCCAGCGGGACCAGGAAGAAGTCCCAGGTCACGGTGTCGGACACCTGCAGCCAGGTCGGGAGATCCTCGACGAGGTTCCCGATCAGGTCGGCGCAGACGTATCCGGCGGCGGTGGCGGCATCGAACAGGCTGCGCTGGCTATGGCCGTAGACCGAGTAGCCGGCCCAGCCGTACTCGATGCTCACGAAGGGACGGCAGCGCGCCAGCAGCCGTTGCCCGCCCGTGAGGCAATCGAGATCGCCGCCCTCGATGTCGAGCTTGAGGAAGGCCACGGCCGGCACCGCGCCCAGCACGGCGTCCAGGGTTTCGACGCGCACCCGGATCGTGCGGGCGGTGACGGTGGGCTGGCTGAAATGGCGCGGTCGCAATCCGCTCTCGCCGAGCGCGCTCGCCACGGTGAAATCCGTCTCCCCGGCCTCGGCCGACAGGGCGCAGGGGTGCAGCGTCACCTCGGGCAGGGCGCCGAAGCGGGCCCGCAGGTTCTCCATCAGGAAGGGGATCGGCTCGAAGGCGTGGACGTGCCCCTCGGGGCCCACGAGGTCGACGAAGTGCTCGAGATGGCGCCCGGCGTGGCACCCGACGTCGATCGCCACGTCGCCCGGCTTCAGGAGGCGGCCGTAGCCCTGGGTCAGGATGTCCTCGTAGTCGGGGATCTGTCCCGTCCGATGCACGCTCCGGAGCGTGTTGGCGGCGGCCACGGCTGGATGCATGGAACCTCTATCCGTCGACGGCGCGGATCTGAACTCGCCCGGTCCCGACAGGGGATGGGCGGCGACGGCCGGTTCGACCGCCATGGCGTCGGAATCCTCGACAGCGCGAGCCGACGTGTCAACGATCCTCCGGAACGGTCGATGCGGCGAACGGGGCCTTCATCCTCGTTCGGGTGGTATCCGACGATTCCGCGCATCGCCGTCCGCGATCGATCGAGACGCGGGGCCGACGAACAGGGCCGGCCGGCGGGTTCCGCAGAAATGCTTGGCGTCGCGTCTCATTGCGAGCCCAAAATGCGCCGCGCTGCGATCCGAGGTCTTGTCGCCCCTGGCGGTCCGTCATGCCCAATCATCCGATAGTAAAAATCCGAAAAAGTCAGGTGCGACTGCTTGGTTTGGGGATGGTCGGCTTTTATCGATGTGTAATCACGAATCGATTAAGTCGATAATTCGTAGGATTTATATAAATCAAAGTCTTTATTTATATCCAGATACAATATGATTTCCAATACAAATTCCGACAGAATTGTCTGCGGCATTGACGTTCCCATACGGCGCCTCCTCCGCTCGACGACCCGAAGGCAAGACACCCCATGACCCCACGCGTGCATCAGCTACGGCGCCGGGACCGCCCCGAGCGCAGTGCTGGCGGCCGACGCGAACGGGGACGGCACGCCGGACCTCATCGTCGCGAACGGGTCGAGCGGCGACATCTCGGTCCTGATCAGGAATGGCGTCGGCGGCTTCCGGTCGGCCGTCGCCTATGGCTCTGGCATCGGCACCCTGGCGATCGCCGCCGCCGACCTGAATGGCGACGGCAAGCTCGACCTCGCCGTCTCCGATCTGTTCGGCACGATCAACGTGCTGATCGGCAACGGCGCCGGTGCCTTCGGCGGTCCCATCCGCAGTCGCGCCGGCACCTCGCCGCTGGTCGCACTCTCGGCGGTGGACGCGAACGGCGACGGGCGGCCCGACATGGTCGCGACCGGCGCTGACGGCAAGGTGGTCACGCTGCCGAACGCGTCCGCCGCGCCGGGCACCTTCGGCCCCGGCACCATCGCGGCTCACCCAGGCGGTCAAACCAGCAGGCTGATCCCGTCGACCCCGACGGGCCCACTCCAGGAGGAGGCCTATTGTGGGCGGCCGATCGGCAACAGGCGGGCGATCCGCACGGCGAGTTCTTCGGGGATGAACGGCTTGACGAGGTAGTCGCTCGCTCCTGCGTTCAGGGCGCCGACGATGTCCTGTTCGAGTTTGCGGGAGGTGAGCATCACCACCAGGGTGTCGGCCGTCTTGGGCGTCGATTTGATCTGCCGCAGGAGCTCGAAGCCGTTGATGCCCGGCATCATCGCGTCGAGGACGACGAGGGCGGGGTTTTCCGCCTCGATGATCCGCAGCGCCTCGCTGCCGTCCGAGGCCGTGATGACGGTGTAGCCGCGGCTCTTCAGCTTCAGGTTGATGATCGAGCGCGTGATCGTGTCGTCGTCGGCGACGACGACGAGGGGGGCGGTGGACATCGTCGATCTCCGGAGGTGAGCAACAGCGTGCATGCGGAAGGGCGGCAGCGTGGCCGTGATGAAATCCAAAATGTGTCTATGAGGCGTTAAAGGCTCTTCGAAAGACGCGGCCTGTCCTGCGCTTCGTCAGAATACTGAAAGTTGCAGGCTCCCGGCGCGGTATCAGCTGATCCGCCGGACCGATGACGGATATCGACATCGACACAATGCCTCGATCGTCCATGACGTCTGGTGGTCTGTTTGGCTTCACGCAATCGGTTGCGATGGGCCAGCGCTCGTCGAGCGGTGAGACGTAGCGAAAAACTAAGGATTTTTCGCCTTTGTGGTGGAGGGTGTCGGTCAGGATCGTACGCGTGCCACAGCGCTCCATCAGCTTGCAGGCGCTGCTCGCCTCGGTCTTCGGCTTCCTGGCGCTCGCCTTGACGTTCTGCGTCAGCCTCGCGGCGGAGCGGATCGCGGCCCCGCAACTCCGCGAGCAGATCGGGCACGAGCTGTCGGGCTATGTCGAGCACCTGCGCGGCCGCCTGGACGCCGTGATGCACGACAACCTGCTCCTCGTGCGCACCCTCGCCACGATGGGCCAGAGCGTGTCGGCGACGCCGGCGACGTGGCGCAAGTGGATCGACACGGTCCAGGCCGACCACAAGGAATACGCCTGGCTCGGCATCGCCGATACCAACGGCGTGGTCATGGCGAGCTCGGGCGGTCTGCTCGAAGGCAAGAGCGTGCGCGAGCGGCCCTGGTTTCGCGAGGCGCTGCTGAAGCCCTACGCCGGCGATGTCCACGAAGCCCTTCTCCTGGCCCAGAAGCTTCCGCCGCTGCCCGACGGCGAACCCCTGCGCTTCGTCGACGTCTCGACGCCCGTCCACGACGGGCAGGGGCGGCTGGTGGGCGTCCTCGGCGGTCACATGAGCTGGACCTGGGCGCGTCGGATCGAGCGCTCGATCCTGGCACCGTTCGAGGAGCGGCAGAGCGGTATCGAAAGCCTGATCCTGCGCGACGACGGCGAGGTCCTGCTCGGGCCGTCCGATATCATGGGCAAGCGCCTCGCCCCCGACGTCATCAAAGCCATCGCGGACGCCTCCACGTCCCGCAAGGGCAGCTCCGCCGTCGTATCCTTCGGCGACGACCAATCCTTCCTCGTCTCGGCCAGCCGGTCCGTCGGCGCGGCCGATTATGCGGGCATGGACTGGACCGTGGTCATCCGGCAGCCGACCCGCACCGCCCTCGCGCCGGTGACGGACCTGCGTCGTGCGATCCTCTTCTGGGGCCTCGCCCTCGCGCTCCTGTTCGGGGTGCTGGGGCTCCTCGTCGCCCGGATGACGACGCGTCCGCTCCTGGCGCTCGTCGCCTTCGCCCAGCGCCACCGCCTCGGCGACCGCAGCACGGCGGTGCCGTCCGGTGGCTATCGGGAAGCCAACGTGCTGAGCGCCTCGCTCGAACGCCTGATCTCCGACCTGACCGCGCGCGATGCCGCCCTCGAAGCCAACAACCGGGCGCTCGAGAATCGCGTCGAGACGCGCACCCTGGCACTGCGCGAGGCCTCCGCCTTCACTCAGAAGATCATGGAGAACAGCCCCGACGTGATCCTGGTGGCCGGCCCCGACGGCCAAGTCGAGTTCGCCAGCCGCAGCGCCCACTGGCTCCACAACATGCCCGAGGCGGATGCCCTGGTCGGTCGCCGCCTGTTCTCGCTCTTCCCCAGGACGAGCGTGGAGGACCTGCAGGCGGCCATGCTGCAGGCCTGCGAGACCCCCGTCGTCGAGACCGAGATCTTCTGCCCCTCGAAGACCGGCTCCGGCCAATGGCTCAGCGTGCTCGTGAGCTTCATGCACGACGGCCACAACCACGTCGAACGGGTCCTGTGCATCATCCGCGACCGGACGATCGAACACGCGCAGGCGGAGACGGAGCGTGCGGCGACGGCGGAGGCGCAGCGGCTGACGACCGAAGCCAATGCGGCGAGCGAAGCGAAGTCCGCCTTCCTGGCCTCCATGAGCCACGAGATCCGCACGCCGCTGAACGCGGTGATCGGCTTTACCGGCATCATCCTCGCCCGCACCGACCTGCCGCCCGACCTCGCGCGCCAGGTCCTGACGATCCAGACCTCCGGCAACGCCCTGCTCACGGTCGTGAACGACGTGCTCGACTTCTCCAAAATCGAATCGGGGGCCATCGAGCTCGAGCCGCGCCCGTTCTCGATCCGGGGCCTCGCCGACAATGCCCTCGCGATCGTCGCCAGCCTCGCCGACGACAAGGGGCTCGTCCTCACCCTCGAGATCGACCCGCGGCTCTCGCCCTGCCACGTCGGCGACGAGGACCGCCTGCGGCAGGTCCTGCTCAACCTCGTCAACAATGCCGTGAAGTTCACCCGCGACGGGTCGGTGACCCTGCGCGTCGCCTTTCTCGACCGGACCGAGACCTGCGAGCGCGTCGTGGTCTCGGTGACCGATACCGGGATCGGCATCCCGCCGGAGAAGATCGACCGCCTGTTCAAGCGCTTCAGCCAGGTCGACGGGTCGATCCGGCGGGAGTTCGGCGGCACCGGGCTCGGCCTCGCCATCTCGCAGCGCCTCGTCGGCCTGATGGGCGGCGAGATCACCGTATCGAGCGAGGCCTGGAAGGGCTCGACCTTCTCGTTCTCGCTGTCCCTCGACCTCGCCGACGCGGCGAGCCTGGCGGCGCCCGAGCCGGTCCTGCTCGCGCCGGCGCGACCGCGCCGGCTCCTCCTGGCAGAGGATCTCCCGGCCAACCAGGAGATCGTGCGCATCATCCTGGAGGCGTCGGGCCACAGCGTCGACGTCGTCGAGGACGGGGCCTCCGCCGTGCAGGCCGTCGCCGGCGGCGACTACGACGCCGTCCTCATGGACGTGCAGATGCCGGTCATGGACGGGCTGACTGCGACCGCCGAAATCCGCAAGCTGCCGGGGGAGGCCGCCCGCATCCCGATTATCGCGCTGACCGCGAACGTGCTCTCAGATCAGGTCAAGGCGCTGCGCGCAGCCGGGATGGACGACCACGTCGGCAAGCCCTTCCGCCGTGCCGACCTCCTCCAGGCGATCGAGCGGTGCTGCCGATCCGACATCGACGACGCTCCGGTCGAGGCGCCGGGCCCGCCTGCCGCCTCCGGTGACGCCCCCGACGCTCTGGTCCTCGACGAGCTGATCGGCCTCGCCGGCCTCGCGCAGGTGCTGGCGTGGCTCGACGATGTCCGGGGACGGATCGCCTACATCTATCCCGCCGCCGGGACGATCGAGGTCGCCGACCACTTCATGGCCGACAACCACACCCTGATCTCGCAGGCCGGCATGCTCGGTTTCACCGCGCTGTCCGAGGCCTGCCAGGCGGTCGAGGCCGCGCATCGGTCCGGCGGCGACATCGGCGAGGCGATCGACCGCTGCCGCGTCGAGGCACAGCGCGCCATCGCCGCCTGCGGTCGAATCGCGCACACCCATGCGGTCGCCGAGGCCGCGGTGCCGGTCCGGATCGCCGGCTGATCCCAGCGCCCTTCCGTAATCCACGGGCATCATCGCTCAGCGCGTGGCGCCGACCGCCACGCGGTCCCCGCCGCCCGCCCGAGCGTCGCGCAGGGCGGCCATGGCCCGCCCCAAGGCCTCGTCGGGGACCGCCTCGTCGGCGCGGATCTGCGCCACCCCGATCCTGACGGCGACCGTCACGACCCGACCGTCGACCGGCATGGAGCGCCCGTCGAGAACGCGCAGGATGCGATGGCCGGCGAGTTCCGCCGCCTCGAGATCGGTCTCGGGCAGGACCAGCGAGAAGACGCCGGTTTCGTGCATCCCGACGATGTCGCTGGGTCTCAGGGTCTCGGACAACTCGCCGTAGAGAGTCCGAAGGACCGCGCCATCGGTGGCTTCGCCCGAGGTCCCCGTGGCGATCGCCAGGACGGAGACGGGCCTGCGATAGCGTCGCGCCCGCCGGATCTCCGCGACTGCGCGCCTGGCGAAGCTCTGTGCCGATAGCGCGCCGCCGGCCGGGTCCGTGGCGCCGAGGGCGGTGAACGCCTCGTCATGGGCGCCCAGCCGGCGCCACGTCGGCCTCGCCACGGCGAGACCCTGGGTCAGGAGGGCGACGAGGACGACGGCACCGAGGCCGAGCGCGGTCCATTCGAGGGAGTCGGCCCTGGCTGCGACGCTGCGCTGGTACGCCTTGACGACGGGGTCGAGGCCGGACGGGAAAGTCTCGCCGGCGAACCGCGCGATCGCCGACAGCCGGTCGGCCTTGTTCGGATCCTGCCGGGCGCCGTCCTCGGCGGAACGGACCTGGGTCAGGAACTCCTGGACCTGCCCGACCAGGGGACGTTCCCCCGCGGCATAGAGGGCCTGGAACGCCTCGGCCGACGCCGGCGACACGCCGAGCGCCCGGTCGGCCTGGCGCAGTTGCTCGTGCGTGCGCGCAAAGCGCGTCACGAGTTGTCCGCCCTGGAATTCCGAAGCGGTATCCCCCGTCGCCGCTCGGGCCGCGAGGTAGGCGATCCGCTGGGCCTGGGCCTGCTGCTCGCGCACGAGGTCGAGGAGGACGACCGCGTCGCGGCGGGTGGCGAGCGCCGTCGCGGTGGCCACATGCATCGCGGCCAGGGCGACGACCGCCAAGGCGACGGTGCCGAGATAGACGAGCAGGGTCTGGCGTTGCCGCAACGGCCGTTGCGCGAGGTCGTTCGCCATCGGGTCGTCACATCCGGTTGCTGACAGGCCGGTCCCGTCCGGCGGGGCTGGTCCGGGAAGGAAGAACGGGACCGCCGGCCAGGGTCGAACGTTCGGTCGGCTCCGCTCTTCGAGCGGAAGGCCGCATGCGCACAGCCTGCTTAGCAGGGGCGTGAACCCCTGTCAGGCAGCATGCTGGTTGCAGCCGGTGAGGTGCTCGCGCGAAAAGTCGTCCTTGGACCCCGGGCGGCCGAACAGGTAGCCCTGGAGGTCGGTGCAGCCGTACTGCGTGACCGTGGCCCGCTGCTCCTCGGTCTCGACCCCCTCGGCGGTGACGGTCATGCCGAGGCCGCGGCCGAGGGCGACGATGGCCTGGACGATGGAGGCCGTGGCCGGGTTGGCGAGGTCCTGCACGAAGGACTGATCGATCTTGAGCTTGTCGAACGGAAATTTCCGCAGGTACGACAGGCTGGAATAGCCCGTCCCGAAATCGTCGAGGGAGATGCGGACGCCCAACCGCCGCAGCAGGTGGAGCGCGTCCACCACCTGCGGCAGGCTCTGCATCAGGACGGTCTCGGTGATCTCGAGTTCGAGCCGTTCGGGGGCGAGGCCGGTCTCCGCCAGGGCGTGCATCACGATCTCCACGAACCGGGCCTGCCGGAACTGGATGGCGGAGATGTTGACCGCGATCCGCATGTGCGCGGGCCACCCGGCAGCCTCGAGGCAGGCGGTGCGCATCACCCATTCGCCGAGTTGCACGATCAGCCCGGTCTCCTCGGCCAGGGCGATGAAGGCTGCGGGCGAGACGAGGCCGACGCGCGGGTGGCGCCAGCGCACCAGGGCCTCCGCTCCCGACGGACGCAAGTTCTGCGCATCGACGAGCGGCTGGTAGTAGACTTCGAATTCGCCGCGGGAGAGGGCGCCGCGCAGGTCGATCTCCAGGTTGCGCTTGGCCTCCGCGGCGGCATCCATGTCGGTCTCGTAGAACCGCCGCGTGTTGCGGCCGTCGGCCTTGGCGCGGGCCAGGGCGAGGTCGGCCCGCTTGAGCACGGTCCGGCTGTCGCGCCCGTCGGTCGGCGCCACCACGATGCCGATGCTGAGCCCGATCTCGACGAGCTTGCCCTCGACCCATGTCGGCCCCGTCACCGCGTCGATGAGGCGCTGGGCCAGGGCGGCGGCACTGGCGGGCTGGCTGGCCGCCCCGATCTGGAGGATGGCGAACTCGTCACCGCCGAGGCGCGCCACCACGTCCTCCTGGCGGAGCGCGCCGCGCAGGCGCGCGGCCACCTCGACGAGCACGGCGTCGCCCGCCCTGTGGCCGAGGGTCTCGTTGATGACCACGAGGCGGTCGAGGTCGAGGTAGAGCAGCGCGAAGGGGATGCCGTCGCGCTCCAGGCGCTCGAGCCGTTCGGCGAGGCAGGCATGGAACCGGCTCCGATTGGTCAAACCCGTCAGCGCATCGTGCTGGGCCATGTGCGCGATCTGCCGCTCCCGCTCCTTCACCTGCGAGATGTCGCGCAGGAAGGCCGAGATCCGCATGCGGTCGTTCTCGCCCGACTGGGAGATCGCCATCTCCACGGGAAAGGTCGATCCGTTCCTGTGCAGGGCCGTCAGTTCGAGGCGGGACCGGCCGACGACGGCGCTCGCCCCGGTGGCGAGGTAGCGCGCCATGCCGACCGCGTGCCGGGCCCGTAGCGGCTCGGGGATGATGATCTCGGCCATCGGGCGGCCGCGCACCTCGGCGGCGGTCCAGCCGAAGACGGCTTCGGCGGCCGCGTTCCACTCGACGATGGCGCCCTCGGAATCGACTCCCACGAAGGCGTCCTGGGCGATCTCCAGGATCTGCCGGTAGGGGGGATGGGCCTCACCCGCCACCTCCTCCCGCAGGTCCGGCCATTCGGAGACGAGGGCCGCGAGGTCGGCCAAGTGCCGCTCCTCGCTCTGCGAGACCCGGCGGTGGGCGTCGTCGAACAGGCACAGGCTGCCGATCGCGCCCCTGTCCGCCATGGCGACCGGTGCGCGGGCCAGAAGGCGGAGGCCGGGGCTCGACGGAAGGCCGGGCGGCAACGCCTTCGTGCACCACCCACGAATCCGGGCGCAGGCCTCGCGTTCCGATTCGGTCTCGGGGTGGTCCGCGCCCATGCGGATTTCGAGGAGGGCCAGGGCCGGGTCGTCGAAGATCAATCGCACGACGGGGACCCGGAACGTCTCGGCCGCGAGTCCGCACAGGGTCCGAAGACGGTCGATCGCCGGTTGCATCCCGGTCTCCGGATGACGCGGTTCCGACAGACGCCGTGAGGTTCGAGCCATCCCCATCCTGCCTGAACCGCCGCTCCTCGACGAGGTCGCCCCTCGGCCCGAGAGTGCGGGCGGTTCGTTAAATTAACTTCAACGTCATCGCGCGCCGAAGTCGATAAAGATTTCCATCGTCCGATAAGGAGTTCACTATACATATCATGAATGTGAAAAATGTTGAAGATACCGTTGGATCATATGACGGTATCCTTGCGATGAAGCGTTGTCTTGACGACGGTTTTGCGATTCTTTGCCGCGTCGAAAGATCAGGTGAGATCCGGATCGATTGTTGTGGGCAACCCGTCGCGACACTGTCGTCCACGGCCGGCCTCAGGCCCCGCGAAAGCCGACGCGGCTCATCACGCCCCAGCCCTGGGCGCCGCGCAGGTACTGCCACATGCCGCGCAGGCGCCAGAAATTGGAGATCTGGCGGTATCCGAAGTTCTCGATGACCGCGATGCCGGTGAGCAGGACGAGGTCCATGACGCGGGGGACGCGCTGCAACTCGATCTCCTCGAGGATGAGCGAGGCGACGCTCACGAAGATTCCGAACACGAAGGTCAGGGCCAGGAACGCCAGCAGGTACTCCACCGACAGCAGGCCGAGCATCCACAGCATCGGCACCAGCAAGTAGCCGAGCACCTCGATGGGCGGTCCCAGGACGTCCACGACGAGGACGTGACCGAAGCCCAAGAGGCCGATGCGGCCGTAGCGGGGGCGGAACAGCATGTCGCGGTGGCGGAAGAAGGTCTCCAGCGCGCCGCGCTGCCAGCGGCTGCGCTGACGGCCCAGCACCGTCCAGGATTCCGGCGCCTCGGTCCAGCACACGGGTTCGGGCACGAACACGATCTGGTAATCCTGGGCGCGCTCGCGCAGGTGGCGGTGGATCTTGACGACGAGTTCCATGTCCTCGCCCACGGTGCGGTGGCTGTAGCCGCCGACCTCGATCACGGTCTGGCGCTTGAACAGCCCGAACGCGCCGGAGATGATGGTCAGGGTCCGCAGGCGGCTCCAGGCCAGACGCGCCATCAGGAAGGCGCGCAGGTATTCCATCGTCTGGAACAGGGCCAGGAGGTTGCGCGGCAGGCCGAAGGACAGCACCCGTCCCCGTTCGATCCGGCAGCCGTTGGCGATGCGGATGGTCCCGCCCACCGCCACCGTCCGCACTGGATCGTCGATGAAGGGCTGGACCGCCCGGAGCAGGGCGTCGCTCTCGAGGATGGAATCCGCATCCACGGCGCAGAAGATCGGGAACCGCGACAGGTTGATGCCGGCGTTCAGCGCGTCCGACTTGCCGCCGTTGCCCTTGTCGACGACCAGCAGCCGGGGATAGTCCGGCGAGCCGTAGAGCCCGCGCACGCGCTCGTGGGGCACGACCTCCGTGTAGTGACGCAGGATCGGCTTCAACCCGAACCCGTCGATCATCGTCTGGAGGGTCGAATCCTTGGAGCCGTCGTTGACGGCGATGACCTCGAAGTCGGGATAGTTGAGCGCCAGCATCGAGCGCAGCGAGTCGACGATGGACAGTTCCTCGTTGTAGGCGGGCACCAGCAGCGAGATCGGCGGGCTGATCTCGGCGTAGCGCCGCCAGAGCAGGCTCGCGCGCTTCTCCGGGCGCTGCGTCGCCAGTTCCCGCATCGCCAGCACGAGCTGCAGCACGTAGAGCCCGTTCTGCATGAGGCCCGTGCCGATCACGATGAGCAGGACGATCTCGAGGGTCGAGGTGACGATCGTCCCCATCGAGAGGTCGAAGCCGGTCAGGTCCATCACGCGCTCTCCCGATCCATCACGCGCGTCGCTTGCGTTCGGCAAGGACGTGCTCGGCGGTCTGGCCGAGCGTCGTCTGGCCGGCCAGCGCCACCATTTCCTGCAGGGCGCCGATCCCGAAGTCGCCGAGCCGGGCCAGGGCCTCGCCGGCGCGGTGGCGCACCCACCAGTTGTCGTCGAGCAGGAGGTCGCAGAGCTGCGGCCCGAGTTCGAGCAGCCCCACGCGCCCCACCGCCTCGGCCGCCTTGCAGCGGACCTCCCAGCGCTCGTCGGACAGGTAGCGCGCGATGGTGCCGTAGCCGTCCGGGTGCCCGAGGCTGCCGAGGTTGCGCGCCACCGCCACCCGCATGTCGGTGGAGGGCGCGTGTTCCAGGGACAGGATCAGTTCGAGGATGCCCTCGATCCCGGTCTGCGTCAGCGCGTCGAGGCCCGCGGTGCGGATGCGGTCGCTCTGCCGAGGGTCGACGACGAGGTCGAGCAGGGCTTCCGGCCGCGTCTGCGCAAACTGGGCCAGCACCAGTTCGATGCGGCGGGAGCTGTTGGCCTGGGCGAGCCGGGCGATCAGGGCCGTATCGAAGATGAGGTCGCTGCCGTGGGCCGAGAGGGTCGTCGCGGCGGTGAAGCTGACGTCGTCGTGCCGGTCGAGGACGGCCTTGCCCAGGGCCTGCGAGGTCGCCGCCGACGGGAACCAGGCGAGGCCTTCGGCGGCGGCGAGGCGGTTGCGCACCGGCCCCGTCGCGAGCTCGCGGCGCAGGCGGTCCCCGATCCCGGCCGCTTCGGCCAGGGCCGCCAGCCGTTGCTGGCCTTCCCCGCGCACGATCTCGAAGACCTCGACGAGGAGGTCCGTCGCGAGCTTCTGGTCCCGCGACAGGGCCTCGGTGATCGCGGCGGCCTGGCTGGCGTAGCCGGTCTCGGTCCATTCCAGCATCAGGCCGAGGAGGGTCTCGCGCCGCTGCGCCTCGTCGCGCAGGCGCCCGACGCTCTTCAGGCGCAGCCCGACGAGGACCGTCATCGTCGCCAGCGAGAGGGCCGCGAGACCCAGCGAGATCTCCCAGATGAGGGTCAGGAACACGTGCGAGGCCCGAAATGTCCGTCCGCCCGACCCTGGCACGGAACCGTTGCGCCTTCGTGAGGATGTCGCGTCGTGCGCGCGGGGGGAGGGGGGCCCGGACGCGCCATCAGAAGCGCGTCGTGAGGCCGACGCTCACGCTGGTGCGGTCGAAGGATTTGACCCGGTCCTCGTGCGAGGCCGACAATTTCACGCTGACGGTGTCGTCGATGTCGTAGATGCCGCCGCCGTAGAGTGCCCGGGTGGGGATCACCCGGCCGTCGGAGGTGTCGGGCGCATCCGCCCAGCCCACGAACAGCGTCAGGCGGTCGGTGGGCATGCCGTCCACCCGCACCGAATAGCCGCCGAACTTGTCGAGGCGGTCGCGCACGAAGGCGAACCCGTCGGGTGCGCGCGTCGTCGCCCGCGAATTCGCCAGCGTGCCGATGACCCTGCCCGAGATCCAGAGGCGTCCGTCGAGGAAATACTGCTGCAGCCCGGGGCTCGCCGTCTCGACTTCGATGGCGTCGTATTTGGCGTAGCCGGCGTCCAGGGTCAGCAGGGTCGCTCCCAGATGCGCGTTGCCCTTCCAGACGCGCAAGGATCCGCCGGCCTCGGTGAAGACGATCGGCCGGTAGACCGCGTCCGGCGATCCGCCGAGGCGGATGTAGCTCGTCGAAGCATCCGACCAGCGATGGTCGAGGCGGGCGTCGATGAGCGTGTTGACGATTCTGAAGCGGTTCGTGACCTCGACGCCGCCCGAGATCGTGGTGCGCTCGTTCAGGGCGTAGCCGAGGCGGGCGCTGCCCTCCTGCCAGCCGTCGCCGTCGCGGGTGAGGCTGCTCACCGACCCGTCGAGGTCGAGCCGCCAGCGCGGGCGGATCGCCTGCGCGAGCCGGGCCTCGATCTCGGCCGAGGCCGGATCGACGGCGGCGGCGTCGCGGTAGACGACGCGGGCCTCGTCGTCCTGCAACGTTCCGCGCAGGGAATCGCCCAGTCCCAGCAGGATGTCGGGGTCCTGCGGCAGGCGTGTGCGCAGCTGACGGAAGATCCCTTCCGCTTCGGCCGGCTCCCCTCGAGCGAGGATCACCCGCGCCGACAGGGCCTGCGCCTCGGTGTTCTCCGGCCGGCGGGCGAGCACGCGGGCGATGCGCGCCGCAGCCTCGTCGAGGCGGCTCTCGTAGAGATCGACGCGGGCGAGGCCGAGGATCGCATCGGCGGAGTCAGGGGCGATCGCCTCCGCCGCCTCGAAGTCGCGGCGGGCGTCGGCGAAGCGGGCCTTGCCCTGGAAGGCGGCCATCGCGCCCGCCGAGACGAGGAGGTCGGCATCCCGCGGGTGGGCCCGCAGCAGGGTCCGGTAGATCGCCTCGGCGGCGGGAAACCGTCCCGCCTTGCGCAGGGCCTGGGCCTCGTCCCGGCTGCGTCTCTCGGCCTCCTGCACCTGCTTCCTGGCGCGCTCGATCCGCTGGGCCTCGCGGTCGCGGGCGGCCTTCTCGGCCGCCGCGACGAGGTCCGCGCTCGCACGGGCGATCCGGGCCTGGAGGTCGAGCGCCTCTCGGTTCCTGGGCTCGCGGGCGAGCAGGATGCCGATTTCGCGGGCGGCCTCGGCGGGACGTTTCTCGTAATAGGCGATGCGGGCGAGCCCGAGCCGGGCGTCGCCGTAGTCCGGCGTGCGGGCCAGCGCCTTGAGGAAGGCCGCGCGCGCCTCGGGAAAGCGGTTCCGGGCGATCAGCGACAGGCCGAGTTCCACCTGCGCGTCGACGTCGTCGGGATCGAGGGCGACGGCGTCGGAGAAGCGCGCGATGGCCCGGTCGAACTGTCCGGCCTTGCGCGCCGCCTGACCCTCGACGAAGGGCCTCCGGGCTTCCGTGCGGGCAGCCTCGGGCCCCGGCGTCGTCGCGGCACTCGCAGGCATCGCCGGTCGCGCCTCCGGCGGCGGCTTTCGCGCGGCCGCCAACTGGGCTTCGAGGGCCTTCACATCGGGGTCGTTCGGCGAATTCCGCCTCAGGGTGGCCAACTCCCGCTCGGCCCCGTCGAGGTCCTTGGTGGCCAGCGAGACCCGCACCAGGCCGGCCCGCGCGTCGTCGTAGGCGGGGGCTTCGGCCAGCACCGTGCGGAACGTGGCACCCGCCTCGTCGAAGCGGCCCTTGGCGAACAGCGCGAGGCCGAGCTGGAGCCGGGTGTCGGTGTCCGCCGGCCGCAGCGCGGTCGCGCGGCTCAGGGCGGCGATCGCCTCATCGACGCGCCCCTCCTGGCGCGCGCTCGTACCCTCGCGCGACAGGCGTTCGGCGGTGACGTCGTCGGTCGATTGGGCCCGCACGGGTGCGGCGGCCGCGATCCCGGACAGGCTCGCCACGGCGAGGAGCAGGAGCGGTCGGAGCGGTCGGCGTCGGGAAGGCGAAGGCTGGCAACTCACGCGACGAACCCGCTTGGGACGCGGACCACCGCCGCGATCACGCGACGCCGACCCTGGGGGCCTTCAAGGATAGTCTGACGAGGTCACAGCTTTGTCCGATGGTGGTTAACTCGCCGTGAAGCAGCCGGCGCGTGCGTTCAGTCGATCACCCCATGCAGGGCGAGGCCGGAAAAGCTCGACCACGCCGAGAGGCCGGTCGAGATCTGCGCGATGGCGTCATCGAGTCGCTGGCGATCGCCGAGAAAACTCACGCGCGAGGCCGGAGCCACGCTTTCACGCTCCAGGGCGTAGATTCGACCTGACGCAGGCGATCCGATTGGCGTCGTCAGGAGGAGGGCGAGGGCATCGCCTCCGGCCTGCGGCAGCAGCAGGAGATCGCCGCTGTCGGCGGGGCGGTAGGTCCGCGCGGTCTCGTCGGTCACCGGCCCGGCCTCGAGGGCGACATGCAGCGGCCTCGCCGCGGAGGCGGTCCAGGCGAGCAGGGGCTCGGCGGCCGCCACGATCTCGGCCGGCGTCGTGCGGTAGGCCATCACGGTGACGCGTCTCGCCCCGCGCCCGACCGCCGGCATCACGAGGCCGGCGGCAGGGTGGAGCGGCAGCCAGAACGGCAGCACGAGGTCGAGGTCGAGGGGGTCGGCCGCCGCCGACAGGGCGTCGAGGGTGGTGGCCCAGCCGCGCAGGATGGCATCCGGGTGGGCCTGGAATCCGGGCAGGAGATAGGGCTCGATGTCGTATTGCACGCCCGCCAGGCGGCTCTCGGGGGCTGCGCGCCGCTGATAGGCGACGAGAGCGCCGAGCCGGCGAAGTGCCGCCGCTCGGCCTTCGTCCAGCGCCATGCCGGGATCTCCTTCCACCACCGCCACGGCGATGCCCGATGCCCGGGCGAGCCCGACGAACGTCGAGAACCGCGCCTCCTCGGCGATGGTGTCCTCGGCGATCGCGACGCTGACGAACAGGCGCGTGATCCGGCGCGCCAGGGCTTCGGCCACGAGGTCGTCCGGCGCCTCGCGCCAGCGGTGCGGGCGCCAGGCCCAGGCCGACAGCGGCGGCCGGACGGCCTCGCCATTCGCGGCTTGCGAAACGAGACGCAGGTCGAGGAGGGTCGTCGTGCCGGCGGACGCCGGGCAGGCCAGGACGAACCGTGGCGAGTCCCCCGCCGGCGGTGTCCGGTCGAGGCGGCCGTCCATGGGAAGAGCGGCGGCCTCTCCCTCGCTCGCCGGACCGGCCACGGACGCCGAGAAACCGGGATCGCCCGTGACGTGCCAGCGCAGGGTGAGGCGGGCCCCGTCGGGCAGTCGCGCCGGGCCGGGATCGAGAACCACGCCGGCCGGCCTGACGCCGGGGCCGCAGCGCAGGGTCACCGCCTCCTCGGTGCGGCTCACGACGGCGCGCTCCTCGACGCCGAAGGTCCGCGCGGTCATCGCCGGGATCAGGGACCGGTCGAGGGCCAGCGGGGTGGCGCGCGACGGCGTCGGCGGCTCCTCGAAACCGACACCCGAGGCCGTGAAGCCGGCTCCCTGCCCGGTCCCGGAGAGGACGAGGCGGTCGCGTCCCGGCGGATCGGATCGCGCCACCGCGCCGACCCAGGCGACGCTGGCCGGCGGCACCGGGAGGGAAAGCGTGCGGCATCCCTCGGCCGGGGTCGATCCGGCCGGCGCATCGGCGATCGTCAGCCGGCCGTCCCCGGTGCGGCAAAGGGTTGACCGGTACGGCGACCCGCCATCGACCGTTCGGCTCATGGCGGGACCTCCCTGCTGCAGGATCGTGAGCGCGAGGGTCACGGCGGAGAAGGAGCCTGCCATACGCCTTGCCCGAGGGCTCATCTTCGCTGTCATCCACTGTGCCGCGCGGCCTCACGCGAGGACCGCCGCCAGGGTATGCGCCCGAGGGTTGGCGCTCGCTTAAGGAACGCTGCCGCCATCGCGCCTTCGGGGCAGTGATCGCGCTTAACCCCCCGTTGACCCTGCGGGCTTAGCCTCGCCCGCGGGCTGGATGACGGTGGACCATGAGCGACGGCGCCTCGAGGCAGCAGGGCGACCTGTGGCGGAAAGTCGGCTTGTGTCTTCTCGTCCTCGTCTTCCTCACACCCATCGCCCTCGGTGTCCTGTACTACCGGTCGCGGATCTTCATCTTCGGCGGCCTGTCGGGCCCGGCCGGAACCTCGGTGGTGAAGCCGCCGAGCCCCGCGGATTGGCGCAGCTACCGCGACGGGGACACCGCCCGCCTCGCCATCCTGCTCACGGACGAGGCATCGGCCTGGCTCGGCCTCGTCCACGGCCTGAAGAGCCTGGGCGTGCCCTTCACGCTCACCCGGGACGTGGCGGAGGCGGTTCGGTCCAAGGTCGTGCTGGTCTATCCCTACGTCTCGGGGCTGGTGCTCAAGCCCGACGAACTCAGGGCCCTGGCCGCTCATCCGCAGGGCGGCGGAACGCTCCTGGCGGCCAACGTCCTCGGTGGAGGCCTCAAGGAGGTGTTCGGCTTCGGCGACGTCCAGCCCTCGCGAAAGCGCTTCGCCATGAGCTTCTCGGGGGCCAGCCGGACCTGGCTCGGTTTCGACGAGCCCGAGGAGCAGACCGTGCGCTTCGGCGATCCCGCCCGCAATCCGGAGGCGCAGCTCGGCACCCACGGCTACGGCCAGGCAGCGGACGCGCTGGCCTTCTTCGAGGACGGCACGGCGGCGATCACACGGCGGCGCTTCCCCACGGGCGGGGCGGCCTATGCCCTCGGCTTCGATCCGGGCTTCCTGCTGCTGATCGGCCAGAACGCCCGCGGCGCCGACATCGAGCGCGACTACGTCAACGCCTATTCGCCGCAGAACGACCTGGTCCTGCGCTTCCTGCGGCAGGTCTGGCGCGAGGGCGAACCGCTGGCGGTGAGCCTCGGACGGGTGCCGGACGGCAAGGCGCTCGCCGTCATGATGACCTTCGACGTGGACTTCACCCGCTCCCTGCCCAACGCGGTCGCCTATGCCGAACTGCTCAAGGAGTTCGGCGTGCGGGGCACCTTCTTCATCCAGACCAAGTACCTGCGCGACTACAACGACGAGATCATCCTGACGGACGAATCCGCCGCCCATCTCAGGCGGCTCGGGGAGCTCGGGATGGAACTCGGCAGCCACACCGTCGCACACTCCTGGATCTTCCGGGATTTCCCCATGGGCGACGGCAAGGAGCAATATCCCGCCTACCGCCCGATCGTCGTCAACCGCAACGAGGCCCGCGACGGCACCATCCTGGGGGAACTGCGTGTCAGCAAGTTCCTCGTCGAATCCCTGGCGCCGCCGGCCAAGGTGGTCAGCTTTCGCCCGGGCCACCTGTCGAACCCGGGCGGATTGCCCCAGGCGCTCGAAGCGACGGGGTATCGCTACAGCTCGTCCGTGACCGCGGGCAACGCGCTCTCGCACCTGCCGGTCCGCCTCACCTACGGCCGCGGGGCGCAGGCCGAAACGGGAATCTTCGAGTTCCCCCTCACGGTGGAGGACGAGCGGGCGCCCCTCATGGGCCTGCGCCTGCCGCAATCCCTGGAGGTCGCCCGCAAGATCGCCCGCGACGGCGGCATCTATCCCGTCCTGGTCCATCCCAACATCCTCGGCCACAAGCTCGAGTTCGTGAGAGGCTTCACCAGGGCCATGCGGGACCGGGCCTGGTTCGGGAGCGTCGACGACTTCGGCGCCTGGTGGGCGGCCCGGGACGGCGTCGCCCTCGATGCCCGGCGCGAGGGCGACGGCGTCACGGTTCGCCTGACCGCGCCGCGCGCCCTGGACGGCCTCACGGTCGAGATCCCGCCGCACTGGTTCCTGGACGGCTCCGAGGTCACCGACGCCCGCATTCGGCAGCGCCCCGGCGCGGTCACGCTCCCGCTTCCCGTGGGCACCACCACGCTCCGGTTCCGCACCGCCCCGAGGGGCACCGGAGCGCGGTCCGATGATTTCAAGCTGAGAACAGGCGGCCTCGCTTCACCGTGACCCTGGGTGATCGTCGGCCGGAAAGTCTCCGCGCGGCTGCGGGCGAAGCCGACATGCGAAGCTACGGGAAGCGCATGGTCGACGCGAGGCAGGTGACCATCGAGCTCGAGACGTGCTCGTCCATCAGCGACGGGCTTGGCAACCGCCGCTGACCGTGCGCTCGCCAAGCAGCCTCTCCCGTCAGCGATGCCGAACGACAAAAGGGGCCGGCAACAAGCCAACCCCTTCGGTCAATTCGAGAAACCTATGGTACCACCGCCCCGGCTCGAACGGGGGACCCCCAGATCCACAATCTGGTGCTCTAACCAACTGAGCTACGGCGGCACATGAGGGGCGTGTATCCCGCCCGTGCCGGCTTTTCAAGCGCAAGCCGCGTCTTCTTCGGGGCCGCCCTTGACGATCGATCGGGTTGGCGCCTCATGGGGCCATGCCGACAGCAGAGTGTAGGAACCAGGGGATCGATCGGGGTCGGTCGAGCCGTCGGTCATGACGATCCACGCACCGTCACCCGCCCCGAAGGCGGCCGTGAACCGCGTGCCCGCCCGGCTCAGGGCGCTGGTGCGCGGGGGCGAGATCGGGCTCGTGATCCTGGCCGCCGTGGTCGGCTGCGTCGCGGGCCTCGCCGTGGCGGCGATGAGCCTGGCGGCCCAGGCCCTGCGCGAGACCCTCTATCGGTTGCCCGCCGGGGCACGCCTGAGCGCGGCCACCGACCTCGACCCGGTCGTGACGATCCTCGGCCCGGCCGTCGGCGGGGTCGGACTGGGCGTGCTGCTGGTGTGGATGTCGTGGCGGCGCGAGCGGCCGCGCCGGGCGATGATCGATCCCATCGAGGCCAACGCCCTGCACGGCGGCCGCATGTCGGTGCGCGATTCCGGCCTCCTCGCGCTCCAGAACGTGATCTCCAACGGCAGCGGCGCCTCGGTGGGCCTGGAGGCCGGCTACACCCAGCTCTGCGCCGGGCTCGCCTCGCGCCTCGGCCTCGCCTTCGAGCTGCGGCGCTCGGACCTGCGCACCCTCGTCGGCTGCGGCTCGGCCGCCGCCATCGCCGCGGCCTTCGGGGCGCCGCTCACGGGCGCCTTCTACGCCTTCGAACTGATCGTGGGCACCTATTCCATCGCGATCCTGACGCCGGTGGTGGTGGCGGCCCTGTGCGGCAGCCTCGTCGCCAAGGCGGTCCTGGCGCAGCCGCCCCTCGTGGCCGCGACCCTGCCGGAGACCTTCACCACCGCCCCCTTGAGCGCGCTCGACATCCTGCCGAGCCTCGCCCTCGGGCTGATCTGCGCGGGCCTCGGCATCGCGATCATGCGCGGCGTGACGCTGGTCGAGGCCGGGGTCCGCGCCAGCCGCCTGCCGGCCGCCCTCGCCCCGATCCTCGGCGGCCTGTGCGTCGGCGCCCTGGCGCTGGCGGTGTCGCCCCAGGTCCTCTCGGGCGGTCACGGCGCCCTCCACCTGCAGTTCGGGCACGCCGTGCCCGAGGCCGGTGCCCTCGCCCTGATGGTGCTGTTCGCGGCCAAGGCGATGGCGTCGGCGATCTCGATCGGCTCGGGCTTTCGCGGGGGCCTGTTCTTCGCCTCGCTGTTCCTCGGCGCCTTGGCCGGCAAGGTCTTCGCCGTCCTGATGACGGAGATGCTGCCGGGCCTTTCCGGCTTCGGCCTGACGCCGCTGGCCTACGGGGTGGTCGGCATGAGCGCTCTGGCCGTCGCCGTCATCGGCGGCCCCCTCACCATGACCTTCCTGGCCCTCGAACTCACCGGCAGCCTGCCCATCACCGGGCTGGTCCTCGCGGCGGTGATCGCCTCCTCGCTGACGGTGCGCAAGACCTTCGGCTATTCCTTCGCCACCTGGCGCTTCCACCTGCGCGGCGAGAGCATCCGCAGCGCCCACGACATCGGCTGGATCCGCAGCCTCACGGTGGGCGCGCTGATGCGCCGGGACGTGGCCACGATCGATGTCGCGACGCCGCTCGACGCCTTCCTCGTCGCCCATCCCCTCGGTTCGGTCTCTCGGGTGGTGACCGTCGACGTCACCGGGCGCTATGCCGGCATCGTTCTCGTGCCCGAGGCCCACGCCGCGGCGCGGGCCTCGGCCGAGACCCCGCCGCCGCTGTCGGACCTGGTGCGCTACCGCGACGCCTTCCTCGTGCCGGAGATGAACGCCAAGGCCGCCGCAGCTGCCTTCGACCGCAGCGAGAGCGAGGCCCTGGCCGTGCTCGACGCCCGCGACACCCGCCGGGTCGTCGGGCTGCTCACCGAGAGCCATACGCTCAAGCGCTACAGCGAAGAACTCGACCGCCAGCGGCGGGCGATGGTCGGCGAGACGGTCTGACCGAACCGCCCACACCCGAACCCGGAGTCGCCCCGCGATGCCCCGCCTCTTCACCGGCCTCGAGATCCCGCCCGACATCGCCGAGGCGCTGGCGCGCCGTCAGGCCGGGCTGCCGGGCGCCCGCTGGATCGCGCCCCCGGACTTCCACGTGACCCTGCGCTTCCTCGGCGACGTGGAGATTCCCCTGGCGGAGGAGGTCCACGACCTCCTCGCCCGGTCGCGCCCGCGCGGGCTTCTGTCCGTCACCCTGTCGGGCCTCGCGAGTTTCGGCGGCGACAAGCCGCGCGCGATCATCGCCACGCTCGCCCCCTGCCGCGAGCTCGACGCGCTCCAGGCCGAGCACGAGCGGATCTGCCGCCAGGCCGGCGCCGAGCCCGAGCGCCGCGCCTTCACACCGCACGTCACCCTGGCGCGCCTGCGCCGCGAGGTCTCGGCGATGGATGTGGCTGGCTATCTCGTCGAGGCCGGCTTCTTCCCGCCGCTCACCTTCACCGCGAGCCGCGTCGCGCTGTTCTCGGCGCGGGAGTCGAAGGGCGGCGGGCCGTATGTGGTGGAGGCTGCGTATCCGCTCGGCTCGGGGACCGAGGCGTCCTGAAAAGCCGGCCCCGGCTCACAACCGGCGCAGCGCCACGCTCTCGATCCGGTGGCTGGCGCCCTTGGCCAGGATCAGGCTCGCCCGCTGGCGTGTGGGCAGGATGTTGTCGCGCAGGTTGGGCAGGTTGATCGTCGTCCACAGCCGGTCGGCGATCTCCAGGGCCTCGGCCTCCGTCACCTCGGCGTACTTGCGGAAGTAGGAGAGCGGATCGCGGAAGGCGGTGAGGCGCAGGCGCAGGAAGCGGTTGAGGTACCAGCGGTGCAGGTCGTCCTCGTGACCGTCGAGGTAGATCGAGAAGTCGAAGAAGTCCGACACGAACGGGATCGCGGTGCCGTCCCGCGGCAGGCGGGCGGGCTGGAGCACGTTGAGGCCCTCGACGATCAGGATGTCGGGGGATTCCACCACCCGCTCCTCGCCGGGCACCACGTCGTAGACGAGGTGCGAGTAGAGCGGCGCCGCCACCCGCTTCTTGCCCGCCTTGATGTCGGTGAGGAAGCGCAGGAGGGCGGCGGTGTCGTAGCTCTCGGGAAAGCCCTTGCGGTCCATGGCGCCCATGCGCTGCAGGGTGGCGTTGGGCAGGAGGAAGCCGTCGGTGGTGACGAGGTCGACCTTGGGCGTGTTGGGCCAGCGCGCCAGCAGCGCCTTGAGGACGCGGGCCATGGTCGACTTGCCCACCGCCACCGAGCCGGCCACCCCGATGATGTAGGGCACCTTGGCATCCTGCTCGGCGAGCAGGAAGCGCTGCGTCGCCTTGAACAGCCCCTGCGTCGCCGCGACGTAGAGCGAGAGCAGGCGCGAGAGCGGCAGGTAGATCGCCACCACCTCCTCGAGCGAGATCGGGTCATTGAGGGACTGCAGCCGCGTCACGTCTTCGGCGGTGAGCGTCAGGGGCGTGTCCGCGCGCAGCCGGGCCCAATCCTCGCGGGGGAAGATGCGATAGGGGGAGAGCCGCTCGGGCCCGTCTCCGGTGACGGGGTCCTGCCCCAGGGGCTGCCCCAGGGCCGGCGTCGGCCGGATCGCGTCGCGCTCGCTCACGCCGGCCTCCGCGCCGCCTTCTCGGCGATCCCGGACTGCACGGTGCGGCGCTCCAACTCGGCGAGCACCTCGTCGAGGCCGATCTCGGCGCCCTTGAGAACCACGAGGAGATGGTAGAGCACGTCGGCCGCCTCCGCGACGAGGCCCGCCCGGTCGCCCTGGACGGCGGCGATGGCCGCCTCGACCGCTTCCTCGCCGAGCTTCTTGGCGGCCTTGGCCGGGCCTCCGGCCAGGAGCTTGGCCGTGTAGGATCGGTCCGGCGGGGCCTGCGCCCGCACCGCCACCAGCGCTTCGAGATCGCCGAGGGTGAACTCAGTCATGCGGCTCCGAACCCTGGAATCACGGCGCGGCCTCGCCGTCGTCGAGGCGCATTGACAGGCCGGCCGCCGCCATGTGGCGCTTGGCCTCCCGCACCGTGTGCTGGCCGAAATGGAAGATCGAGGCGGCGAGCACCGCGCTGGCGCCGCCGTCGCGGACCCCCGCCACGAGGTCGTCGAGGCTGCCGACGCCGCCGGAGGCGATGACGGGGATCGAGACCGCATCGGTGATGGCCCGGGTGAGGGCCAGGTCGTAGCCCGAGCGCATCCCGTCGCGATCCATCGAGGTGACGAGGAGTTCGCCCGCCCCGCGCGCGGCCATCGTGCGGGCGAAGGCGATGGCGTCGATGCCCGTGCGGGTCCGGCCGCCGTGGGTGAAGATCTCCCAGGCGGACGGCTCGCCCTCGCCCGAGGTGCGCTTGGCGTCGATGGCCACGACGATGCACTGGCTGCCGAACTTCATGGCACCGGCGGCCACGAAGTCGGGGTCGTTCACGGCGGCCGTATTGATCGAGACCTTGTCGGCCCCCGCCAGCAGCAGCGTGCGGATGTCGGCCACGGTCCTGATCCCGCCCCCCACCGTGAGGGGCATGAAGCAGGCCTCGGCCGTGCGGCTGACGGCGTCGAGCAGCGTGCCGCGGGCCTCGTGGCTCGCCGTGATGTCGAGGAAGCACAGTTCGTCGGCACCGGCCGCGTCGTAGGCCTTGGCCGCCTCGACCGGATCGCCGGCGTCGCGCAGTTCGAGGAACTGCACGCCCTTGACGACGCGCCCGTCCTTGACGTCGAGGCAGGGGATGATGCGGGTCTTGAGCACGCGGCCTCTCGGCAGGTTTCAGGAACGTGGACGCCGGTTTCGTGACGAAACCCGCGTCCCCTCAGGGAGTGTCGTCGGGGTCGATGGCGAAGGGACGGGTCAGCACCTCGTCGAGGGTATAGGGGCAGTCGAGGGGGAAGCGTTTCAGTGGCAGGCGCGTCTCCTTCGAAGCTTCGAGGCGTGCTCCATGGTAGGCACGTGCCAAAGCTTCCTCACGCCTGCTTTTCAGTCCGGGACTGTCCTTCAGAACGAAGCCAGCGTTGGAACGATGCGTCGCGATGGAGATCGCCCAACTGCGCGTGCGCTTCGACGGCTGATGATCGCATTTGAGCATGTGCAGGATCACGATCCGCCACGCGCCGACCAGGCTGTCGAATTGGCTGCGGCCCAAGCTCTCGATCTCCTCGGCCAGGTTCTCGCGGTCGAGGGCGTCGAGGTCGCCCGCCCGCAGCCGTGCGCCCTGCTCCTGCGTCCAGGTGTAGAAGTCCTGTGTGTAGGACACACCGGCGGCCGGGAGGGGCGCGGTCTTCGTCACGGCCGTCATCTCAGCCTCGCACCATGCAACTGCATCGGCCTGCATTCTATCACAGCGCGCCGCCCTTCGCCCGGCGGATCGCGGCGAGCGCCTCCTTGGGGTCGATGCGGCCGTCGTAGAGGGCGCGCCCGGTGATCGCGCCGGCCAGGACCGCGCAATCGGGTTCGAGCATGCGGTGCACGTCGGCGATGGAGGCGAGGCCGCCGGAGGCGATGACCGGGATCGTCACGGCCCGGGCGAGCGCCAGGGTCATCTCGATGTTGAGGCCCTTGAGGATGCCGTCGCGCGAGATGTCGGTGTAGATGAGCGCGGCCACGCCGGCGTCCTCGAAGCGACGGCCGAGCTCCTCGGCGGTCATGCTCGAGGTCTTGGCCCAACCCTCCACCGCGACGCGGCCGTCCTTGGCGTCGATGCCCACCGCGATCCTGCCGGGGTGGAGGCGGGCGGCCTCGCGCACGAAGGCGGGATCGCGCACCGCCGCCGTGCCGATGATGACACGGCTGACGCCCTTGGCGATCCAGGATTCGAGGGTGCGCATCTCTCGGATGCCGCCGCCGAGCTGCACCGGCAGCTTCACCCGCGCCAGGATCGCATCGACGGCGGCCGCGTTCATCGGCGCGCCGGCGAAGGCCCCGTCGAGGTCGACCACGTGCAGCCAGGAGAAGCCCTGCTCCTCGAACACCGCGGCCTGGGCGGCGGGGTCGTCGCTGAACACGATGGCCTGGGCCATGTCGCCCTGGACGAGGCGAACGCAGCGCCCTTCCTTCAGATCGATTGCCGGAAACAGGATCACGGGGTCAGCTCGCCATCGGTCGCGGTCGGAGAACAGGGGGCCGGGTCAGGGCGCCCAGCGCAGGAAATTGGCGATCAGGGCGAGGCCCAGTCGCTGGCTCTTCTCGGGGTGGAACTGCGTGCCCGCGACGTTGTCGCGTGCCACGAGCGCCGTCACCGGACCGCCGTAGACGGCGTGCGCCACCACGTCGCCGGCCTCGCGCGGGCGCAGGGCGTAGCTGTGGACGAAGTAGGCGTGCCACCCGGTCTCGCCGGTGGGAATGTTCGCGAGCAACGCCTGGTCGCGGTCGGCGACCAGCGTGTTCCAGCCCATGTGCGGGATCTTCAGGTCGGGATCGGACGGGCTGATCGGCGCGACGTCGCCGGGAATCCAATCGAGGCCCGGCGTCGTCCCGTGCTCGAGGCCTCGGGTCGCCAGGAGCTGCATGCCGACGCAGATGCCGAGGAAGGGGCGGCCGCGCGCCTTGGCGGCATGGGTCATCGCCTCGACCATCCCGGGCACCGCGTCGAGGCCGCGCCGACAGTCGGCGTAGGCGCCGACACCCGGCAGCACCACGCGGTCGGCCCGCGCCACGGTCTCGGGATCGTCGGTCACCGTGATCCGCGTCGCATCGAGGCCGGCCTCGCGGGCGGCGCGCTCGAACGCCTTGGCCGCCGAATGCAGGTTGCCCGATCCGTAGTCGATGATCGCGACGGTCTCGCCGCTCACCGCCGGTCCTCGCTGAACGGGAACAGGCCGATCACACCCTCCGAAACGCGCGACGAGGCGGACGGGAACGGCGCGGCCGGGGGGCGCGCCGCCCGGGCCGGATCGAGCCAGCGGCCCACGACCTTGATCTCGGCCTCCTCGGCGCTGCCGGCGACCACCGCGTCGCGCACCGGCCGGCCCTGGCGGGCGTAGGTCCAGCGGCGCAGGCTCGACGCTTCGAGGCCGATCAGCAGTTGCATCAGGAGGGCGACGGCGGCGCCGGCCACCGGCCGCAGGTTCAGGACCTGGCCGAGGACGACCGCACCCACCAGCAACACGGTGACGAGGAGGGCGGCGAGCCACAGGCGGTGGTAGAGGAACCACAGCGGCCCGTAGGCGAAGGCCGGCCAGGAGAACCCGTCCGGCACCACCTGGGCCCGGTCGATCTCCTGGGTCTCGCCCGCCAGCGTGTGCTCGGGCAGGTGGAGGGTGTAGGTGCGCATCCTGTCAAACCTCGCGGCCCTGGGGCGGAACGGTCAGAGCGAGCCCTTGGTGGAGGGCACGCGGCCGTCCTCGCGCGGATCGATCGCCACGGCGGCGCGCAAGGCGCGGGCCAACCCTTTGTAGCAGCTCTCGGCGATGTGATGGGCGTTGTCGCCGTAGAGCGTCTCGACGTGCAGGGTGATACCGGCGTTCATCGCGAAGGCCTGGAACCACTCGCGCACCAGTTCGGTGTCGAACTGCCCGATCTTCTCGACGCGGAAGGCGGTGCGGAACACGAGGAACGGGCGACCCGAGATGTCCACCGCCACGCGGGTCAAAGCCTCGTCCATGGGCAGGTGGATGTCGGCGTAGCGGGCGATGCCGCGCTTGTCGCCCAGCGCCTTGGCGAAGGCCTGGCCGAGGGCGATGCCGGTGTCCTCCACCGTGTGGTGGTGGTCGACGTGGAGGTCGCCGGTCACGGCCACGTCGAGGTCGAACAGCGAATGGCGGGCGAACAACTCCAGCATGTGGTCGAAGAAGCCGACCCCGGTGGAGATCGCGCAGCGACCGGTGCCGTCGAGCGCCACCGTGACGGCGACGTCGGTTTCGGCGGTGCGGCGGCTGATGCTCGCGGCGCGCATCGTGACAGGCTCGCTCATGGTGACGGGTGACGGATGACGTGCCCGCCTTCTAGTGCGAACCTTCGCCCGATGGAAAGGCTGTCACCGGCATAATCCTGCCGTCCGGACGCATCCTCCGGCGGATCAGCCGCGCAGGACGCGCCCGGCCACCGCGTCGAGCCTGGCGACGAGATCGGGGTCGCGGTGGGACGGGGCGGTCATCACGGCGCCGTCGAGCGCGCGATGCGACCCGGCCGGGCAATCCTCGCGCTCGGCGGGAAAGTCGCGGGCGAGGCGGGCGACGAGGCGGGCGGCCTTGTCGGCATTGGCGCGGGCCACCGCCACCACCGCGGCCACGTCGACGTCGTCGTGGCTCGGATGCCAGCAGTCGAAATCCGTCACCATCGCGATGGTGGCGAAGGTGATCTCGGCCTCGCGGGCGAGCTTGGCCTCGGGCAGGTTGGTCATGCCGATGACGTCGTAGCCGAGGCCCTTGTAGGTCTTGGATTCGGCGAAGCTCGAGAACTGCGGTCCCTCCATGCAGACGTAGGTGCCGCCCTTGTGGACCGGCAGGTTCTCGGCCGCCGCGGCCGCCGCGATGCGGGCCTGGAGGACGGGGCCGACCGGGTGCGCGAAGGGCACGTGGGCGACGCAGCCGTTTCCGAAGAACGAGGATTCCCGCCCGAAGGTACGGTCCACGAACTGGTCGACGAGGACGAACAGGCCGGGGTGGAGTTCGGAGCGGAACGAGCCGCAGGCCGAGATCGACACCAGGTCGGTGACCCCGGCCCGCTTCAGGGCGTCGATGTTGGCCCGGTAGTTGATGCCCGAGGGCGAGAGGCGGTGGCCGCGGCCGTGGCGGGCCAGGAACACCACCTTGGTCCTGCCGATCCTGCCGATCCGCAGGGCGTCGGAGGGCTCGCCCCAGGGGCTCTCCATCACCTCTTCGCGAACCTCCTCCAGGCCGGGCAGGTCGTAGACCCCGGAACCGCCGATCACCCCGAGCACGGCTGTCGTCATGGCGATCGTCCTTCTATGAGGTGTGCTGTGGATGGCCCCGCACGGTCGAGGAGGGCCGCCTGCGGCGCTTGCTTCGCGCCCGTGGTCACGCCCTTACGAAAACGGGCCCGCCTGCGCGAGCCCGTCCGTCGTTCGTCGCGACCGTTCGACGCTTCAGCCGGCCTTGTGCAACTCCGGCTGCAGGCCGTGGACCTCGCCGCCGACGTCGGCCCAGACCCTCTTCTTCACGTAGTAGAGGAGGCCCGACAGGAGGATGAGGAACAGGATCACCCGGAAGCCCAGCGCCTTGCGGGCCTCGAGGTGCGGCTCGGCCGCCCAGGCCATGAAGGCCGCGACGTCGCGCGAATACTGTTCGACCGTCTCGGGCACCACCGGCTCGCCGTTGGCGCCCTTGGCGTAGGTCACCTGACCGTCGCTGAGGGGCTTGGCCATCGCGATCAGGTTGCCGTCCATGTACTTGTTGTAGTGCGCGCCGTCGGGAACGTCCTTGCCGGCGGGGGGCTCCTCGTAGCCGTTCAGAAGCGCGTGGATGTAGTCGACGCCCTGTTCGGAATAGCCGACGAAGGGCATCGCATCGACGACGAAGAGCGGGAAGCCGCGCTCGAACGTGCGGGCCTTGGCCAGCACCGAGAAGTCCGGCGGGGCCTTGCCGCCGTTGGCGGCAGCCGCGGCCTTCTCGTTGGGGAACGGGGAGGGCCAGGCGTCGGCGGGGCGTGCGTTGCGCTCGATCTCCTCGCCGTTGTCGTTCAGCTCCTTGACCTTGTACTCGGCCGCCAGGGCCTTGATCTGGCCGGCGTTGAAACCGGGCCCACCCGCTTCCGCGAGGTTGCGGAAGCGCACGAGGTTCATGCTGTGGCAGTTCGAGCAGACTTCCCGGTAGACCTGGAAGCCGCGCTGGAGCTGGGCCTGGTCGAACTTCCCGAAGATGCCGGCGAAGCTCCAGCTCTCACGGGGCGGGTTCGGGCTGTGCGCGGTTTCCGAGCGGGCGGCCGTAAAGCTGAGGCCGACCGCCAGCAGGGACGCGGCGAGGACGCGAGTCGTTTTCATGGTCGTTGCGTATCCCTGCCCTCAGCCCTTGGACGGTGGTGCGGCGGCCGCGCCCACCGGCATGCCCGAGCCGCCGTGGACCTGCTTGCCCGGCCCCGTCACGCTCTCGAGGATCGAGCCGGGGAGTCGGTTCGGTGTTTCGAACAGGCCGACGAGCGGCATGACGATGAGGAAGTGAGCGAAATAGTAGAACGTGCAGATCTGCGAGGCGATGACGTAGCCGCCTTCGGGCGGCTTGGCGCCGAGCCAGCCCAGCACGATGCAGACGACGACGAAGAGCCAGAAGAACTGACGGTAGATCGGGCGGTAGTTGGCCGAGCGCACGCGCGAGGTGTCGAGCCAGGGCGCGAAGGCGAGGATCAGCACCGCACCGAACATCAGGATGACGCCGCCGAGCTTGTCCGGAACCGCGCGCAGGATCGCGTAGAAGGGCAGGAAGTACCACTCCGGCACGATGTGCTTCGGCGTCACGCCCGGGTTGGCCGGCACGTAGTTGTCGGCGTGGCCGAGGTAGTTCGGCTGGTAGAAGATCCAGTAGGCGAAGAACACCATGAACACGGTCGCGGCGAACACGTCCTTGATCGTCGCGTAGGGCGTGAACGGCACCGCGTCCTTGCCGGACTTGATCGGGATGCCGGTGGGGTTGTTCTGGCCGGTGACGTGAAGCGCCCAGACGTGGAGGACGACCACGCCGACGATCATGAACGGCATCAGGTAGTGCAGGGAGAAGAACCGGTTCAGCGTCGGGCTGCCCACCGAGTAGCCGCCCCAGAGCAGGCTCTGGATGGTGTCGCCGACCACCGGGATCGCCGCCAGGATGTTGGTGATGACGGTGGCGCCCCAGTAGCTCATCTGTCCCCACGGCAGGGTGTAGCCGAGGAAGGCGGTGGCCATCATCAGGAGGTAGATGATCACGCCGAGGATGTAGAGCACCTCGCGCGGGGCCTTGTACGAGCCGTAGTAGAGCCCACGGAACATGTGGATGTAGACCGCCACGAAGAACATCGAGGCGCCGTTGGCGTGCATGTAGCGCAGGAGCCAGCCGTAGTTCACGTCGCGCATGATGTGCTCGACGGAGTTGAACGCGGCGGTCGCCGAGGGGTCGTAGTGCATGGCGAGCCAGATGCCCGACACGATCTGGACGCCCAGCATCAGCATCAGGATCGCGCCGAAGGTCCAGAAGTAGTTCAGGTTCCGCGGGACCGGGAACGACACGAACGACGAATGCACGAGCCCGACCAGCGGCAGGCGCGTCTCGAACCATTTCGCCAGCCGGCTCTTGGGGACGTAGGCAGTGCCGTGTGCGCTCATGAGGCTACCCGCTCAAATGCTGTGACTGTGGCATCGGACGACCGACGTGGCGTCAGGCGACGGCTTTCCCGGCCTCTTCGCCGATGCGGATCTTGGTGTCGCCCTCGAACACATAGGGCGGAATCGGCAGATTGGACGGCGCCGGGCCGCGGCGAACGCGCCCGGACGCATCGAACAGCGAGCCGTGGCAAGGGCACGACCAGCCGTCGTACTGGCCCTGGTGCCCGATCGGGACGCAGCCGAGGTGGGTGCAGTTGCCGTAGACCACGAGCCACTTGGCGTGGCCCTCCTTGACGCGGTCGGAATCGGCCTGCGGCTGGATGAGGTCGGCCAGCTTGACCTCGGAGAGCTCCTTGATCTCCTTCTCGGTCCGGTTCCGGACGAAGATCAGCTTGCCGCGCCAGAACACGTTGACGATCTGCCCGTCCTGGATCGGGGCGAGGTCGACGTCGAGGGGGGCGCCGGCCGCCACGGTGGCGGCATCGGGCGCCATCGACGCGACGAACGGCCACGCGGCGGCCGCCATGCCGACGGCGAGGGCCGAGCCGGTCGCCAGGTAGAGAAAGTCACGACGTGAGCCGTCCGCTGCGCCGGTGGCGGTGTCGGGTGTCGGCACGGTGTTCGCCAAGGTGGAGACTCCAGGTCTACGGAGGGCGCCGGATCGGAGGAGGGAGGCGCGGGCCGGTGAGGCCACCGCGACATCGCACAACCGTCGCCCCGGAAGCAACGTCGCGGGAGGAAAGCACCATCCCGCGATTTCGTGCAATGCGACCGCACGTCACCAGAAGTCAAGACGGGCCCGCGCCGTCGTCGCGGGGCGGGACGGCGACGCAGGGCGGACGAACCGGATCAGAGAAAGCGGACGCCGATCTCGCCCGCCGCCCGGCGGACCACGGCGCAGCTCATCCGTCGCCCGGTCTCCTCCACGTGCAGGTCGAACCGGTCCGGGACCGCGTCCGGCGAGGACACGTGCAGCTTGGCGCCCGTGCGCGAGAGGTTCCTGACCGTCGCCTGGATCGTCCGACCCGCGGCCAGGATCGCGGCCGGCATCAGCACGCGGGTGCGGTGATCGGCGCGCCGCTCCTCGATGCCCGCGGTCCAGTCGTCGAGGCTGAGGCTGATGCTGGAGACGCCCCCGGACGCCTGGCGCATGCTTTTCAGGATCTCGCCGGTCGCCTCGCTCTGGGCGTCGGTGGAATCGGCGACCTCCGCCACGAAGCGGCGGATGGTGCCGATGGATTCCGTGATCGAGGCGAGCTGTCCGCCCACGGCGTCCGACACGTCCTGCATGCCCGCGATGTCGGCGGCGATCTTGGCGGTGGCCGCCGTCGTCTGGCTGGCCAGTCCCTTGACCTCGGCGGCGACGACCGCGAAGCCGCGCCCGGCCGCACCCGCCCGCGCCGCCTCGATGGTGGCGTTGAGGGCGAGCAGGTTGATCTGCTCGGCGATGTCGGTGATCAGCTGCACCACGTTCCCCATCGACTGGGCGGCCGTGCGCAGGCGGGCCGTGGCGGCGTCGGCCTCGTGGGTGCGGCCGTGGATCTCGTCCACCGCCGCCCGTGACCGGGCCATGGTCTGCGAGATCGCCAGGGCCGCCGTGTTCATGGCCTCGGCCGAGGTCGTCACCGCCTGGACGTTGTCGAGGGTGCGGTCGGCGGCATCGATGGCGGATTTCCGCGCGGTCATGCTGGCGGAGACGTCGGTGGCGAATTTCACGACCTTGATCAGCCGCCCGTCGGGATCGAAGATCGGGTTGTAGCTCGCCTGGATCCAGACCGGGCGACCGTCCTTGGCGATCCGCTGGAACAGGCCCGCGACGAAGTCGCCGCTGCGCAGGCGGTCCCAGAACGCCTTGTACCCGTCGCTCGCGGCGTAGTCGGGCGCCACGAACAGGCTGTGGGATTTCCCCAGGACCTCCTCCCGGCCGTAGCCCACGGCGTTCAGGAAGTTCTCGTTGACCTCGAGGATGCGGCCCTGGGTATCGAACTGGATCACCGCCTGGGCCCGGTTGATCGCGGCGAGCTGCCCGGACGCGTCGGCGCGCACCAGCTTGTCCCGCGTCACGTCGGAGGCGTATTTCACGACCTTGAAGGGCCGTCCGTCGATGTCCCGGATCGGGTTGTAGGTGGCCTGGAGCCAGATCTCGCGTCCGTCCTTGCCGTAGCGCTTGTACTCGGCGGCCTGGAACTCACCCGCGGCGAGACGGCGCCAGAAATCGGCATACTCCGGGCTCGCCGCCTCGGCCGCCCCCACGAACATCCGGTGATGCCGGCCGCGGATCTCCTCGATGGTGTAGCCGACCGCACCGAGGAAGTTGGCGTTGGCCTCGCGGATCGTGCCGTCGAGGTCGAAATGGATCACCGCCTGCGACTTGCCGATCGCCTGGGTCTCGCCCAGGAACTCCGCGCTCAGCCGCTTCTGGGCGGTGATGTCGGTGGCGAACTTGACGATGCGCACCGGCTTGGCGCGCCGGTCGAGGATGGGGTTGTAGGTCGCCTGCAGCCAGATCGTGCGACCGTCCTTGGCGACCCGCTCGTACTCCGCGGACTGGTACGTTCCGGCCCTGAGCGACTCCCAGAACGCCGCGTACTCCGCGCTCGCCGCATGGGCGGGGGAGACGAACATCCGGTGGTGTCGCCCGCGGATCTCGTCGAGGCCGTAGCCGACGACGGCGAGGAAGTTGCGGTTCGCGTTGAGGATGGTCCCATCCAGCGCGAACTCGATCGTTCCGCGCGATCTGTCGATGGCGCTGAGCCAGGCCTTCTGCTCATGGGATCGACGGTACGTTGAGAGAAGCATCGACCCTGCCGCGCCTTCGGTGTCTTTAACGCCCGGCAGCCTCGCAAACATAGGTTAATTTTAGGTTGCTTACTGTCTTCTCTCAGCCCAAGTCATTGATGGCGCTCGAATAAAGCCATCCGCTTTCAGGTCGAGTAGAGTTGAATACAATATTATTCTCGAAATCCCTTCGTTATTCGGCGGCATCCCTCAACGTCGCATCCCGGGCCGGCAGGAAGCCACCCGATTGGCGCCGCCACAGGCCGGCATAGACGCCGCCTGCCGCGACCAGGTCGGCGTGCCGGCCCTCCTCGATGATGCGGCCCTTGTCGATGACGATGAGGCGGTCGAGGGCGGCGATGGTCGAGAGCCGGTGCGCGATGGCGAGCACCGTCTTGCCGGCCATCAGCGTGTCGAGGCTGTCCTGGATCGCCGCCTCGACCTGGCTGTCCAGCGCCGAGGTCGCCTCGTCGAGGATCAGGATCGGCGCGTCCTTGAGCAGCACGCGCGCGATGGCGATGCGCTGGCGCTGGCCGCCCGACAGCTTGACGCCGCGCTCGCCGACCTGGGCGTCGTAGCCGGTGCGGCCCTTGTGGTCGACGAGATCGCGGATGAACACGTCGGCCTGCGCCAGGCGGGCGGCCCGCTCGATCTCCTCCTGCGTCGCGTCCGGCCGGCCGTAGGCGATGTTGTCGCGGATCGAGCGATGCAGGAGCGAGGTGTCCTGCGTGACCATGGCGATGGCGCCGCGCAGGGAATCCTGGGTGACCTGCGCGATGTCCTGGCCGTCGACCAGGATGCGCCCGCTCTCGACCTCGTGCAGGCGCAGCAGTAGCGACGTGATGGTGGTCTTGCCGGCACCGCTGACGCCCACGAGCCCGACCTTCTCGCCCGGCGCGATGCGAAAGCTGAGGTCGTCGATGATGCTGGCGTCGCCCCGTCCATAGTGGAAGCCGACGTCCTCGAACCGGATCTCGCCGCCCGTCACCGTCAGGGGCACGGCGGCGGGCCGGTCGACGATGCCGTGCGGCCGGGCGATGGTCTGCATGCTCTCCTGGATCACGCCGACGTTCTCGAAGATGCCGCGCACGGTCTGCATCACCCACCCCGACATCGCGATGAGGCGCAGCACCAGGGCGAGGCCGGCGGCCCCTTCCCCGGTGGTCAGCCCGCCCCGCTGCCACAGGACGAGGCACATGCCGGCGGTGGCCACGATCAGCAGGCTGTTGAGGAGCCCCAGCATCGTCGTCGTGAGCGTAACGAGGCGAAACTGGTGGAGGTAGGCCTTGGTGTGGACGTCCACCGCCCCGCGCACCGCCGCGCGCTCCTCGCGGGTGCGGGCGAACAGCTTGACGGTGAGGATGTTGGTGTAGCTGTCGACCACTCGGCCGATCAGCGCCGAGCGGGTGTCGGCCGTGGCCAGCGACCGCGAGCGGGCGCGCGGCACGAACCAGCGGGTGAGCAGGCCGTAGGCCACCACCCACACCACCACAGGCAGGGCGAGCCAAAGGGAGATCGAGCCGAACAGCCCCATCGCCGTCACCGCGTAGATCGCCACGTAGAGGAGCGTGTCGATGAACACCACGGCGAGCTCGCGCACCGCCGGCCCCACCTGCACCACCCGGTTGGCGAGCCGCCCGGCGAAATCCGCCTGGAAGTACGAGAGCGAGTGGCCGAGGGTGTAGAGGTGGGTGCGCCAGCGGATCTGGTTGGTCGCCTGGGGCACGATGAGCTGGTTGGACACGAGTTCGTGCAGCCAGATCGAGATGGGGCGCACCACCAGCACCATGGCGGCGGCCAGGGCGAGGGCGCCCCCGTGGTCGGCCAGCAGGGTCGCCCGGTCGGCGGTGGCGAGCAGATCCACGAACCACCCCATCAGGAGGTAGAGCGAGGCCTCGACGACGCCCGCCACGAGGGCGATGACGAACAGGACGACGAGGGCGCCGCGGATCGGCCGCAGGTAGAAGCCGGCGAACCCCGTCACGCTCTTGGGGGGCATCCGCTCCTCGTCGAACGGCGCGAAAGGGTCGATGCGGCGCTCGAGCCAGTCGAGGAACATGCGGGTCTGCCAGATGTG
Source organism: Methylobacterium sp. Leaf399 (assembly GCF_001424525.1). NCBI lineage: Bacteria > Pseudomonadati > Pseudomonadota > Alphaproteobacteria > Hyphomicrobiales > Methylobacteriaceae > Methylobacterium > Methylobacterium sp. Leaf399. The sequence goes on along the minus strand of NZ_LMQK01000001.1, from coordinate 383,132 downwards.
GATGCTGCAATGCGATATAGGCCGCCTTGACGAAGGACCAAGCGGGGGGCGATGCCGCATCCTCCCGCGGACCCACCGGCAGCCATGCTCCGTCTCGCCCTCTACCAGCCCGACATCCCGCAGAACACCGGCACGATGCTGCGGCTGGCCGCCTGCCTCGGTGTCGCCGTCGAGATCATCGAGCCGGCCGGGTTCGACGTCTCCGACCGGCACCTGCGCCGCTCGGGCCTCGACTACCTCGACCACGTCGCCCTGACCCGGCACCGCTCCTGGGCCGCCTTCTCGGAATGGCGCAAACAGGCCGGGGTCCGGCTCGTGCTCGCCACCACCGCCGGCGCGCTGCCCTACACCGATTTCTCCTTCGCTCCCGGCGACTGCATCCTGATGGGCCGCGAATCGGCCGGCGTGCCCGACGGCGTCCATGCCGACGCCGACGCCCGCGTGGTGGTCCCGATCCGCCCCGGGCTGCGCTCCCTCAACGTCGCCGTCTGCGCGGGCATGATCGTGGGGGAGGCGATCCGGCAGACGGGGAGCGGGCGCGAGGGATCATGACGCGACCGGTCCCTGGCACGACGCCTGCCTGACCCGCCCGAGCGAGCCGGAGTATTCCCTTGCGCATCCTCGTCATCAACCCGAACACCCTCGCCTCCGTCACCGACCTCGTGGCGACCCATGTCCGACAGGTGGCGGGAAACCGCGCCGAGGTGGTGCCGGTGACCGGTCGGTTCGGGGCGCGCTACATCGCCAGCCGGGCGGCGGCCTGCATCGCCGGGCACGCCGCCCTCGACGCCCTGGCCGAGCACGTCACGGGCTGCGACGCGGTCTACCTCGCCTGTTTCGGCGATCCGGGGCTGGCGGCGCTGCGCGAGATCTCGCCGGTGCCGGTGGTGGGCATGGCCGAGGCCTCCTGCCGTGAGGCCGCCGCGACCGGGCGCTTCGGCATCGTGACGGGAGGAGCGGCGTGGGCGCCGATGCTCACCGAATTCGTGGGGAGCCTCGGCCTCGGGGAGCGTTTCACGGGCGTGCGAACCATCGCGCCCACCGGCGACCGGATCGCGAACGATCCCGACGCGGCGCTGGCCGACCTGGCCGCGGCCTGCCGCAGGTGCGCCGAGGAGGACGATGCCGGGGTGGTCATCCTCGGCGGGGCGGCGCTGGCCGGTCTGGCGGCGCGCATCCAGGCGGACGTGCCGGTGCCGGTCCTCTGCTCGGTCGCCGTCGGCACCGAGGCGGCGATCGCCGCGGCCTCGTCGGGCGACCGACAGCCGCCCGCCCTCGCCCTCGACAGCATCGGCCTCGGCCCCGCCCTGACCCGACGCCTGTCGGGCGATTGACGCCTGCGCGAGGGGATGGGACATCCCGGTCCATGACGAAGCCAGACCTCGCCGCCCATACGCTCCCCGACGCGGATCTGACCGCCCTCAAGGGGCAGGCCCAGACCTGGTTCGCGACCCTGCGCGACAGGATCGTGGCCGCCCTGGAGGCGCTGGAGGCGGAGGCGACCGGGCCGTTCCACGAGGATGCGCCCGCCGAGCCCGGGACCTTCGTGAAGACGCCGTGGACGCGCACCGACCACACCGGCGAGCACGGCGGCGGCGGCACCATGGCGATGCTCAAGGGCCGGGTGTTCGAGAAGGCCGGCGTCCACATCTCGACGGTGCACGGCGAGTTCGCGCCCGAGTTCCGGGCGCAGATGCCCGGAGCGGCCGAAGACCCGCGCTTCTTCGCCACCGGCATCTCGCTGATCGCCCACCCGTGGAACCCCAACGCCCCCACCGTCCACATGAACACCCGGTTCGTGGTGACGACAAAGGCCTGGTTCGGCGGCGGGGCCGACCTCACCCCGGTGCTCGAGCGCCGGCGCAACCAGGAAGACCCGGACAGCCTCGCCTTCCATGCGGCCATGAAGGCGGCCTGCGATGCGCACGCCCCGGCCGCCGACTACGACCGCTACAAGGCCTGGTGCGAGGAGTACTTCCACCTCAAGCACCGCAACGAGCCGCGCGGCATCGGCGGCATCTTCTACGATTATCACTGGACCGGAGACCCGGGCGCCGACCTCGCCTTCACCCGCGACGTCGGCGGGGCCTTCCTCAAGGCGTATCCGGCCATCATGCGCGCCAACCTCGCCGAGGCATGGACCGAGGCCGACCGGCTCGAGCAGCAGGTGCGGCGCGGGCGCTACGTCGAGTTCAACCTGCTCTACGACCGCGGCACCATCTTCGGCCTCAAGACCGGCGGCAACGTCGCCTCGATCCTGTCGTCGCTGCCCCCCACCGTGCGCTGGCCGTGAGGGTCCCCACGACCATCGTTGCTTCGCCTCGCGCCGCGCGTCCGTCCGCAACCGTTCGGCGGATCGAAGCCGCGATGGTCGCAGGAACCCCGCGCCGACCGCCGCCGCTACCGGCGTGGCCCCAGGCCCGTGTGCAGCGTGATGTCGAGGCGCGCCAGGGCACGGCGGATCGCATGGATCTCGAGGGCGAGGGGATCGCTCGGCTTCCCCGCCACGGCGTCGAGTTCCAGGCGGGCCCGGGCGATCTCCACATCCGCCAGCATCCGGGCGGCGTGGCCCTCAGCCGTCATCGGGGCGGGACCCTGGGCGCGACCGGAGGCCGGATCGATCTCGACGACGACACCCATGGTGCGATCTCCTCGGCGACGGGGCAACGCGCACCGCGGCCGTCGGCATCCTCGACCGCCTTCGTTGCTTCTTTGTGTCCCGCGAGCGCATCTCGCAGCCTTGCCTCGCGCGGCGTGCGCGGCCGCACGAAGGCGGCGGGCGCCCCGGCCCCATGAGCGGCACCGATCTCCCGACGCGCTTCGCCCCCCAGCAGGAGGACGCGCTCAAGGCCATTTCCGCCTGGCGAAAGGGCGGCGGCGCCCAGGTGTTCCGGCTGTTCGGCTATGCCGGCACCGGCAAGACCACGCTGGCCCGGCGCATCGCCGACGACGTCGACGGGGCCGTGGTGTTCGGAGCCTTCACCGGCAAGGCGGCCTCGGTGATGCGCGCCCGCGGCTGCCACGACGCCGCGACGATCCACAGCCTGATCTACCGCACCAAGGAGACCGAGGACGGCGGCCCCGCCTTCACCCTCAACCGGGCCGGGCCGGTGGCCAAGGCCGACCTCGTGGTAATCGACGAATGCTCGATGGTGGATTCCGACCTCGGCAACGACCTCCTGTCCTTCGACAAGCCGGTGCTGGTGCTCGGCGACCCGGCCCAGCTGCCGCCGGTACGCGGGGGCGGTTTCTTCACCGAGGCCGAACCCGACGTGATGCTCACCGACGTCCATCGCCAGGCCGCCGACGACCCGATCGTGCGCATGGCGATGACGGTGCGCGAGGGCGGGCGCCTGACCATCGGCACGTACGGCCTCAGCCGCGTGGTCTCGCGCCGCGAGATCGACCCGACCCTGGTGCTGGAGGCCGACCAGGTGCTGGTCGGCATGAACAAGACGCGCCGCCTCTACAACAACCGCCTGCGGGAGCTCGCGGGCCATACCGACCCGATGCCGGCGGTGGGCGAGAAGCTGGTCTGCCTGCGCAACGACCGCACCAAGGGCCTCCTCAACGGCTCGACCTGGACCGTCCACGCCCTGCGCGGCGCCGCCCGCCCCGACGCGATCCGCCTCGACGTGGTGCCCGAGGACGACCCGGCCCTGCGCCGGCGCCCCATCGACATCACCGTCCTGCGCGCGATCATCGCCGGTTCGGAGGAGGAGATCCCCTTCGCCCTCAAGCGCGAGACCGACGAGTTCACCTACGGCTACGCCCTCACCGTCCACAAGGCGCAAGGCTCGCAATGGGACGACGTGGTGCTGTTCGACGAATCCTTCGCGTTCCGCGAGCACCGGGCCCGCTGGCTCTACACCGGCCTCACCCGGGCGGCGCGGGCGATCACCGTGGTGGTGTGAGTGGAGCGGTCCTTGCTTCAAGGACCCAGTCTTCGGACGGACACATCGGCGACGTAAGGGAGTTCCGCGAAGGCCGGCGAGCATGCGCAGAGATACCGAGGGATCTCGAGAAACTCCGTGCAACCTGGATTAGTATAATATCGATCTTGTAACGCGAAAGGTGCAATTCCGCCTGCGTGCCGGTGTCGCCTGGAATGGCATTGCTCTTCGGACACGCTTCGCGAGGCCGAGATCCAGGTATCGCGCGCAGCTTATCGAGATTGGTCGGTGTCATTGTGCGGGGGAGGTGGCGATACGATCTGCGGAAATCGGATTTTTGGCTGCCTGATCGTGTCGGTGACTGTGGACGTCGGCAATACGTCAGGCCTATGCCGGTCAAGATCTGGGCGAGCCGTTCGGATCTGTCTGGTCTGCCATGATGTATCGGGTCTTGGCGATTGCGCTTTGCTCGTGTATGGCACGCTCTAACTGTCTTTTAATGCATCAATGCAGTTTTTATCGGTGTTTCTCGCTCCGTTTTGCGGGTCGGACCAAGAGCTGAATTGAAAATCATTGTGTCGGCGATTGATTAGAGGGTGGGATAGTCGAATGCTGCACGCGCTTCGTAAGATACGAAACAAGTTGCGTATTTCTTCTCGGCAAGACGTCCCCGCTGTTGCCGCCGTCGATATCGACTGTAAATTTTACCGCGCCTATTATGCGGATCTCAAGGATCTTCCAGACGACGCGGCGTTGATCAAGCATTATCAGGCCAGTGGATTGTCGGAGGGGCGCTTTGCCAGCGCCGATGCCTTCATCGCATCACTTGAAGATCAATTCGGTCCCCTGCCGGAGGATTTCGTTCCCGGCCACTACAAGCTCTTGCATAACGATCTAAGGAATCTCGATGAACCGTGGCGATTGCAGGAGCATTATCTCCGCTTCGGGCAGTTCGAAGAAAGAAAATACGGTGTCATTCTTCATGAATCGTACGATGCCGACCTGAAGAGCCTGCGCGACAAGCATGGACACGCGATCGCCGGGCCGCACCTGCGCTTCGCCGACATCCTGGCCGCTGCCGGGATGACGCTGGGCCCCTGGCTCGACCGATTCATGTTGTACGAATTCACGATCCTCAACGCCGGATGGCTGCCGCGTGTCCCCTTCTCCCGGACCGACGGCATCCAGCTGTTCCTCACGCACGGGGTGGACCGTCTCGCACCCATCGCCATGCAGTTGAGGTTCGATCCCGTCTTCTATCGGTCTCAAGCTCCGGCTTCCCTCGAAACCCTTTCCGACGCAGACCTTTATCGGGCTTGGCTCAACCAAGGGATCGTCGACGGAATCGCGTGCAATGAAGGTGCGGCTCTGGTCAACATCATCGGGGAAAGTACGTTTCCTCCGTGTTTCGATGAAAATCTGTATCGAACGATCATCAAAAACGCTGACGGACATGTCTTTTCAGATCGATTCAGTGCCCTGGTGCACTTTTTCGAACACGGCTTTTCGCGCGATATCGCCGCCCTTCGCGGCAACGGAATCGCAAAGCTGCTCAAACAACTGGCAGATTATCACAATATCCGACGCAACTTTCATATCGCGCTCAAGGCTTGCGACCAGGCTCTGACAATCGATCCAGCCAACAGTTCGATCCACCACTGCCGCGGCGACGTCTTGCGTAATCTGGGGCAACCGGCCGAATCGACCAGCGCGTACGTGTTGGCGGTGACCGTCAATGCATCGGACGCCAATATCTGGAGCCACATCCACGCCGTCGACGGACTCACCTCCTCGCCGAATGGGATCGGGGCGGCACTCGATCTCCTCGTGCACTCCGCGAAGACGTGTCAGGGATCGGCGATATGGCTGGCCGCGGCCCATCGAACGATCGCTCGGGTCTTCGACATCGCCAGCGCCGACGCACGCGCCCTTTACCTCGTCGGAAAACGACGGGAGGCCGACGCCCATCTCGTCGCCTGCCTCGATCTCATCGCGAAGATGATCGAAATCGTCGATCCGCTGCCCGGACGACGCCCGGCCCCGCCGAAAGGCCATATCGTCCTCGTGGCCAACCGCGACCTTCCCCAGTGCGACCATTACCGGGTCGTGCAGAAGTGCGCGCAACTCGCGGCCGGCGGATGGGAGGTCGAGCTCTTCGCGCAAGATCAGGTCCATCGCTGCCGGCCGAGCCTCGACCGGGCGGCGGCGGTCGTCTTCTACCGTGTTCCGGCCCTTCCGGGCACGGTACACGCGATCCTCTATGCCCGCGCCCTCGGCGTGCCGACCATCTACGATATCGACGACCTGATCTTCGAGCCTAGCGTCTACCCCGATCCGTTCGAGAGTTTCGAGGGGCAGATCAGCCATCACGACTACGTCTCCCTCCAGTACGGGGTGCCGCTCTTCCGCTACGCCTTGCAGATGTGCGACGCCGGCATCGCCTCGACGCCGGCCCTGGCCGAGGCGATGCGGCCCCACCTGCGCACCGGCGTGTGCCACGTCCTGCGCAACGGATTGGATCGGCGTAACGCGCCGTTCCTGGACAAGTCCTGGGTGCCCTACGCCGAGGATGCGCTGACGATCTTTTATGGAACGGGGACGAAAGCGCACAATCGCGACTTCACCGAGCTTGCGGCGCCCGGACTGCTCAAGGCGCTGGCCACCCATCCTCGGGTGCGGCTGGTCATCGCCGGATACCTCCACCTCGACGCGCGTTTCGCGCCGTTCGCGAACCGGGTGCGGCAGCTCGGATTTTCCAGCGATGTCGCCGCCTATTGGCAGGTCCTGTCCGGCGCGGACATCAATCTCGCCGTCCTGGCGCAGACGCCGATGGCGGATGCCAAGAGCGAGATCAAATGGCTGGAGGCGGCCATGTGCGGCGTTCCCTCCATCGTTTCGGGTACGCGGACCTACAAAGAACTCCTCGTCGACGGGGAGACGGCGGTGTTCGCCGATACGGCGGCGGAGTGGTCGCGCACTCTCGAACGGCTGATCAAGGATGTCGCCCTGCGGCGCGAGATCGGCCGCCGCGCCCGCGCCAAGGCGGCGTCCGAGTACGGGCTCGATCAGGCCGTGGCGGTGCTGTCCGAGGCCTTGCCTGCGCCGTCGTCGCGAAAGCGCCCGGCCGACGGTCTCCTGCCGCGCCCGGAGACGCCGCCGCCGCCGTACCGCAGGGTTCCGGGGCGAAAGCCGCGAATCCTCCTCGTGAACGTCTACTTCCCGCCCCAGCTCGTGGGCGGTGCGACCCGTGTGGCCCGCAACAATCTCGACCACTTCCTCGACCACGCCGGCGACCGCTTCGACTTTGCCGTGGCCGCGACGGACACCGGCGCCGACCCGGTCTACGGGACACGGATCGACAACTACCGCGGCGTCCCGATCTACCGGATCGCGGCCCCGCGCGCGATGCACATGGACTGGCGTCCCCTGAACCCGGAGATGCGGGCGCCGTTCGATCGGCTCCTCGACGACTTCGAGCCCGACCTCGTCCATCTGCACTGCATTCAGCAGCTCACCGGCACGATCGTGGAAGCGGTCCGGGCGCGCGCCATCCCCTACGTCATCACCCTGCACGACGCGTGGTGGATCTCGGATTTCCAGTTCCTGGTCGACGACGACGGCCAGGTGCACGCACCGACGTCCGACCATCTGACCAGCGCCATGGACCCGGCACACGGACCGTTCGCCTCCCTGGCCCGGCGCCGGGCTCTGGCCGGGCTGCTGGACGATGCGCGATCTCTGCTCGCGGTGTCGGACAGCTTTGCCGACATCTATCGTGCCGCCGGCCATCCCCGGACGGCCGTCCTGGCAAACGGGGTGCCGTCCATGACGCGACTTCCGCGCGTGGCGGGTCCGAAGGGAACCGTCCGCCTCGGACACATCGGCGGACGCAGCACCCACAAGGGCGCCACGCTCATCGAGGTCGTTCTGCGTGCGGGGGCCTTCGCGAACCTGCATCTCACCATCGTCGACCACGCCCGGCCGACCGGTGACGTCCGCTCCGAGATCTGGGGCCAGACGCCGGTACGGATCATCGGCCAGATCCCGCAGGACCGCGTCCCGGAGACCTACGCCAACCTCGATGTCCTGCTCGCGCCCTCGATCTGGCCGGAGAGCTTCGGTCTCGTCACCCGCGAGGCCAGGGCCGCGGGTCTCTGGGTCGTCGCCAGCGACCGGGGTGGGATCGGAACCGGAATCAGGGAGGGCGTCGACGGCTTCCGGATCGACGTCGGCCATCCGGACGCCCTGCGCGACGTCCTGGCCCGCATCGACGCCGATCCGGATCGCTTCGGCCGAAGCCCGCCTCCCCTGGAGGTTCCCGAGCGGACCGCCGCCGATCAGGGCGACGACCTGCTGGCCCTCTACGCGACGATCACCGCCGCCTGAAGGAGCGGTGATCGTCGGGCGACCGGCCGCTCGCGCCGGTGCCCGGGCCGCGACGGCGCGGTCGCGAAGCCCGTCGTCTTCCCGAAAGCGATCGTGCTAACCAGCGGCCCCGCCCAGGCCTGCCTGGCCCGTCCTACGGCGGGTCGGGTCCGCGCCCCGGCTCCTCGCGATCGGCCGCCCATGATTCGCTCCATCCTCTCCGTCGGCGGCTGGACGCTGGTCTCCCGGATCACCGGCTTTGCCCGCGACGTGGTGATGGCGGGGGTGATGGGGGCGGGCCCCGTCGCCGATGCCTTCGTGGTGGCCTTCCGCCTGCCCAACCACTTCCGGGCGATCTTCGGGGAGGGCGCCTTCAACACCGCTTTCGTGCCGGCCTATGCCGGCCTGTCGGAGACCGCCGAGGCGGGGGCCGCCCGGCGCTTTTCCACCCGCGTCTTCACGCTGATGCTGGCGAGCCAGATCGTTCTCCTCGCGGTGGCGCTGCCGGCCATGCCGTTCGTGGTGCGGGCCCTGGCGCCGGGGTTTTCGGACGACCCCGCCCGCTTCGACCTCGCCGTGGCGCTCACCCGCATCACCTTCCCCTACCTGCTGTGCATGACTCTGGTGACGCTGCTCTCGGGCATCCTCAACGCCCACCGGCGCTTTGCCGTGGCCGCGGGCGCGCCGGTGCTCCTCAACCTCTCGATGCTGGCCGCACTCGGCCTCGCCTTCCTGTTCCCGAACGTGGCGCATGCGGCCGCCTGGGGGGTCGCGGTCTCCGGCGTGCTCCAGCTCGCCCTGGTCTGGGCCGCCTGCCGCCGGGCGGGCATCGCACCGGGCCTGGGCAACCCGTCCTTGACCGATCCGGCGATGAAGAAATTCTTCACGGTGCTGGGTCCGGCGGTGATCGGCTCGGCCGGGTTCCAGATCGCTTCCTTCGCCGACACCATCATCGCGAGCTACCTCGCCACCGGCGCAGTCTCGGCGCTGTACTACGCCGACCGGCTCTACCAGCTGCCGTTCGGCGTCATCGCCATCGCCGCCGGCACCGTGCTCCTGCCAGAGATGAGCCGCCGCATCGCGGGCGGCGACGTGGACGGCGCCCATGCGGCGCAGAACCGGGCGGCCGGGTTCTCGCTGGCCCTGTCGGCGCCCTTCACCGTCGCCTTCCTGGTCATCCCCGGCCTGATCATGACCGCCCTGTTCCAGCGTGGCGCCTTCTCGGGCGAGGATGCGGCGCGCGCCGCCTCCGTGCTCGCGGCCTACGGGCTGGCCCTGCCGGCGGTGGTGCTGGTGCGCAGCGCCGTGGCGAGCTTCTATGCCCGCCAGGACACGACGACGCCGCTCTATGCCTCGCTCACCGCCATCGCCATCAACGTCGGCCTCAAGATCGTGCTCACCGGTCCCTACGGCGTCACCGGGTTGGCACTCGCCACCGCCATCGGCCAATGGGTCAACCTCGCCCTCCTCGTCGGCCTCGCCTGGCGGCGGGGATGGACCGCGCCCGACCGGACCTTCGGCATCACCCTCGTCGGCGTCGCCGTCGCCTGCCTCGGGCTGACGGCCACCGCCGTCTACGGCCTGCCGCTGGCCGAGCGCTGGATGCCGGCGGGCCTCGGGTTCCGGGATCTGGCCGTCCTCGCCGCCCTCGGGCTCGCCGGCAGCGTTGTCTATGGGGCGCTGCTGCTGGCGACCCTGCGCCTGTGCGGCCTGCGCCTGAGGAGACGATGATGACCGAGACCCCGCTCGTGGTGTTCGACGCCTACGGCACCCTGCTCGACGTCCATTCGGCGGTGGCCCGCCACGCCCCCGCCATCGGCCCCGACGCCGCGACGCTTTCCGAGGTCTGGCGGGCCAAGCAACTCGAGTATTCCTGGGTCCATGCCCTGATGGGCCGCTATTGCCCGTTCTGGACCCTCACCGAGCGGGCCCTCGACCATGCGCTCGCCCGGCACCCCGCCGTCGATAAGGGCCTGCGCGCGCGCCTCCTCGACGCCTACCGCGACCTCGACGCCTATCCGGAGGTCGCCGCCACCCTCGACGCCCTGCGCGCGGCCGGGCGGCGCACCGCCATCCTCTCCAACGGCGACGCGGCGATGCTGGCCCGCGCCGTGGACGCCGCCGGCATCGGCGCGCGCCTCGACGCGGTGCTCTCGGTGGAGCCCGCCGGCACCTTCAAGACCGCGCCGGCGGCCTACGCCCTCGTGACCGAATGGTTCGGGGTGGCGCCCGGGGCGGTGCGCTTCGTCTCCTCGAACCGCTGGGACGTGGCCGGTGCGGCCGCCTTCGGGTTCGAGGCGATCTGGGTGAACCGGGCCGGCCTGGCGGACGAATATCCCGATTTCCCGCCCGTTTCCGTGATCGCCACCCTCGACGCCCTGGCCTGACGCGGGAACCGACCGGTCGGATCGGCGCTTGCACCTGTCGCGTCGAAAGACAATCTGGAGGACACATGTCGAAGCCGGAGCGCTACGCGCCTCGCCCCCCGGAGTTGCATTCGCCCTGGCGGACGGAGGCACGGGTCGCGCTGCAGGCGGAGGCCCGCGCTTTTGCCGCCGACGTGGTGATGCCGATCGCCGACGAACTCGACCCGCAGAAGGCCGAGATGCCGCGCTCCCTCATCGACGCGATGGCGCAGAAGGGCTGGTTCGGCCTCACCATCCCGAAGGAGCACGGCGGCCTGGGGCTCGGCGTGTTCGAGTACTGCCTCGTCTCCGAGGAACTCGCCCGCGCCTGGCTCTCGGTGGGCAGCATCCTGGCGCGTGGCCAGGGGCTCGGCACCCAGACCCTCGACGACGAGCGCCGCATCGCCCTCCTGCGCAAATCCGCCCGCGGCGAATGGATCGGCGGCATCGCGCTGTCCGAGCCCACCGCCGGCTCGGATCTGGCCGGCGTCCAGACCCGCGCGGTGCGCGAGGGCGACCATTGGGTGCTCACGGGCACCAAGCGCTGGGCCGGCTTCGCGCTGGCGGCCGACTTCGTCGAGGTCCTGGCCCGCACCCGCGACCCCGAGGAGGGCGAGCCGCGCTCGGCCGGGCTGGAGCCGTTCCTCGTGGTCAAGCAGCCCGGCACCTTCCCCGAGGGGATGACCGGCCATGTCATCGACAAGATCGGCTACCACGGCTTCCTCACCTTCGAACTCGCCCTCGACGGCGTGCGCGTGCCCGAGGGCGACCGCCTCACCGGCCTCTACGGCGACGGCGGCGCCGATGCCGATTCCGGCGGCTTCGCCTCGGTGCAGCGCGGCCTCAACATCGCCCGCGTCCACACCGCCGCCCGCGCCGTCGGCGTCGCCCGCGCGGCGGTGGAGGACAGCCAGGCCTACCTCCAGGAGCGTGAGCAGTTCGGCCACCCCATCGGCGAATTCCAGGCCCTGCGCTTCGCGCTCGCCGACATGGCCGCCGAGGTGAACCAAGCCCGCGCCTACTGGCAACAGGTCGCCCACCTCCTCGACGAGGGCGAGCCGGCCGAGAGCGAATCCGCCATGGTCAAGCTCCTGGCCACCGAGATGGCCGTGCGCGTCACCAACCAGGCGATGCAACTCCACGGCGGCAACGGCTACACCACCGAGCGGCGGGTGGAGCGCTATTGGCGCGATGCGCGGCTGACGACGATTTTCGAGGGGACGAGCGAGATCCAGAAGCGGATTATCAGTGATCGGATGTTGCCGAAGGGGTGAGGCTTGGTCTGATTGGCGGATGAACAACTGCTAAGGACGGAGCGGACACTGGCCTTTCGCTAAAAAGCGGAAATTTCGGCGCCAATCCTTTGCAGCCCTGCGGCTCGGTGTCAGGATCGTGCATGACGAAATGGTCACTGCCGGAGGCCGACGACGCGTTGTCTCTCGGACGCGTTATTTTGGCTGGCCTAGGTGGGCACTGCCTTGCCTTATTCGCATTTATATTTACTTATCTGAATTGTTTATTGTTTCGCGAATTAGTTATAAAAGGAATATCTGATTTCGCCAACGAAAGCCGGTAGGATTTTTTCCTACGTATTTTCTTCATCATTTGCTTGCCGGTTTTATTGGCCCTGCCGGGTGCGATCGTCATCAGTCCGTCGCTCCTCGTTACCCTACCCATCACGCTGTTTGCCGCCGCTTTTCTGAAAACGGGCAAGCTGCCGGCAATCGCCCTTGGAGCACCGGTCGGCATCTTGGTGGCAATGTCGCTTTCCTTGTTCCGTGGACGTCAGAACGAGTGGATCATGGTGGTCTCGTCCGCAGCAGGTGGAGCAGCCTTCGCATGGTTCGTTTGGCTGACATGCATCCATCCGTTCCGACGACGTTTACCGGTGGATCGTGGCAACAGCTGATCGAGAGCGACCGCTCGGCAACGATCCTGATGCGGTCTTACCGCTCCCCACACGGTCCACCCATCAATCTGCTGAAGAGCGGACGTTTAATCCCAAACTCTCACGATCAAATCCCCGCGTACCAAGGAAACCCCAGCTCCGCGACCATGCTCCCGCGGCCCTGGTCCAGCCCATCGACGCGGTCCACCGCCTCGATCTGCGACAGGTACTTGAGGCTCTTGTAGCCGAGCTGGCGTTCCACCCGCAGCCGCACGGGGGCGCCGTGGGCCACCGGCAAATCGGCGCCGTTCATGCCGTAGGCCAGGATCGTCTGGGGGTGGAGGGCGTCGAACAGGTCGTAGCTGTCCCACCAGCCGTCGACGCTGCGCATGACGATGAAGCGGGCTTCGGCTTTTAGCCCGACGTGGGCGAGGAGGTGCGGAAGCTGCACGCCGGTCCAGCCGGCGATGGCCGACCAGCCCTGTTCGCAGGCATGCAGGGTGATCTGGGTGCGCGCCGGCATCGCCTTCAGCTCGGCCAGCGAGAAGGCGCCGGGGCGTTCGACGAGGCCGCCCACCGGCAGGCGCCAATCCGCGAACGCCTGCGCCTTCGAGCGGCGGTAGTCGGAGTTGTCCGGGTCGGTGGTGTTGATGGTGGGGAAGACGCGCGAGATCGCCTCGGGGCCGAACTCGCGGACCAGGGGCTGGCCGCGCAGCAGCCAGCGCTGGACCGCGAAGGTGAGGCCGTTGCTGAGGTCGTAGGGGCTGGTGAGCCGGCCCAGCACGGGCGCCTCGCATCCGCCGAGCAGGCCTGCGCCGGCCAGGGTGGAGGCGCCCGCGAGCAGGCGCCGGCGCGACAGCAAGGGGTCAGGCATCGGCACGCTCCGGCGGGACGGTGAAGCGGCCGGTGATCATCGACCGCATCAGGTTGCGGGCGCCGCCGACGAAGACCTGGGCGACGTGGACCACGAGGAACAGGACGAGCAGGCAGGCCGCGATGAAATGGACGGTGCGGGCCGACTGGCGGCCGCCGAACAGGGTGAAGAGCTCGGGGTAGGCGGCGGTGACGCCGGGCGACATGGTCAGCCCGGAGAGGATCATGGTCGGGATCAGGACCGCGATGACGCCGAAATACGCCATCCGTTGCAGGGCGTTGTAGCGTAGCGCCTCGCGGCCGCGGGCGGGCGTGAGCCGGGCGTGGTCGGCGATCTCGCGGGCGAGGCGGGCGGGGGCGATCTGGTCCCGGTCGGGGACCACCGCGCGGCGCAGGCGGCCGGTGAGGGCGCCGGTGACGAGGTAGACCGCCCCGTTGAGCACCAGCACCCAGCCGGCGAGGAAATGCAGGTTGCGGCCCCAGCCAGTCTGTTCGAGGTTGACCGGCAGCGGCAGGTCGAAGGCGGCGGGCGCCCCGTTGGCGCCGGTCTCGCCCCAGAACAGGCGCGGCAGCGCCAGCAGGATCGCGACGCCGCTGACCACCAGCGCCAGGAACGCGGCCGCGTTCACCCAATGGGTCAAGCGGAGCCAGAGCGGGTGACGCAGGACGGTCGCTGTGTCCGTCATCGTCCCGCCCATGGCCTCAGGCCGTGTCCCGCCCATGCCACAGGGCATCGGCGGGGGAGGGGTCGGCGAGCACGTAGGCGGCGGCATCGGTGAGCGCCCGGTCCGGCCCCGGCTGGCGCAGGTAGGTCGCGAGATCCCGGCTCAGCCGCTCCAGGGGATGGTCCTGCAGGAAGCCGGAAAGGCCGACGGAGCGGTGCGCCTTCTCCAGAACGTCGAGGCCGGCCCGTTCCACCGCGAGGCGGGTGAGGTTGACGTAGGCGAGGAGCCGGTCGGCCGCGGCCGTGCCCTCGGCGATCAGGTCGGCCGCGCGGCCGACGAACAGGCGGGCGGTCTCGACGGCGATGGCGGCCTCGCCGACCCTGGCGCGCTGGTGCGGGTCGCCGCCGCGGCCGGTGGCGACGAGATGGGCGCGCATGGCGTCGAACACCGCCTCGATCCCCCCGAGTTGCACGGCGGTGAAGCGCCAGGCGCCCCCCGAGAAATCCGGCTCGCGAAAGTAATCGTCCGGCTCGCCGACCGTCATGGCGGGATCGACCGGGATGCCGGAAAAGTCGAGGGTGCCCGAGGCCGAGGCGCGCATGCCGTGCGCCCGCCAGCCCGACAGGTCCATCCGGGTGCCGGCCTCGAGATCGACCACCAGCATCTGCTGGCGCCCGTCCGGCAGCCGGGCGGTGACGAGGGGGCGGGTGACCGATCCGGCGCCGGAGGCGAACGACTTGCAGCCGACGAGCCGGGGTGCCGCCGCCGGCCCGTCGATGGCGAGCCCGCCCTCCGGCGGCTGCGTGTTCCAGACGCCGAACAGGTGCCCGGCGCGGGCGTCCGCCGCCAAGCGCTCGGCGACCGGCCCCCGCGCGTAGCGCAGCACCAGCGCCAGCGCGTTGACGTGCCCCTCGTAGAGCCGCCCCAGCGCGAGGCTGCCACGCCCGACGTGCGCCAGCACGTCGAGGAGGATCGGGGCATGCCGAGGGGCGCACAGGTCGAGCCCGCCGAGGTCGGCGGGCAGGGGGGCCGCCAGCAGCCCGGCCTCGTGGCAGAGCGCCACGTCCTCGGACGGAAACGCGCCGGACCGGTCGAGGGCATCGGCCCGCTCGGCGGCCATGATGCCGACCGTTCGGGCGGTGGCGGCGATCCGCATGGCGCTGCCCGGGATTCGGATGGGAACGGCGTCGTTCATCCCAGTGTAACATGGGCGGGCGGCCGAGAGGTCCAGGCGGAGGTGCGGATTTCGCCCCGAGCCGACCCTGCCGTTTCCCGCCGCGGTGAGCCTCGCCATGCGTTTGGCGACGGCGACGGTGCCCCGCGCGCGGTTTCCCGCTATAAGCGGTTGACAGGGGCGGCCCCGCCTCGCCACATCCCGGTTATCATGAGCGATATCACCACACTGACTGCGCCTGCCTCCGGATCGGGAAAGCCCCCGCTGGAAATCCTGCTGTGCGCGCCGCGCGGCTTCTGCGCCGGCGTGGTGCGGGCCATCGACGTGGTGGAGCGGGCGCTCGCCATCTACGGGCCGCCGGTCTACGTGCGGCACGAGATCGTCCACAACAAGTACGTGGTCGAGAGCCTGAAGCGCAAAGGTGCGGTGTTCGTGCGCGAGCTCGACGAGGTGCCGGACGGCTCCGCTCCGGTGATCTTCTCCGCCCACGGCGTCGCCAAGACCGTGCCCAACAACGCCGATGCGCGCGGGCTGACCACCATCGACGCCACCTGCCCGCTGGTGACCAAGGTCCACCGCGAGGCCGAGATCCACCACAAGCGTGGTCGCCACGTGCTGCTGGTGGGCCATTCCGGCCACCCGGAGGTGGTGGGCACCATGGGCCAGCTGCCCAAGGGCTCGATCACCCTGGTCGAGGACTTGGAGCAGATCGCCGCCCTGGAGCCGGAGAACCGCGAAAACCTCGCCTGGGTGACGCAGACCACGCTTTCGGTCGACGACACCCACCACATCGTCGAGGCGCTCAAGAAGAAATTCCCGAGCATCACCGGGCCGCACAAGGACGACATCTGCTACGCCACCACCAACCGCCAGGAGGCGGTCAAGCAGGTGGCGCCGCTCGTCGATGCGGTGATCGTGGTCGGCTCCTCGAACTCCTCGAACTCGCAGCGCCTGCGCGAGGTCGCCGAGCGGGTCGGCTGCCCCATCACCCGCCTGGTGCTCAGGGCCGAGGAGATCGACTGGGACGCCTTCACCAACATCCGCCGCCTCGGCCTCACCGCCGGCGCCTCGGCGCCCGAGGTGCTGGTGGAGGAGATCATCGACGCCTTCGCCGCCCGCTACGAGGTGACGGTGGACACGGTCTCGACGGTGGTCGAGGACATGTCGTTCCCGCTGCCGCGCGAGCTGCGCAGCGACGCCGCCGCCTGACGCGGCAGGCCCTCTGCCGGCATCGGCCGGAATAGCCCCGGGGCGCCTTCTCAGGCGCCCCTTCGTTTTGGCAGACCGGACAACTGAAGCGACTCGCGCCGTGGCCGTCTACACCGAGGTTTCCGACGAGGCCCTGACCGCCTTCCTGGCCGGCTACGGCATCGGCACGCCGCTCTCCTTCAAGGGCATCGCGGAGGGTGTCGAGAACACCAACTTCTTCCTGCACACCACCGCCGGCTCCTACATCCTCACCCTCTACGAGAAGCGGGTGAACGAGGGCGACCTGCCGTTCTTCCTCAACCTGATGGAGCACCTCTGCGCCCGCGGCCTCGCCTGCCCGCAGCCGATCCGCCGGCGCGACGGCGAGGCCCTCGGGCGCCTGTGCGGCCGGCCGGCGGTCATCGTGAGCTTCCTCGAAGGGGTGTCGGTCAAGCGCCCCGGCCTGCACCATTGCGCCGAACTCGGCCGCGCGCTGGCCGGCCTGCACGCGGCCGGAGCCGACTTTCCCATGGTCCGCGCGAACGGCCTGTCGGTGGAGGCGTGGGGGCCGCTGTTCGCCCAGGCCGAGGCGCAGGCCGATTCGGTGGCGCCCGGCCTCGCCGCCCGCACCCGCGACGACCTCGCCGTGCTCCAGGCCGGCTGGCCGCAGGGGCTGCCCGGCGGGGTCATCCACGCCGACCTGTTCACCGACAACGTGTTCTTCATCGGCGACGCCCTGTCGGGGCTGATCGACTTCTACTTCGCCTGCACCGACGCCTTCGCCTACGATCTGGCGATTTGCCTCAACGCCTGGTGCTTCGATGCCGAGGGCGGGTTTCATCGCGACAGGGGCGAGGCCCTGATCGCCGGCTACCAAGCGGTGCGCCGGCTGGAGCCGGCCGAGGTCGCGGCCCTGCCGATCCTGTGCCGGGGTGCGGCCCTGCGCTTCATGCTGACCCGGCTGGTGGACTGGCTCAACGTGCCGCCCGGCGCCCTGGTGCACCCCAAGGATCCCCTCGAATACGATCGCAGGCTGACGTTCCACCGCGGCGCGACGCGGGCCGAGGACTACGGCTGGAGGGATTAGCCCCCGGTCGCTCTTCCCTTGTCTCCGTGGGGCAGGGGAACGGCGGCTCCCCGCCCCACGGGAGGATTCGGTCCCTTACGCCGCCGATGCGATGATGGTCGAAGCGCGCCTTATCTTGCGGTCGGCGCCTTCCAGGAAGGCCTGCGCGTCTTCCTTGCGCTCGAACACGTGCGGGGCGAGGCCGCGGCGGTTCAGTGCCTCCTCCATCTTCAGGCGCAGGAACGCGCTCGTCGCGTAGCGGGTGGTGGTGAGGTAGTAGTTCGCCGACAGGTATTGGATCATGCTGGCATAGTCGTCGTAGAGGTTCTCGTTGATCCGGAACCCGTCGTGGTTGACCACGGAGTTGACGCGCTTGCCCGCCTTCTTGCAGGCGTCGACCAGCACCTTGCGCAGGTCGTCGATGTCGCTCTTCACGCGGCAGTGCCAGCCCTCGAGGTTGAGGAACAGGATGTTGCGCTCGCTGTCGTAGCTCACCCGCTCTGGCAGGTTGAGGTTGAGGAGGTCGGACAACAGCTCCATCGGCTCGTCGCGGAAGATGCGCGCGTCCATCAGGGAGGGCTGGTTGATGATCGGCCGGAAGCCCATGTGGGGCAGGATGTCCCGCTCGATGTCGATGCCCGGCGCGACTTCGATCAGTTCGAGGCCCTCCTCGCGCAGCTGGAAGACGCAGCGTTCGGTGACGTAGATCACCGGCTGCGAGCGCGACTGCGCGTAGGGGCCGCTGAAGGTGATCTGCTCCACCGCCGGCAGGAATTTCTGCGAGCGTCCCTCCTGGACGATGCGGACCTTGCCATCCTCGATGGCGATTTCGAGCCCGCCCACCGTGAAGGTGCCGGCGAAGACCACGGAGCGGGCGTTCTGGCTGATGTTGATGAAGCCGCCGCAGCCGTTGAGCCGGCCGCCGAACATGCTGGTGTTGACGTTGCCGTGCTGGTCGCATTCGGCCAAGCCGAGGCAGGTCATGTCGAGGCCGCCGCCGTCGTAGAAATCGAACATCTGGTTCTGGTCGATGACGCAGTCGGCGTTGGTGGCCGCCCCGAAGCTCGACCCGGAGGCGAGCACGCCGCCCACCGCACCGGCCTCGGTGGTGAGCGTGATGTAGGGGGTCACCTTCTCCTCGTTGGCCACCGCCGCGATGCCCTCGGGCGCGCCGACCCCGAGGTTGACGACGCCGTTGGGCGGCAGCTCGAAGGCGGCGCGGCGCGCCACGATCTTGCGGGCGTCGAGGGCCATCTTCTTCATGCCGGTCACCGGCACGCGGATCTGGCCGGCGAGCGCGGGATCGTGCTGCACGCCGTAGTTCATGCGATGCATCTCGGGCTCGGCCAGAACCACGCAATCGACCAGGATGCCGGGCACCCGCACGTCCTTGGGCAGCAAAAAGCCGTCCTCGACGATGCGTTCCACCTGCGCGATGACGATGCCGCCGTTGTTGCGCGCCGCCATCGCCTGGGCGAGGCAGTCGAGGGTCAGGGCCTCCTTCTCGAAGGAGATGTTGCCCGAGGGGTCGGCCGAGGTGCCGCGGATGAAGGCCACGTCGATCTTGGTGGCGGTGTAGAACAGCCACTCCTCGCCATCGACCTCCACGAGCTTGACGATGTCGTCGCTGGTCACCGTGTTGACCTTGGCGCCGCCGTGGCGCGGGTCGACGTAGGTCTGCAGGCCGACCTTCGAGAACAGCCCCGGCTGGCCGGCGGCGCAAGCCCGGTAGAGCTGCGAGATCACGCCCTGGGGCAGGTTGTAGCCGAGGATCTTGTTCTCCTGGGCGGCCTTGGCGACCTTCGGCATCCGCCCGAAATTGGCGGCGATGACGCGCTTGAGCAGGCCCTCGTGGTGCAGGCGCCCGGTGCCGAGGCCTTTGCTGTCGCCCGCGCCGGCGGTCATGATCAGGGTGAGGTCGCGCGGCGCACCGGTGTCGACGAACCGCTTCTCGAGGGCCGCGTGCAGGGCCTCCGGAATGCAGCTCTGGACGAAGCCGGTGGTGGTGACCACGTCGTTCTGCCGGATCAGCGCGATCGCTTCCTCGGCCGAGATCACCTTGTTCTTCTTCATCGGCGAGACGCCCTCACTCGCCGCACGTCCACCCTCGGGGCGAGCGCCGGCACAATCGCTCAAGGGCATGAGGTTTTGCCGCAGGCCGGCGGGAAGTCCAGTCAAATTTCTTCACCGGACCGTAAAGAACCGCCCCTGCTTGCCTGGTCGACCAGCAGAACGGCGCGGACATCGCGACTATAGTGCCACGATGCCGCCAGTTCATGGTGCGGCGCAGTATGTGACCGGCCGAATCTTGGCCGGAGACGCTCGACGCGCCGGCCGGTCCGTGGAAGCCGCCCGCTCGCGTCGGGCCGCTGGTGCCGGCGGCCACGTTTTTGCACTATGGCTGGCCTGCGCCGCGCGGCCTGCGGCCCGGCGCCGTGACACGCTCCAGGAGACCCTCGCATGACTCGTTCGGCGCCCGCCCCCCACCTCCGCCTGTTCGCGAGCGCGAGCCTCGCCGCCCTCCTCCTCGCCGGCGGCGGCGCCCGTGCCCTCGAGGGGCCTGATCCGGGCAAGCCCGCGGCGGCGACGGACAGGCCCGCGGCGGCGACGGACAGGCCCGCGGCGGCGACGGACAAGCCCGCGGCGGCCGGGCAAAAGGCCCGCGTCGTCATCGTCGCCACCGGCGGCACCATCGCCGGCGCCGGGGCGGATGCCGCCAACAGCGCCACCTACCAGGCCGCCAAGGTGCCGGTGGACAAGCTGATCGCCGCCGTGCCCGCCATCGCCCAGGTGGCCGAGGTCCGCGGCGAGCAGGCCTTCCAGATCGCGTCGGAAAGCTTCACCAACGTCCAGCTGGTGCAGCTCGCCAAGCAGGTGTCGGCCCTGGTCAAGCGCGACGACGTCGACGGCGTGGTGATCACCCACGGCACCGATACCGTGGAGGAGACCGCCTTCTTCCTCGACCTCGTGGTCAAGACCGACAAGCCCATCGTGATGGTCGCCTCGATGCGCCCCTCCACCGCGATCTCGGCGGACGGGGCGCTCAACCTCCTCGATGCCGTTGTGGTGGCCGCGGCCAGGGATTCCAGGGCCAAGGGCGTGCTGCTGACGATGAACGACGAGATCCAGGCCGGCCGCGACACCACCAAGCGCGTCAACATCAAGCCCTCGGCCTTCTTCAGCCAGTGGGGTCCGCTCGGCATGGTGGTGGAGGGCAAGACCTACTGGTTCCGCGCACCGGTCAAGCGCCACGGCACCACCTCGGAGTTCGACATCGACGCCATCGAGACGCTGCCGGAGGTCGCCATCGTCTACGGCTCGGGCAACATGAACCCGGCGCCCTACGCCGCCGCCGTGGCCGGCGGCGCCAAGGCGATCGTCCACGCCGGGACGGGCAACGGCTCGGTGGCGGGCTACCTCGTGGACACCCTCAAGGACATCCGGTCCAAGGGCGTGCAGGTCATCCGCTCGTCGCGGGTCGGCGACGGCTTCGTGCTGCGCAACGCCGAGCAGCCCGACGACACATACGACTGGGTGGTGGCCCACGACCTCAACCCGCAGAAGGCCAAGATCCTGGCGGCGGTGGCGCTGACGAAGACCCAGGACAGCAAGGAGCTGCAGCGGATTTTTTGGCAGTACTGATATGGTTTCCGCTTGAATCAAGTGGGAACCGTATCACCGAGCCCGCGCGGCGCCTGAGCGAAGCCCATGTCCGCATCACGAAGTGATCAACCGGAAATGGGATGAGGAGCCCCGGGGCGGCGGGCGGCGGATCGACCGCCTATTCCGCCGCCTCGACGAACACCGTGCCGGCCCGCGGCAGGTCGAGGGTGTCCCAGGTCTCGACCAGCGCCGCCGTCAGGCGGGCGATGTGGGCGTCGTCGTGGAAGGGCGAGGGCGTGATGCGCAGGCGCTCGGTGCCCCTGGGAACGGTCGGGTAGTTGATCGGCTGGATGTAGATGGCGTGGCGCTCGAGCAGGTGGTCCGCCGCCGCCTTGCACAGTTCGGCGTCGCCCACCATTAGGGGCACGATGTGGGTCTGGGTGGGCAGCACCGGCAGGCCCGCGGCCTCGAGGGCGCGCTTGGTCTGCGCCGCTTGGCGCTGGTGCGCCGCCCGCTCGGTGCCCGAGCGCTTGAGGTAGCGCACCGAGGCGCGGGCCGCCGCCGCGATGGCGGGGGGAAGCGCGGTGGTGAAGATGAAGCCCGGTGCGTGGCTGCGCACCGCGTCGCACAGGATGGTCGATCCGGTGATGTAGCCGCCCACGCAGCCGAAGCCCTTGGCGAGCGTGCCCTCGATCACGTCGACCCGGTGCATCACGCCGTGGAGCTCGGCGATCCCGGCGCCGCGCGGACCGTAGAGGCCGACCGCATGGACCTCGTCGAGGTAGGTCATGGCGCCGTAGCGGTCGGCGAGATCGCAGATCGCGCCGATGTCGGAGACGTCGCCGTCCATGGAGTAGACGCTCTCGAAGGCGATCAGCTTGGGCCGGTCGCCGGCGGCGCGTAGCAGCTCCTCGAGATGGGCGAGATCGTTGTGGCGGAAGACGCGCTTCTCGCAGCCGGAATGGCGCACGCCCTCGATCATCGAATTGTGGTTGAAGGCGTCCGACAGGATCAGGCAGTTCGGCAGCAGCTTGGCGATGGTGGAGATGCCGGCCTGGTTCGAGACGTAGCCCGAGGTGAAGACGAGGCCCGCCTCCTTGCCGTGCAGGTCGGCCAGTTCGCGCTCGAGGTCCACCAGCGGCGAGTTGTTGCCGGCGATGTTGCGGGTGCCGCCGGCCCCGACGCCGCAGCGCGCGGCCGTCTGGGTCATGGCGCCGACCACGTCCGGGTGCTGGCCCATGCCGAGGTAGTCGTTCGAGCACCACACCGTGATCTCGGAGGTCGCCCCGTCGGGCCGGCGCCAGTGCGCGATGGGAAAGCGGCCGGCGATGCGCTCGATGTCGGCGAAGACGCGGTAGCGGCGCTCGCCGTGCAGGCGGTCGAGGGCGGACCGGAAGTAGGCGTCGTAGTCGGTGCGGCTGGAGCCTGAGTCCTGTGTCAGAGTCGTCATCGGGACGATCTGGGTCATCGCGGGCATCCGATTCACGGGCAACCGTCCTTATGGGCTGTGTCGGGCCGTGCGGTGCTATCGCGCGGCCGGTCGGGCAGATCTCTCACAGTGTTGGCTCCCGGGAGTCGGGAGCCGCGGCGCCGGCGGTCTTCGTCGGAAGAGGGTGGCGCCGTCTGATTCTGCCTCGGCTGACGTTAACATTCGATCGGTGTGCCGGGGTCTCCGGCGCTCCTGACGATACAGGCCAATCTGGAATTGGTTCAAGTCGCGTCAAGCGGCCCTGGTGTGCATCCGTTGAGGGATCGCGCGAAAGCCGCTACGGCGTCATGGCGACGAAGGGTCGCGCGAGGCCGGCATCGCGAGGGCCTCGGGCAGGGCATTTCAGCCACACGGACCGACGGATGGCCGACAAGACCGACGACCGGGCGGACCGACTCAAGGCGGCCCTGCGCGACAACCTGCGGCGGCGCAAGGATCAGTCGCGGGCCCGTGCCGAGGCCCCGCCGCCGGGGCGGGACGGGGGCCGCCGCGACCCGCCGGATGCCGGTGACGAGCCGGCTTCCCCTTTTCGACCACGAAATACCGTATAGCTCGGCGCATCGAGCTTGAAGGAACCGGCGACCGGCGCCCGAGCGCGCCACCCGCCCACAAGGGACGACGATGGACCGTATCCACATCACCGGCGGCGCGCCGCTCCACGGGGTGATCCCGATCTCGGGCGCCAAGAACGCGGCGCTGCCCCTGATGATCGCCAGCCTGATGACGGGCGAGTCCCTCGAACTCGTCAACGTGCCGCGGCTCGCCGACATCCAGGCGCTGCTGCGCATCCTGTCCAACCACGGCGTCGACCACATGGTGGTGGGCAAGCGCCCGGGCCAGACCACCGAGACGGGCCAGACCATCCGGCTCACCGCCTCGAACGTCATCGATACCACCGCGCCCTACGACCTCGTCTCCACCATGCGGGCGAGCTTCTGGGTGATCGCGCCGCTGCTGGCGCGCTTCGGCGAAGCGAAGGTCTCGATGCCGGGCGGCTGCGCCATCGGCACGCGCCCGGTGGACCTGCTGCTGATGGCGCTCGAGCGCCTGGGCGCCACCATCGAGATCGACGGCGGCTATGTCATCGCCAAGGCCAAGAACGGCCTGCGCGGCGGTGAGATCGACTTCCCCAAGGTCACGGTGGGCGGCACCCATGTGGCCCTGATGGCGGCCGCGCTCGCCAACGGCTCGACCCTGATCGAGAATGCCGCCCGCGAGCCGGAGGTGGTGGATCTGGCCGCCTGCCTCACCAAGATGGGCGCCAGGATCGAGGGGGCCGGCACGCCGCGGATCACCATCGAGGGCGTCTCGCGCCTGCACGGCGCCCGCCACGAGGTGCTGCCCGACCGGATCGAGACCGGCACCTACGCCATGGCCGTGGCGATGACGGGCGGCGACGTCACCCTGGAGAACACCCGCGCCGACCTCCTGCACAGCGCCCTCGACATCCTCACCACCACCGGCGCCGAGGTCACCTCCACCGCCGACGGCATCCGCATCCGGCGCAACGGCGGCGGCATCGCCGCGGTGGACGTCACCACCGATCCGTTCCCGGGCTTCCCCACCGACCTGCAGGCGCAGTTCATGGCGCTGATGACCCTCGCCAAGGGCCGCTCGCACATCCGCGAGACCATCTTCGAGAACCGGTTCATGCACGTGCAGGAACTGGCCCGCCTCGGCGCCAGGATCCGGCTGGAGGGCGACCTGGCCATCGTCGAGGGCGTCGAGCGCCTCCGGGGCGCGCCGGTGATGGCCACCGATCTGCGCGCCTCGGTCTCCCTCGTCATCGCCGGGCTGGCGGCGGAGGGCGAGACCCAGATCAACCGGGTCTACCACCTCGACCGCGGCTTCGAGGCCCTGGAGGCCAAGCTCGGCCGCTGCGGCGCCCAGATCCGGCGCGAACGGAGCTGATCCCGCCGTCCCTCGTGGCCCCGGACGTTTCGCGCACGGCGGTCCGGGGCTTGGCGGGCTGAGGTTCGAGGCCCGGGCGCTCGCCGATGCTGCGATGCAGCGTTCGCGGGCGGCATCCCGAGCCCCGGCAAGGGAGCGTTAACCCTATGCCGTCATGCAGGGTGGCGAGACCGCCCGGTGGCCGACCCATACTTTCGACAGAATCCCGCGCGATTCCAAGTGCATCGATCCTAAGGGATCGGCCGCTCGGCGGATCGACCGCTCGGATCGTCGAGAGCGCGAGGGACGGCCGTACCGGCGACCCTGGACGAGGACCCGCCATGACCTCCGCCGATGCCATGCAGGCGTTGCCCGCAGCCGACATGAGCCTGTTCGGATTGTTCTGGCAGGCCCACTTCGTCGTGAAGGCGGTGATGATCGGCCTGATCGGCGCCTCCGTCTGGAGCTGGTCGGTGATCGTCGACAAGACGCTGCTGTATCGCCGCACCAAGGCCGAGATGGACGCCTTCGAGGAGGCGTTCTGGTCCGGCCGCTCGCTGGAGGAGCTCTACCGCTCCTTCAACGACCGCCAGCCGATCGGGCTCGGCGCCCTGTTCGTGGCGGCCATGCGCGAGTGGAAGCGCTCGTTCGAGGGCTCGGGCCGCCAGATCCAGAGCCTGTCGCAGCGCATCGACAAGGTCCTCGACGTGACCATCCAGCGCGAGGTCGAGCGCCTCGAATCGCGCCTCCTGTTCCTCGCCTCGATCGGCTCGGCGGGGCCCTACATCGGTCTGTTCGGCACGGTCTGGGGCATCATGACCGCCTTCACCGCCATCGCCGCCTCGAAGAACACGTCGCTGGCCGTGGTGGCGCCGGGCATCGCGGAGGCGCTGTTCGCCACCGCCATCGGCCTGTTCGCGGCCATCCCCGCGGTGCTCGCCTACAACAAGCTGCAATCCTCGGTCTCGAAGTTCCAGTCGCGGCTCGAGGGTTTCGCCGACGAGTTCTCCGCCATCCTCTCGCGGCAGATCGACGAGCGGCTGTCCCTCGTCGCCTGACCCCGAAGATCCCCGAAGGACGACGATCATGGCCCACGGAGCGGTACAGGGCGGCGGCAAGCGCCGGCGGCGCGCCCGTCGCGGCGGCGCCATCAACGAGATCAACATGACGCCGTTCATCGACGTCGTGCTGGTGTTGCTCATCGTGTTCATGGTGGCCGCGCCGATGATGACGGTGGGCGTGCCCCTCGACCTGCCGCAATCGAAGGCGAGCCCCCTCAACTCGGACACCAAGCCCGTGACCCTGTCGATCCGCCAGAGCGGCCAGATCTTCCTCGGCGAGGACGAACTCACCGACGAGACCATCGTGGGCAAGCTCACCGAGACCGCCAAGGCCGGATTCGAGGAGCGGGTGTTCGTGCGCGGCGACAAGCGGGTCGATTACGGCCGGGTCGCCCAGGTGATGGCGATCGTGACGGGAGGCGGCTTCAAGAAGGTCGCCCTCGTCACCGAGCCGGACCAGAAGTAGCGGGCGCGGCACCGGTGCAGCTCCCCTTCGACCGCAGCCAGCCGGGCGTCTGGATCTCGGCCGCCACCCATGTGGCGCTGCTGGCCGCCGCGCTGTTCGCCGTCGCCGCGCCGGCCCTGCCGGATGCCGACGAGGGCGTGCCCGTCGAGGTCATGACCGAGCAGCAGTTCTCCGAACTGACCAAGGGCGCGCGCGACGGACAGACGCCGCAGCCGGAGGCGAAACCCCGCGCCGACCGTGCCTCCGACAAGCCCGAGGAGCGCGAGCCCGAGAACGCCGCGGTCGATGCGCCGGCCCCTCCCAAGCGCCCGCCCGAGATGAAGGTCGCCGCCGCCGACGAGATGCCCCTGCGCGTGAGCGAGCCCGATCCCACCGCCGTGGAGGAGGCCGAGCGCGCGAAGGCGGCGGAGAAGGCCGCGAAAGCCGAAGCCGCCAAGGCCGAGGCCGCCAGGGAGGCCGCGGCCAAGGCTGCCGCCGCCAAGGCCGAAGCCGCCAAGGCCGAAGCCGCCAAGGAGGCTGCCAAGGAATCCGCGAAGGCCGCGGCCAAGGAGGCTGCGAAAGAGGCCGCCAAGGAAGCGGCCAAGGAAGCCGCCAAGGCCGAGGCGGTCAAGCGCGAGCAGATGGCCGAACTGATGGAGCGGGCCGAGGCACAGGCCAAGGCCGAAGCCGCCAAGGAGGCCGCGAAAGAGGCGGCCAAGGAAGCGGCCAGAGAAGCGGCTAGGGAAGCCGCCAAGGCGAAGGCGGAAGCCCAGGCCAAGGCCGTGGCGGAGGCGCAGGCCAGGGCGGCCGCCGAACAGGCGAAGGCCGTGGCCGAAGCCAAGGCCGAACGCCAGAAGGAGGCCGCCGAGGCCGAGGCGACGGCCAAGGCCGAAGCGGCCGCCAAGGCCAAGGCCGAGGCCGCCGCCAAGGCGAAGGCCAAGGCCCTGGCCGACGCCAAGGCGAAATCGGATGCCGAGGCCAAGGCGCGCAAGCAGGCCGAGCTCGCCGAGAAGTTCAGCGCCGGCGACATCCAGCAGCTGCTCGCCTCGAAGGCGGCCTCGCAATCCACCGGTGCCACCGGCCGCGACGTCCAGCGCACGGCGGCCCTGGGCGCCGCCACGGGCACCTCGCAGCGCCTGTCACCGTCCTTGCGCGAAGCGCTGGTCGGCATGCTGCAGCAGCAGATCGAGCGGTGCTATTCGGCGCCTCCCGGCGCGGCGCAGGGGGTCGTGCTGCCGATGCTCGACATCCGCCTGAACCAGGACGGCACCCTGTCCACCGAGCCGCGGCTCCTGCGCGGCGGCGCCAACGCCATCGACCAGTCGATCGCGCAGGCGGCCCTGCGGGCGGTGCGGCGCTGCGCGCCCTACCGCATCCCGGCCCAATACGCGCCCTATTACAACGACTGGAAAGCCATCAACGCGGAGTTCGAGTTCTCCCGGGCGTAAGCGCCGGTGTCTCGCCCGTCCCTTCCCCGCGTGGGGAGGGATCGCGGGTGGGGGTAGGCCGGCTGACCCTGCCGCCCCCGACCAGCGGGACCACCCCTACCTCCAACTCCTCCCCACACGGGGGAGGCGAGTGCGACGCGCCAGCCTCACGCTCGTGCGATGCTTCGACACCCTCTCGGATTGGACCATGCCGCACAGCTCTCATCGACGCCCGTTCGCCCTCGCGACGCTCCTCGCCGCCCTGGCCTTCGTCTGCCTGGGGTTCGTCGCCCCGGCGCAGGCGCAACTGCAACTGCGCATCGGCGGCGGCGCGTTCCAGCCGATGCCGATCGCGATCACCGAGTTTTCCGGCGACGCCAGCCTCGGCCTGCTGGTGTCGAGCGTGGTGACCAACAACCTGCGGCGCTCAGGCTATTTCACGCCGCTGGACAAGGGCAAGTTCCCCGAGGCGCCGGGCTTCGATGCGGTGCCGGGCTTCGACAAATGGCGGGCGGCGGGCGTGCAGGCCCTGGTCACCGGCCGGGTCGGGCGCGACGCCTCGGGGCGGCTCAAGGTCGAGTTCCGGCTGTGGGACGTGACGAGCGGCCAGCAGATGACCGGCCAGCAGTACGGCACCGACCCGGCCAACGCCCGGCGCACCGGGCACCTCGTGTCGGACTCGGTCTACACCAAGATCACCGGCCTCGGGCCGTGGTTCGACAGCCGCATCGCCTTCGTCGACGAATCCGGCTCCAAGGAGAACCGCCGCAAGCGCCTGATGGTGATGGACCAGGACGGGGCCAACGTGCGCGCGCTCACCAGCGGCGAGACCTCGGTGGTGGCGCCGCGCTATTCGCCGGCCACCCAGGACATCGCCTACATGACCCAGGCGACGGGCCAGCAGCCGCGCATCCAGGTCGTCAACCTCGAGACCGGCGCGCGCCAGGCCATCGGGCGGGCCGATTCGATGAGCACGAGCCCGCGCTTCTCGCCCGACGGCCGGCGCATCGTGATGAGCGTGCAGCAGGGCGGCAACGCCGACATCGTCAGCATGGACCTCGGCTCGAAGGCGCAGACGCCGATCACCAACGGCAACGCCATCGACACCTCGCCGACCTACTCGCCGGACGGCGGCCGGATCGTGTTCGAATCGGACCGGGGCGGCTCGCAGCAGATCTACGTGATGGGGGCGGACGGCTCGAACCCGACCCGGATCTCCTTCGGCGACGGCTCGGCCTCGCAGCCGGCCTGGTCGCCCAAGGGCGATCTCATCGCCTTCACCCGGCAGCGCAAGGGCTCCTTCGCGATCTGCGTGATGAAGCCGGACGGCTCGGGCGAGCGCGTGCTCACGGAGGGCTTCCACAACGAGGGCCCGACCTTCGCGCCCAACGGCCAGTACGTGGTGTTCTTCCGCGATCCGGGCGGCGAGGGCGGCGGCAAGCTCTACATGGTCGACATCACCGGCAAGGTCGAACAGCCGGTGCCGACCCCTTCCTACGCCTCGGACCCGAGCTGGTCGCCGCTGCTGGCGGGGAAGTAGGGCCTCACCAACCCGGGGTCAGCGCGCCGTCCTCCTCCTCGTGGGCGGCGGCAAGACCGCCGATCAGCCCCTCCGCCTCGTCGCGAAGGGCGAGGGGAAGGGCGCCGAGAGCCGGATCGTCGAACCGGAGGTGCGGTAGGCGTGTCATCAGGAGCTCGGCCACCAGGCTGGCCTGGGCGGCGTTGCGTGATCGTTTGAGGGTATCACGATCGGGGCGCTTTGCGAGCCACGCCTTGTGCAGGGCGAAGGCGCGAGGGTCCGGCACTGTGATCGTCAAGGGATAGCCGCGCTCATCGACGACGGTGACGGTGGTTTTCGGACTGTTCACGAGCCAGGCAAGGCCCTCGATCTCGACGGCTTGAAGATCGGTGTCGTCCGATCCCAATCGGGCACGAGGGATCGATGCCATCCTGTTCCTCGGCATCGGCGCGATCAGATCGACCATGTAGCCATCGCGGTTCACGGCCCGAAACCCGCCCTAGCCCAGGATGTCGAAGGAGCGGTCGACCTTCTTCAGCAGGCCCACCACTCCCTCACGGGCGATGTCGGGCGCGAGGAGCTTCAGGCGTACCCTTGCGTCGTAGAGAAGGTCGATGTCCTCGGTCGCCAGATGGCCGCCCGCGACCTGAACGCCACACAAGCGTTCGTAAGCGAACAGGGCGTTGGTGCCGACGACCGTGAGGGCGGCGTCTCCGAGCTTGGCTTGATCGATCCGCCGCAGGATCCGTCCGGCCATGACCGGTACGCGCCCAAGGCCAAGGGCGCGGTTCACCGGGGCCATCGCATCGAGGCGTTTGGCCAGCCGAGCGACGCGAAAGCGAGACTGAAGGCGTCCGATGAGGAACTGGCGATGGATCCGTTCGGTCTCCGGACTGCGAGGTCCGAGCGAGGACCAGACGCCCTGCCGCTTCCGGTAGAGGTAGCGATGACCGCTGACGGACTTCCAGGCCATCGAACCCGTAAAACTACGGTGGTGTCGCTCCCAAGCAGTTCGATAGGCGGCGAGCACCTGCTCGACATCGATCGCCTGGCGGGCCTGGTCTCCGTTCAACTCACTGTAGGGCCGCATGCTATCCCCCCAGCCGTACCGATCGAGCCCAGGGAACGAATGATCGTCCGTCGCCAGCTGCAAGCCTTTGTCTCGATTATCATTATCCCTTTTTGACGCCGAACGCGATCAAAAAGGGATAATTCATCGGCGCTGCTGGGAGGGTAAGTGGTCGAGCCCCAGTGCGCCGCCCGTCAGATCTCGATCACCGGCGGCCGGCCGCGACCCACATCCTGCGGGTCGAAGGCGACGCTCTTGACGATGGCGAAGACCGGTCGGCCCGGTTCGAGGCGAAGGTCGCGTGCCGAGGCGCGCGTGAGGCGGGCGGCGAGGACGGCGCCGTTGCAGTCGATCTCGACCAGCACCGTGGCCGCTACCGAGGGCACGATGCCGAGCACATGGCCCCGGAGGACGTTGCGCGCGCTCAGGCCCACCGGTGGCGCCAGCGCGACGAGGACGTCGCGCGCCGGGATGCGCAGCCGCACCGCGCTGCCGACGGGCCGGGAGAGACGCGGCACCGTCAGCGTGCCGACGCGCCCGTCGATCCGCGTCAGGCCGGAGTCCGCGTCGTGGGCGGCCACGACGAGGTCCAGGACCGCCCCCGCCTCGCCGTCGCCGACCGGGACGAGGTCGGTCCGGCGCAGGACCGCATCGGCCGGGCCGGAGGCGGCGATGCGGCCGGCCTCCATCACCACCACGGTATCGGCCAGCCGCGCCACCTCGGCGACGGCGTGGCTCACGTAGACGATGGGGATCCCGGCCGCATCGCGCAGGCGTTCGATGCAGGACAGGATCTCGTCCTTGCGGGCCTCGTCGAGGGCGGCCAGCGGCTCGTCCATCAGGAGGAGGCGCGGTCGGCTGAGCAGCGCCCGGCCGATGGCGACCCGCTGCGCCTCCCCCCCGGACAGGCCGGCGGGACGGCGGGCGAGGAGATGGCCGATGCCGAGGATGGCGACGACCGTATCGGGGTCGAGGCCGGTGGTCTCGGGCCGCGCCCGCGCGAACCAGCGCCCGTAGCCGAGGTTCTGGCGCACCGTGAGATGGGGCAGGAGACGGGCCTGCTGGAACACGGTGGCGATGCCGCGCCGGTGCGCCGGCACGCTGACGCCGCCTTGCGTGTCGAGGAGCGTCTCGCCGGACAGGACGATGCGGCCGCGGTCGGGCCGGAAGAGGCCGGCGACGAGGTCGATCACCGTGGTCTTGCCCGATCCCGAGCGTCCGAACAGCGCGGTGAGGCCCGGGCCGGTCTCGAACGCCACGTCGAGGGCGAAGGCGCCCCGCGTCAGGCCGGCCGCGACGGACAGGGTCATCCCGCGATCCGCGCTGCGAGGCGCCGCGCCAGCACCTCGGAGGCCAGCACCGCGGCGAGGGCGATGGCCACGGCGATCAGGGTGAGGCGCAGGGCGCCGGCCTCGCCGCCGGGGACCTGCGTCAGGGTATAGATCGCCGAGGGCAGGGTCTGGGTCTCGCCGGGGATGTTCGAGACGAAGGTGATGGTGGCGCCGAACTCGCCCATCGCCTTGGCGAACCCCAGCACCGCCCCGGCGAGGATGCCGGGCAGGCTCAGGGGCAGCGTCACCGTGAGGAAGACCGCGAGCGGCCGGGCGCCGAGCGTCGCCGCCGCCTGCTCGAGGCGCCGGTCGACGGCCTCGATCGACAGGCGCATCGCCCGCACCATCAGTGGGAATCCCATGATGGCGCAGGCCAGCGCCGCTCCGGTCCAGCGGAACGAGAACACGATGCCGAGATCGGCCAGGACCCCGCCCGCCCAGCCGCGCCGGCCGAACGTCAGCAGCAGCAGGTAGCCGGTCACCACCGGCGGCAGGATCAGCGGAAGATGGACGAGGGCGTCGAGGAACGCTCGCCCGACGAATTTTCCCCGCGCCAGCAGCATGGCGACGGCCAGCCCCGGCCCGAGGCTCGCCAGGGTCGCGATGGAGGCGACCTTCACGCTGAGCCAGATGGCGGTGGTCTCGTCGGGCGTGAGGCCGAGCCAGGTGGTCACGATGCCTGGCTGGGGGATGAAAAAGCGCGCGCAGCGCTCACGTCCGGTTCTCGGTGCCGATCACGCCAAAACCCTGCCGCTCGAAGAACACCCGCGCCGGCGCGCTGCGCAGGTAGCCGAGCAGTGCCGCCGCGTCCGGGTGGGTCGAGTCCCTGGTGCGCGCCAGCGGGTAGATCACCGGCGGATGGCTGCCGGTCGGGAATGTGCCCACGACCCGCACGCTCGGATCCGAGACCGCGTCGGTGGCGTAGACGATGCCGAGCGGCGCCTCGCCGCGGGAGACGAGAAGAAGCGCGGCGCGCACGTTCTCGGCCTGGGCCAGCCTGTCCTTGACGCCGGCCCAGGCGCCGAGGCTCTCCAGCGCCGCCTTGCCGTACCTGCCGGCGGGCACCGCGTCGACGTTGGCCACCGCGAGCCGGCCGCCGCCGAGGCGAGCGGCGAGGTCGAGGCCGGGCACGAGGGGAATCGCCTCCGGGCCGTCCTTGGGGGCGATCAGGACGAGGGCGTTGCGCAGGAGGTCGACGCGGGTCTCGGGTCGGATGCCGCCTTTGGCCGCCACGTCGTCCATCCACGCGAGGTCGGCGGAGAAGAACAGGTCGGCCGGCGCGCCGGCCTCGATCTGCTTGGCGAGCGCGCTCGAGGCCGCATAGGAGACCCTCGCCGTCCTGCCGGTCTCCTTCGACCAGGCGGCGACGGCCTCGTCGAGGGCGTTCTTCAGGCTGGCGGCGGCGAACACCACCACGGGCGTCTGCGCGCGAACCGGTGTCGCGCCCAGCGTCATCGCGAGGAGGGCAGCGAGGCAGAGCCGTCGCGTGGCAGTCGTCATCGAGCGTCTCCGTCGCCCCGGTGGCGGGGCGGCGGCATCATAGGTCGCGGTTGCGCGGCGGCAAGCCGCCGGCCGCCTCGGCTTCGTCATGGGACACGTCCTCGCGGCGATGCAGCCGGCTCAGGAGAACCAGCAGCGGCCCAGGCACCGGCGCCGCCAGCGCCTGTGCCCCCAACGTTTCCATCCCGGTCTTGCGTCCCCGTCGCCGCCGCAGCGACAACCCAGGCGCGAGCACCACCGACGCTTTGCGGCGGGCTTTCTTGTTCGTCATACGCACACGCACCCTCGAATGTCGGGTCGACCTCGGAGAAGCCACCGAAAACGCGGACCCCCGTTGCCGTGTTCCGGCGCCGCCGCAAGATTGGAACGTTTCAAGAACGCAAGCCGCCGGTGGCGGCGGAGCTTCGCCGGTGATAGAGCCGGCACCATGCTCGAAGGCCTGCCCCCCCACCGCCCGACACACGTCCTGCGCCTGATGACCGACGAGGGTTCGGCGCGGGCGATGACGGATCTCCTCGGCGAGATGTTCGATCCGACCCAGACGGCGGTGGCCGCCTTCGAGGCCGAGGACGGCCGGACCTGGCGCCTGGAGGCCTATTTCGCCGACGCCCCCGACGAGGCCATGATCCGCGACATGATCCGCCCGGTGGTCGGCGACCAGGCGGATGCGGCGAGCTTCGAGACCATCGACCAGCAGGATTGGGTGCGCGCCTCCCTGGAGGGCCTCAAGCCGGTACGGGCCGGACGCTTCCTCGTCCACGGCTCGCACGACCGCGACACGGTGCGGGTCAACGACCTCGCCATCGAGATCGAGGCGGCGCTCGCCTTCGGGACCGGGCACCACGGCACCACGCTCGGCTGCCTGCGCGCGCTCGCCGCCGTGCTCAAGCGCGGCAGGCCGGGGCAGGTGCTCGATGTCGGCACCGGCACCGGCATCCTCGCCTTCGCCGCCGCCAAGGCCCTGCGCAAGCCGGTGATCGCCGGCGACCTCGACCCGGAGGCGGTGTTCACGGCCCGCGGCAATGCCCGTCTCAACGGGCTCGGTCCCCTGGTGCGGCTCTACCAGGGGCCGGGCGTGCGCCATGCGCTGGCCGACCGCCCGCGCCGGTTCGACGTGGTCTTCGCCAACATCCTGGCCAGGCCGTTGAAGCGCCTCGCCCCCTCGCTCACCGCCACCGTCTCCAGCCGCGGCGTGTTGATCCTGTCCGGCCTGATCGAGCGCGACGTGCCGGGCGTGCTCTCCACCTACCGCCACCGCGGCTTTCATCTGGCCGCCCACGGCCTGATCGAGGGCTGGGCGACCCTGGTCCTGCGTCGCGGCGGTGCGGCGGCGCGGCCGTTCTGAGACCGTCCTCGCCGGCTTGCCGGTGGCGGACGCCGGCCTTAACCCTGGCGGGATGAGCCGCCGCCGCTTCCAGACCTTCGACGACCCGGGCCACCGCGAGGGTGGCGCCCGCCTCGGGGCCTTGCGCGATGCCCTGCGCGGGGCCGGCCTCGACGGGTTCGTGGTACCGCGCGCCGACGAGCACCAGTCGGAATACGTGCCGGCCAACGCCGAGCGCCTCGCCTGGCTCACGGGCTTTACCGGTTCGGCCGGCACCGCCATCGTCCTCCTGGATGCCGCGGCCCTGGTGGTGGACGGGCGCTACACGCTGCAGGCCCCCGAGCAGGTCGACACCGCCCACATCACCCCGGTGGCCCTGGCCGAGACCACCGTCGAGGCCTGGATCTCGGGCCATCTGTCGGCCGGCGCCCTGCTCGGCTACGACCCCTGGCTTCACACCGCCGAAGGCGTCGGCCGCCTGGAAAAGGCGGCGGCCAAGGCCGGCGCCACGATCCGGGCGGTGGAGGCCAACCCCGTCGATGCGGTCTGGCCGGACCGGCCGGCGGCACCCGCCGGGCCGGTGGTGCTGCATCCCGAGGCCCTGGCCGGGGAGCCGGTGGCGGGCAAGCTCGCACGCATCCGCGCGGTGCTGGAGACGGCGGCCTGCGACGCTCTGGTCGTCTCGGATCCGCACAACCTCGCCTGGGCGTTCAACCTGCGCGGGGCCGACATCGCCCACACTCCGCTGGCGCTCGGCTACGCGATCCTGCCCCGCGAGGGCCGGCCCGCGCTGTTCCTCACCTCGCAGGACATCGCACCCGACCTGCGCGACGCCCTGGCGGGGCTGGCCGACATCCATCCGCGTGCCGCCTTCGCCGCCGCCCTCGCCGGCCTGACGACGGGACGCATCCGCCTCGAAACCGCCACGGCGGCGGTGGCGCTCAAGGGCCGGATCGAGGCGGCGGGTGCGAGCGTCGATCTCGGTCCCGATCCGATCGCGGCGATGAAGGCCGCCAAGAACGCCGCCGAGATCGACGGCGCCCGGGCCGCCCACCACCGAGACGGCCTCGCGGTCGCCCGCTTCCTCGCCTGGGTCGATGCGCGGCCGGCCGGCTCCCTCACCGAGATCGCCGCCGTGGAGGCGCTGGAGGATTTTCGCGACCGGGGCGGCGAATTGCGCGACGTCTCGTTCCCGACCATTTCGGGCAGCGGCCCCAACGGCGCCATCGTCCACTACCGCGTCACCCGGGGCACCGACCGCACGGTCCGGGACGGCGAACTGTTCCTGATCGATTCCGGCGCCCAATACGCCGACGGCACCACCGACATCACCCGCACCCTGGCGGTGGGCACCCCGAGCGAGGAGATGCGCGACCGCTACACCCGGGTGCTCAAGGGCCACCTCGCCATCGCCCGCGCGGTGTTTCCGCAGGGGACCACCGGCGCGCAGATCGATGCCTTCGCGCGCCAGCCCCTGTGGCAGGCCGGCCTCGAGTTCGACCACGGCACCGGCCACGGCGTCGGCGCCTTCCTCTCGGTGCACGAGGGGCCACAGCGCATCGCCAAGACCGGGCACGTCGCCCTGGTGCCGGGCATGATCCTGTCGAACGAGCCGGGCTACTACCGCGCCGGTGCCTACGGCATCCGCATCGAGAACCTGATCCTGGTGGAGACCCGGGCCATCGCCGGCGCCGAGCGGCCGATGCTCGGCTTCGAGACCCTGACGCTCGCCCCCTACGACCCGCGCCTGATCGACACGGGCCTCCTCGATGCCGGCGAGATCGCCTGGATCGACGCCTACCACGCCCGGGTGCGCGCGGCGCTCTCCCCCGGCCTCGAGCCGGCGACGCGGGCGTGGCTCGACGACGTAACCCGGCCGCTCGGAGCGGCGAAGGAGCGGTAGGCTTTGCCGCAGCCCCGCCGTCTCGCGTTGGCCGGCGCCGTCGGACGGCTTAGTGAGGCTGTGTCGTCGAAGATGATGGCGCCCCCCTTGCGGGGAGGAGTGGCGTGTAACCGAAGGACGCGGATGACCCGGCTTCTCGCCCTCTTGCTCATCGCCATCGCCGGCCTGTCCGGCGCCTCGGCCCAGGGTCTCAAGCTCCCGGCCGATCTCGTCAAGGCCAGCCTGGTGGCCGAGCCCGGCGCGATCCGGGCGGGCGAGCCGTTCGCGATCGGCATCCGCATGGCGATGCGGGAGCACTGGCACGTCTACTGGCGCAACCCCGGCGATTCCGGCCTGCCGCCGGAGATGGCCTGGACCCTGCCGCAGGGATTTTCGGCCGGCGCCATCGACTGG
The DNA here is from genome assembly GCF_001424525.1 of Methylobacterium sp. Leaf399. Lineage (NCBI taxonomy): Bacteria > Pseudomonadati > Pseudomonadota > Alphaproteobacteria > Hyphomicrobiales > Methylobacteriaceae > Methylobacterium > Methylobacterium sp. Leaf399. Next base: position 346,661 of record NZ_LMQK01000001.1, on the reverse strand, counting down.
CCGACCCCGAGCCGCATCCCGGTGGCACACCTCGTCAACTTCGGCTTCGAGAACGAAGTCGTGCTGCTCGCGACGGTGACGCCCCCGGCCGATCTCGCGCCGGGCAAGCCCGTGACCCTTTCGGGCCGCCTCAGCTATCTCGTGTGCGAGCGCGAATGCGTGCCCGGCACCGCCGACCTGCGCCTGACGGTCCCCGTCGCACCGGAGGGGGCGAGTGCCGCGCCCAACCCGCAGAACCGCGCCCTGTTCGCCAAGGCCCGCGCGGCGCTGCCCAAACCCTCGCCGTGGCCCTCGTCCCTGAGCCGGGACGGCGAGCGGCTGGTGGTGAGCCTCGAGGCTTCCGGCCTGACGCCCGAGGCGATCCGCAACGTCGCCTTCTTCCCCTATGCCGAGACCGCCGTCGAACACGCCGCCCCGCAGGATGTCGCGGTCGACGGGCGCGGCCTGCGCTTGACGCTGACGCGCGCCACCATCGAGGCGACCCCCCCGGCCGAATTGCCCGGCGTCCTCACCTTCGACGAGGTGACGCCGGAGGGGACCCTGGCCCGGTCGTTCGCCCTGGGCGAGGCACCGCCGCCGCCCGCCTCGGCCGTGCCCGTCGCCGCCGACGCCGCCGTGGCGACGCCCCCGCCCGCCGAGGCGGACCTGACCCTGTGGGGGGCGGCCGGACTCGCCTTCCTCGGCGGCATCATCCTCAACCTGATGCCCTGCGTCTTCCCGGTGCTGTCGATCAAGGTGCTCAGCCTCGTGCGCCATTCCGGCGAGCCGCCGGCGCGGGTGCGCCTGCATGGGCTGGCCTATACCGCCGGGGTGCTGGCGATGTTCCTGGGGCTCGCCGGCCTGCTCATCGCCCTGAAGGGCGCGGGGGCGTCGATCGGCTGGGGCTACCAGCTGCAATCGCCCCTGGTGGTGGCGGGCCTGGCCTACCTCCTGTTCGCCATGGGCCTGAGCCTGTCCGGGGTGTTCCACCTCGGCGGCTCGGTCGCCGGGATCGGCGACGGGCTCACCCGCAAGTCCGGCCTGTCGGGCTCGTTCTTCACCGGCGTCCTTGCGACCGTGGTGGCGACCCCCTGCACCGCTCCCTTCATGGGCTCGGCGGTGGGCTTCGCCCTGACGCAGCCGGCCGGCGTGGCGCTGACCGTGTTCGCGAGCCTGGGCCTCGGCCTCGCCCTGCCGTTCCTCGTGCTCACCACCTGGCCGGCGGCGGTGCGGCGCCTGCCCCGGCCCGGCGCCTGGATGGACGTGCTCAAGGGCGCCTTCGCCTTCCCGCTCTACGCCACCGCCGCCTGGCTGATCTGGGTGCTGGCCCAGCAGGTCGGCTCGACCGGGCTGCTCTCGGCCCTCCTCGGCCTCGTCCTCGTCGGGTTCGCCGCCTGGGCCTGGGAGAAGGCCGGCGCGGCCGCCCCGACCGGGCGGGCGATCGGGCGCGGGGCGGCCGTGGCCGCCCTGGTGGCGGTCGCCGCCCTCACCCTGGGGCTCGACCGGGACCGGGCGGACGGGACGGCTGTCGCCGGCGGCACGGAAGCGTTCACCCAGAGCCGCCTGGACGCCCTGGTGGCCGCGGGTAAGCCGGTGTTCGTGAACATGACGGCGGCCTGGTGCATCACCTGCCAGGTCAACGAACGCACGGCGCTGCGCACCGATGCGGTGCAGGCCGCGTTCAAGGCGCGCGGCGTCACCTACCTCAAGGGCGACTGGACCAACCAGAACCCCGAGATCACCCGGCTCCTGGAAAAGCATGGCCGCAACGGCGTGCCGCTCTATCTCCTCTACGGCAGCGGAGCCGGACCGGCCGTGCTGCCGCAGATCCTCACCCAGGGCGCGGTCCTTGCCGCCCTGGAGCCTTTGCCCCTGGCCGTCGCCGACCGCAGCGCGGCTTTCGATGCGACCTTGACGAGGTGAGAGTGATGACGACCACGCGCCGCCGCTGCCTGACCCTGACCGTTGCCGCCGCCCTGCTGACCCTGCCGCTTGCCGCGAAGGCCGCGGGCCTCCAGATCGGGAAACCGGCCCCGGTCTTCACCGCCACCGATGCCGACGGCAAAGCCGTCCGGCTGTCCGATTACGCCGGCAAGACCGTCGTGCTCGAATGGACCAACCACGACTGCCCGTTCGTGAAGAAGATGTACGGCGGGCAGGCGATGCAGGCCCTGCAGAAGAAGTGGACCGAGGCCGGCGTGGTCTGGCTCACCGTGATTTCCTCCGCCCCCGGCGAGCAGGGCGCGGTCGAAGGCCAGGAGGCCAACCGCCTGACCCAGGAGCGCGGTGCCGCGCCCACCGCCGTCGTGCTCGACACGACGGGCACCGTCGGCAAGGCCTACGACGCCCGCACCACGCCGCAGATGGTGGTCATCACCGGGGACGGCACCCTCGTCTACAACGGGGCCATCGACGACAAGCCCACCGCCAACCTCGACGACCTCAAGACCGCCAAGAACTACGTCGACGCGGCGCTGACCGAGGTCGCCGCCGGCAAGCCGGTGAGCGTGAAGACCTCCAAGCCCTACGGCTGCTCGGTGAAGTATTCCTCGTAAGCCGCGACGGTCGTTCCCGCGACGAAGCTGCGCATCAGGAGATGCGCGATCGCCATCGGTGGCGGCGTTGAAAGGCCGCCGGGATGGGCCCCGGCGATCATCGCCGTGACCTCGTCGCGGGCGAACCAGCGCGCGTCCTCGAGTTCGGCGGCGTCGCGGGTGATGGCCTCGGTGAGGCTCTCGGCGACGCACCCGATCATCAGCGAGGACGGGAACGGCCAGGGCTGCGAGGCGAGGTAGGTCACGGCGCCGATCCTCACCCCGGCCTCCTCGAAGCTCTCGCGCCGGACCGCGTCCTCGATGGTCTCGCCCGGCTCGATGAAGCCGGCGAGGCACGAGTACATGCCCGGTGGGAAATGCGGGCCGCGGCCGAGCAGGCAGGCGTCGCCGCGGGTGATCAGCATGATCGCCACCGGATCGGTGCGCGGGAAATGATGCGCGCCGCAGGCCGGGCAGTCGCGCCTGAAGCCGGCCGCCGCCACCCCGGTCGCGGTGCCGCAGTGTGCGCAAAAGCCGTTCCTGGCGTGCCAGGAGAGGAACGACCGCGCCGTGGCCACCACCCCGAGTTCGTCCGGCGCCACGCGGCCGGCCGAGGCGAGGGAGCGCAGGTCAACGACGTCGAAGCGCCCACCGGCCTCTGCCGCCAGCGCGGCGGCGAAGACCGGGCGCCCGTCGACCCGGCCGAGGTAGATCGTCAGGCTGCGCTCGCCCGCGCCGGGGGCGAGGTCGTGGCTCAGCAGCGCGGTGTCGCCGGACAGCACGATGCCGTCGGGGGCGACGCAGACGGTCAGCGCCTCGGCGGCCTCGGGCGGAAACGGCGGCGCCTCGCGCTCGGCCGAGTGGCGCACGAGGCGGCTCCGGGCGTAGCCGAGGCCGTGGTCGGGGCGATCGGCCATCGGCTCAGGCCGCCGCGAACAGGGTGGCGATGCGCTCGACCATCTGGGCGCGGGCATGGGCCGGATAGGGGGAGGGCGTGCCCACCCCCCACACCGGGGCCGGCCAGGCCGGGTCCGACAGGAACCGCCCGACCACGTGGACGTGGAGCTGGGGCACCACGTTCCCCAGGGCGGCGACGTTGACCTTGTCGGGCTTGGCCAGGGCGAGCATCACGCCCACCGCGAGGCGCATCTCAGCCATCAAAGCGGCGCCGTCCTCCGGCGTGAGGTCGGTGATCTCGCTGGCGCCCGCCCGGCGCGGCACCAGCACCAGCCAGGGAAACCGGGCGTCGTCCATCAGGAGGACGCTGCACAGGGCGAGATCGCCCAGGTGTACGGTGTCGGCGGAGAGGCGCGGGTCGAGGGCGAAGGCATCGGTCATGACGACGCGATGTAGGGCAAAACCGCGCCCGGGGCGATGCCGCGAGGCGACCGGCGCGCGGGTCAGGTGCGCCGACACGCTTTTCCCCCCACCCGCAATCCACTAAGGGGCCCTGACAGCGGCGCTCAGGGGCAGGGATGGAACGCGGGCCGATCCTCTTCACCTGGCATTCCGCGAGACGCCAGCACGCCCTCGCCCTCGCCCTCGCCCTGGGGGCTGGCGGCCCGCTGGCGCTGGCGACCCTGCTGTGCCTGCGCGACCTCGTCGCCGTGCTGGTCTCGCCCAAGGCGGGCATCGTGCCGTTCCTGCGGGTGGTCGTCGCCTGGCCGGGGCGGGCGGAGCCGACGGTGCTGCTACCGGGCTGGCCGCTGCCCGTGGTCGAACTCACCCTGGCCGCCCTCGTCGGGCTGGCGCTGGCCGCCACCCTGGCCGCCGCCCTGGGCTGGGCGGTGGGGCGGCTGTGCTTTCGCGCGCAGACGCGGGCGCTCCAGCGCCTCAACGGCCGCGTCACCGATGCGATCCTGCGCGCGCCGGCCGCCGCCCGCGACGAGGTGCGCGGCCTGACCCAGCTCGTCGGCCAGCTGCTCGCGCGGATGGACATGCTGCTGGGCCTCGGCATCCTGGCCCCGGCGTTGGCCATGGGGTCGGTCCTCCTCACCCTGATCCTGGCCTATCTCGCCGCGCCGCGCCTGGTGCCGGCGGTGACCCTCGGTCTGCTCGCGGCCGGGCTCGCCCGGGCGCTGATCCTGCGCCGCAGCGAGGCCCGCTCGGCCCTGCGCCGCCGGGAGAGCGCGGCGGCCGAGCGCGCGCTGGCCGACCTCGTGCGGCGGATGCCGGCGGTGCGGGCGCACGGTGCGGCGGCCTTCGAGCGGGCCCGCATCGGCGCCAAGGGGCGGGTGGCGCGCGAGGCCCTGACCGCGTCCGAATCGGCCCTGGCCTACGCGCGGGCGCCCTCCGTGGCGTTGGGCATCCTGTTGCCGGCCATCGCGCTCGCCGCCTCCCTGTGGCGCGGGCCGGCGGCCGAGGGCGAGAGCGTGGACGTCGGCGCGCTCGCCGCCACCGGCGGCGCCTTCGTGCTCGCCGTCGTCGCGATCTCGGTGGTGCTGCGCCTCTGGTTGGTCCACGTCGCCGCCGCACCGGTGTTCCTGGAGATCGCCCTGAGCCTGCGCGGCCTCCAGGCGCGGCTGGCCCCCGGCGCGGCCGGTGCGGCCTTTCCCGAGGCGGGGCCTCTGGCGGTGGCCGGGGCCGGCGCCTACGACCCGGTCACCGGCGAGCGCCTCACCGGCGTCACCGTCACGGTACCGATGCCCGGCCACGTGGCGATCCTGGGCGGCGCCGGCAGCGGCAGCCGCGTGCTCGCCGCCCTCCTGGCGGGCCAGCTCGAGCCCACCGCCGGCGCGGTGCTCTACGCCGGCACCGACCTGCGCGCCCTCGACCCCGCCGAGCGCGCCCGGCGCATCGCGCTCGCCGGCGCCGAGGCGATCCTGATCGAGGGCACCCTGCGCCAGAACCTGCTCTACGGGGCCGCCCCCGAGGCGGTGCCCTCCGAGACCGAACTCGTCGCCATCCTGCACCAGACCGGGCTCGACGCCTTCGTCTACGCCCGCGGCTTGGAGGGTACCGTCGATCCGGTGGCCGATCCATTGCTGTCGCTGGCCGTGGTCGCCGCCCGCCAGGCGGTGCGCGATGCGCTCGCCGCCGACGGGGCCGCGCATTTCGTCGAACCGTTCGACCCCGCCCGCTACGGCCACCAGGCGACGGTGGGCGAGAACATCCTGTTCGGCGAGCCGGTGGACCCCGCCTTCATCGGAGGCGCCCTCTGCCGCCACCCCTACCTGCGCGCGGTGCTGGAGGCCGAGGACCTGACCCGCCCCCTCGTGGAGGTCGGGCTGCAGGTGGCGCGCTCCACCGTCGAGATCTTCGCCGACCTGCCCGACGACCACCCCCTGTTCGACGCGTTCTCGCTGTTTCCCGCGGCCGAGCGCGGCTTCTTCGAGGACCTCGTCGCCCGCCAGCCGGAGGCGCGGGGCTGGCGGCGCGGCCCCGCCGGCCAGCGCGACCGCGAGCGCCTGATCGGGCTCGCCCTCCTCTACAGCGAGACCCGCCACCGCTTCGGCCTCGTCGACGCCGCCTTCGAGGACCGGATCGTGGCCGCCCGCCACTCGTTCCGGGCGATGATGCCGGCGCACCTGCGCCCCGGCATCGCCTTCTACGATCCGGCCCTCCTCAACCCCGCCGCCAGCTTCGAGGAGAACATCCTGTTCGGCCGCATCAACGGCGAGGAGGCCGGCGCCGAGGTCAGGGTGCGTGCCCTGGTGCGCCGCGTCCTCTCTGAACAAGGGCTCGAGCCCGGCGTCTATCGGCTCGGCCTGTCGAGCCGGGTCGAGCCGGGTCTCGGCGGCGGCGGCGCGAGTCTCGGCGAAAACGCCATCGACGCCCGCACCCGCATCGCCATCGACCTCGCCCGCTGCCTCGTGCGCCGCCCCGACATCGTGGTGGTCGCCATCGCCTTCGAGGACCGGAAGCCCGACAGCGTCCGCGCCAAGCTCACCGCCCTGCGCACGGCCCGCGCCGGCACCGGCCTCGTGGTCTGCCTGCCGGACGCGGGGTTCTTGGATGCGGACACGCCGTTCGACCGGGTGTTGGGGGTGGAGCGGGGGGTGGTTTCGGTGGTGGGGTGAGTTGGCTCAACGTTTGATCGGCGATTTGATTTTGAACCGCTCTTTGGTCTGTCCGTTTTTAGAAATCCGGTCGATAAAAAGCCTTGATTGACACCGTCCGGGAAGAAGTGGAACGAGGCCGGCTCCGAACCTTTATTGGATGCCATGAACCACGCACGCTAGGCGACGTCCCCCGTCCATTTCCCGCCCCAATGGGATGCAAGACCTAAAAGTCGTTCGCGCGTTGGCCGGTCCGGTGTCGGGCCGGCGGTTCGCTTCTCCCCCAGGGCCCGTATGGATTCCTCTTCACAGGCGGCGGTGGCGTGGGCCCGGCTCGGGCGGGTCGCCGTGGGGGCGCTGCTGATCCTGGTCGCCGGCCTGGCGCGCGAGGCGGCGGCGCAGCCGGCCAAGGCTTTGGCGCCGATCCCGGGGGCGACCCTGGCGCTGATGGCCGCCAAGGGCACCACCGCCGCGGCGCCGGTACTGTTCCGGGCCTACAAGAAGGAAGCCGAGATCGAGGTCTGGAAGCGGGCCGGCAGCGGTCGCTTCGTGCATGTGAAGACCTATCCGATCTGCCGCTGGTCGGGCCAGCTCGGCCCCAAGCGCAAGACCGGCGACCGCCAGACCCCCGAGGGGTTCTACACGGTGGCCAAGTCGCAGATGAACCCGAACTCGGCCTACTATCTGTCTTTCGACGTCGGCTATCCCAACGCCTACGACCGCGCCCACGGCTACACCGGTTCGGCGGTGATGGTGCACGGCGTGTGCTCCTCGATGGGGTGCTTCGCCATGACCGATGCGGTCGCCGGCGAACTGTTCGCCATCGCCCGCGATGCCTTGGCCGGCGGCCAGGCGGCCTTCCAGTTCCAATCCTTCCCCTTCCGGATGACGGCGGCCAACCTCGCCCGCCACCGCACCGACCCGGAGTATCCGTTCTGGCGCCAACTGAAGGAGGGGTCGGACCGGTTCGAGGCCTCGGGCGAGGAGCTGGTGACCGGGGTCGCGGCCGGGCGCTACGTCTTCGCCCCCTCCAGGGACCCGCAGCGCGAACGCGAGGTGGCCGCCCGCCGCGCCGAGGAGGACGCGCGCATCGCCGGCCTCGTCGCCGACGGGGTGGCGGCCGTGCGCACCACCTATTCGGACGGGGGCCAGCATCCGTTCTGGGCCGCCTTCTCGGCCCGGGGCGGCGCCGTCGGCATGCTCAGCCGGCCCGAGGCCCTGGCCTACGCCGGGCAGGAGGTGGTGGTGATCCCCGCCCGGCGTGCGCCGGTGCAGGTCGCCGAGGCGGTGTGGTCGCTCTGGATCGCGCGTAACTCGCACCATGCCCCGTGGCGGGCGCCGGCCTTCGTGCCCGCCTACGACGCGGCGCCCGCGCCGTTCGCGCCCCTCCTCACCCGCTACGCCCAGACCCTGCCCACCGTGGTGGCCGCCACCCTGGCCGGACAGGTGCCCCCGGCGGCCCCGGCGCCCGCACGGGCGGTGGAGGTGCTTGCGCAACGGTGACGGTCGTGTGGTATGCCAGCCGCCGCCCGGCCTCCGGCCCGTGTGCGGTCACGCACATCGGCGGCATGGCCGGATCACTACCTCAGGATGACGAAACCGATGAGGCCAATGATGGGCGGAGTGCGACGTGCCCGGGCCCGTCGCGGCACCGGCGCCCTTCACAGGAGAGGCCGAGCCCGGAACACCGGATATGGGACCGCGACCGGACGGATCGCGGCGAGTGGTTGACGGTCCATGACGCAGTGCAACGCCATCGAGACAGGTCCCTTCGGCGATCACCGGGCCGAGGCGGCCGCCGCCGAAGTCGCGGCCCTGGGGGACCGTAGCCTGTCGCTCCGGTTCTGGGGCGTGCGCGGCTCCACGCCGGTGAGCGGGCCCGATTACCAGGAGTTCGGGGGCAACACGCCCTGCCTCGAGATCCGCTGCGGGCAGCGCCTGTTCATCCTCGATGCCGGCTCGGGCCTCAACGCCTGCGGGCTGCACCACCGCGCCGGCCTGCCGCAGGAGATCGATCTCCTGTTCAGCCACCTCCACCTCGACCACACCGCCGGCCTGCCGTTCTTCAAGCCGGCGATCCTCGACCCGAACCGGACCGTGAACACCTATTGCGGCAACCTCGACGGCGCCTGCGCGACCGCCGCCCTCGACCGGCTGTTCTCGCCGCCGCTGTTCCCGGTCACCCTCGCCTGCATGCCGGCCAAGCTGGCGCACCACGGCTTCAGGGCCGGCGAGCCGCTGGTGTTCTCGGACGGGATGCGGGTGGAGACGATCCTGCTCAACCACCCCCAGGGCTCCACCGGATACCGCTTCGAGCACGGCGGACGCCGCCTGTGCATCATCAGCGACATCGAGCATTCGGACCCCTGGCCCGACCCCGCCCTGACGGAGTTCGTGCGCGGCGCCGACCTGATGGTCTACGACGGCATGTTCACGGAGGGCGAATACCCGGTCTGCCGCGGCTGGGGCCATTCCACCTGGCAGAAGGGGGCCGAACTGGCACAGGCCGCCGGTGTCGCCGCCATGGCGATCATCCACCTGCACCCGGCCCACACCGACCCGATGCTGCGGCGGATCGAGGCCGAGATGCAGGGCGTGATGCCGACCGCCTTCATCGCCCGCGAGCGCCAGATGGTCGAGGTGGGCGCCCTCGCGTCGGGGTGGGGGACGCCGCCGCTGGCGCGGACGGGCTGAACCCGGACACCGCCCGATGAAAGCGGTGGCCCTATCGGCGAGCCCGCGCGGCGCTCGAACGAAGCCCATGTCCCACGTCACGACGTGATCGACCGGAAACGGAATCACTCCGGCCGATCTTCCAACCGGCCGGATCCGGCGCCCTCCACCAGCGCGTCCGAACCGGGGCGGACCCCGGGGGACGGGTCAGGGCATGTAGAGGCCGACCGCCTCGAAGGCCTTGCGCATCGTCTTGACGCCCAGTTCGAACGAATACGTCGAGCGGATCAGGTCCTGTCCCCTCTGGGACATCAAGGTCCACAGGTCCTTGTCTTTGGACAGGCGGGTGACGGCGTCCGCCCAATCGGCCGGATCGTCGACGATCAAGCAGTCATAGCCGTGGCGAAGCCCGATTCCCTCGGCCGCCAACGGCGAGAGCACGCACGGTACGCCGTGCGCCAGGGCACCGAGGACCTTGCCCTTGATGCCCGCGCCGCTGGTCAAAGGGGCGACGAACACGAGGCAGTGATCGTAGACTTCGGAGACGTCCTCGACATATCCCTGGATGACGACGTCCTTTGCGGCCAAAGCCGTGACGTCGGGTGACACGTTGCTTCCGTAGACGTTGAAATCCATCGCCGGCGACAGGTTTCTCAGTCTCGGCATCACGCTCTTCACGAAGAAGGCCACGGCTTCGCGGTTCGGGTGGTGGTTGAAGCCCCCCAGGAACGCCACGCCGGAGCGGCCCTCGAACGGCGCCACGCTTGTCGCGATCTTCTCGACCCACGGAACGTACATGACGCGGGTGGAATCGAGGTTGTGGCTCATGATGACGGCATGTTCGACGCCGTTGTAGCTCAAGGTCAGATCGACATCCCGCATCACCGCCAGTTCGTCGTCACGAACCTGGAGCGCCCGATCCACCTGCGCGCGATCGCCCAGGTTGATACCGGCGCGGAGTTCGCGCAGGAAATGCAGATCGGCATTGTTCATGATCAGTTTCGCCTGCGGGGCGAGACGGCGGGCGAGTTCGACGCAATGGCTCGCGACATAGTAACGGGTCATGTAGATGGCATCGAACTCGCGCCCGTGCCGTTCGAGGACTTCCGAAATGGATTGGTAGAACGGCGCGTAATAGGTCTCGATCCCGAGGCGCTGAAGCGTCTCGGTATGCCGCCCGAGGTAGGCGAGGTTCTGCGGCAGGAACGAGACCTTGTAGCCGAGCGCCTGGACCATCTTCATCTCTTGGATGGCGGCGTAGCTTCCGGCATCGGTGTCGAGCTTGGGCGTCTGGAAATCGATGAACAGGACCCGGCCGATGATGCCGCGATCCTTCTCGAGGTCGGGGGTTTCGCCCTCGCGCCCGTTCTTGCGATAGTCGCTCACCCATTTGCTCTTGAACTTCGGCCGGTTGATCTCCTGGTTCTTCTTGGCCCCCGACGAAACGTCGGTGCCGCCCGTGACGCCCTCGAAATGGTAGACCACCGAGGTGGCGACATACAGCGTCTTGTAGCCGTGCTTGCGGACCTTGAATGCGAGGTCGGTGTCTTCGAAATAGGCCGGCTTGAACTCCTCGCTGAATCCGCCGACCTCGTTCCAGACGGCGAGCGGCAGCATGATCGCCGCGCCGGAGAGGTAATCGGCCTGGCGCGTGTAGGAGTAGCGCGGTTCGTGGGGGTTCTGGCTGCGCCCGTAGTTCCACGGGTTGCCGCTTCCCCAGACGATGCCGCCCGCTTCCTGGAGCGATCCGTCGGGATAGACGAGCTTGGAGCCCGCCAGCCCGACGGTGTCGAAGAGATCGAAGCTCGCCAGGAGTTCGTCGAGCCAGCCGACCGTCGGCTCGGTATCGTTGTTGAGAAAGAGGACGTACTTGCCGCGGGCTTCGAGCGCGCCCCTGTTGCAGGCGCCGATGAAGCCGAGGCCGATCTCGTTCCTGACGATCGTGATGCCCTTGGCGACGGCGTCGAGCTTCAGCGTTCGGTCCTTCGAGCCATCGTCGACCACCACGACTTCATATGACGTCTTGTTGTGGGCGAGCAGGAGCGCGCACAGGCAGAAATACGTGACCTCAAACTTGTTGTGGACCGGAATGACGATCGTGACCTGCGGGTCGGCGTGCCGCGGAAATTCGATCTCGGCAAAGTTCTTGTTGAAATCGAAGCCCTGGACGACCACGCCATGGACGTGGTGCAGGCGCCCCTGGAACGTCGCGTCCATCCCATGCCTGAGGTGGGCCTGGAGCGCGCGATACCGGTCCGCCGCCGCCGGGGCCAGATGGGTCGGCAGGCGCGGTGCCGTATGTTCCTGGAGGATGTGCCAGGGGGTGACGTGGCAGGGGACGAACTGGTAGTCGCGATACAGGAACGCGATGCCGGCGAAGTCTCGAACGTCGAAGAGATGGACCTGCCCGTCCAGCAATCGTTCCGGCAGAACGAAGTATCGTTCCGAGATTTCGCCCCAGCTGACGAGACCGTCCAATCGCAGGCCATCGCAGTACAGGCTGCAGTTCGACACGCCGTCCAGATTCACCCTGAGGGTTCGACCCCCGAGGATGGTCAGCGCCGCCTTGCTCTGATCCTGCATGGAGATGGCGTCGTAGACGACGGCCTGCTCAGCCTGGCTTTGATGATTCGCGACAAGATAGACCGTCGATCTCTCGCTGTTGATCTGATCCAGGTCGAGCTCGGCCTGATAGACCTTGGCATCCGACTGGCCGCCGATGACGGCGAGCAGGTTGCGGGTCCAGCCGTCCTCCAAGCCACCGCCGTCACCCGACGTGGGCTGGTTGCCGATGCGAAGACCGAGGTCGGTGAAGAAAACGAAGAAGTTCATTCCCCGCACGCCGTTGTGATGGCGAAGGAAACGAATGCCGAGGCGCAGCGTTTCCGCGCCGGCAGGTGCCTGGCCCCTCAGATCGACGAACTGCCAGTTCTCACGGTCCGGGCCACCCAGGTGCTCGTTGACCGTGCTCGAAACGACGTCGATGACGTGCTGGTCCGCGTTCAAGAACGCGACTTCGACACGCGCCAGTGCCCGATGGGCCGCGAAGAAACCCGTGAAGCCGTACATCCTGCCGGCATCGATCGGAATGTCTTCGCCGAACAGGGGGTCGCGATAAACGACGCTGAAGGAGGGGCTTGCGGTAGAGCCGGTCAAGTAAGCCGCCGACATTTCGACGAGGCGCGTGTCTTCGGAAAAATCGGTCCCGAAATTGACGGTCGGCGGAAGAGCGGCGGGGGCTATCCAGTTGTCGACGCCATTCGAAAAATCATGGTTGAGGAGAACGTTTCCTCCCGTCAGCAGGCGCGGTAGATTTTCCTTGGTCGGATGCAACGGGTAAATGCTGTTGCCGGCCTGGATAGAATATGTGTCAGAAAAGCCGTTCAAATCCGAAATGACTAAAGCACGTCCGTCGTATGCTCTTGCAAAGGAGTACGGCAAAGTCATATCGGCGAAACCCAATCCTGAGTCGATTCTGCACGCAAGAGCGTCTATGCGCGCTACGTGACACATTGGTGGCATCACGTGCTATCGACTGCGGATTACCAGCGCAATAGGGCGCTCGCACATCGACGGGTAGGGGCGGCGGCGCAGTTTGCGGGCCGCGGCCGGATCGCGACCGCCCGTCGGCCCGACGACCCGCCCGGGCACCGTTTCCGATTCGCGGATCGGCCATGAGCCGACACCTCGCCCGGGGGCTGTGCCGAGCTATTTCGAGACAGCCCCCATTCCCGCGACGGTCGTCCCAGTAGACAGACAGAGGGCGCCGACGAATCGGCGCCCTCTGTCTGTCATGGTTCGCCGGACCGATGGTCCGAACGCGACACGGGACGTGCGTGTCAGACGGCGTTCCGACGAGTGGCGGTGATCACGAACACCCCGTCGTGCCGCCGCAGGTGTCGCACTTTAGGCAGGTGCCGTTGCGGACCAGCGTGAAGTTCGCGCACTCGGGGCAGGATTCCCCGACATAGCCCTTCATCTTGGCCTCCGCGCGCCGGTCGGAGACCGTGCGCTCCGCCTTGGTGAAGGGGAGGGCGTCGAGGAGGGCCTCGGCGTGGCCCGCCGCCACCGGTTCCGCCTTCAGGGCCGTGGCGCCGCGCAGGGCATGGACCACGCCGCCGGCCGGAGCCGTGACGCCGGCGGCCGGCGAGCCGATTCCGACGCTGCCGCCGGCCGGACCGCCCTGGATCAGGGTGAGGCGGTCGGCCGAGCCGCGCACGAGACCGCGCGAGACCACCGTGGAGGCGGCCTGCTCGGGCTTGTCGCCGACCCTCGCGCCCTCGCCCTCGCCCTTGCCCATCACGGTGTTGCCGATCTCGGAGGGGTCGACGTGGGCGAGGTCCATCCGACCCAGGTACGAAATCGCCAACTCGCGAAAAACGTAGTCGAGGATCGAGGTGGCGTTCTTGATGGCGTCGTTGCCCTGCACGAAACCCGCCGGCTCGAAGCGGGTGAAGGTGAAGGCGTCGACGTATTCCTCCATCGGCACGCCGTACTGCAGGCCGATCGAGATCGCGATGGCGAAATTGTTCATCAGGCTTCGGAAGGCGGCGCCCTCCTTGTGCATGTCGATGAAGATCTCGCCGATGCGGCCGTCGTTGTATTCGCCGGTGCGCAGGTAGACCTTGTGCCCGCCGACGACCGCCTTCTGGGTGTAGCCCTTGCGCCGGTCGGGCAGCTTCTCGCGCGAGCGGATGCGCTCGACGCGCTCGATCACCCGCTCGACGATCTTCTCGGCGAGCTGCGCCGCCTTGGCGGTGGCGGGCTGGGCCACCAGCGCCTCGATGGCCTCCTCGGCGTCCTCCTCCTCGTCGGCGATCAGGGCCGAGTTCAGGGGCTGGGACAGCTTGGAGCCGTCGCGGTAGAGGGCGTTGGCCTTGAGCGCCAGGGTCCAGGACAGCCGGTAGGCGTTCTTGCAATCCTCCACCGTGGCGTCGTTGGGCATGTTGATGGTCTTGGAGATGGCGCCCGAGATGAACGGCTGGGCCGCCGCCATCATGCGGATGTGGCTCTCCACCGAGAGGTAGCGCTTGCCGATGCGCCCGCACGGGTTGGCGCAGTCGAACACCGCGTAGTGCTCGGGCTTGAGGAAGGGGGCTCCCTCGAGCGTCATCGCCCCGCAGATGTGGGTGTTGGCCGCCTCGATGTCCTTCTTCGCGTAGCCGAGGAAGGACAGGAGGTCGAAGGTCGGGTCGGCGAGCCTGTCGGCCGGGACCTTGAGCACGTCCTTCAGGAAGTCGTCGCCCAGCGTCCAGCGGTTGAACACGAACTTGATGTCGAACGCCGACTTCAGTCCGGCCTCGATGACGGCGATCTTGTCGTCGGTGAATCCCTTGGCGCGCAAGGAACCGGCGTTGACCGCCGGCGCCTGGCCGAGCGAGCCGTGACCGACCGCATAGGCCTCGATCTCGGCGATGTCCGATTCGCGGTAGCCGAGCGAGCGCAGGGCGTCCGGCACCGCCCGGTTGATGATCTTGAAATAGCCGCCGCCGGCCAGCTTCTTGAACTTCACGAGCGCGAAGTCCGGCTCGATGCCGGTGGTGTCGCAATCCATCACCAGGCCGATCGTGCCGGTGGGCGCGATCACCGTCGCCTGGGCGTTGCGATAGCCGTGCTCCTCGCCGAGCGTGAGGGCGCGGTCCCAGGCGGCCCTGGCCCGGTCGACCAGGTTCGCCTGGGGCACGTTGGCGATGTCGAGGGGCACCGGGGCGATCGAGAGGAACTCGTAGCCGCCCGCCTCGCCATGCGCCGCCCGGCGATGGTTGCGGATGACCTTGAGCATGGCGTCGGCGTTCTCGTCGTAGCCCGCGAAGGCCCCGAGTTCGCCCGCCATCTCGGCGGAGGTGGCATAGGCCACGCCGGTCATGATCGCGGTGAGCACCCCGGCCATGGCCCGGCCCTTGTCCGAGTCGTAGGGCAGGCCCATGCTCATCAGGAGCCCGCCGATGTTGGCGTAGCCGAGCCCCAGCGTGCGGTAGCGGTAGGACAGCTCGGCGATCTCACGCGACGGAAACTGCGCCATCATCACCGAGATCTCGAGCACCACCGTCCAGAGGCGGTTGAGGTGCTCGAAGGCCTCCACGTCGAACTGGCCGGTTCCCCGGTCGAACATCGTCAGAAGGTTGGCGGATGCCAGGTTGCAGGCGGTGTCGTCGAGGAACATGTACTCCGAGCACGGGTTCGAGGCCCGGATCCGGCCGGCCGTCGGGCAGGTGTGCCAGTCGTTCATGGTGGTGTTGAAGTGCAGGCCCGGGTCGGCGGACGCCCAGGCGGCCTCGCCGATCTTGTCCCACAGCTCGCGCGCCGGCAGCGTCTTTGTCGTCTTGCCGGTGGTGCGGGCCTTCAGCTCCCAATCGGCATCCGCATCGACGGCGCGCAGGAAGTCGTCGGTGAGCGAGACCGAGTTGTTGGAGTTCTGGCCCGCCACCGTGAGGTAGGCCTCCGAATCCCAATCGGTGTCGTAGACGGGGAAATCGATCTTGGTGAAGCCTTGGCGGGCGAACTGGATGACGCGCTTGGTGTAGGCGTCCGGCACCATCTCCTTGCGGGCGGCCTTGACCGCCTTCTTGAGGGCCGGGTTGCGCTCGGGGTCGAAGCAGGCGTCGCCCTCGGCCTCGCACTGGGTGCAGGCCTTCATCACCGCCTGGAGGTGCTTGGAGACGATCTTGGAGCCGGTGACGAGGGCGGCGACCTTCTGCTCCTCCTTCACCTTCCAGTCGATGTACTGCTCGATGTCCGGGTGGTCGATGTCGACGATGACCATCTTGGCCGCGCGCCGGGTGGTGCCGCCGGACTTGATGGCGCCGGCCGCCCGGTCGCCGATCTTGAGGAAGGACATCAGGCCCGACGACTTGCCGCCGCCGCCGAGTTTCTCGTTCTCGCCGCGCAGCATCGAGAAGTTCGAGCCGGTGCCCGAGCCGTACTTGAACAGGCGCGCCTCGCGGACCCACAGGTCCATGATGCCGCCCTCGTTGACGAGGTCGTCCTGGACGCCCTGGATGAAGCAGGCGTGCGGCTGCGGGTGCTCGTAGGACGAGGCCGACTTCGTCAGCTCGCCGGTGCGGTAGTCGACGTAGTGGTGGCCCTGCGCCGGGCCGTCGATGCCGTAGGCCCAGTGCAGGCCGGTGTTGAACCACTGCGGCGAGTTCGGCGCCACCATCTGGCGGGCGAGCATGAAGCGCAGCTCGTCGAGGAACGCCGACGCGTCCTCTTCAGAGGTGAAGTAGCCGCCCTTCCAGCCCCAATAGGTCCAGCAGCCGGCCAGGCGGTCGAACACCTGCGTCGAGGAGGTCTCGGAGCCGGTGCGCTCGGCCTCGGGCAGCGAAGCGAGCGCCGCCTCGTCGGCGACCGAGCGCCACAGGAACGACGGCACGTCGTTCTCTTCCACCTTCTTGAGGCGCGCGGGCACCCCGGCCTTGCGAAAATACTTCTGGGCCAGCACGTCGCTGGCGACCTGGCTCCAGCTCTCGGGGACCTCGATGCCCTCCAGCCGGAAGACGACCGAGCCGTCCGGGTTGCGGATCTCGCTCAGGGTCTTGCGGAAGGGGATCGTGGCGTAGGGGGACTGCCCGGCCGTGGTGTGGCGCCGCTCGAACCGCATGTACCTGTGTTCCTTAAGGTGTCGAGGACCATCGACGATGCCGCCGCGCCCCGACGCGGCCGGTGCCGCGGTCATGGCGTGACGACGCCGCGCATCGGCGAAAGCGCGATGCGCCGTTCTTGCAAAAACGACGAAGACCGTTGTGCCGCCCGCTCGATACGACCGCTTCGGCGACGAGAGGACCGTATCGCGACCGGACCGCCTGCGTCAACAACTAGTGTGCGCCGGCTACGTTCCCGACTAGATGTTGTGTCGGCGATGCAAATCCTGTGGATATCGCGAGGCCACCGGTAAGTGCTGTTTTCGCTTGGCGGAATCCGCCCGGAAAAATTGTCGGCGCACAGGCCGGGACGACATCGGCCGGGCTCCGGGCCTGGTTAACGGCCGGGTGTGGGATTCCGGTCGCAGCCGGGGCCGGGGGCGGGCCGCGACTGGACTTCCCCGTCCCCCCTCACCATAGTCCCGCGCGATCACACAGACGGGGCGCCTACGCCCCCTTCAGGCGACGGCGATGGCTCTCAAGGACACGCTCCTGCGCATCTTCACCTGGTGGAACGGGCAGACGATGTCGCTGGCGCTCTACACGGCGCGCAGCGGCCAGCTCGTCGGCACCGACGAGGCCGGCAACACCTATTACAAGGCGCAAGGCCCGCTGATCGACCGCTCGGTCGGCACCGAGCGGCGCTGGGTGGTCTACAACGGCTACGCCGACGCCTCGAAGGTCCCGCCCGGCTGGCGCGCCTGGCTCTGCCACAACGGCGACGTCGCCCCGAGCGAGGAGGCCTACAGCCCGCGCGAGTGGCAGAAACCCCATGTCGAGAACCTGACCGGCACGGCGGCCGCCTATCGCCCCAAGGGCTCGCAGCTCAACCCGGACGGACGGCCGGTGCCGTCGGGCGATTACGTGCCGTGGGCGCCGAACTGATTTTTTTGGACGTCAGCGGCGCGCTCCATCCGATCGGGTCGGTCTCGGAACGGCAGAAAGGCCGCCCCGGAAGGGGCGGCCTTTCCTGTGTTACCAGAGGAACGTGGCGCGATCAGCCGCCGATGCGGTCGGCCAGGACCGCCGAGTGGCCGTGCTGGTTGGCGATGTAGGGCACGCCTGGTTGGCGAACTCGCGGCCCTGGGCGCTGTTGCCGTTGCGCGAATAGGCCTCGTAAAGCCCCGGCGTCCGGGCGTCGGACCGGGCCTGCTGGCGCACGTAAGTGCGGTCGAACTCGCGGGCGCTGCGGGCATTCTTGAAGCCGTCGAGGCGGGCCTGCCCCTCCGGACCGATGGCGACGCGGCGGCCGGGTTCGCCGGGGCTGTTGTCGACGAGGCCGACGCCGACGATCCGCTGGGTGATACCGGCCGAGATCGTCACCGGGGCGAGCACCACGCCGACCGGATTGTCGAGGCGGATCTCGAAGGGTTTGGCGTCGGAGACCACGGTGCCGCCGGCGGTGAGCGAGGTGCCCTCGGGCAGCAGCGCCTTGGTGGTGGCCTCACGCTCGACGAGGACATTCCTGGCGTAGTTGCGCACGTTGTGGTTGCGCGAACGCTCCAGGGCGATGCGGCTCGACTCGATGCTCACCGCGTCCGAACACAGGGCGGCGGCGCGGAACGCGGAGGTGTCACGGGCTTGGGGGGGCGGCATCGACCTGGGGCGCTACGCGGAAGGACAGCGGCTCCTGGGCGAGCGCCGGGGTAGCGAGCACGGCGGCGGGCAGGCCGAGGGCGGCGAGAAGGCGATGGGTCATGGCGGTAGTGTTCCTGATGCGCCTTTGCGGCGCCTGGTTGAACGAACGTGTCGTCCGCCATGAACGGTTGGTTAACGGTGGTGTTCCTGTACGGAGGGCATGGCTGCAATGCGCCGGCAATTTTTTAGTTCATGCGTCTGTATCTTTGGTATCGAATTTTTACTACGCTCAGTACTTAAAAAACGACGCCTTCTAGGTAGAGGCGTCGCTTCAATGGGATTTTACTGGGTCTGCAAAACTTTCCTTATTGCTTTGTGGACAACAAATCTTTTATCCAATATTGGATCAATATCTCCTCGAAATGACCAGAGATTTCTCGATAAATCGCGACCCTGTTCATTATTAAGATAAAACTGATTACCTATCATCCCGATTCGATATAGGAACTTTATTATGTTGTCTGCATTCGCATCTTTGAAATGCGATTTCTTTCCTTTCCGTCCCATCAACGCAGTGCCAATTCTTTGATTCAGCTCATCTCTATCAAATGCGAAGCTATGCCCTCTAAAAAGCATAAGCAAATCTTCACGTTCCCCTTCATCGTATGCAGCTGATATTTCCTCACTAAATTCCTCAAGCAAATATCTTCCAAATATCTCCTCAGATTTGATAAAGTTTTCTTCTTTAAATGAGTAATCTTCGTTTGTAGTCTCTAAAGCAGCCATTAGTCTCAGCAGCACACCTCGAGGTCGATGAAGACCCGAATCTAAAAGATAGCTTTTTATTGGTTGCTTCCCGATGTGGCTAGGAAAGTAAACACTCCAGACATCTTCTGAATATGCCCCATTCGACAGAACCTCTGATTGCTGTATTTTATTTTGAAATATATTCAAAACTCTATGATTTTCAACTTCATCATAAAACCAATTTAACTTTACACCGAATGCATCTATAATTTTTCCAACCTCTTGACTATTTATACTCATTGAATTTAAGATTTCAGTTCTCAAACTCGCAATAACGGCGACGTCCATATTCGCTTTTGAAAACGTAGTGTTTATGTAATTTATACTAAAAACAAGATCTCGCACAAGCCGTCGATCGCGCTCGCCATCACCCTCATCGCTCATAAAAAACTCAAGCTCGTCCATATAAAGCCGAATAGAACGCTCCTTTTTTAGACGAATTTTTCCAATAAAATTCTGTATAAGTCGTATAAGATCAAGTAAATCAATCTCTTCACTGGATCTTTTAGCTTCAATTTCTCCCGAAATTTCTGATTTTAGCTCTTTTAGGCCGACAGCAAGCTTCACCTTGCCTTTAATTTTGTTAATGTAAAAATTATCATATATAGTGTTTAAACGATTTGTCTTGATTCCGAGAAGCCTTTTGATGTCTGACAGGATGATTTGCCCGTCAACCAAATCATCGTCATCAATCAAACTGATAAGAGATTTTATTAAATACCATTCCCACACAACCTTATAATCAGCTTCCACTTTAAATTTCCGCTGGTCTTGCACAATTATGGTATCAACCATTTTATCTAGTTTGTCTCTGTCCTCTTTTCGTAGCTCGGATTTAAACAATATAAAGCTACTCTTAGAATTAGAAGCTTGCCTTTTAAGATACCATAATAGAGTTGTTTTGCCGCTCCCTTTTGGGCCAAGTATCAAATATCTAGCGCCAGATTCTAGCTCAGACATTTTCACTCTTGGTGGAATGACGAATGAATTGTTCAAAACCACTATTTTTTGTCTATCTTGCTTCAAAAACTCGTGAAGAGCATCGCGTTCTCCGAAGTAAATATCATCAAGTTTTATCGGATTTATCATAATTACCAACTCCTAATCGATTTATAGAACGAAGACGCGCAATATTTATCTTGATTCTGCTATGATATCAATGCGCCTCCTCCCAATTTCCGGCCGCCTGCGCCTCCACCACCAGCGGCACCCGTAGCGTCAACGCCGGGGCCGGCGCCTCGACCATGATCCGCGAGATCACCGGCAGGGCGGCGGCGACCTCGTCCTCGGGGGCCTCGAACACCAGTTCGTCGTGGACCTGGAGCAACATCCGGACGTTCAGGTGCTCGGCGCGAAGCGCGTCCTCCATGCGGATCATCGCCCGGCGGATGATGTCGGCGGCCGAGCCCTGGATCGGGGCGTTGATGGCCTGGCGCTCGACGGAGGCGCGCTCGTTGGGGTTGTTCGAGCGGATCTGCGGATAGTGGCAGACGCGCCCGAACAGGGTGGTGACGTAGCCCTTGTCGCGGCACAGCGCCTTGGTGTCGTCGATGTAGGCGCGGATGCCGGGGAAGCGCTCGAAATACTGCTTGATGAAGGCCGACGCCTCCTCGCGGCCGATGCCGAGGCGGTCGGCCAGCCCGAAGGCCGAGATGCCGTAGATGATGCCGAAGTTGATGGTCTTGGCGCGCCGGCGCAGGTCGCTCGTCATGTCTTTCAGCGCGACGCCGAACATCGCGCTGGCGGTGGCCGCGTGGATGTCGATGCCGTCCTCGAACGCCTGGCGCAGCTGCGGGATGTCGGCGATGTGGGCGAGGATGCGCAGCTCGATCTGGCTGTAGTCCGCCGAGATCAGCCTGTTGCCCTCGGCCGCCACGAAGGCGCGGCGGATGCGCCGGCCCTCTTCCGTGCGGATCGGGATGTTCTGCAGGTTCGGGTCCGAGGAGGAGAGCCGGCCCGTGGTGGTGGCCGCCAGCGAGAACGAGGTGTGGACCCGGTCGGTGCGGCGGTCGGCGTGCTGCTGCAGGCTGTCGGTGTAGGTCGACTTCAGCTTGGCGAGCTGGCGCCATTCCAGAATCTTCTTGGGAAGCTCGTGCCCGGCCTGGGCGAGTTCCTCCAGCAGGGTCGCCGGCGTCGCCCATTGGCCGTTGGCGGTCTTCTTGGCGCCGGGCAGGCCCATCTTGCCGAACAGGATGTCGCCGATCTGCTTGGGCGACGACACCTGGAATTTTTCGCCGGCGTCCTCCTGGATCTCCTCCTCCAGGCGGACCAGGATCTGCGAGAAGTCGCCCGACAGGCGGCTGAGCATCTGCCGGTCGATGCGGATGCCTTGCGCCTCCATCCGCGCGATCACCGGCACCAGCGGGCGCTCCAGCGTCTCGTAGACGGCGACCCGCCGCTCGGCGACGAGGCGCGGCTTCATCATCCGCCACAGGCGCAGGGTGACGTCGGCGTCCTCGGCGGCATAGGCGGTGGCCTTGTCCAGCGGCACCCGGTCGAAGGTGATCTTGGCCTTGCCGGTGCCGGTCACCTCCGAGAAGGCGATCGGCTGGTGGCCGAGGTGACGCCGGGCGAGCTCGTCCATGCCGTGGCCGCCCTTGCCGGCGTCGAGCACGTAGGAGATCAGCATGGTGTCGTCGAGGGGCGCGATGCGGATGTCGTGGCGCGCCAGCACCACCCAATCGTACTTGAGGTTCTGGCCGACCTTGAGCACGCCCTCGTCTTCCAGGAGCGGCTTGAGGGCTTCGAGCGCCGCCTCGAAGGGAATCTGGCCGGGCAGCAGGCCTTCGCCGAACAGGTCGTCGCCGCCGGTGTGCTTCAAGGGGATGTAGGCCGCCCGCCCCGGCGCCACGGCGAGCGAGACGCCCACGAGGCCGGCGTTGTTGGCGTCGAGCGCGTCGGTCTCGGTGTCGACCGCCACCACGCCGGCCTCCCGCGCCTCGGCGATCCAGGCGTCCAGTTGCTCCAGGGTCGAGATCGTCTCGTAGGTGGTGGTGTCGATCGGGTTGGTCGCCTCGGCCGCGCGGGCCGCCACCAGGGCGGAGGGCGTCGCCTCGCCCGGGATGCGGGCTTTGGGCGCACCGTCGGGCAGGCCGAGGTCGGCGAAGGGATCGACCTCGCCGCCGGGGGACGCTGCCTCGAACGGAGCCGCCTCGCCGCCGTCCTTGCCGGGCAGGAGCCCCGGATCGGGCTTCACGGTCTCCGGGTCCACGTGCAGCATCGAGGCGATGCGCCGGGTCAGCGTGTTGAACTCCATCGCCTTGAGGAAGCCCACCAGCTTCTGCGGGTCGGGGGCGGGCATGCGCAGGTCGTCCAGCGCCACCGGCAGCGGCACGTTCTCCTCGAGGGCCACGAGCCTTCGCGACAGCCGGGCCTGGTCGATGCTCGCCAGCAGGGTCTCGCGGCGCTTGGGCTGCTTGATCTCGCCCGCCCGCTCCAGCAGCGCGTCGAGGCTGCCGTATTCCTTGATGAGGGCCGCCGCCGTCTTGAGGCCGATGCCGGGCACGCCGGGCACGTTGTCGGAAGTGTCGCCGATGAGCGCCAGGGCGTCGCCGATCTGGTGGGGCTGCAGGCCCTCCCACTTGGCGACGATGGCCTCGAGGTCGAGGTTGCGCTCGGGCCGGTGCCCCGGCTTGCCCTTCACGCCCGATTCGAAGTCGTAGAACCGCACCAGCGGCCCCACGAGCTGCATCAGGTCCTTGTCGGAGGAGACGATGATGACGCCCGCCCCCCGCGCCTCCGCCTGGCGCGAATAGGTGGCGATGAGGTCGTCGGCCTCGTAGCGCTCCAGCTCGATCGGCTCGAGGCCGAAGGCGCGCACCGCCTCGCGCATCAGCGGCATCTGCCGCTTGAGGTCGTCGGGCGCATCGGGCCGGTGGCCCTTGTAGTCGGGATAGAGCTCCTTGCGGAAAGAACCCTCCGACTTGTCGAACACGATGGCCAGGTGCGTCGGCATGATGCCCGCCGCCCCCTCCTGCACGAACTGCGCGATCTTGGTGCAGAACAGCCGGATCGCCCCCGTGGGCAGGCCGTCCGAGGGCCGGGTGTTGTACTTCTGGTCCTGGTTGATCGACTGGAAGTAGGCGCGAAAGATAAACGACGACCCGTCCACCAGGATGATCTGGTCGCCGGGGCCGACGGGCTTGGTCTGGGCGGGAGCGGGGGGCGCCGTGTCGGTCATCGTGCCATCGGAGTGATGAGGAAAAACTGGGATGCCGGGCCGTTCATGGCCCGTCGCTCGTGGACGATAGCTCCATCGTGCAGGCAGCCAGAAGGTCCGGCAGGCTTTCGTGCACCGTGAGCCAGATCATGGCAGGCGAGACGAAGTCGTACTCGTGCCGGTAGATGTTTCCCGCATCGGCGATCTGTCGCCATGGAATATGCGGATGCCGCTTGCGTGTCGCTTCGTCGAGCCTGCGACTGGCTTCGGAGATGATTTCCAGGCAGCGCGTAACGGCGTAAAGATTGCGCCGGTCGACCGCGAAGTCCTCGAAACTCAAGTTTCGGACGAAATCTTGCGCGGCGTCCACGTTCTCGATGATGCCGACCAGTGCGCGCTGCCCGCGCTCAGAAAGCATAGATCGCGTCGCGCTCCGCCGCCGGGCGGACGTGGGGTTTGAGCATGGTCTTGTTGGCGACGTCCACCGTGATGGGAAACAGATCCCCGATGAACTGGATGACGCCGACGTAATCGTAAACGGTCCGGACGGCCGATTCGTCGATCTCGATCATGACGTCGAGATCACTTTCGGAATGACCTTCCCCCCGCGCGATCGAGCCGAACAGGGCAGCATGCCTCACACCCCGCCGCTGCAGCTCGTCGGCATGGCGACGGAGAATGTCGATGGCGGTTCCTGAATCCATGGCGCCACAATAGCGCAGATCGTGCGGGTGCTGAAGAGCGATGCCTAGCTCGGAGTCGTGCCGCACGGCACCGATGTCGCGGCCGGAACAGCCGATTCGCAGGGGGCGTTTCCTTGTGGAACCTCCCGCCTCCCACCCGACAGGATCCGCATGACACCGGTCTTCCGCCGGGCTCGCCTCGCCGCGAGTCTCACCCTCTCCGTCGCATCCCTGCCCGCCCTGGCCCAGGCGCTGCAGACCCCCGGCAGCACGCGCATCGAGGCGAACGTCGTCAAGGCCGCACCCCTGGAGGCGACGCCCGAGCGCATCGCATCCTTGAAGCTGCCGCCGGGCTTTCGCATCGCGCCCTTCGCCACCGGCCTCGGCGCCCCGCGCGTCATCGTGGTGGCCCCGGACGGCGCGCTCTACGTCAGCGACCGCGATGCGGGCACCGTCACCCGGATCGAGGCCGGCGACGGCGCGAAACGGAAAGTCGTCCTGACGAAGCCCGACGTGCACGGCCTCGCCATCCACGAGGGCCGCCTGTTCTACGTCACCGTCAAGGAGATCTTTTCCGCGCCGCTCATGGCAGACGGTGGGCTCGGACCGGAGCTGCGGCTCGTCGCCGACCTGCCCGACGCCGGCCAGCATCCCAACCGCACCATCGCGGTCGGGCCGGACGGCTGGCTCTATGCCAGCCTCGGCTCCACCTGCAACGAATGCGAGGAGCGCAACCCCGAGAACGCCACCATGGTCCGCATGAAGCCAGACGGCTCGGGCCGCGAGATCGTCGCCTCGGGCCTGCGCAACACCATCGGCTTCGATTGGGAGCCCACCACCAAGGCCCTCTACGGCTGGGACGACGGGGTCGACTGGCACGGTGACGACGAGACGCCCGAGGAGCTCAACCGGATCGAGCCCGGCAAGAAATACGGCTGGCCCTACATCTTCGGCAACGGCATGAAGAACCTCTACCGCGAGGTACCCAAGAGTTCGCTCGAGCAGTGGGACAAGGACAGCGAGCGGCCGGTGCTCACCTGGACCGCCCACGCCTCCTCGATGCAGTTCGCCTTCTATCGCGGCGACCAGTTCCCGGCGGAGTACCGCGGCGACGCCTTCGTGACGATGCACGGCTCATGGAATCGCAAGCCCCCGAGCGGCTACGAGGTGCTGCGGGTGCGGTTCGACAAGGGGCGGCCGGTCTCCATCGAGCCCTTCGTGTCCGGCTTCCTCACCGAGGGCGGGCCGAGCGGCTGGTCGCGCTTCGCCCGCCCGTTCGGCCTCGCGGTGGCCAAGGACGGCAGCCTCTACCTCGGCGACGACCAGCACGGCATCGTCTACCGGATCAGCCACGAGGGCTGATCTGGCGTCCGGTCAGCTCGCCGCCCCGATGGTATCGGCCATGCGGGCGCGGCGGGTTCCGAGGGGCTGCGGTTTGCCCACCGTGGTGTCGGCGCCGGTCTGGTGTTCCATCTCGGCGTTGATCTCGGCCCCGACCAGCACGATGGTGGTGGAGAGCCAGATCCACGTCATGAAGCCGACGACCGCACCGAGCGAGCCGTAGGTCTCGTTGTACTTGCCGAAGTTCGAGACGTACCAGGAGAACAGCAGTGAGGCCGCCAGCCAGAGGATGCCGGCGACGGCGCTGCCCCAGGTCACCCAGCGCCATTTCGGCGCGTCGCGGCTGGGGCCGTATCGGTAGAGCAGCGCCAGCCCGCCCAGCACCGCCAGCAGCAGGGCCGGCCAGCGCAGGAGCGCGATGAACCAGGCCTTCTCGCTGAGACCCACCAGGGCGAAGACCGCGGGCAGCACGACGATGGCCACCAGGGCCAGCACGACGAACAGCAGCGCCCCGGCGGTGAAGGTGAGCGAGCGCAGGTTGAGCCAGACGAAATTGCGCGTCTCGCGCTCCTCGTAGACGACGTTGAGGGCATCGAAGACCGCCTTCATGCCGCCGTTGGCGCTCCACACCGACAGCACGATGCCGGTGAAGAAGGTGAGGCCGAGCGTGGTGTCGCCCTTCTCGTTGATGCGCTTGACCTGCTCGCCGACGATCTCGAGGGCCCCGCTCGGCAGGATGCCCTGCAGGCTGGCGATCTGCTCGTTGATGGTCGCTGAATCGGCGACGAGCCCGTAGCAGGACACCAGCGCCGCGATCGCCGGGAAGATCGCGAGCAGCACGTAGAAGGTCACGCCCGCGGCCACGGAGACGATCCGGTTCTCCTTGATGTCGCCGTAGACCCGCATCGCGATGTCCTTCCAGCCCTTGACAGGGATCGCGGAGGGGGTCTGCGCACCGCGGCCGCGATCCGGCTCCTCGGCGGCCACCTGCTCGGCGTCGGCTCCGGCATGGGACGGGGAAGGTTCGCGCACCGGCCCCGCCGGAGCGGGGACGGCACCGGCGGGAGCGGATCGGCGCGGCAGTACGACGAGGCCGATCAGGGCCGTCGCCATGGCGAGACTCCAGACCGTCGAGGAACCGAGCGAGGAATCGGGAGAAGGTCGTGGATCGTTCGAATGGGCCATGCCGCCGCCTGTCGCTGACGCCGGCCGCCGCGGGCCGGGCTTGATCGCCAGTCAACACGACCGTTCAGGCAATGTTTCCGTCCGTAACGGTGCGATCTCGCGTCGGGAAAGGCACGTCTCGGTTCGGCCCGGCAAGATTCCGGCCCGCCGCCCCCGGTGGACGATCAGATGCCGGCAACCGGAGGTGGTCCTACAGACTTGCCGCGATGTCGTGGATACGGCGCAGGTCGGCGACGAAATCGCCGTAGGCCTCCTCCTTCGCCTCGTCCGGCAATCGCAGGAGGTAGGACGGGTGCACCGTGATGAACCCCGCATAGGGCTTGGCGAAATCGGCCGGCCCGCGCGCCCACGTCACCGGGATCGCCTTGCCGGTCAGGGCGAGAACCGCCGTGGCCCCCAGCGCCACCACGAGCCTGGGCGCCACGAAGTCGAGCTCTCGGTCGAGCCACCAGCGGTAATGGCTCACCTCCCCGGCGGTGGGCTTCTGGTGGATGCGGCGCTTGCCGCGCTCCTCGAACTTGAAGTGCTTGACGGCATTCGTGAGGTAGGCCTGGCCCCGGTCGATCCCGGCCTCGGCCATGGCGCGGGCGAGCAGCTGGCCGGCCGGCCCGACGAAGGGGCGTCCCTGTCGGTCCTCCTGGTCTCCGGGCTGCTCGCCGACGAAGGCGACGATGGCTCCCGGCGGGCCCTCGCCCAGCACCGCCTGGGTCGCGCCGGGCACCAGCGGCTCCGACCGCCGGATGATCGCGTTCAGTGCCTCCAGGCTCTTGGGTTCCTGGTCGCCCATGGCGGCGACGGCGCGGGCCGGGTTGCGCTTGACGGGCATCTGCGGTCCTCGCTCGATCATCGCCTCCGTCCGGGCGGCGGCCGCGCGGACGAGGCCGGGAATGGCGGCCGTCTCGGGCATGTTGTGCCAGTACTTCTTGGGCATCTCCGAGCGCATCGCCCGCAGGTTGGTGCGGGCCGGGTTGAAGGTGCTCTCGTAATAGTCGCGCCAGCCGGCCTCGAAGCCGTCGCTCGCCGGCACGTCCTCGCGCCGGCCCGGCGGCCCGAACGACAGCGCCGTGCCGTCCCAATGGGCCGAGCCCTCCGGCGTCAGGATCGACCAGGTCAGCGAGCGGAAGCGATCGACGAAGAACGGCGCGGCGGCACCGAGGATGTGGTGGTCGGGCTCGAACCAGGCGACGAAGCGCTCGATGCCGGCGTCCTCGCTCCGGCGAAAACGCAGGAAGGCGTGCATCTTGTGGAGGTCGCGCGCGATGGCCTTGCGCATGCGCTCGAGCCGGTGGACCAGCGGATCGCTCGAGATTTCCAGGAGCCGCCGTTCCCCGTGCAGGATGCGCCAGACCAGGGTGTAGAGCAGGGCGTAGCGCTCCGGGTCGCTGTGCGGCACCACCATCCTGACGAGGTCGCCGACACCGCGCGGCAGGGCGAGGGGCGGTGCCGGCGTGTCGCTCGCGTGCGTCCCGAACAGATCGAGCGTACCGCCCAGGTGCCAGGACACGGAATCCGGCGGCACCCCTTCCGCGACGAGGCGGCGGGCGGCGTCGCGAAATCCGTCGGGATCGGCGCCGGGGCGCAGGGTGATCGCGCGGAGCGAAACGTGAGGTCCTCCCCCCTGCGGGCAAGAGTCGGAGGTGGTGGCGGGCGGGCGACCTTGCCGCTCACCGAGCGGAAACGCCCCCGACCTCGATCCCCCTCCGCAAGGGGAAGGGGAGGCGCGGACTTTCCCGTGCTCGCTCAAAACAAACTCAGCTGCTTTGCCGGTTCGGCGAGCCGGCTGCGCAGGTCCAGCCTGTCGGTGAGCTGCGTCGGGCGATGGTCGGCGGCGATGAGGAAGGGCCGCGCCCGCTTCAGGCTGGAGGTCAACCTCGCCACGTCGTCGAGGCGAAGGCGGGTGTGGCGCCGTGCCCGCAGGATCTTGTCCACGGCCCGCGCCCCGAGCCCCGGCACCCGCAGCAGCATCTCGCGCTCGCCCGTGTTCACGTCGACGGGAAAGCGGTGGCGGTTCTTGAGGGCCCAGGCGAGCTTGGGGTCGATATCGAGGGCGAACATGCCCTCGTCGGTGGCGTCCGCCACGTCGTCGGGGGAGAAGTCGTAGTACCGCAGCAGCCAGTCGGCCTGATAAAGCCGATGCTCGCGCTGCAGCGGCGGCGGTGACGGCGGCAGGATCGAGGAGCCCTCGGGGATCGGGCTGAAGGCGGAGTAGTAGACCCGCTTGAGCTTGTACGAGCCGTAGAGGTGCGCGCTCTTGCGGATCAGCGATTCGTCCGTGGTCGCATCGGCACCGACGATCACCTGGGTCGATTGCCCGGCCGGCGAGAAGCGGCGCTTCTCGGCCTTGGCCTCGACGATGCGCTCGCCGATCTGCGCCATGGCGCCCTGGATCGCCGGGCCGCTCTTCTCCGGCGCCAGCCGTTCGAGGCTCGCCTCGGTGGGCAGTTCGAGGTTGATCGACAGCCGGTCGGCGTAGAGCCCCGCCTCCTCGATCAGCCACGGGCTCGCCTCGGGGATGGACTTGAGGTGGATGTAGCCGCGAAAGCCGTGGTCGCGTCGCAGGGACTTCGCGACCCGCGTCAGCAGTTCCATGGTGTAGTCGGGCGACTTGATGATCCCGGACGAGAGGAACAGCCCCTCGATGTAGTTGCGCTTGTAGAACTCCACCGTGAGCGTCACGACCTCGGCCACGCTGAATCGGGCGCGGGCGACGTTCGAGGAGCGCCGGTTGATGCAATAGGCGCAATCGAACAGACAGTAGTTCGTGAGCAGGATCTTGAGGAGCGAGATGCAGCGCCCGTCCGGTGTGTAGGCATGGCAGATGCCGGCGCCGGTGGTCGAGCCGAGCTCGCCCGCGCCGGCCTTGCGCCGGGGCGCACCGGACGAGGAACAGGACGCATCGTATTTGGCCGCATCGGCCAGGATGCGCAGCTTCTTGGCGAGGGCTTCGTCCATCGGTCGAAGATGCTCCCCGTTCCCGGTTCGTTCAAGCTCCGATCGCCGCGGCGGCCCGCGTGCGACCATTTGCGGGCGGCAGAAGGCCCGTCACTTCTCCGCCTCCGCGTCCACGATCCGGCTCGCCAGCGAATACGAAAAGCCGGCCCGCGCCATGGCCGCGATGTCGCGGTCGCGCGACGGGCCGCGCAGGTCCGGCCGGCGCCACGGGCCGAGGCGCCGGCGTTTGGCGTAGGCATGGGCGGCCTCCTCCTCGATCGGCACCCCGTCCTCCTCCGCCGTCGTCGCCTCGTTGCCGAGGGCGTCCGTCACAAGGTCGCGAGGCACGCCCTTGGCCGCCAGCTTGGCCCGGACGATGCGTGAGGAGGCGCCACGCCGGCGCAAGCTTGCGAGCCGAGCCTGCGCGAAGCGCGAATCGTCCACCAGACCCGCGGCGACCGCCCGCGCCACCGTCGCCTCCACGAGGTCGGCGAAGGCGCCGGGCTCCTCGCCGCGCAGGCGGCAGCGGGTTTTGACGCGACGCAGGAGGACGGCGCGCAGCATCGCGACGGAGGCGCTGTAGCGTTCGAGGTAGTGCAGGGCGACGCGCTCGAGATAGGCCGGGGTGACCGGTTTGGGCGGCGCAACGTTCCGCCGGGTCAGGGGTTCATCATCGGCCATGGTTTCATCATGATCCTGACGGGTTCGGCGGGCTGATGGACGAGGGTGAGGCGAGGCAACCGAGGAAGGGCCGACCACTGGGCACGCCGTCAATCCTCCTGAGGCGCGAATGGGTCCTCTTCCTGCTGGCCCTGGGGCTGGCGGCGGTGGCCGGCGCCATCGTGTACCTGTCGCGTCCCAACACCCTCGTGGTCGCGGTTGGCCCGCGCGACGGCGCCGAGGCGGCGCTCCTCGACGTCTACGCCCAGGCCCTGGCGCGGGCCCGGGAGGACGTGCGCCTCAAGGTCCAGCATTTCGACGACGTGCGCGACAGCGCCAGGGCGCTGCAGTCCGGCCGCGCCGACCTCGCCGTGGTGCGCCCGGACGTGCTCCTGCCCGACAACGGCCTGACCCTGGCGATCCTCCACGACGAGGCCCTGCTCATCGTCGCGCCGCAGGCGCAGGGGCTGGAGAGCTTTCCCGATCTCGCCCGCAAGCGTCTGGGTATCGTCGAGCGGCACGGGGCGGACATCCCGTTCCTCACGAGCCTCCTGGGTTTCTACGACCTCACCGCGGCGGCCGAGCCGGAAGGCGGCGCCCTCCTGGGGTCGAGCCATGTCGTGCTGGTGCCGCTCAAGCCGTCGGAGGTGACGAAGGCGGTGCAGGAGAACCGGGTCGATGCCGTCGCGGTGATCGCGGCCCCGGCCTCGAAGGCCGCCATCTCGACGGTGCGCGCCGTCGAGATGGCCTCCGCCGACAAGGCGGTGGGCTTCGTCGCGGTGCCCGACGGCGAGGCCATCGTGCAGCGGATGCCGGAGCTGCAGGCGACCACCATCCCGGCCGGGACCTTCGGCGGACGGCCCAAGCGCCCCGACGACGACATCAAGACGGTGGGGGCCTCCTATCGCCTGATGGCCCGGGGCAGCATCAGTCGGGTCTCGGTGGCCTCCGTCGTCCAGCACCTGTTCGAATGGCGATCGAAACTCGCCACGGCGGCCCCCCTCGCCAACCAGATGAAGGCGCCCGAGTTCGACAGCACGGTGGCCGCCACCAGCGCCCGGCTGCCCAACCACCCCGGCGCGGTGGATTACTTCGAGCGCGAGCAGCAGACCCTCTTCGAGCGCTACGAGGACTACATCTACCTGGTCGCCTTCTTCGGCGGCACGCTGGGCTCCGGCGTCGCCTGGCTCGGCCAGCGCCTCGCCAGGAAGCGCCGCGAGCGCATCGACGTGGTGCTCGACCGCCTCCTCGACATCCTCAAGGAGGTCCGCACGGCGCGCTTTCCCTCCGACCTCGATGGGCTGGTGACCGAGACCGACGACCTCGTGGCCGACGTGGTCCGGCAGGCGCGCGAGCGGGCGATCGACAACCGCACGGTCAGTGCCCTGATCCTGGCCATCGACGCCGTCCATGCCGCCATCGCCGACGCGCGGCGCGTCCTCGACGGCGTGGAGGCGGGCGACGGGAGCCGCCTGCGCAGGACGCGTCTCGTCTCGCTCCAGCTGCCCGCCGCGGAGTGATACGGTTTCCGCTTGGATCAAGCGTGAATCGTATCACCGAGCCCGCGCGGCGCCTGAGCGAAGCCCATTTCCGCATCACGAAGTGATCAGCCGGAAATGGCATGACGGGCTAGCGCCCGCCTCAATACCGGACGATGGCGCGCAGGCCGAACACGGCGGCGTTCCTGATGCGCGCGCCGTTGGCATCGCGCGGGTTGGCGATGCCGCCGCCGGGACGGAAGATGTACTGGACGTCCGGCTGCACCGTCACGCCGGGGCCGAGCACGGCCTGATAGGTCGCCTCGATGACGGCCTCGCTGCTGCGGCGCGAGCCCGGAACGCCGGTGGCCAGGATCGTGTCGAGGTCGAAGCCCCGTGCGCTGTGCGAGAACCGCGACAGGCCGAAGGCGATGCCGACGGTGTCGTCGGAGCGGCCCTTGAACAGGCCCTTGTAGGCGATGCCGGCGTCCACGTAGAGGTCGACGAGGTTGCGGTCGCCCGGCGATCCCGAGACGCGCACGAAGGCGCTGGCACCGTCGTTGGGGTCGTCGGGCTCGCGGTAGAGGGTCTGGTCGACGATGCCGTAGATCCCGCTGTCGCCCCGGAAGCGCCTGGCGATGCCGGTGGTGGCGGGGTCGGCGAGCCGGCCGCCGGTATCGTCGAACCGCAGGCTGTCGAAGCGGCCGAAATGGTGCCAGCCGCCCAGCGTCACCGTGCCCGGCTCGCCGAGATCGCCGCTCATGATGTTGTAGGCATAGGCCGCCTCCGCGATCACCAGGGCGGGGTCGTTTGTCCGGAAGTTGGTGCCGGTGCGGTTGCGGCGCTGCGGATCGGGATCGTTGTCGGTCCGGGCCGGGCCGGACGGGTCGCCGTCGAAGATGCCGACCTGGAGCGAGAAGTTCTGGTTCGGCACATACTTCGCCCGCACCGCCGGAACGGCGAGCGGGTAGACCGGACCGCCGCTGGGAAGGACGTCGGCCATGATGTTGGGCCAGCCGAACGTCGAGTTGACGAACAGCGTCCCGGTCTGGCTGACCGCGAACTCGGTGTCGGCGGCGATCTGGCCGACCTTGAGGCTGAGTTGACCGTCGAAGAGCCTCTGGTCGAGCCAGAGCTCGTAGAGGCGGGATGACGGCAGCGCCTCGATCGCGCTCACGGCGATGATGTTGTTGAGAAAGTAGCGCGACAGGCCGGTGCCGTGGATCTGGTAGTAGTTCGTGTGGAAGCTCGCGCCCTGCCAGCCCATCAGCTTTTCGAGATCCGCGTCGAACTGGACGTCGAGCCGGCCCTGGTAGATCGCGCCGCGGCGCGATCCGCCGGTGGCGTTGCCCAGGCTCTCCCCGATGTAGGTCAGGCTGTACTCGATCCCCCGGGTGCGCAGGAACGCGCGCAGGCCGAGGGGATCGCCGTAGGCGCCCAGACTCCCCTCGATGGAGGTGTTCAGGTTGGCCGAGGGCTTGCCGGAGGCTTCGGGCTGGGCCACCGAGGTCTGCGGATCGTCGCCGGCGCCGAGCGGCGAGCCGATGCGCACACCTTCGCGAGCGACACGCGCGAGCCGCGCGGCGGCCGCGTCAGCGCCGTTCTGGGCGAGGACGGGGGTCTGCGCGAGAGCGAGCCAGAGAAGGGGCGCTGCGACGGCAAGCACCCGCAACCGGAAGAAGCGCCTCATCGTCTCTCGAAACGGCTCGTGGAAGGGCGACAACCGCCGGTCGCGTCGATCTATCACGCCGTCGTGACAGATCGGCAACCGGCCTGACCGCCGTTATCCGCCTCGCAGCGCCGCGCGGGCGTTTTTCACGCGGCCAGTGCCGGCGTGCCACAGGGTCGACCGGACGGGCGGCGCCCCTGCCGCCATGCGCGAAACGGTCGGGATCACCCCGCCGGTTCGGGCTGCGGCCCCCGCGTCGCGTCGAGCCCGGCCGCCGCCCCGGCGGGGGGCGCCACCGTCACCACCGCCCCGGTGCGGGCGGCCTCGTAGATCGCTTCCATCACCACATGGTCCTGCAGGCCCTCCTCGCCGGGCGTGTGCGGGCGGCGGTCGCTCAGGATGCAGTCGGCCATGTGGTCGATCTCGAGGGCGAACTGGTTCTTCTGCGCCAGCACCCGCTCGTCGCGGGCCTCGACCTTGCCGTCGGGGTGCGAGACCACGAGCCGCTGGCCGCGGTAGGCGAAGGCGTTGCGCAGGTCGATGTCGCCGCGCTCGGTATGCACCTGCAACCGGCGCGATTCGTGGACGCCGTAGCTGGTGGCGCATTGCGCGATGACGCCGGAGGGGAAGGTGAGCGTGAAGGCGACGCTCTCCTCGACCTCGGCGAATTTCTGGTCGCCGGGCGTCGAATGCAGCCGAGCGCTGACGGACACCGGCTCCTCGCCCAGGAGCGCGCGCACCCCGTTGAGGCAGTACAGGCCGATGTCGGGCAGGGCGCCGCCGCCGGCGAGATCCTTCCTGAGGCGCCATTGCTCGGGCAGGCCGGTGGTCTGGCCGTTGAACGCCTGGATCATCCGGGGCTTGCCGAACTCGCCCGAGCGGGCGAGGCGCGTCACCTCGCGGTTGAAGGGCTCGTACTGGCAGCGATAGGCGATCATCAGCTTGACCTTGGCCGCCTCGCAGGCCGCGATCATCTCCCGGGCCTCGGCCGAGGAATTGGCCATCGGCTTCTCGCACAGCACGTGCTTGCCGGCGGCGGCCGCGGCCAGGACATGCTCGCGGTGGAGGCCGTTGGGCGTCACGACGTAGACCGCGCGGATCGCCGGGTTCTTCGCGATGCGCTCCCATTCGTCGTAGCCATAGACCGCATCGGGAGCGATGCCGTACTGGACCGCCACCAGCCGCGCCTTGTCCGGCGAGCCGGACACCAGGGCGACGACGCGGGCCTTCCTGGTCTGGGCGAAGGCCGGCAGCAGTTCCTCCAGGCTCAGGCGCCCGAGGCCGACGACGGCGAAGCCGACGCGCTCGCCCGGCGGCATCGGGGCCGGCGGCGGCGGCGGGGTGATGTCGCCGCCCCCGCGCCAGTTCGGAAAGGTCACCCGCCCGTCCTCGACAACGCCGGTATCGGCCGGTCTCGACGGCCCGGCGGCACGGGCCGGAGCCGCCGCGCCCAGCGCCACCCCGGTGACTGCCGCCGAGCCGGCCTGGATGAGACGGCGTCGTGAAAGAGTCGAATCGCTCGCCATGAACCTGTGCCGCTTGTTTTGGGAGAGGCTCGGTCAACCTCGGGCGCGGAGGGCGAGTTCCGGCACCGTCGAGATGCTGGAGCGGAAGACGAGGTTGGCATAACGTCGCGTTTGGGTGGAGGATTTCGACCCATTGCGGACGTAGGCACTTCGCATGAAACTGCGCCATGGCCGAGCAGTCGAAACCTTCCGTCAATGCTGTGGTACGCGTTCCAGACGTCACCATTTCTCGAACGTCGATGGAGGCGACAGTAGGCCCCCTTGATCGGTTCGAGGCATCCAAGGCGAGCGGCTTCAGCTACGCTCAGATCGGCGCGTCCGAAGACTGCGCATGGTCAGACGTGCTCGCTCTCATTGAACGGGTCGGCCCGGCATTGCTGAGGCACGTCGAGCGCGGAGAGGTTGGGCGGCCGTCTCTGGACGTTGCCTTCTTCGTCCAGGAGGATCGCGTGACTGCTTCGTTGCTCGTGCCGAACGACGTGGTGGCAGCGATTGGTCGCTTCGGCTTTGACCTAGAAGCGTCGGCCTATGTCGTGAGTGCTTGACGACCGTTTTCCACCCTTCTCGGCCCTTGGGCGAACTGGTAGCTTCCGACCCTTCTCGGACACTGGGAAGGTCTACTCCTCGGCGGCCTGATGAACGAGAGCCTAAGACCGGAATGGGCAAATTTCTGCCTGTCTGCTTTGCGAGCAAATTTAAAAAGAAGAGGGCGTTGCCGCAAAACCAGATAACGGTCCTAGCCACTCCTTGCCACTCAAGCTCAGGCTGACATCAAGCACGATATCGATCACGCAAATTCACGTAGATCGCCTTTAGAATAACCGCGATTATTATTCCTGCAATGCTTGGCAAAATAAAACTCAGTAATAATTGTGAATACAAAAAATAAACTTTATATGTTTCTGAAACAAATAAGAACGTCACAATTAATAACGCAGCTAAAGATGAGTAAATCAACGTTTTAAATCTTGGTCGTAACATTAAGGTGATCATGAAAGAAAACGCGAAACTCAGCCCGGCAAAAATAACAATTAGCCCTAGTATACTTCCCTGCCTCATGGGGACCTCCGCTGCTGTCGCGCAACATTTGTGGAAAGACTAATTAAAAGATTTGATTCATCAAAGGCTCGGTAAGCACTCTCAATCCGGAGTTACCGGACAACCGACAATTGGCCGCTTTCGGAAAGGTCGGCGGCGATGCGGACGGCCAAGTTGGGTCGGAAGCGGAACGTTTGCTTCGGACAGAAGGGCTAAGGTCCGCTTCCCATCCTTCGCAGACCCTCGGAAGGTCCGCTTCGTGGCAGCTTGGTGAGGATGACCTATGTCCGGGTCGGATGGAAACCGGACGTTTCGCCTCCAGCCTTCTTCGGACTCCAAAAGGGTCATGGCGACGCCCACGAAAGTTATTGGATAACAAATATGAAAAATTATATTAGTGCGATATCATTAATAATCATGTTAATTTATTTGTTATATTCATCCAAAAAGCAGCTATACCACGCATATAAGTATAAAGTTTTCAAGACCATGCACGGTGACTGGCCTATTTCTAAAAATCCCATAAGATTTTGGTTTGGGGTTATAATAATTTCCTCAATGAGCCTGATCTGGCTGCTTTTTTGCCCAGGAATGATTTATCTATTATTCTCAGGTCGTCTACAGCAACCATGATATTGATTCTCATCGACAGCATTTTCAATGTTCTACCCTCGACCTAAATACGGACATTTCAAGGGTCTGCTCTGGGTCGGAGGCGGAACGTCCGCTTTCGGGCGAAGGGTCAAGGTCCGCTCTCCACCCACAGTAGACATCCAAAGCACTTCCCAAATTTAGACCCTCCATACCGGCAAAATCGCTGCCGCAGCGACGTCACCCCTCCCTCACTTCCCGAACCGCTCGAACTTCGGAAAGCTGCGCGTCATCAGCGTGCCGGCGTCGGCGCGGTGGCCCATCCAGCGCTCCAGGAGGGCGGCGTTGGCCAGGCGCGGCTGGCCGCCGGCGTCGCGCCAGGGCAGGCCCTCGGCCAGGGTGAAGACGCAGGCATCCGACAGCGTGCTCTGGCGGCAGCGTTGCAGGCGCACGCCCTTGCCGCGCACGAGTTCGGGCATCTCGGTGATCGGAAACACCAGGAGCAGCCGGTCGGCGCTGCACACGGCGACGTGGTCGCCGGTCTGTGCGGGCACCAGCAGGGCGGCGGTGGCGGGCGCGTCGAGGCCCATCACGCCCTTGCCCTTGCGGGTGTTGGCGACGAGGGCATCGCCCGGCGCCAGGAAGCCGCGCCCGTCGCTGGCCGCCACCAGGAACCGGCCGCCGGGCTGGTAGGGCAGAGCGGCGACGATCTCGGTGCCGTCGTCGAAATCCACCATCAGGCGGATCGGATCGCCGAAACCGCGCCCGCCGGGCAGCTTGGCCGCCTCCAGGGTGAAGACCTTGCCGTTGGAGGCCAGCACCAGGATCTTGGCGGTGGTCTCGGTGGGAAAGCTGAGCTTGAGCGCGTCGTCGCCCTTGAAGGCCACCCCCGACAGGTCGGTGACGTGGCCCTTGAGCGCCCGGATCCAGCCCTTGGTGGAGACGATCACGGTGATCGGCTCGCGCTCGACCATGGCGGAGGCGAAGTCGATGCCGGCGGTGTCGGGCGGGTTCTCCAGGGTGGTGCGGCGGGCCCCGAGCTTGGTCTCGGGGCCGAAGGTCTTCTTCACCGCGCGGATCTGCTTGGTGATGTCGGACCATTGCAGCTTGTCCGAGCCGAGCAGTTCGTCGAGGCCGTTCTTCTCCTCGGTGAGGGCGTCGCGCTCGCGCTTGAGCTCCATCTCCTCGAGCTTGCGCAAGCTGCGCAGGCGGGTGTCGAGGATGGCGTTGGCCTGCACCTCGGTGAGGTCGAACCGCTTGATCAGGGCGGGCTTGGCCTCGTCCTCCTCGCGGATGATGCGGATGACCTCGTCGAGGTCGAGGTAGACGACGAGCAGGCCGCCGAGGATCTCGAGGCGCCGCTCGATCTGGCCGAGGCGATGGCGCGAGCGGCGCTGGAGCACGACGCGGCGGTGGTCGAGCCATTCGCGCAGGGCTTCCGCCAGGCCGATCACCCTGGGGACGAGGCCGCCCACCAGCACGTTCATGTTGAGGGGCACGCGGGCTTCGAGCTCGGTGAGCCGGAACAAAGATTCCATCAGGATGACCGGATCGACGCTGCGCGAGCGCGGCTCCAGCACCACCCGCACGTCCTCGGCCGATTCGTCGCGCACGTCGGCCAGCAGCGGCAGCTTCTTCTCCTGGAGGAGTTCGGCCAGTTTCTCGATGAGCCGCGCCTTGGGGATGCCGTAGGGGATCTCGGTGACGACGATGGTCCAGGTGCCCCGGCCGAGGTCCTCCTTGGCCCAGCGGGCGCGCACGCGAAACCCGCCGCGCCCGGTGCGGTAGGCCTCGGCGATGGACTCGGCGGAATCGATCAGGATGCCGCCGGTGGGGAAGTCCGGCCCCTTCACGAAGGTGAGGAGCTGGCCCGAGGTCGCCTCCGGGTGCCCGATCAGGTAGAGGGCCGCGTCGCAGAGTTCGGCGGCGTTGTGGGGCGGGATCGAGGTCGCCATGCCCACCGCGATGCCCTGGCTGCCGTTGGCGAGCAGGTTCGGGAAGGCCGCCGGCAGGACGATGGGCTCTTCCTCCTGGCCGTCGTAGTTCGGCCGGAAGTCGACGGAATCGTCGTCGAGCCCCTCCATCAGCAGGCGCGCGACCTCGGTCATCCGCGCCTCGGTGTAGCGCTGGGCGGCCGGGTTATCGCCGTCGATGTTGCCGAAGTTGCCCTGGCCGTCGACGAGCGGATAGCGCTGCGCGAAGTCCTGGGCCATGCGCACCAGGGCGTCGTAGGCGGCGGTGTCGCCGTGGGGGTGGTACTTGCCGATGACGTCGCCGACGATGCGGGCGCATTTCTTGAAGGCCGAGGTCGGGTCGAGCTTCAGGAGCCGCATGGCGAACAGGATGCGCCGGTGGACGGGCTTGAGCCCGTCGCGGGCGTCCGGCAGCGCCCGGTGCATGATCGTGGAGAGCGCATAGGCGAGGTAGCGCTCTTCCAGCGCCGACTTCAGTTCGACGCTCTCGATGCCGTCGCCGGATCGCGGCTCGAAGGGCTGGCCCATCAGGGACTCCGGGGCGTGTGTTTCACGTGGAACATAGCATGAACATCAACGGTCCGCGGCTTTGCCGAGCGCGACGAATCGCGCCCGCTCCTCCGGCGGCCTCAGGCCGCGCGGTCCCCAGACGTGCTGGTCGAGGAAGTATCCCGTCAAGGTAAACCCCTCCGTAACGGATCGCGCGTCGGGGGCTGCGATGCGCGCGTCCTCGCCGCGTGCGCGCAGGAAGGCCGGCAGGGCGAGCAGTTTTTCGCGGTAGGGCTCGCCCGCCGAGGCGCTGACGGCGCGTCCGCTGCGGGGCGAGACGTAGATCAGGGCGTCGTTGCCGCCGGTGGCGGCGCAGGCCGACAGGTCGAGGCCGAAGCCGAGTTCGGCGAGCATGGCGAGTTCGAACCGCACCATCAGGATCGGCGCCACCACTTCGTCCTGGAGGTGGGCCAGCAGCACCTGCGCCGCCGCGTAGAGGTCGGGATGGGGGTCGCGCTCGGGCAGCAGCCGCAGCAGGGCGGTCATGTGGCCGATGCCGTAGAGGGCCAGCGCCGACCCGATCAGGTTCAGGCCGGTGGCGGCGATCGGTTCGACCGCGAAGGCGCCGAGACTCTGGTCGAGGCGTGCCCGCCAGGTCACCCGGACGTGGTTGCCCGGCTGCAGCACCGGCTGCATTCGCCGCGAGCGGCCGCCGTGGACGAGGCCGAGGTGGCGGCCGTGGCCGGGCGTCAGCACGTCGAGGACGATGGCGGTCTCGCCGTTCCGGCGCAGGCCGATCACAAGCCCTTCGTCGGTCCACTGCATCGTCAGCCAAAGCCGCCGCGCTTCAGGCGCACCACGGTGCGGTCGAGGGCGCCGAGGTAGGCCGAGCGGTCCCGCGCCGAGAACGGTTTGGGGCCGCCGGTGATGGCGCCGGCCTCGCGCAGGTCCTGCATCAGGTTGCGGGTGGCCAGCGCCATGCCCACGGAGTTCTCGCTGAACGGCTTGCCGGTGGGGGCCAGCACCTCGGCGCCCGCCTTCACGCAGCGGTTGGCCAGGGGCACGTCGGAGGTGATCACGATGCTGCCCGGCCGCGCCCGTTCGGCGATCCAGTCGTCGGCGGCGTCGAACCCGTCGGAGACCACCACCCGCTCGATCCAGTCGGCGCGGGGCAGCTGCATGTAGCTGTTGGCGACCACCACCACGCGGAGGCCGTAGCGTTCGGCGACGCGGTAGGTCTCGTCCTTCACGGGGCAGGCGTCGGCGTCGATGTAGACGACGATGGCGCTCATCGGGCCGAGGCCGCGATCCGGGAGGGGACGACCTCCTCCGCCCGCCCCTGCGCCGCGATCGCCTCCGGCTGGGCGGGGGCGCCCCGCTCGAGGGTCGAGACGCTGAGCGGGGCGCCGCGCCCGCGCAGGGCATGGGCGCCGAGCGAGCGGGCGCTGATGCCCGGCGGCAGGCCGCCCAAACGTGCGAGCAGGTCGTCCGAGATTAGGATCTCGGTGCCGAGCGGCCGGCACAGGGTCTCGATCCGGGCGGTGACGTTCACGGTGTCGCCGAAATAGGCGATCTTGTGCCGGTCGACCCCGACTTCGGCCGTCACCACGGAGCCGCCGTGGAGGGCGGCGCGCAGGCGCGGCACGGTGCCGAAGCGGGCCTTCCAGATCTCCGCCTCCGCCTCCAGCCGGTCGAGCACGTCGAACACGCAGGCCACGCAGCGCCCGCGCTTGAGGCCGCGCTCCATCGGCCAGGTGATCATCGCCATGTCGCCGATGTAGTCGTCGGTGGAGCCGAGGTTGCGTCGCACCGGCTCGGCCATGGCGGCGAAGATGGCGCCGAGATAGGCCTGGGCCTTGAGGTCGCCATGGGTCTCGGCGAAGGCGGTGGAGCCGACCACGTCGAGGAACAGGAAGATGCGCTCCTCGCGCACCGGCCGGTGGTAGCGCCCGACGAGGAAGTTCACGAACACCTCGCCCCCGATGAGGTCGCGCATGCGGATCACGAACACCAGCAGCGCCGAGACGGCCAGCGAATAGGCCAGCACCCGCGGGGTGATCCGCACGGCGTCGGCCAGGCTGTCGTGGGTGAGCCCGAGGGCCCAGACCACGACGCCGCCGACGGCGATGCCCAGCGCGATCATCAGGACGTAGGCGATCTCGGCCGCGGGCACGTAGAACCAGGCCGGGAGCCGGCGCATCCGCGCCTGGAGGCCGGCCAGGATCAACCCCCGGTCGAAGGCCAGCACGGTGCCGCCGACGGCCAGGCCGTAGGCGAGGCCGGCCAGCGGCGTCGCCCCGGCGGCGAACAGCATGTTGTAGAGCAGCCCCGCCCCGCCGCAGGCGAGGAGGATCACGACCCAGAACCAGCGGTGCTGCGGCAGCATCAGGACACCGCCCGAGCGGGCCGGGCCCCGACGCGTGCGCCGCCCGGCCGGCCGTCGCGACGTTGGAGCGGGGCGGGCAATCTCACGGTCGGTCCTCGGTGATGCTGCGATACGCCGCCCTGTGCGTTGCATCCAAGCCGGTTCCTTGATCACCGGCGCATGATGGCGTGAATAAGGCCGCGGGGCGTCCCGGGGTCGGCGATGGACGGAGCCTTGAACCGATGGCGGAACGGGAATTCGGACGGGGCGGACCGCGCGTCCCGGTGATCGGGCAGGGCACCTGGGGCATCGACGCGGGCCCGCGCGACCAGGCGGTGGCGGCGCTGCGGGCCGGGCTCGATGCGGGCCTGACCCATATCGACACCGCCGAGATGTACGGCGGCGCCGAGGCCATCGTCGGCGAGGCCATCGCCGGCCGGCGCGACGCGGTCTTCCTGGTCTCGAAGGTGGTGCCGGACCACGCCACCCGGGCCGGCGTGGTCAAGGCCTGCGAGGCCTCCCTCGGGCGCCTGGGCACCGACCGGCTCGATTGCTACCTGCTGCACTGGCCAGGCCGGCATCCCCTGGCCGAGACCATCGCCGGGTTCGAGGACCTCAAGGCGGCCGGCAAGATCCTGGCCTGGGGCGTGAGCAATTGCGATGTCGCCGAGCTCGACGAGGCGCTGAGGATCGCCGGCCCCGGCGTAATTGCCTGCAACCAGGTGCTGTACCACCTCGGGCAGCGGGCGATCGAGCATGCGGTGATCCCCTGGTGCCGGGCCAACGGCGTCGCGGTGGTGGGCTATTCGCCCTTCGGCAGCGGCTCCTTCCCGCGCCCCGCCACCACCGGCGGCCGCGTCCTCGCCAAGGTCGCCGCCCGCCACCGCACCACGCCCTACGCCGTCGCCCTGGCGTTCCTCACCCGGCTCGAGGGCGTGTTCACGATCCCCAAGACCGCACGGGCGGACCGCGCCGTCGAGAACGCGGCGGGCGCCGCGCTGGTTCTGGACCGGGACGACCTCATGGCCATCGACGCGGCTTTTCCGCGTGGGACGCAGCCGCGTAGTTTGCCGATGCTTTAGGGTGAAGCTCGATCGGTGTGGCGGCCGAGCGACTGGAATGGGTGGGAAGCGGAAGCTATCGACTCGTCTCAAAGCGGACATTCCGCCTCCGGCCCAACTCGGACGTTGTGTTGGAGCTGCCGTTAGCGCCAGGCCTGCCTGGAGGAGACGTCTAGATCGGATCCACTGTTTTTGGACGGGTAACGCCCT
The DNA here is from genome assembly GCF_001424525.1 of Methylobacterium sp. Leaf399. Classification (NCBI taxonomy): domain Bacteria; kingdom Pseudomonadati; phylum Pseudomonadota; class Alphaproteobacteria; order Hyphomicrobiales; family Methylobacteriaceae; genus Methylobacterium; species Methylobacterium sp. Leaf399. The sequence goes on along the minus strand of NZ_LMQK01000001.1, from coordinate 304,093 downwards.
AGATCCCTCAAATGACATTTCAGATCGATTTTATAAAAGATGTAGCCGCGCGTTGCGTCGAGAAACTGGCGGAGGCTGGTTACACCCCTACCTTGGCCGATGACGAGGATGCAATCTACACTTACGTTAGTATCCGGCATCGCCGTGTCCGACCCCAACCCCGCGCTGTTCACAAGGCTGCGTACACGGTCCCACCGCACCTAATCGGTGGGGAGCAACAGCTGCTAGCGAAGGTTGCGTCCGGCGGTGACTTGTGGCCGCATCAGAGCCGTAAGATTGGCAATTTATCCGTCGAGGATGGGATGCTCAATGACTATGGCATCCAACATTTCCATCTTGGGACGAGGCCCGACCCCCGGCGTCCGCACTTGATCGAAGGTACCAAGGAGCTGTTGTTTGCGATCGTGAAGGATCGCGATTTCTACGCCATTGGTATCTACGACCATGATGACTGGACAAAGCGTGCTTTGCTGGACGTAGTCCACGCAACTTGGCCGGAACTTACGGAGCCCTATACCCTGAAAGATAGTCCTCACATGAAGGTGCTGGGCTTACGTCACAACTACACTGATGACGAGGTAAAGAAGCTTCGGGGATCTGGCGTCAACGCGCTGCAACAGCGCCCCGACGGCAAGGTCCAGATCGGCATGGGCGGGGGTGTAGCTTCGGATAGTACCAGCTTGGCCGTTCGCCGAGAAACAGATGTCCTGATTGTTCAAGTCGAGGAGCTTCAGAAGACCGTCGTCGAAGCGCTGAGCCAGCATGTGACGGCTGGCCACCTTCCGGCCGATTCGTCGGTACGTGTGGTCTGGGATGCAGATACAATTTACGCGGTCCCTAACCCCGCAGTTTTCAAAGTCAACATCACCGGCAGGTTGAAGATCCCGCCGTTGTAAAGCGGCAAGGACGGCGAAAACTAATCCGCCTGCGACTTTGGCTTTTTGCCCATGTGGGCAGTAGGTCTCTGGTTCACAAAGCGACCCATATGCGGACGTTCTCAACTTCGGCAAAGGGTCGCAAGCAGCCATCGCAGAGGCAACCTGATCGAGGTCAGATCCTCAGGCGCTGCGCCGCCGCCCTTCCGCTTCGACGGGATGGCTTATACGGTTTCCGCTTGGATCGAGCGGGAACCGCATCACCGAGCCCGCGCGGCGCCTGAGCGAAGCCCATGTCCGCATCACGAAGTGATCAACCGGAAGTGGTAATACTGCGTAGAGGCGCGTCGCCTCGCCGCTACTCGCCCACCCCGAAAAGCTTCTCCAAAAAGTTGCGGTCGTCCTGGCTCGGGCCGCGGGCGCGCTGGTTGGCGGCGGCGACCTTGGCCGGGGCGGGGGGCTGTTCGCCGAGCAGGGCGCCGATGAGGCCGCCCGGGGTGCTGCCGGTGACGGCGGGCGCCTCGGCCGGGCCGCGCTGGCGCCAGCGGCCGGCGCCCGGCAGCATCGTCGGGCTCTGGCCCTTGAGGGCGGTGGTCATGTAGGTCTTCCAGACCTCGCCGGGCAAATTGCCGCCCGAGACCTTCTTGGTCGGCTCGCCGTCGTCGTTGCCGAGCCAGACGCCGGTCACCAGGGTCGCGGAATAGCCGATGAACCAGGCATCGCGAAAGTCCTGGCTGGTGCCGGTCTTGCCGGCGAGATCCCAGCCGGGGATCTCGGACTTCCTGGCGGTGCCCGAGACGAAGGTCTCGTGCATCATCGCGTTCATCATCGAGACGGCGTTGGGCTCGATCACCCGGCCGAGGCCGCCCTCGGGGCGCTTGTAGAGCATCTTGCCCTCGGCCGATTTCACGCTCGACACCACGTAGGGAATGACGCCGGTGCCGCCGTTGGCGAAGGCGGCGTAGGCGCCCACGAGTTCGAGCGGCGTCACCTCGGAGGTGCCCAGCGCGATGGAGCCGTTGGCCTGGAGCGGTGAGGCGATGCCGAGGCGTTGGGCCGTCTGCACCACCGCCTTCGGGCCGACCTCCTGGCCGAGGCGCACCGCCACGGTGTTGAGGGAGAGCGCCAGCGCCTCGCGCAATGACACCGGCCCGCGATAGTCGCGAGAATAGTTCTCGGGCGACCAGCCCTTGATGCTGACGGGGGAATCGTCGCGCACGCTGTCGGGGGAGAGGCCGCGCTCCACCGCCGCGAGGTAGACGAACGGCTTGAAGGCCGAGCCCGGCTGGCGCTTGGCGGTGGTGGCGCGGTTGAACTGGCTCAGGGCGTAGTCGCGCCCGCCGATCAGCGCGCGGATCGCCCCGTCGGGCTTCATCGAGACCAGGGCGCCCTGGGCCACGTTGTAGCGTGCGCCCTTGAGGGTGAGCTCGTCCACCAGGGCCTTCTCGGCCGCCCCCTGGAGGCCGGTGTCGACGGTGGTCTGGACGACGATGTCGCTCTCGAACTTCGGCACGTAGTCGTCGAGGACGTCGATCACGAGGTCGGCGACGTAGTTGGCCGAGCCGCCCCCGCCCGAGCGCGCCGGCCGGGCCGGGTTCGCCAGCGCCAGCTTCACGTCGGCGGGCTTGGCGAAACCCAGCTCCTCCATGGCGGCGAGCACCTGGGCGGCCCGCGCCTGGGCGGCGGGCAGGTTGCGGTTGGGCGCCAGCCGCGAGGGCGCCTGCACGAGTCCGCCGAGCATGGCGGCTTCGGCCAAAGTGACGGCCTTGGCCGGCTTGCCGAAATAGCGCTGCGCCGCCGCTTCGACGCCGTAGGCGCCGGCCCCGAAGTAGACCCGGTTGAGGTAGAGTTCGAGGATCTCGTCCTTGGTGTAAGTGTGCTCCAGCCAGAGCGCCAGGATCGCCTCCTGGATCTTTCGCGAGGCGGAGCGTTCCGGGGTCAGGAACAGGTTCTTGGCGAGCTGCTGGGTGAGGGTCGAGCCGCCCTGCGAGACGCCGCGGCGGGTGACGTTCTGCGCCATGGCGCGGGCGATGCCGACGGGGTCGACGCCCAGATGCGAGTAGAACCGCCGGTCCTCGATCGCCACGAAGGCGCGGGGCAGGGTGGGGGGCAGTTCCTTGATGCTCACCACCCGGCCGCCGGTCTCGCCCCGGTTGGCCAGCAGCGAGCCGTCGCTGGCCAGGATCGCGATGTTGGGCGGGCGCTTGGGCACCTTGAGCTGGTCGATCGGCGGCAGGCGCGAGGCGTGGTAGGCGATGAGCCCGGCCAGCCCGATCACGCCCCACAGCCCCAGTACGACGCCGGCATAGACGATCCGCCCGAGGAAGGAGCGACGGCGCCGCCCCTTCTTGATGGCCGGGGTCCGGCGCGGGGAAGGCTTCATGTCCGGCTTATCCCTGCGCCCGGCCCCGCCGGCGCGATCGTCCCGCGACAGGCGCAGGTCGAGCCGCGACGAACCGGGATGGCGTCCCTCCGGCACGTCGAAATTCGGTTCGCCCCTGTCGCCGCGTCCGCGTCCATTCGCCATGCGCCTTCGTCGTCCCCCCGAAAGGTCTCGCCCCGACAGGTCTCGCCTCGAAAGGTTCGGCCGGATCGGCGCCGCGACGGGCCGGGGCGCGAGCCCCCCGATGCCGCATCGCGCGCCGAATGGACCCGCAGACGCAGTGGTAAATGCGGCAGGTTTAAGGGGTCTTAAGCATCCGGTTTCCGAGGCTCGGGCCGGGCGGACGACCCGCGCGGGCCGGTCAGAGCGGTCGCTGGCGGAAGTGCGCGCCGATGGTCTCGTCGTCCCGCCACGCCACCATGCAGATCCGGGCGCCCTCGATGCAGGGCGCGGTGAGGACGAAGGTCTGCGGCACCGCGTCGGTACCCGGCAGCGTCAGGCGAACCCCCGACTGGGACAGGTCGTAGACGATGCAGGGCAGGGAGGTGTGTTCGTCGACGGCGATCGAACCGACCTCGTCAAAACGGGAGCGCGGGGACTGGCGGCGGTCGAGCATGTCGAGGATCCTGTCGCGTCTGATCCTCAGCATGTCACCCGTGCATTTAAGGAATGGCGCGGGAAAAGCGTCGTCTTGTCGGTATCATGCCGGTTCGGCCCACCCCGCGATGCGGTGGCGGACCGGGGGCTCGCGGGCCGCGAATTGCCTCGCGGCCGGGGCTTGCGGCTGCAAAACCCGGCCGTTCGGGTATAATGGGGCCATGGACAACATCATCCGCCCCACGTTCGGAGCGCCGCGCCCCGAACCACAGCGTCCCGAGCCGCGCATCCAGGTCACCACGGAGCGGGTCTACGGCGAGGCCCACGGCTACCGGGTCTGCCTCGTGCGGGGCGACGACGCCCCGGAGGGCGACGTGCTCAAGGTCGCCGTCGGGCTGACCACGGGCATGGAGGTCAGCACCGTCGCGATCCTGCCGGCGACCGAGGCCGGCGAGACCGACGCCGAGCTCGTCGCCCTGGCGGTGCTGCGGGCGCTCAGCCTCGTGGAGGTCGAAACGGTGCCGCCCCGCGGGGCCTGAGACCGGCGTCTCGCCGGCCCGATCGATCGATCTACGCGATCGAAAGCATCGCAACGTTCCATTGGAGTGCATGAGTGCGCGGTGCCATCGTGGCGTTCCGAAAGGAACGTCCATGACGACGCCGCGCCCGATGCTCGTAGTCCCCTCCGCGCCACCGTTGCGGCCGCGCCCGTTCGCCGCCCTCGGTGCCATCGCCCCCGGGCTCGGCCTGTGCCTCGCGGTGGCCGCCGCGGCCTCGGCGGCCGCCGCGCTCCAGGCCCGGCTGTGGGGGCGTCCCTGGCTCGACGCGGTCGTGCTGGCCATCCTGCTGGGAACGGCCTTGCGGTCGCTCCGGACGCCGTCGGCGCGGTGGCAGGCGGGGATCGACGTCTGCGCCAGGACGGTGCTGGAGATCGCCGTGGTGCTGCTCGGCGCCTCCCTCAGCCTGGGGACGCTGACGGCGGCGGGGCCGGGGCTGCTCGTCGGCATCGCCGGGGTCGTCGCCGTGGCGATCGCATCCGGCTACGCCATCGGCCGGGCGCTCGGCCTGCCGCACCGCATGGCCACGCTGATCGCCTGCGGCAACGCGATCTGCGGCAACTCCGCCATCGCCGCCGTGGCGCCGGTGATCGGCGCGGACGCGGACGACGTGGCCGCCGCCATCGCCTTCACGGCGGTGTTCGGCGTCCTGGCCGTGCTCGGCCTCCCCGTGCTGGTGCCGCTGCTCGACCTGTCGCCGGAGGCCTATGGCGCCCTGGCCGGTCTCACCGTCTACGCCGTGCCCCAGGTCCTGGCCGCCACGGCGCCGGTCTCGCTGGCGAGCGTCCACATCGGCACCCTCGTGAAGCTGGTGCGCGTGCTGATGCTCGGCCCGGTGGTGCTGGCTCTGTCCCTGCGCACCGGCGGCAAGGGCCGGCCGAACGGCCTCCCGATCCGCCCCCTCGTGCCTTGGTTCATCCTGGGCTTCCTCGCCCTGGCGGGCCTGCGCTCGGCCGGGGCGATCCCCGAGCCGGCGCTGCCGCCGATCGCCGACGGTGCGGCCTATCTGACCGTGGTCGCCATGGCGGCCCTGGGGCTCGGCGTCGACATCCGCGTCGTGGCCGGCGCCGGGCCGAGGGTGACGCTCGCCGTCGTCGGCTCGCTCCTCGTGCTCGTCGCCCTCAGCCTCGGGCTTCTGGCCATCCTGGGCATCCACTGACCGATGCGACGGAGCGCTGCGGACCCGCCTCCACCGTGTTCTTTTTAGCGAACGATACGCCCTCGGATCAGATGGTGGTTTTCGTCGGTGCTGTGGCCGATGGCCGGGATGGCGTCACGTTTTCCTCCGTTTCGGGAGAAAGTTCTGGCGGATCGCCGCCCGGGATATCAGCGCTCTCCCAAACGGCGTTCTTTCGAAAGGACGTTTCATTGACGGTGAAGCGGGACCTCGCGACAATCGTGGCCATCGAGACGCGGGCGAGCGGCGGCGTCGCCGACGCCCCGGTCCGTCCCGACGTCGTCCCGTTCCAGTCCGAAAGGCACGCCCCGTGGCCCGTCCCAGACTCGTCGGCTTCAGTGCCAACATCCAACGGCCCTCCAAGACGCGCACCCTGGTCGAGGCGATCGCCGATCGCGCGGCGGGGGAGGTCGCCCTCGATATCCGTCTCTTCGACATGGTCGATGCCGGCCCCGCCCTGGGATCGGCCTGGTCCCGGGACGCCCTGTCCCTGCCCGCCCGGAGGATCGTCGAGGCCATCGAGGAGGCCGATGCCCTCGTGGTCGCCTCGCCGGTCTACAAGGGCGCCTACACCGGCCTGTTCAAGCACCTGTTCGACCTCGTTGGGCCGGACGCCTTGATTGACACGCCCGTGGCGATCGCGGCCACCGGCGGCGGCCCCCGCCACGCCCTCGTCGTCGAGCACGCCTTTCGTCCGCTGTTCGGCTTCTTCGGCGCGCAGACGATCCCCACCGCCGTCTATGCCAGCGACGCGGACTTCCAGGACGGCGTCCTGCGCGACGACGGCGTGATCCAGCGCGTCGCGGACGCGGGCGGGCAACTCGCCCGCGCCATCCTGAGCCGGTCCGCCTCCGCCGCGGACAGCCTCGCGCTCAGGAGCGCCGTGCGATGATCGACCGGCGCCTCCTCCTCGCCATGGGCCTGTCGGCGGCCGCGGCCTCGCCCCTTCGGGCCGCCGAGACCGGTGTCCTCCGCATCGGCTACCAGAAGAACGGCATCCTCGTCGTCGCCAAGCAGCAGGGGGTGATCGAGGCCCGCCTGAAACCGCTCGGCGTCGGCGTGCGCTGGTCGGAGTTCTCCGCCGGGCCGCCGCTCCTCGAGGCGCTCGGGCTCGGCAGCATCGATCTGGGCCAGACCGGCGACGCCCCGCCGGTCTTCGCGCAGGCCGCCGGCGCCAACCTCGTCTATGCCGCCGCACAGCCCGGCGGCGGCTCGGGTTCGGCGATCCTGGTGGCCGCCGCTTCGCCCATCCGCACGGTCGCCGACCTCAAGGGCAAGCGCGTCGCCTTCGCCAAGGGGTCGAGCGCCCACAACTTCATCGTCGTCGCCCTCGAGAAGGCGGGGCTCGGCTACGGCGACATCGAGCCGGTCCATCTCACCCCCGCCGACGGGGCGGCCGCCTTCAGCCGCGGCGCCGTCGACGCCTGGACCGTGTGGGACCCGTATTTCGCCATCGCCGAGCGGGCTCCGACCACCCGCATCCTCCAGCGCGTCTCGGACCTGATGGAGACGCACAACTACTTCCTGGCCAACGCCGACACCGCCCGGCAGCAGCCGGCGGTCCTCGCCGCCGTCCTCGACGTGCTGGCGGAGGTCGCTTCCTGGTGCGAGGCCAACCGCTCCGAGGTCGCCGCCGCCCTTTCCAAGGTGACGAACGTGCCCCTCGACGCCTCGCAGCGCGCGGTCGAGCGCATCCGCTTCACCATCGCGCCGATGGCGCCGGGAACGATCGCCGACCAGCAGAGGGTGGCCGACCGCTTCCACGGCCTCGGGCTCATCGCCAGGCCCGTCCGCGTCGCGGACGCGGTCTGGACTCCACCCGCCGACGCCAGGTTCGGCCGAGGATGAGCGCCGTGTCGTTCCCTCGCCTGCGCGTTCACGCGGCCCGCTTCGTACCTTGGCTGGTGCCGGCGGCGATCATCCTCGGCTGGCAGGCCGCGGCCTCGACCGGGCTCGTCTCGACCCGGTTCATGCCCGCCCCCGCCGACGTCGTCGCGGCCGGCTGGCAGGCGGGACGCAGCGGCGAACTCTGGACCAACCTCTGGGTCAGCTTCCTGCGCGCGGCGAGCGGCTTCCTCGTCGGCGGGACGATCGGGTTCGCCCTGGGCCTCGCCAACGGCCTGTCGCAGCTCTCCGAAAAGCTCACCGACACCACCCTGCAGATGGTGCGCAACATCCCGCACCTGTCGCTGATCCCGCTGGTCATCCTGTGGTTCGGCATCGACGAGGAGGCCAAGCTCTTCCTCGTGGCCATCGGCGTGTTCTTCCCGATCTACGCCAACACCCTGCACGGCATCCGCTCGGTGGACCCGCAGCTGGTGGAGATGGGGCGGACCTACGGCATGTCGCCCCTGACCCTGTTCCGGCGCGTGGTGCTGCCCGGCGCCCTGCCGTCGATCTTCGTGGGCCTGCGCTACGCGCTCGGCATCATGTGGCTGACGCTGATCGTGGCCGAGACGATCTCGGCCTCCTCGGGGCTGGGCTACATGGCGATGCAGGCGCGCGAGTTCATGCTCGTGGACGTCGTGGTGCTGGCCATCGTGATCTACGCCCTGCTTGGCAAGATCGCCGACACCCTGACGCGGGTCCTCGAGCGCACCTTCCTCGCCTGGAACCCGGCCTACCGGACGATCTAACGACGCGATGCCGGGCGGCGCGTGCCCGCCCCAGCCGACACGAGCCCCCTTCTCCTCGCCTCGACCAACAGCCGGACCCCGTCCATGACCGCAACGACCCTGTCGCGCACGATCGACGCACCGACCGTCCGCACGGCCCCCCGTCCGCAGGAGACCGGGCCCGCGGCGTCGGCCACCGGCGTCGCCGTCACCCTGCGGGGCCTCGCCAAATCCTTCGACGGGCACCGGGTGATCGAAGGCCTCGACCTGCACATCCCGGCCGGGCAGTTCGTGGCCGTCGTCGGGCGCTCGGGCTGCGGCAAGAGCACCCTGCTGCGTCTCGTCCTCGGCCTGGAGCAGCCCAGCGCCGGCCGCATCGCGTTCGACACCGCCGGGGCCCTGCGCGCGCCCACCAAGCGCATCATGTTCCAGGAGCCGCGCCTGCTGCCCTGGGCGAAGGTGGTCGACAACGTCGCGGTGGGCCTCGGCGAAGGCGTCCCGCGGGCGGAGCGCCGCACCCGGGCGCAGGCGGCCCTGGCCGAGGTCGGCCTGACCGAGAAGGCGGGCAACTGGCCCGCCACCCTGTCCGGCGGCCAGCGCCAGCGCGTCGCCCTGGCCCGGGCCCTCGTCAGCCGGCCCGGCCTGCTGGCCCTCGACGAGCCGCTCGGGGCGCTGGACGCCCTCACCCGCATCGACATGCAGGACATGATCGAGCGGATCTGGCGGGCGCAGGGTTTCACCGCGATCCTCGTGACCCACGACGTCGCCGAGTCCGTGGCGATGGCCGACCGCATCCTCGTCGTCGAGGACGGCCGCATCGCCCTCGACCTCACGGTGGACGTCCCCCGTCCGCGGCGGCGGGGCGACGCCGCCCTGGCGGCGCTGGAGGGCCGCATCCTCGATCACCTGCTGCGCGAGCGCGCGCCGGCTCGCACCTGAGCTCGCCGTGCGTTCCCGGCCACCCCAACGGAGAATCCCCATGACCGCCGAGACCGACGTCCTCTGGTTCCTGCCCACCCACGGCGACGGCCGCTACCTCGGCGCCCAGGAGGGTGCGCGCGCCGTCACGCAGTCCTACCTCCGGCAGATCGCGCAGGCGGCCGACGAACTCGGCTACTACGGCGTGCTCCTGCCCACCGGCCGCTCGTGCGAGGACTCCTGGGTGGTGGCCTCGTCCCTGGTACCGCTGACCAAGCGCCTGCGCTTCCTCGTGGCCGTGCGCCCGGGCCTTCAGGAGCCCGCCATGGCCGCGCGCATGGCCGCGACCCTCGACCGGATCTCGGATGGGCGCCTGCTCATCAACGTCGTCACCGGCGGCGACCCGGTGGAGCTGCGCGGCGACGGCGTCTTCCTCGACCACGACGAGCGCTACGTCGTCACCGACGAGTTCCTGCACATCTGGCGCGGGCTGATGGCGGGCGAGACGGTCTCCTTCGAGGGCAAGCACCTCAAGGTGGAGGAGGGCCGGGTGATCTTCCCGCCCGTGCAGAAGCCGTATCCGCCGCTGTACTTCGGCGGTTCCTCGCCGGCCGGCATCGAGGTCGCCGCCGAGCATTGCGAGGTCTACCTCACCTGGGGCGAGCCCCCCACCGGTGTGGCGGAGAAGATCGCGAAGGCGCGTGAGGCGGCGGACCGGAAAGGAAAAACCTTCTCCTACGGCATCCGCCTCCACGTCATCGTGCGCGAGACAGAGGGCGAGGCCTGGAATGCCGCCGAGAACCTGATCTCGCGCCTCGACGACGCCACGATCGCCAAGGCGCAGGCGACCCTCAAGCGGCAGGATTCGGTGGGCCAGAGCCGGATGATGGCCCTGCACGGCGGCGACCGCACCAAGCTCGAGGTCTCGCCCAACCTCTGGGCCGGTGTCGGCCTCGTGCGCGGCGGCGCCGGCACGGCGTTGGTCGGTTCTGCCGATCAGGTCGCCGACCGGATGAAGGAGTACATCGATCTGGGGATCGATCGCTTCATCCTGTCGGGCTATCCCCACCTGGAAGAAGCCTATCGCTTCGCCGAACTGGTCTTCCCCAAGCTGCCCCTGCGCGCCACCACCGGCGTGCCCGCCAGCGGTGCGCGCAACGACGGCCCGTTCGGTGAGGTCATGGCCAACGATATCGCCCCGAGCCGGCGCATCGCCGCCCACTGAACGGCAACTCAGCCGGGGCGGCGGCGCCTCGCGAAGCGCAGGAGGTGCCACGCCAGGAGCAGCAGCGGCACGCCCAGGGCCAGCCAGGAGATCGGCGGACCGGCCTCCTCGAACAGCAGCGCACTGAGGAGGCCCGCCACGGTGAGCAGCGCGACGAGGGCCGGGATCGCGAAGACGCGCCTCACCGCGCCTCCGCCAGGGCGAAGGCGGCGGCCCCGGCGCTACGCCGGCGGGTCCACCAGAGGTAGAGGCCGCTGCCCAGCACGACGATCGCGACGATGTCGAGGGCCGCCCAGATCAGCTTGAGGGGCATTCCGCCGTAGTCGCCGAAATGCAGGGGCTGCGACACCAGGATCGCGGTGAGATACCACGGCAGGGTCCGGGTGTCGGCCACGGCCCCGGTACCGGCATCGAGGAGCACCGGCTGGAGCAGCTTCGAGGTCAGCGGCGTCGAGCCCTTCAGGAACACGCCGTAGTGGCGGGCGGTGCTGAAGCCGCTGCCGGGAAAGGCGATGAAGGCCGCCTCCATGCCCGGTGCCGCCTCCCGCGCGGTGGCGAGCACGCGGTCGAGGGAGGCTTTGGCCGTTACCGCCGGCTCGCCGCGGTGGGCCAGCGTCATCGCATCGAGTTCGGTGGCCTTCCAGCGCCCGATCAGCGGTTCGGACAGGGTGTTGATCACGCCGGTCAGCCCCACCACCGCGAGCCAGGTCGCGGTGACGATGCCCATGAGGTTGTGGACGTCGAGCCAGGCGGTGCGCCGCCGCGGCCGGATGGTGCCGAAGGCCAGGCGCCGGGTGAACGGCCAGTACAGCACCACTCCCGACACGATCGCCGCCACGAGCAACGTTCCCATCGCGCCGAGGAAGAGCTTGCCGGGCAGGCCGGCGAACATGTCGACGTGGAGGCGCAGCACCACCTGCATCAGCGCGCTCGACGCCGGCCCGAGCTTTTCCGCCCGCGCCGCGTCGTAGTTCACGGTGATCGAGTCGTTGGGGTGGCTGCCGGCGGTCGCGTTGAGGATGACGAAGGCGAGGCCCGGCTCGTGCTCGTCCCAGCCGATGTACTGGATCACCCGGCCCGGATGATCGGCGAGCGCTCTGGCCGCCAGGGTGTCGACGGAGGCCGGGGCGCCCGCCGTGAGCGGCGCCGGCGCGGCCACCCCGAGCCAGCCGTCGATCTCGTGGTGGAAGATCAGCGGCAGCCCGGTGAGACACAGAAGCAGCATGAACACGGTCGAGACGAGGCTCGTCCAGGTATGGACGACGGCCCAGGCACGGGTGGTGGCTGGTTTCATGCGGTCACCGATATCCGCCTAGTGTGTTCACGCGGAAGGCGCTCCCCTCCCCACCAGGAGGAGAAGAGCGGCGCGAGCCGGACCACCGGATCCTTTTCTCTGCTCACCCTCTCACCAGCGGTAGCCGAGGCTGGCCGTGATGCGCCGCTGCTCGCCGTAGAAGCAGGCGGTGGCGGTGGAGCAGGACGAGACGAAGCGGCGGTCGCCGGCGTTCTGGATGTTCAGCGCCGCCCGCCAGCCGTCGCGCTCGTAATGGACCGCGGCGTCGAACAGCACGTATTCGGATACCCGCAGGGTGTTGGCGACATCGGCGAAGGACTCGCCGACGTAGCGCACGCCGCCGCCGAAGCCGAAGCCCTTCCACGCGCCGAAGGGGATCGTGTAGTCGCCCCACAGCGAGGCGAAGGTCTGCGGGATGCCCACCGGCACCTTCCCGAGGTCGAGGGTGGTGCCCTCCACCGTCTTGAGGTCGTAGCTCGTCACCGCCGCCACGACGTTGAGGCCTTCGACGAGGTTGGCGGTGAACGAGGCCTCGACGCCGCGCGAGCGCACCGCGCCGATCTGGAGGTTGGTGAAGACGTTGGCCGGGTTGGGCGTCAGCACGTTCGAGCGCTGCAGGTCGAAGGCCGCCACCGTGAAGAAGCTGTTCCACCCCACCGGCTGGAACTTGGCGCCGACCTCGATCTGGTCGCCACGGTCGGGCTTGAACGGGTTGCCGGCGGCATCCGTGCCCACCGTCGGGTTGAACGAGGTGCCGTAGGTGACGTAGGGCGCCAGCCCGTTGTCGAAGTTGTAGATCAGGCCGAGGCGACCGGTGAAGGCGCTGTCGTCGCCGCGCACCGCCGTACCCGCCAGCTTGTTCACCACGTCGTTGGTGACGAAATCCTGCCGGCCGCCGATCAGGAAGGTCAGCCGCTCGGTGAGGCGGATCTGGTCCTGGGCGTAGAGGCCGAGCTGCTGCAGGTTCTGGTTGGCGACGAGGTAGGGCAGCGGCCGGGCCGAGGCCTGGAAGTAGCGCGGCGACAGGATGTTGATCGAGGGCACCGGGAACGTCGAGGCCTGGTTGTCGAACAGGCTGTAGTTCTTGTAGTCGATACCCATCAGCACGGTGTGGCCGAACAGCCCGTCCGAGAAGCGCGCCTCGGCCTGGTTGTCCACGGCGAAGGTGCCGGCGTGCGGGGTGGTCAGGAAGCCGTAGCGGGCGAGCTCGGTCTGCGCGGTATTGGCGTAGCCGTTGCCGACGTAACGCTGGTCCTGAACCTCGGTGAACGAATAGCGAAGGTTCTGGCGAACGGTCCAGACGTCGCTCAGATGGGTCTCGAACTCGTAGCCGACGTTGGCCTGGTTGCGGGTGTAGCCGTCGACGAGGGGATCGCTGGAGTTGAAGCGGCGGTCGATCCGGATGCCGAGCGCCTGGGGCCGGACGGTGCCGAGGTAGGGCAAGAACTGCGCGATACCGCCGGCCTCGTCGCGCTGGAAGCTCGTGAGCAGGGTGAAGGTGGTCGCCCCGTCCGGCTTATAGGTGAGGCTGGGCGCGATGTAGTAGCGGTCGTCCCCCGCCAGGGCGACGGGGGCGTCGGCCTTCTGCACCCGGCCGGTGACCCGGTAGAACCAATGACCCGACTGATCGACCGGGCCGCCGACGTCGAACGCCGCGTAGACCTGGTTGAACGAGCCGCCGCCGACCTCGACGTAGCGGAGCGGGTCGAGGGGCGGGCGCTTCGAAACGATGTTGACAAGGCCGCCCACCGGGCTGCCGCCGAACAGGGTGGCGGAGGGGCCGCGCAGCACCTCGATGCGCTCGGCGCCGAAGGCGTCGACCTTGTAGTTGGCGAACCCCGTCTGAAAGAGCTGCAGCCCGTCCCGGTACAGCCCACCCTCGGTGGCCGAGAAGCCGCGGATGATGAACCAGTCCACCCGCGGGTCCTGGCCGAACTGGTTGGCGAAGATGCCGGGCGTGTAGCGCACCGCCTCCGAGACCGTCTGGGCGGCCTGGGCGCGGATCTGCTCGGTGCCGACCACGCTGATCGACTGGGGCGTGCGGATCAGCGGCGTGTCGGTCTTCGTGGCGGTGGCGCTGGTGGTGGCGACGTAGCCGCTGACCGGACCCTTGGCCGTCTCGATGCCCCGTGGCGTGCCCGGTGTGCCGAGCCCCGCCCCGCCGCGGCCGTCGCCTTCGATGCGCAACTCGTCGAGGGTGACGCTGCCGCCAGCAGGCGCGCGGGCCTCCTGCGCCTGCGCGACGCCGACGGCCAGCGGGATCGACGCCGCCAGGGCCGACCGGCGCAGGGCGCCGAGGGCCGCACGTCGCACGAGGGGGTGGGATGGCATGGGAAGGCTCCGCATTCGGCAGCCGAACGGGCTCGCGCGATCGGCGAGGGGCTCGGGCTCCGTTCTTTTGAATGAAACTAAAGTACTGTTTTAAAAGGCATTTTCGAATCGCGTTTTATGTATGCACCGCACCGAAGGCAAGCCGCGTCGCTCAGGCGTCCGGTTCGGGGCGGCCCGCCGTGACATTCGCGTATCACCCCGGTCGACTCAGGGATCCGCATCCGTTCATGATATGTTTCGAAAGACAGCGGCAGGGTCCGCGTGGCAGGGAGAGTGCGATGACCAGCCAGGCCCCGACCCGTATCCTCGGCATCGACCCGGGCCTGCGCCGAACCGGCTGGGGCCTGATCTCGGTGGTCGGGACCAAGCTCGCCTACGTCGACTGCGGGGTCGTGACCTCGGACGGCGACCTGCCGCTGGCCCTGCGACTGCGCGAGTTGCACGAGGGGATCAGCCGGATCGTCCAGGGGTTCGCCCCCGACGAGGTCGCGGTGGAGGAGACCTTCGTCAACAAGGACGCTCAGGCGACGCTCAAGCTCGGGCACGCGCGGGCCATCGCCCTGCTGGTGCCGGCCCTGGCCGGCCTGCCGGTGTTCGAATACGCCGCCAACCTCGTGAAGAAGACCGTGGTCGGCTCGGGCCACGCCGACAAGGCGCAGATCCAGGCGATGGTGATGTTCCTGATGCCCAAGGCGGAGTTCAAGACCGCCGACGCCGCCGACGCCCTCGCCATCGCCGTGACCCACGCCAGCCATCGCGGCGCGCATGCGATCCGGCGGCGGCACGCGCCCGGCGCGGTGGCCGGGCCGGGGGCGGCGCGCATCGCGGCGGCCCTGGCCAAGGCGGTGGCGAAAGGCTGACGGGCGCCGAGGTCAGGGCGTCGGGGTCGCGGCCTTGAACTCGCCCTCGAGACGCAGGGTCACCTCGTCGCCCACCGCCGGCAGGAAGGCGGTGATGCCGAACTCCGACCGCTTGATCACCGCGCGTCCGTCGAAGCCCACCGTGTAGCGCCGGTCGATCGGGTTGACGCCGGACTGGTTGAAGGTGGCGTCGAAGGCGACGGGCCTGGTGACGCCCTTCAGGGTGAGATCTCCCGTGACGCGCGCGGTGGTGGGGCTGGTGGGCTCGATGCCGGTGCCGGTGAAGGTGGCGGCGGGAAAGCCCGCGACGGCGAAGAAGTCGGGCCCGCGCAGGTGGGCGTCCAGCGCCGCGTTGATGCCGCTGATGCTGGCCATGCCGATGGTGGCGGTGAGGCGGCTCCTGGCGGGCTCCTTCGGGTCGAGGTCGAGCTTGGCGGCCACGTCTGTGATCTGGCCGTAATAGGTGGAATACCCCAGGTGGCTGACCGACCAGGTGATCTTGCCGTGCGCCGGATCGAGGACGTAGGCCCCGGCCCGGACCTTGGTGGGGTCGGCGCTCGGAGCGGCGTCCTCCTGCGCGCGGGCGCCCGCCGTGGCGAGCAGGACGAGGGCGATCACGGGCAGGCGCATCATGCGGGCATCCTCGAAGAGCGTGTCTGAGTGTGGCTGGAAGTCCTGTGGGGGTCATCTACAGGAACGTGCGGCGAGGGTAAGGGACAACGCATGATCGGCAAGCTGAAGGGCGTGGTGGACTCGCTCGGCGAGGACTTCGCCATCATCGACGTGAACGGGGTCGGCTACGTGGTGCATTGCTCCGCCCGCACGCTGCAGCGCCTGCCCGTCGTCGGCGAGGCCGCCGCCCTGTCCATCGAGACCCATGTCCGCGAGGACATGATCCGCCTCTACGGCTTCCGGTCCGACGCCGAGCGCGAGTGGTTCCGCCTGCTCCAGGGCGTGCAGGGGGTGGGGGCCAAGGTGGCGCTCGCGGTGCTGTCCGTCCTCGAGCCGCCGGCGCTGGCCACCGCCATCGCCACGGGCGACAAGACCGGCATCAGCCGGGCACCCGGCGTCGGACCGCGCCTCGCCGCCCGCCTCGTCGCCGAACTCAAGGACAAGGCGCCGGCCTTCGCGTCCCTCGACCCGGCCGTCCTCGCCCTGGCCGGCGCCGTCGAGGACCGCACCGCGCCGCAACCGGCGGCCGATGCGGTCTCGGCCCTGGTCAACCTCGGCTACGCCCCGGTCCAGGCCTCCTCCGCCATCGCCGCCGCCCTGCGCGAGGCCGGGGAGGGCGCCGAGACCAAGGTGCTGATCCGCCTCGGCCTGCGCGAACTCGCCCGCTGACGGATTGTCGCCGGCCGGCGTCGGCCGGGTCGGCCGGTATCCCTCCGTCGTGCGTCCACACCGATGCGGGCCCTGCGTGCGGCTCATGGCTCGGCATGAGGGGGCCCAATCGGCTTGCGGGCCGCGCAGAGACCCGCTAAGTTGTTGAAAGAACAGTAGATTTCAATCGTTCTAAAAAGACGGGCAAGTGAATGTCGGTGCTCAGAAAAGGCCGGTCCGTAGGGGTGTCCTCCTCCGTGCGTCTCGCTTGAGGGGCCGCACATGATCGTGTGTTCCTGCAACGTCCTGTCCGACGGCGCCGTGCGCGCCTGCCTCGACCGGGGTGCCGACTGCCCGCGCACGCCGGCCCAGGTCCACGCCTGTCTCGGCTGCAGCCCCAAGTGCGGCCGATGCGCCCGCACCATCCGGGCGATCATGCAGACGGCCCTCGCGGAGGCCGCGCATACCTGCGCGACGGGTTGCGCAACCGGCTGCTCTCTGGTCAAGGTCGCACCAGCGGAGGCGGACATCGCCGCGTGAGCCGGGCCCGGCTCTCGCGGCGATGTCACGCCTCGTAGGCGTGACGCTCAGGGAGACGGGCACATGAAGGGTGATACCAAGGTCGTCGAGTACCTCAACCGCGGCCTGCGCAGCGAGTTGACGGCGGTCAGCCAGTACTGGCTGCACTTCCGCATGCTGAACGACTGGGGCTACATCGACCTCGCCAAGTTCTGGCGCAAGGAGTCGATCGAAGAGATGAACCATGCCGATCGCTTCGTCGATCGCATTCTGTTCCTCGACGGCTTCCCCAACCTGCAGGAACTCGATCCCCTGCGCATCGGCCAGAACGTCGAGGAGATCATCGCCTGCGATCTCGCCGCCGAGACCGAGGCCCGCGCCCTCTACCTCGAGGCCGCGCAGTACTGCGATTCGATCAACGACCGCGTCTCCAAGCAGCTGTTCGAGGCGCTGGCCGCGGACGAGGAAGGCCACATCGACTTCCTCGAGACGCAGCAGACCCTGATCTCCCAGATCGGCCTGCCGCTCTACGCCCAGAAGCACATCGGCGGCCTCGAGCCGATCGCCCCGGAAGCCGACTGAGCTTTGGCATCACGGCCCGCGGCGCCCCGGCGCCGCGGGTTCAATCGACGATGACCCGGCGGTAGATGTCCCGCAGGGTAAGAGACGCACCGATCGCCGGCAGGTCGAGGGTGGCGTCGAGCCCCTCCAGGGCGCGGTAGCCGCTCCAGCTGCCGTCGGTGCGATCGAACGCCTCCACCCTCGCCCGGTCGCGGGTGACGAGCACGTAGTGCTGCAGCGATGCGAGCCGCTGGTAGACGCGCCATTTCTCGAAACGGTCGCGTGCCTCGGTACCGGGCGAGAGCACCTCGAACAGCACGGTGGCGTCATCGACCGATGTGGCGCCCGGTTCGAGGTCGCCGCAGACCACGAGGACGTCGGGCAGCATCGCCGCGTCGAGCGCACGGTTCTTCATGAAGAAGGTCTCGGTGAAGGTCTGGCAGGACGAGCCCGCCGCCACGAACCCGTTTTCGAGGTGCCGCGCGATGTTCTGGACGATGCGGCCATGCTCCCAGCGGGCGCCGACCATCATCCGCACGACCCGGCCGCCGATGAGCTCCCAGCGCTCGTTGCGCGGCTTGTCCGCCAGCATCTCCTCGAAATCGTCGAGGCTCATCGTCTCGAAAAGCTGTGACGCGTCACCCATGGCGGACCTCGCAAGCGAGCGGCGCCGGGCTCGCACCTCGGCGGCCGCAAGTGTAGCGCGATCCTCGCGGGTGTGCGACATCCGGCGGCCTGTCCCCCCTCGATCGAGGCCGCGCGAGCCCGCTTGACCAAGCCCAAGGCCCTTCTCACCCCCAAGGCCCTCCTCACCCCCGAGCGCCAGATGGCGGACGACGCCGAGACGTCGATCCGGCCGCTCAGCCTGTCCGAGTTCGTCGGCCAGCGCGCGGCGCGGGCGAACATGGGCATCTTCATCGAATCGGCGAAGAAAACCGGCTCGGCCCTCGACCACGTCCTGTTCGTCGGCCCGCCAGGTCTCGGCAAGACCACGCTGGCGCAGATCGTGGCGCGCGAACTCGGCGTCAACTTCCGCTCGACCTCGGGGCCGGTGATCGCCAAGGCGGGGGATCTGGCCGCCCAGCTCACCAACCTTGAAGAGCGCGACGTGCTCTTCATCGACGAGATCCACCGCCTCAATCCGGCGGTGGAGGAGATTCTCTATCCGGCGATGGAGGACTACCAGCTCGACCTCATCATCGGCGAGGGGCCGGCGGCACGCTCGGTGAAGATCGAACTGCCGAAGTTCACGCTGGTGGGCGCCACCACCCGTGCCGGCCTCCTCACGACGCCGCTGCGCGACCGCTTCGGCATCCCGATCCGGCTCGAATTCTACGACGTCGACGAACTCGAGCTGATCGTGTCGCGCGGGGCGCGGGTGCTGGGCCTGGGCATGTCGGCCGAGGGCGCCAACGAGATCGCCAAGCGCGCGCGCGGTACCCCGCGCATCGCCGGGCGGCTGCTGCGCCGGGTGCGCGATTTCGCCATTGTGGCCGATGCGCCCACCGTGACGCGGGCCATCGCCGACCGTGCGCTGCAGCTCCTCGACGTCGATCCGGTCGGCCTCGACGTGATGGACCGCAAGTACCTGACCATGATCGCCACCTCCTTCGGCGGCGGTCCGGTGGGGATCGAGACCATCGCGGCGGCGCTGTCCGAGCCCCGCGACGCCATCGAGGACATCATCGAGCCGTTCCTGATCCAGAAGGGCTTCGTCCAGCGCACCCCGCGCGGCCGCATGCTGACGCCCCACGCCTTCAAGCACATGGGCTTCGCCGAACCCAGGCGCGATCCGGGCACGCAGTTCGGCCTGTTCGGGGGCGGGGAGCCGGATGCCTGACGGGGCCCCGGTCCGGATCACCCGCCGCACCCTGCTCGCCGGCCTCGGAACCGTGGCGCTGGCCGGCGGCGGGACGGCGGCCTACGCGACGGGGATCGAGCCGTTCCGGCTCGCCGTCACCCGCTACCGGATCAAGCCGCTCGGGCCCTGGCCGGACGGGCTGAGCCTGCGCATCGTCGCCCTGGCCGACCTCCATGCCTGCGAGCCCTGGATGAGCGTGGCGCGCATCCGCGCCATCGTCGAGACCGCCAACGGGCTCGGCGGCGACGTCATCGTGCTGCTCGGGGATTACGTCTCGGGCATGCGCCTCGTCACCCGCTACGTCGATGCCGCCGAATGGGGGCCGGTGCTGGGCGGCCTGCGGGCGTCGCTGGGCACCTACGCCATCCTCGGCAATCACGATTGGTGGGAGGACACGTCGGCCCAGCGCCGCGGGGCCGGCCCGACCATCGCCGGAGATGCGCTACGGGCCGCCGGCATCCGCGTGCTGCAGAATGAGGCGCTGGCCCTGCGGGCCGGCGGGCACGAGGTCTGGCTCGCGGGCCTGGGCGACCAGCTCGCCTTTCTGCCGAGCCGGCGGCGCGGGCATCCACGCCTGGGCGTCGACGACCTCGGCGCGACCCTGGCGCAGATCCCGCCGGACAAGCCGGCGATCCTGCTGGCGCACGAGCCCGACATCTTTCCCGAGGTACCGGCCCGCGTCGCGCTGACCCTGTCCGGCCATACCCACGGCGGCCAGATCCGCATGTTCGGCTACGCCCCGGTGGTGCCGTCGCGCTACCGCGGCCGCTACGCCTACGGCCATGTCCGCGAGCAGGGCGACCTCGTGGTCTCGGGCGGTCTCGGCATGAGCATCGCCCCGGTACGCTTCGGCATCCCCCCGGAGATCGTCGTGGTGGACCTGTCCTCGCAGGCGCCGGCATGAGCGCGCACCACCTGTCCGTCCGCGTCTACTACGAGGACACCGACTTCTCCGGCTTCGTCTACCACGCCAACTATCTGCGCTACATGGAGCGCGGGCGGACCGAACTCCTGCGGGCGCTGGCCATGGAGCAGGCCGACCTCCAGCGCGAGGCCGACCTCGTCTTCGTGGTGCGCCGGATGGGGCTCGACTTCCTCAAGCCCGCCCGCATGGACGATGTGCTCGACGTGGTGACGATGCCGGGGGCGTTGCGCGGCGCCTCGATGCCAATGACCCAGGAGGTGCGGCGCGGCGACGAGGTTCTGGTGAGGGCCGAGGTCGTCGTGGCCGCCGTCCGCAACGGTCGTGCGGTCCGGCTGCCGGATGCCCTGAGGCAGGCCCTGTCCCGCCCGCCCGAACCGTGAGGCCTACTCCACCCGCTGCCAGCCCGGCCCGAACAGGCGCTCCTGTGGCTTGAAACGGGCCTTGTAGTCCATCTTGCGCGAGCCATCGACCCAATAGCCGAGGTAGAGATACGGCAGGCCGAGCGCGGCCGCACGGCGGATGTGGTCGAGGATCATGAAGGTGCCGAGCGACCGGGCAGCCTCGGCGGGATCGTAGAACGAATACACCATCGACAGCCCGTCCGAGAGGACGTCGGTGAGGCACAGCGCCAGCGGCGCCCCGGTGCCCCGCCCGTTGATGGCGGTGTCGGGCCCGCGCCGGCGATAGGTCACGAGATGGGTGTCGACGTGGCTGTCCTCGATCATCATGGCGTAGTCGAGCACGGTCATGTCGATCATGCCGCCGTCGCCGTGGCGGGCGTCGAGGTAGCGACGGAACAGGGTGTACTGCTCCGAGGACGGCCGGTTCGGCTCGGGCGCGCCCACGAGATCGGCGCTGCGTTGCAGGATGCGCCGCTGGCTGGCCGAGGCGACGAAATCGGCCACCACCACCCGCACCGAGATGCAGGCCCGGCAGGTCTCGCAGGCCGGCCGGTAGGCGATGGTCTGCGAGCGGCGAAACCCCCCTTGCGTCAGGATTTCGTTGAGGTCGCGGGCGCGGCGCCCGACGAGATGGGTGAAGACCTTCCGTTCCTCCTGGCCCGGTAGATACGGGCAGGGCGAGGGCGCGGTGAGGTAGAACTGCGGGGTGTCGCGCGGATGGCTGGTCACGCTGGCCGTGGCCCTCGATGGACCCGGCGCGAGGCACCGGATCGCTTGAGTGTAACGGCAATACGGTCGCGCTCAATGGCCTTGCGACTCGCCGCCCTCACCATGTCGTCACGGGGCGCGCACGACGGCGAGGCCGAGGAGCAGGTCGTGGCCGAGGCGGCGGTCGGAGCGCATGAAGCCGAACAGCATGTCGACGAACCAGAGCAGGAAGGTCGAGATTGCCACGTAGAACAGGAGCGCATGGACGCCGGCGGTGATCACGTCGACCCGGGTGCCTGTCTCGGGCGTCACCACGCGCAGGCCCATCATCCGCATGCCCCAGGTGGCCTGGCCGGCACCGCCCACCGTGATGGCGCTGTAGAGGATGCCGCTGGCCGGCAGCACCGCGAACAGCGTCCAGCCGAGCCCGAAGGTGATGACGCCGATCAGCGTGATCGCCACGGTCAGCAGGGCGGTGAAGCCGAAGATGAACAGGATGTCGAGGAGATAGGCCACGAACCGGGCGCCGAGGCTCGCCCGCACGTACGGCAGGCGCGTCGGCAGGCCGTAGCCGGGGGTGCCGAGGCGGTCGGAATAGCCGGTCGGGTTGTCGAGCATCACCGCGCTCCCTCGTGGGGCGATTGCGAAGGCCTTGAGATGGGAGCCGCTCCGGCCGGTCTCAAGATCCCGCTCAGGGCTGCGGGTCGGCCGCCACGGCCTCGGAGGTGTCGAGGTAGTAGTGGCGCAGCAGGTAGAGGGCCGCTCCGCTCACCGGACCCTGCTCGGTGGAGATGGCGTCGAGCACTGCGCCGGTCCCGAACCGGCAGACCAGCCAGCGCTGGCGGCCGTCGCGCTGGCCAAGCCCGTAGTCCACGCGCACGCTGTCGGCGCCGGGCCCCTGCGCCACGCGCAGGATGGTCACCGCCCCCTCCGGAGGGGCCAGGGCCGGCACCGCCCTGCGGCAGGTGGTGGCCCGCTGCCGGTCCACCGAACTCGAGCAGCCGGCCGGAACCAGAAGGAGGGCGGCCAGCAGCGGGCCGGCCGGCCTCACGCCCGGTCGCGCAGCCGCTCGGCCACCCGCGGAGCGTAGTAGCTGAGCACGCCGTCGGCGCCCGCCCGCTTGAAGGCCAGCAGGCTTTCGACCATGGCACGCTCGCCGTCGAGCCAGCCGTTGCGGGCGGCGGCCTCGATCATCGCGTATTCGCCCGACACCTGGTAGGCGAAGGTCGGCACCCCGAAGGCGTCCTTCACCCGCCGGATGATGTCGAGGTAGGGCAGGCCGGGCTTCACCATGACCGAATCGGCACCCTCCTGGATGTCGAGGGCGACCTCGCGCAGGGCCTCGGTGCCGTTGCCGGGGTCCATCTGGTAGGTGCGCTTGTCGCCGACCAGGGCGGCGCTGGTGCCGATGGCGTCGCGGAACGGGCCGTAGAACGCGCTCGCGTACTTGGCCGCGTAGGCCATGATCTGGACGTCGCGAAATCCCGCCTTGTCGAGGCCCGAGCGGATGGCGCCGACACGCCCGTCCATCATGTCCGAGGGGGCGATGATGTCGGTGCCGGCCTCCGCCTGGATCAGGGATTGCTCCACCAGCAGCGCCACGGTCTCGTCGTTGAGGATGGCGCCGTCCTCCAGAAGTCCGTCGTGGCCGTGGCTGGTGTAGGGGTCGAGGGCGACGTCGGTCATGATGCCGATCTCGGGTACCGCCGCCTTCACCGCCCGCACCGCCCGGCACACCAGGTTGTCGCGGTTGAGCGATTCCGAGCCGGTGGGATCGCGCAGCGACGCCTCTGTGTAGGGAAAGAACGAAATCGCCGGGATGCCCAGCCGCGCCGCCCGCTCGGCCTCCCGCACCACCTCGTCGACGCTCAGGCGCTCGACGCCGGGCATCGAGGCGATCGGCTCCCGCCGCTTCTCGCCCGCGATGACGAACAGCGGCCAGATCAGGTCGTCCACGCTCAGGCTGTGCTCGCGCACCAGCCGGCGCGACCAGTCGCTCTTGCGACTGCGCCGGGGCCGCTGGGTGAGACTCAAGGGCCCCCCTGGGCTCGTCGCGCGCGCGCTCTCGACGGCAAGCGGGCGCGGGGTCGGGGACTCGTCGGTCATGGGCTGAGCCTCGGATCGATTGGGCTGTGCCGGAGGGGCCTATCACATCCGCCGAACGCCCGGTAACCCGGGGCCGATGCCGGCGGACCGGCCCTTTCCGAGGGTCCGATTGACCGGGGCGCCAAGAGTTCGTCTAACGGCGCCTGGACGGGCAAGAGGGGTCCGCGGGGAGTCCGAGTGGGGTCGATGACGCAAAGGGCCGAGCAAGGGGCCGAGCGAGGGGCAGAGCCGGAGATCCTGTTCGAGCGCCGCGGTGCCGCGGGTCTGGTGACCCTGAACCGGCCCAAGGCCCTCAACGCGCTGTCCCTCGCGATGATCGCGGCGCTGCATGCCGCGCTCGACGCCTGGGAGCGCGACGCCGCCGTCACCCGCGTGGTGATCCGCGCCGCCGGCGGTCGGGCCTTCTGCGCCGGGGGCGACATCCGCCGGGTCTATGACCAGTGCCGGGCCGGGCAGGACGAGGCGGTGCGCGCGTTCTGGTCGTCGGAATACCGGCTGAACGCCGCGGTGAAGCGCTACCCCAAGCCCGTCGTGTCCCTGATCGAGGGGATCGTGATGGGTGGCGGCGTCGGGATCTCCCTGCACGGCAGCCACCGCGTCGCCTCCGGGAACTACGGGTTCGCCATGCCGGAGGTCGGCATCGGGTTCTTTCCCGACGTCGGGATGACCTACGCGCTGCCCCGGCTGCCCGGCCGGGCCGGCACCTATCTCGCGCTCACCGGCTCGCGGATCGGGATCGGAGACGCCCTCGCCCTCGGCCTCGCCACCCATCATGTCGCCCCCGAGGCCATCGCGGCGGTGGTCGCGGCCCTGGCCGAGGGCGGGCCGGTCGACGATGTCCTGGCCGCCCATGCCGCGCCGCCACCTCCGCCCGGACCGCTGGCCGCGGCCCGTGGCCTCGTCGACGGGGCCTTCGCCGCCGATTCCGTCCTCGCCGTCCTCGCGGCGCTGGACCGGGCGGCCGCCGGCTCGAGCATCGCCAACTCGACCTTCGCGGCCGAGACGGCGGCCCTGATCCGCACGCGCTCGCCCACCAGCGTGGCGATCGCCCACGAACAGATGCGGCGGGGCGTCGGGCTCGACGTCGCGCAGGCGCTCGCCCTCGAATACCGCCTGGCGCTGCGGGTCACGGCCAGCCACGACTTCTTCGAGGGCGTCCGCGCGGTTCTCGTGGACAAGGACGGGGCGCCGGCCTGGTCGCCCGCGACCCCGGAGGCCGTCGACCCGGCCGCGATCGCCGCCTTCTTTGCGCCGCTCGACGGTCCGGAGCCCGATTTCGGCCCGGCGATGGGACGGGACCCGAGACCGTGAAGGGATTGATCAAGCTGGGCTCGGCCCGCCAGGCCCGCGGCGGCGAGCGCAATGCGGACAGGATCGAACGCGTCGCGGCCCCCAGCCAGACCGGCTGGGACATGGTGCTGGTCTGGTTCATGCGCCTCGTGGCCCTGCTGTGGCTGGCCAAGGGGGTGTGGTCGTGGATGCGGATCCTCGACGTCTGGCCGAACGCGGCACCGTTCGAGGACGAGCCGTTCGGCCGCCAGACCGTCATCGTCTATTTCTCGGTGATCGACTTCACGGCCGCCGTCGGCCTGTGGCTCACCAGCGCCTGGGGCGGCGTCGTCTGGCTGCTGGCCGCCACCAGCGCCATCACCCTGGCGCTGTTGACGCCGCAGCTGCTGGCGATGTCGATGCCGCTGATCGCGATACAAGGTAGTATTGTCGTGATCTACTTCATCTTGTCTTCACTAGCGGCGAACGAGGCTCGGTAAATCGAATCTTACGGTAGTGGTTTCATCTTGCATTTACCCAAGCGGGTAAATTGCAAATTCATCTTGTCGCTTAAACTGCTTTTCATTCGGCCGATCTAGGTTGGGTTCATAGGCGGTGCCGATCAAGCCGGCGCCCGGCACCCGAACTCCCGCGAGGCACCCATGTCATCCAAGGCCGCCAAGATCGTCGACAGCACCCCCTCCGCCGAGGCCGGCACGTCCGCGGGTTCCTATCTGGAGGCCCTGCACCTCGTCGAGCGGCTGCACCGCCGCCTCCTCGACGTCATCAAGGACGAGTTCGAGCGCCGCGACCGCGAGGACGTCAACAGCGTCCAGGCGCTGCTGCTCTACAACATCGGCGACAAGGAACTGACCGCGAGCGAGCTACGCACCAAGGGCTACTACCTGGGCTCCAACGTCTCCTACAACGTCAAGAAGCTCGTCGAGGCCGGCTATCTCCACCACGCCCGCTCGAAGACGGACCGCCGCTCGGTGCGCATCAGCCTGACCGAGAAGGGCAAGCAGGTCCACGACATCATCCAGACGCTCTACGACAAGCACGCCCGCACCATCCAGCCGATCGGCGGCATCTCGGACGACGACTTCGGGCGTCTCAACGTCGCGCTCGGACGCCTGGAGCGCTTCTGGACCGACCAGATCCGCTACCGGCTCTAATCCCCGGGGCAGCGGGCGCCGCCACGCACGAAGGGCCGGACCGCATCTGCGGTCCGGCCCTTCGTCGTTTCATTGATCGGGCATGAAAAAGGGCGGCACCCTCGCGGGTGCCGCCCCATCGGCCTGTCGGCCGACCGACCTTCAGTTGAAGGTGTCGATCTCGGCGGACTCGTAGCTGGTGACTTCCATGCCGACGCAGATTTCCGAAACTATGGGGGCAGACCAGGTCATGATGATATCCTTGGAATGATGATGAATGACGGTGAACCGGTGCGGGACGCTCCGTCACGGAGCGTCGACGCCTCAGTTGAAGGTGTCGATCTCGGCGGACTCGTAGCTGGTGACTTCCATGCCGACGCAGACTTCCGAAACGATGGGGGCAGACCAGGTCATGGCGTTTTCCTCTGAAGGGGTGTTGGGGAATTCGAACGTTACGAGTCGTCCCAGGCGGGAGCTCGCGACCGTCAGTTGCGAGACCCTCAGTTGAAGGTGTCGATCTCGGCGGACTCGTAGCTCGTCACTTCCATGCCGACGCAAACTTCTTGAACGATGGGGGCAGACCACGTCATGGCGAAACTCCTTCTCGCTAACGACCCTGATATAGGCGATCCGTTGGGCGCAATACAAGTGGGCGCTACACTTATATTTCTCATAGGATGGCGATAAGATGCAAGCCTGATGCAGCGTTCATGCAATATACCACCAGAACGACGGCGGTCGGTGGCCTTCCGTCGGAGGCGGTGACGTCTCGCCCTGCGCTATGGTTCCATACGCGACGTCACGCCAACGTTGTCGCGCGATTCCGTGGCAGCCATCGCATCCGTTCACGGCGTGGGCGGGTGTCCCTCCGGAGACGGTTCGCCGCCGTCGCGTTCCGCCTCGGCCCGGGCGAGGAAGGCGTGAATGTCGGTCCCCAGCATCAACGGCAGGTAGGCGCCGAGCTTGTCCTCCGGCCAGGACCACCAGGCCGTCGCGAGCAGCCGGGCGACGGTGTCGTCGTCGAACCGCCGCCGCATGACCCTCGCCGGGGTGCCGGCCACGATGGCGTAGGGGGGCACTACGCCGCGCACCACCGACCGCGCCGCGACGACGGCGCCGGTGCCGATGTCGCTTCCCGACAGGATCATGGCGCCGGTGCCGATCCAGACGTCGTCGCCGATGACGATGTCGCCGTGGCTGGCGTGGTCGTCCTCGCCCGCCGCCGCGCTCGGCCAGAGGTGGGACAGGGTCTTGAACGGATAGGTGGTGACGAGGTCCATGCGGTGGTTGGCCAGGACCATCACGACGTCGGACGCGATCGAGCAGTAGCGGCCGATCCTGAGTGCCGCCGCCCCCGCTTCCAGGACCGTCGGCCGACCGTAGGTATGCTCGCCGATCTCCCAGCCGAACTCCGCGATCTCCCAGGCCATCAGCAGGCGGGTCAGGTTCGGGAAGATCTTGGTCTGCGGAATGGACATCTCGCCTCCGGACACGCCGGGGGTGTCCCGGGCCGCGTCGCCGGTGCGTACCAGATCGGCGGGAGCGCGGCCATTCGTGCCGGGAGCGGGTCCGCGCAGGCGCACCCCGGTCCCGCGCGACCTCGGCGTCCTTTGGATCAGGAATTCGCGCGAACCCAAAATTCGCAGTCCCTTCAGTTCGTCGCAGGCACCTCGTGTCAGGTCCGGGTGGTCGCGTCGGCCAGCCGGAGGTCCACCGCGCGAAACCGCTTGACGCCTTCATCCGTCGGGTGCACAGGCGCGGCGCTCCCGGCACCCGCATCCGACGATGCGGGCGGGGACGATACGGACCCCAGACCCGAACCCCATGACCAGCGACAGTCACAGTCGATCGATGCCGCCGCACGGTGTCCCGGCCGCCATGGCCGCCTGAAGGCTCGCACCGGGCCGGGGCGGCCCCGGCGACCGGCGCCCCACGGCGGCCGCGTCCCCGCCGTGCGAGGTTAAGCCCATGAACGCCCTTCAAGTCGCCGACTCGCTCGGCTCCGTCGATCCCTCCGTCCTGGCGGCCCGCCTCTCCGACGAACGCGCCCCCGACATCGTCGAGGCCCTCAACGAGGAGGCGCCCGAGGTCGCCGCCGCCATCATCCTCGGGCTGCCGCACGACCGGGCCGTCGAGGTGTTGGACCAGCCCGAGCTCGATGCCGCTGCCGACATCATCGAGATGCTGCCGCGCGACCGCGTCGCCTCGTATCTCTCGGGCATGGCGGCCGACCGCGTCACCGACGTGTTCCGCGAGATCGAGGAGCCGGGCCGCTCGGATCTGCGCGCGCGCCTGGACGCCGAGACCCGTGGCACCGTCGACCGGCTCAGCGCCTACGGCGAGGAGAGCGTCGGCTCCCTGATGACCACCGAGTTCGTGGCCGTCCCGGGGACCTGGACCATCGGCCAGACCCTCGACCACCTTCGCAAGGTCGAGAAGACCCGCGAGACCATCTACGCGATCTTCGTCCTCGACCCGCGCACCCAGGCCCTGACCAAGGCGGTGCCCCTGCGCCGGCTGATCAGCGGCGATCCCGACGACAACGTCCTCAGCGTCGCGCCGGGACGCCATCCGCTCGCGGTCTCGCCCACCGCCAGCCGCGAGGAGGCCGCCCGCCTGATCTCGAAATACGATCTCCTCGCCCTGCCCGTGATCGATGCCGTCGGCCATCTGATCGGGATCGTCACCGTCGACGACATGATCGACGCCATGGTCGAGAAGCAGACGCGCGACGTGCAGCGGTTCGGCGGCATGGAGGCGCTGCCCGAGTCCTACATGGACATCGGCTTTCCCACGATGATCCGGAAGCGGGCCGGCTGGCTCTGCGCCCTGTTCCTCGGCGAGATGATGACCGCCACCGCGATGCAGGGCTTCGAAGGCGAACTCGAAAAGGCCATCGTGCTGACCCTGTTCATCCCCCTCATCATGAGTTCGGGGGGCAACTCCGGCTCGCAGGCGACCTCCTTGCTGATTCGGGCGCTCGCCCTCCACGAAGTACGCCTGCGCGACTGGTGGAAGGTGGCGCTGCGCGAACTGCCGACCGGGCTCCTGCTCGGGGCCATCCTCGGCCTGATCGGCATCGTCCGGATCGTCGTCTGGCAGAAGGCCGGCCTCTACGACTACGGCGAGCACTGGATGCTGGTGGCGGCGACCGTGGGCGCGGCCCTCGTCGGGATCGTCACCTTCGGCTCGCTCACCGGATCGATGCTGCCGTTCGTGCTGCAGCGGCTGGGCTTCGACCCGGCCACCGCCTCGGCGCCCTTCGTGGCGACGCTGGTGGATGTGACCGGGCTCGTGATCTACTTCAGCGTCGCCATGGTGATCCTGAAGGGGACGCTGCTGTAGGGGGCTACCAGCCGCGCCGGTCCTCCGGGGTCGGCCGCCGCCCCTGGGGGGTCAGCCCGTCGATGACGCCGGGCAGCGCCTGGGCGAGCTGGGACAGCAGCGTGTCGCGGTCGAGCCCGGTCCGGCTCGCCAAGGTGTCGACGGTCTGAGGCCCGAGGGCGTCGGCGAGCCGATTCGGCTCGACCGGCCGGTTCTGGCCGGACCCGATCCAGGATTCCATGACGTCGCCGAGCCCGCCGCGCTGGAACCTGTCGACCAGCCCGTCGAGGCCGCCCGGCCCGTCGCCGGAGCCGTCCTGCCCGTCGTGACGGCCCATCCGATCGGACGAGCGTCCCCCAGGTCCGTCGAGCATGCCGGAAAGGTCGCCGAATTCGCCGCCGCCGTCGCCGCGGCGTTCGGGTTCGTCGTACCGGTCGGACCCGCGATCCCCGCCCTGTCCGAACCCGCCGAGGTCACCGTCGTCGCGCGGGTCCTGCCGCTCGCGCCGGTCCTCCTGTGGCGGCTGGCGGGCGCCGCCGCCGCCGAAGATGTCGCCGAGGCCGCCGCTCATCCCCTTCTGCATCAGGAGCATCAGCAGGGCCTGGACGATCGGGGACATCGCGCCGCCGAGGCCGCCGGGGAGGCCTCCGGGAAAGCCGCCGCCCTGTCCTTGTCCACCCTCCTGGCGCTGGGAACCGCCGCCGCCCATCATCTGGCCGAGCACGCCGCCGATGACCTGATCGAGTAGGCCCATGTCCGTCGCTCCTGTTGCCGCGTCTCCGCCGGTGCCGGCACGGATGTGCCGGCGCCGTCTCGTGTCGCCTATTCGCGCCGGCCGCCACCGGTGCCGGCACGGTCCTTGGCGGGCAGATGGTCGAGGGGGTTGGTGTAGCTCGCCTTGCCCTTGCGGTCGGAATTCATCACCGCCGTCGAGGAGGTGATGGCCTCGGGGGGCGCCACCTGGCCGATCGGGCGGTTGCCCTCCCGCTGACGGACCTCCTCCGGATCGGGCAGGGTCGCGGGCGTCGGCTGGTCGCGGCGGCTCTCGACGGTCTGCGCGAGGGCGGAGCCCCCGAAGCCCAGGAGACCCACCACGATGGGGACGGCCAGGGCTGCCAGGCCGGCGGCGGGGCGGGAACCGGGACGGGTCGTCATCGACATCTCCATTCATCGCGCAGCGACGCTGATGAACAGGAAAAGCCCGGTTTGCCCGGCCGGTTCCTCCTAGCCGTCACGCGAGCGTGAACCCCCGCTGCCGCGGCCTCGGTATTTCGGCTTCTGCCCACCGAGCCCCTGGGTCGAGCGGGCCTTGGGCCGCTCCTGCCAGACCGGCGCCACGCCGTCGACCGGCCGTTCGCGATCGGTGCCGGGCCCCATGTCGTCGAGGCTCGGCTTGGAGATGCGGCTGCGCTTGGCTCCGTATTTCCCGGCCTCGCGCTCGACGTCGCCCTGGCGCGCCATCGGGTCGTCGGAGACCAGGAGCTCGGTGGCCTGGAGGCGCTTGAGCTCGTCGCGCAGGCGCGCGGCCTCCTCGAAGTCGAGGTCGGCGGCGGCCGTGCGCATCCGCTTCTCGAGGTCGGCCATGACCGCCTTGAGGTTGTGGCCGATGGTGACGGCGTTCTTGGCCAGCCCCGTGTCCACCTGGACGTGGTCGCGCTCGTAGACGCTGTCGAGGATGTCGCTGATGCCGCGCTTGACGCTCTGTGGCGTGATGCCGTGTTCGGTGTTGTAGGCGACCTGCTTGGTGCGGCGGCGCTCGGTCTCGGCCATCGCCCGCTCCATCGAGCCGGTGATGTGGTCGGCGTAGAGGATGCAGCGGGCGTCCGCGTTGCGGGCCGCCCGGCCGATGGTCTGGATCAGCGACGTCTCGGAGCGCAGGAAGCCCTCCTTGTCGGCGTCGAGGATGGCGACCAGCGCGCATTCCGGGATGTCGAGCCCCTCGCGCAGCAGGTTGATGCCGATGAGCACGTCGAAGGCCCCGAGCCGCAAGTCGCGGATGATCTCGATGCGCTCCAGCGTGTCGATGTCCGAGTGCATGTAGCGGACGCGGACGTTGTTCTCGTGCAGGTATTCGGTGAGGTCCTCGGCCATGCGCTTGGTCAGGGTGGTGACCAGCGTGCGATAGCCGGCCTGGGCGACCTCGCGGACCTCGCCCAGAAGATCGTCCACCTGGGAGCGCGCCGGGCGGATCTCGATGACCGGGTCGACGAGGCCGGTGGGGCGGATGACCTGCTCGGCGAAGACGCCGCCGGTCTGCTCCATCTCCCATTTCGAGGGTGTCGCCGAGACGTGGATCGACTGCGGGCGCATCGCGTCCCATTCCTCGAACCGCAGCGGGCGGTTGTCGAGGCAGGACGGCAGCCGGAAGCCGTATTCGGCCAGCGTCGCCTTGCGGCGGAAGTCGCCCTTGTACATGCCGCCGATCTGCGGGACCGTGACGTGGCTCTCGTCGGTGAAGACGATGGCGTTGTCGGGCAGGTATTCGAACAGGGTCGGCGGCGGCTCGCCCGGCTTGCGCCCGGTGAGGTAGCGCGAATAGTTCTCGATGCCGTTGCAGGCGCCGGTGGCCTCGATCATCTCGATGTCGAAGGTGCAGCGCTGCTCGATGCGCTGTGCCTCGATGAGGCGGCCCATCCGGGTCAGTTCCTCGACGCGCTGGTTGAGCTCGGACTTGATGCCCTTGACCGCCTGCTGCAGCGTCGGGCGCGGCGTGACGTAGTGGGAGTTGGCGTAGACCTTCACGAACTTGAGCTCGTTGAGGGTCTTGCCGGTGAGCGGATCGAACTCGGTGATCTTCTCGATCTCGTCGCCGAACAGGCCGATGCGCCAGCCGCGGTCTTCCAGGTGGGCCGGCCAGAGTTCGATGACGTCGCCGCGCACCCGGAAGGTACCGCGGGCGAAATCGGACTGGATGCGCTTGTACTGCAGCGCCACGAGGTCGGCCACGAGCTGGCGCTGCTCGATGCGCTCGTTCAGCGACACCGTGAACGACATCGCGGTGTAGGTCTCAACCGAGCCGATGCCGTAGATGCACGATACCGAGGCGACGATGATGACGTCGTCGCGCTCCAGCAGGGCGCGGGTGGCGGCGTGGCGCATCCGGTCGATCTGCTCGTTGATCGAGGATTCCTTCTCGATGAAGGTGTCCGAGCGCGGCACGTAGGCCTCGGGCTGGTAGTAGTCGTAGTAGGAGACGAAATACTCGACCGCGTTGTCGGGAAAGAAGCTCTTGAACTCGCCGTAGAGCTGCGCCGCCAGGGTCTTGTTCGGGGCCAGGATCAGGGCCGGGCGCTGGGTCGCCTCGATGACCTTGGCCATCGTGAAGGTCTTGCCCGAGCCGGTGACGCCGAGCAGGACCTGGTCGCGCTCCGCCTTCGTCACGCCGTCCACCAGTTCGGCGATGGCGCGCGGCTGGTCTCCGGCCGGCTCGAACTCCGATTGCAGCCGGAAGGGCACGCCGCCCTCCGACTTCTGCGGCCGGTCGGGCCGGTGCGGCGCCCAGGTCTTCCCGTCCTTGAAGAGCGGGTTGCCCTCGGTGAGCAGGCGCGACAGCGCGTCGACGGTGGCCGAGACGCCGTCGGCGGCCAGGGACGTCTCGGGTTCGGCCGCATCGCCCTCGCCGAGGCCGAGGGCCTGGGCGAGCCGCGGGTCCACCTCCGCCGCGTCGGCGACGACGAAGCCCGATTGCGGCGCCTCGCCGAACCCTTCGGGCGCCTTCGCCTTCCGCTTCGCCGGGGCCTGTTTGCCGGATGCGGCTTTCGGAGCCTCGATCTCGGGCAGCCGGTTGCGATTGAGGGCGGGGCTCAGGAGTTCGGCCAGGAACGGGTCGAGGGGCTTCAACTCGGGCTTCGACGCCTTCGAGTACGACGGCTTGGAAGCGGACGATTTGGAAGCGGACGATTTGGGCTTCCCGGCCGCCGTCGTCTTGCCTGCCGATCCCTCGGCGGATGGGGTGCGGGGCGTCTTGGGTGCAGCCATGACCGCAATATGGCGCCCAGCCGTTCGGAGTGGAAGGGCAGGGCGGTGTCGGGCCGTCGGCGTCAGCGCATGACCTGGATCGCGGCCGGGGTCAGGATCACGACGAAGAGCACCGGCAGGAAGAACAGGATCATCGGCACCGTCAGCTTGGGCGGCAGCGCGGCGGCCTTCTTCTCGGCCTCGTTCATGCGCATGTCGCGGCTTTCCTGGGCGAGCACGCGCAGGGCCTGGCCCACCGGCGTGCCGTAGCGTTCCGCCTGGATCAGCGCCGTGGTCACGGACTTGACGGCGTCGAGCCCGATGCGGTTGCCGAGGTTCTCGTAGGCCACCCGCCGGTCGGGCAGATAGGACAGCTCCGCCGTCATCACCGCCAGTTCCTCGGCCAGGGCGACGGACTGGATCGCGATCTCGGAGCTCACCTTGCGGAAGGCGTGCTCCACCGACATGCCGGATTCGACGCAGATCAGGCTGAGGTCGAGGGCGTCCGGCCAGGCCGCCCGGATCTCGGTCTGCCGCTTGGCGGTCCGGTTGGACAGGTAGATCTCCGGCGCCTTGATGCCGAGGAAGGCCGCCACGATGACGATCATCACCCGGATCAAGACCGGCTGGTCGAGGACCTGCAGCACGAACAGGTAGAAGATGCTGAGGACGAGGAGGACGATCGGCATGATCAGGCGGAAGAACAGGAACCCGGTCTCCGCCCCCGGCGACCGGAAACCGGCCGTCAGCAACTGGCGCTTGGCGCTCTCGGTCCCGAGCCAGCGGCTGAGGTTGAACTGCTCCACCACGCGTTTCATGTAGGCCTTGGGCGCCACCCGCAGGGAGGCCTTGGCCCCCAGCTTCTCGCGTTCGCGCCGCCGGATCTCCTCGCGCTCGTTGCCGACCATCTTCATGCGCTTGTTGAGGCGGTCCGGCTCCATGATCGGCTGGAGAAGGGCGAACACCGTCGCCGCCGAGGCGATGCCGACGAGCACCATCGCCATGAAGCGGGGGTCGATCAGTTTGTCGGCGATGGCGGTGATCATGCTGGCGGTCCGTGCGGACGAAGGTCGGTGGGCTGCGCCGGGCGCGGCGCGGGACGGGGGCGGTTCGCGGCGACGCGGTCCGTCCCCGGCCGGCGTCAGACGTCGAAGTTGATCATCTTCTTCATCGTGAAGACCCCGAGCGACATCCACAGCGCCGAGACCACCAGGGCGACGCGGCCCATGTCGGTGGTCCAGAGCAGCGAGATGTAGTCCGGGCTGGAGAGGTAGGTCAGGATCGCCACCACGAACGGCAGGGCCGCGATGATGCCGCCCGAGGCCTTCGCCTCCATGCTCATCGCCTGGATCTTGCCGGCCATCTTCTTGCGGTCGCGCAGGACGCGCGAGAGGTTGCCGAGGGCCTCCGAGAGGTTGCCGCCCGAGCTCGACTGGATGCTGATGACGATCGCGAAGAAGTTCACGTCCGCCACCGGCACGCGCTCGTAGAGTTTCTGCATCACCTCGCCGATCGGCAACCCGAGAGTCTGGGCCTCCACGACCTGCCGGAATTCGGAGCGCAACGGATCTTCCGTCTCGCGGGAGATGATCCGGAAGCAGTCGCCCAGGGGGATGCCGGCCCGGATGCCGCGGGTGATGATGTCGATCGCCGTCGGCAGTTCCTTGATGAAGGCCTTGATGCGTCGCTTGCGCAGGTGGTTCAGCATCCATTGCGGCAGGCCGAGGGCGCCGGCGAACACCGCCCCGAGGGCGGCGATCGGCGTCTTGGTCACGAGGAAGATCAGCAGGGCGAAGACGATGCCCATCGCGGCCGAGGCGAGGTAGAACTTCTGCTTCGACCAATCGAGGCCGGCGCGGGCGATCTTGAGATCGAGGCTGACCTTGCCGCCGCTGGCCTTGGCGTCGATCTCCTTGAGGCTGCGCGCCACCTGGTCGCGACGGTTGACCGTGGCCGCGCGGGCGGCCGGCGTCGTCACCACGCTCATGGCCTTGCGCCGCTTGTCGGCCCGGTTCTCGCCGGCGATGTAGGGGGCGAGGAACACATAGGCGACGCCGCCGGCGGCGATCGCCATGAGGGCGCCGGTCAGGGCGAGGTTCGTCCCGTTCATGGCAGGGTTCTCATGGCAGGGAACTCATGTCGGGCGGACCGGCGCGGGTCACATCGGATCTCCGTCGAGGGCGGCGGCGGCGTCGAGGGCGGCGGCGAGCGCCTGGTCCTCGCCGTAGTAGCGGGCGCGCTCCCAGAAGCGCGGGCGGCCGATGCCGGTGGAGCGGTGCCGTCCGATCAGCCGTCCGTTCGCGTCCTCGCCCCTGATGTCGTAGACGAACAGGTCCTGGGTGATGATCACGTCGCCTTCCATGCCCATCACCTCGGTGATGTGCGTGATGCGGCGCGAGCCGTCCCGCAGGCGCGTCGCCTGCACGATCACGTCGATCGAGCCGCAGATCATCTCGCGCAGGGTGCGCGAGGGCAGCGTGAAGCCACCCATGGTGATCATCGATTCGATACGCGCCAGGGCCTCGCGCGGGGAGTTTGCGTGGAGCGTCCCCATCGAGCCGTCGTGGCCGGTGTTCATCGCCTGGAGCAGATCGAAGGCCTCGGGCCCGCGCACCTCGCCGACGATGATGCGTTCGGGCCGCATGCGCAGGCAGTTCTTGACGAGGTCGCGCATGGTGACCTGGCCCGAGCCCTCCATGTTGGCCGGGCGGGTCTCGAGGCGCACGACGTGGGACTGCTGCAGCTGCAGCTCGGCCGCGTCCTCGCAGGTGATGATGCGCTCGTCCTCGTCGATGTAGCGGGTGAGGCAGTTCAGGAGCGTCGTCTTGCCCGAGCCGGTGCCGCCGGAGATCACGACGTTGCAGCGTACCCGGCCGATGATCTGGAGGATCTTGGCGCCCTCCGGCGAGATCGCGCCGAACTTCACCAGCTGGTCGAGGGTCAGCTTGTCCTTCTTGAACTTACGGATGGTGAGGATCGGCCCGTCGAGGGCCAGCGGCGGGGCGATGATGTTGACGCGCGATCCGTCCGGCAGGCGCGCGTCGCAGATCGGCGAGGATTCGTCGACGCGCCGGCCGACCTGGCTGACGATGCGCTGACAGATGTTCATCAGCTGCTGGTTGTCGCGGAAGCGCACGTTGGTGAGCTGGATCTTGCCGCCGACTTCGATGAAGGCGCGGTTGGCGCCGTTGACCATGATGTCGGCGATGTCGTCGCGGGCCAGCAGCGGCTCGAGGGGGCCGTAGCCGAGGACGTCGTTGCAGATGTCGTCGAGCAGTTCCTCCTGCTCGGCGATCGAGAGGACGATGTTCTTGAGGCCGATGATCTCCGAGACGATGTCGCGGATTTCCTCGCGGGCGGTCTCGGCGTCCAGGCGCGAGAGCTGGGCGAGATCGATCGCTTCGATCAGCGCCCCGAAGATCATGCTCTTGGTGCGGTAGTAGTCCTCGGACTTCTGCGCCTCCTGCACCGCGACCGGCTCGGGCCGACGCGAGGATTCGTGACGCGCGCCGTCCTGTCGGGACCCGTCCGGGCGCGTCACGTCCTGGCGCTGCGCCGGCTGGGGCTTCTCCTCGCGTACGGACACCGGCACCTGCGTGCGGGCCGGGCCCGGCGCTGGGGCCTGCGCGGCGGCCGCGCCGTTTCTCCTACCGAACATGACGGCAAACCTCGGCGGTCATCGTGATACGGGCGGTCATCGTGATGCGGGATGCCGGCTTCGCGCCGTTGGGTGTGCCCCGGGCGCGACGCCGTGGCATCGCGGGATCGACGACCGCGGGCATCACGAGGCCTTGCGCCGGGCGATCTTGGCCAGGAACGGCTCGAGCAGGTTCGCCCGGCCGCGCTTGACCTCGGGACGGCCGGTGAGCTTGGCGGCGAGGTCGGCATAGACCTCCGACGCCTTCGCGCCGGGCTGGATCTCGGCGATCATCTGGCCGTTGTTGGCGGCCGTGCCGAACAGGGCCGGATCGAAGGGGATGCTGGCCGTGAGCGGCGCATCGAGGGCCTTGGCGAAGTCGGCCGCGCCGATCTCGGGGCGCTTGGGCACGCCGACGCCGTTGAGGACGATGCGCGGGCGCGCGTCGTTGGGGCGGTTCTGCTGGAGCAGGGTCAGCAGGTTCTTGGCGTTGCGCAGGGAGGCGAGCTCGGGAGCCGCCACGATGACGATCTCGTCCGCGGCGATCAGCAGCCGCCGCGTCCAGGCCGACCATTGGTGGGGGACGTCGAGGATGATGCAGGGCACCGCCGCGCGCAGCAGGTCGACGAGGTTGTCGAAGGCCGGCTCGGACAGGTCGGTGGTGCGGTCGAGGATCGCGGGCGCCGAGAGCAGGCTGAGGTTGTCGCTGCATTTCGAGAGCAGGCGGTCGAGGAGGTTGCCGTCGAGGCGCTCGGGCGCGAACACCGCCTCTGCGATGCCCTGGGGCGGGTCCTGGTTGAAGTTGAGGCCGGCGGTCCCGAAGGCGATGTCGAGGTCGGCGATCACCGTGGCGGTGCCGTGGCCGCGGGCGATGGTCCAGGCGAGGTTGTGGGCGATGGTCGAGGAGCCGACGCCGCCCTTGGCTCCCACCACCGCGATGGTGCGGCCCACGGGCTTGGCGCCGGGCGCCGTGAACAGGTCCGAGATCGACTGGATCAGGGTGATCGGGTCGACGGGCGCCATCAGGTATTCGCTCACCCCCCGCTGCAGGAACTGGCGGTAGAGCTGCACGTCGTTGACGTGGCCGATGACGATGACCTTGGTGCCCTCGTCGCAGACCTCGGCCAGGGAATCGAGGCATTCGAGGGGGCGCGACTTGGCCCCTTGCGTCTCGATGATGATGACGTTCGGGGTGGGGGCGTGGCGGTAGGCTTCCACCGCGGCCGGCCCGCCGCCCATCTGCACCTTGACGTGGGCCTTCTGCATGCGCCTGTCGAGGCAGGCGGCCTCGATCATGCCCGCCGCGTCCTGGGTCTCGCAGAAGGCCTGGATCGTGATGCGTGGCACCGGTGCGATCAGGCGCTCGGATGTCTCGTGCAGGTCCGCCATGGTCGGTGATCCGGTTCAGGTTGCCGCGGTGAAGACGGCGAGGCTCGCGGTGGTCCCGACATGCGCGACCCGCGTCTCGCTCAGTTGCCGACCTGCGACTTCACGCTCGTCTGCCCATCTTGATTCCATCTGGTTGACGGATCCTTGCCTTGGCGCAGTTTTCCGATGTCCAGGGTGCGCCGGACGGAGTCGACCGGACCCTCCGGGCGGCCGCGCACGAGGTCGACCGGGTCGGCGACCTGGGCGGCGAAGTTGGTCTGGGACGCGCAGCCGAAGTTCCAGGACGGCTCGTTGCGGTTGCTGGTGACGGGATCGCTGACGCCGAGGTCGCCCGGCCAGGTGCCGCACTGGCTGGCGACCTTGGCCTCCATCCGCTGGAAGCTCACCCGCACCGGCGCCGACAGCGCGGGGTTGGCCACCGCGTAGTTCTCGACCACGATCTGGCGCGGGGGCACCCCGCCCTCGGCCGCCACCCGGCGGATCGACGCCGCGGTGCGCTCGACTCCCGCGCCCACCGCCGGCGATACGCCGCGGGGCATGTCGAGGACGAGGACGCCGCGGCCGAAGCGGCGGAATTCGAGGACGAAGGCGTCGAGGTCCGCCGTCTGGCGCGGGTCGAGATGGCCGGTGCCCGTCACGAAGACGTCGAGGCTGCGCTGGTTGTCGGTGAGCACGATCGGATGGCGTGCCCGGTAGTCCGCCGGCGCGACCGAGCCGGTGGTGATCACCCGCTCCGAGCGGCAGGCGCCCAGCAGACCGGGCAGGGCCACGAGGGCCGTGAGGACGAACGCGGTCTTGACGGGTTTCGAGGTCATCGGTCGTGATCCTGGTGGCGCCGGAGCGTTGACGGGAATGGCCGCGCTGGGCCTGGAGCCGGACGGGGCCGCCGTCAGTCCGTGATGAAGCCGACCCGGCCGCGATAGGTCGGGCCGAGCGGCGCGGCGCCCGCGCCGCCGTAGAGGCGGTTGACGCGCCCGAGCAGGATCGCCTGGCTGTCGGAGGCATCGACGAACCCGTCGTCGGGGCGCGCCACCTGCTTGGCCTCCATCGGCTTGGCGATGTAGGGCGTCACCATGATCATCAGTTCGGTCTCGTCGCGCTGGTAGTCGCGCGAGCGGAACAGGGCGCCCAGGATCGGCAGGTTGATGAGGCCGGGCAGGCCGGTGATGGCCGCCCTGTTCTTCTGCTGGATCAGGCCGGCGGTCATCATCGTGGCGCCGGAGGCGAGCTCGATCGTCGTCTCCGAACTGCGCACGGTGAAGCCGGGCACCGCGGTCGTCGTGCCGCTGAAGTTGATGTTGAGGGTGTTCTGCTGGTCGATCTCGGTGACGTCGGTCCCGACGCGGATCGAGATGCGGTTGTCGGCCAGCACCACCGGGGTGAAGCTGAGGCTGACGCCGTAGGGCTTGAAGGTGATGCTGGGCTGGCAGCTCTGGACGCCGGTGGTCGATGCCGAGCAGGCGAGGGCGCCGGGCACCGGCAGCTGGCCGCCGGCCGTGAACTTGGCCGCCTCGCCGGAGATCGCCGTCAGGGTCGGCTCGGCCAGGATGCGCGAGACGCCGGCCTGCTCGAACGCCTGCAGCGTCGCGGAGATGCCGTTCCCGGTGAGGTTTCCCAACGCGTCGGTGGCGCCGATCACGCCGCCGATCCGGTTGCCGGCCGGAAACCGGCCGCCGTTGATGCCCAGCGGCGCGGTGTTGGCCAGGCGCAGGCCCGACCAGCTGCCGCTGACGTTGATGCCGAACTGCTTGAGCACCGTGCGCGAAACCTCGACCACGGTGACGCGCAACATCACCTGGTCCTTGCCGCGGATGGTGAGGTTGTTGACGACCGTGCCGCGCAGGCCCCCCGCTCCCCCGCCCGCGCCGAGGCCGACGAAGGCGTTGGCGATGTCGAGGGCCTGGGCGGCCTCCGCCGCCGAGTTGACCGTGCCCGTGAGCAGGATCGAGTCGCCGGCGGCGCGCACGTCGAAGCGGGCACCGGCGATGCTCTGGTTGAGGGTCTGGCGCAGCACGTTGAGGTCGCGCGCCACGGTGACGTCGAGGGCGGTGATCTGGCGCCCCTCGGCGTCCATGATGAAGATCGAGGTGGCGCCGTTCTCCATCCCGATGATGAACACCTTGCGGGTGGAGCGGACCACCGCGTTGGCGACCTTCGGGTTGGCGACGAACACCTCCTTGGCGTCCCGCGGCAGATCGATGATCAGCGAGCGTCCGATGGTCAGGTCGAGCTTGCGCGAGGTGGCGGATTCGTCGCTGCCGACGTCGAGGACCGGTGCGGCGGTGAGCACCCCGGCGGGGCGCGCCAGTGCCGGGCCGGCTGCCGCGATGGCACCGGCCAGGGCGACGGCCGCCACGAGGGCGTGACCCGTCGCGACGCGGCCGATGACGACTGGGGCGCGGGAATCGCGCTGCGACGGGCCACGGGATCTGCTGGTCATCGACGAATCCTTCGTGACGTTTCGGCGAGACATGACGTTTCGGTGAGACATGGCTCAGCGCCGCGATTGCTGTTTCGAGACGCCGAAGCGCACCACCGTGAGGGCCGCGTCGGAGCGCGTCTCGACCGGCGCCTCGGCCTCCGTCGTGGTTCGACCGGAGTCGACGAGGCTGCGCAGCGACAGGGACAGGGAGCCGACCTTCTGCGCCAGGGTGACGAGTTCCGCCTGGGCGGGCGTCAGGGCGAGGGTCGCGGTCTCGCCGGTGACGACGGTGGCGCCGTTCTTCTCCTGGACGATCTGGCCGATGGCCAGGACCCGCACGTCGGTCAGCAGGGTCTCGGAGACCTGGCCGTCGCCGGAATTGCCGGGTTCCTCCTCGCGGAAGGTGCGGATGAGGTCGACATGATCGTTGGGGAGGATGAAGCCGCCGGCCGAGCTCGACCCGCGCGTGTCGATGACCACGGCGACGGCGCGCATGCCCGCGGGCAGGATCGCGGCCATGAAGCCGCCGTCGGACCGCGCCAGCTTCTGCGGTCGCACCGGCTCGCCGGGAAGGAAGGCGGTGCGCACCACCGATCCGGCGATCTCCTCGAGGCCCTTGGGCGAGGCGGTGCGGGTGATGTAGCCGGCGGTCACGCCCTGCTCCGGCCAGGCCTGCCAGCGCAGGTCCGCCGGCCGGATGGTCTGCCCCATCGGCAGCTCGGCGGCGGCCACGAGGACCTCGACCACGGGCATGCTGGGCGGCGGGGGGGCCGAGGCGATGGGTTGCGGCGCGGGCGCTTCGCCACCGCTCATGAGGTAAGCGGCGGCGCCACCCGTGGCGAGGGCAATCCCGAGGACGGCAAGGCGCGCTGGTTTCATTGCCGGGCTTCAACCTGCTAGGGCGACCACTCGCCGCCGATCAGGACGATGCTCCGGGAATCCTCAAATTACGGTTAACACTTGGTAGGATCCCTGCCGGGTCTTCGATGCCGACTTGACACCGGGCCCCGGCCGATCCCGTGCGCGGAAGCGATCCGTCGAGCGGACGTGGACGACATCGCGTCGACGGCGTCGCAATGCGGATGTCGACGTCGCGCAGGGGATGCCGGATCACCGCGGGAGGGGCGGTGCACGGTCACGTCCGGCCAGCGGCCGGACCGATGGTTTCACGCGGCGAGGGCGCGCGACCAGACTAATGTCTCGGGAAGCACCACCAGGGCCGATGCCGCCAGGGCGATGCCGTAGGGAACGCCGGTCTTGCGGTCGTGGAGGTGCAGGACGAAGGGAAGACGGCCGGCGATGAAGGGGAGCGGATAGTTGCGGGACACCAGGAGCAGCAGCGTCAGGGCACCCCCCGCGATCGAAGCCACGATCAGATAGTCGACCAGGTGGTCGAACCCGAGCCAGAGGGCGGTGGCGGCCGCGAGCTTGGCATCGCCGCCGCCGATGACGCCGAGGGCGAACAGCGTGAAGGTGACCGCGAGCACCAGGCTGCCGGCGCCGACGTGCAGCCCGACTTCGGTCCAGGTGAAGCCGCAGGCGGCCGCGAAGGCGAAGAACCCGACGACCAAGATGAGCGACACCCGGTTGGGGATCGTCATCGTCAGGAGATCGCTGGAGGCCGCGTAGGCCATCAGGAACGGGAATACGACGAGGAGTCCCAGCGTGCCCATGGCGGTCTTCCCATGACGTGGAGGTCGGCGACGGATCGGGCGACATGGAGACGAAGAACGGAAACGAGGAAAGGACCAGACAGTCGCCTGGCCCCTTCCATCACCCCAGGACCGGACGATCGTACGAAGCGATCGTCGGATGTCCGGCTTACGAACCCTTGATGTTCGAACCGATCTTGACGAAGGTCGCGTTCAGGTTGGTGCCGATGGTGGTCAGAGCGGTGATCACGACGACGGCGATGAGGGCGGCGATGAGGCCGTACTCGATGGCGGTGGCGCCGGACTCGTCGGAAGCGAAGCGCTTGAAGATGCTGGTCATGGGGTGCGTCCTTGTTTGACGATCTACGATGCGTCCTCGAAGACCGTCGCGGCTCATTCGGTGACAGGTGCAGATTGTCAGGAGCGCCTTGAGATTAGGTTAAATCGGTCACCGAAACGGGATCGGGCCGGTAGGGACGTTTCTGTGGTAAAATTGCGCTTAATCGCCTGGCGGCGCAGGGTCGGAGGCTAGGTCGAGACTATCGACCCCGCCACGGGGGTGCATGCCAAGGTTTGGCTACACGAACACGTGATCGATGGGGCCGCGGGGGGAGATTTTGCGACGCACACTCATGAAGTGCGGTCGTCCTCGCCCCACCGCCCTCGGGGCCGTGCGATCGCCGCCACCGCCGGATTTAGCGGTTCGTTCACTCTTC
The DNA here is from genome assembly GCF_001424525.1 of Methylobacterium sp. Leaf399. Classification (NCBI taxonomy): domain Bacteria; kingdom Pseudomonadati; phylum Pseudomonadota; class Alphaproteobacteria; order Hyphomicrobiales; family Methylobacteriaceae; genus Methylobacterium; species Methylobacterium sp. Leaf399. The sequence goes on along the minus strand of NZ_LMQK01000001.1, from coordinate 261,340 downwards.
CATGATGTTCTTGCCCGGCACCGTCGTTCCGGTCGCCGCGAGATCGAGAGCCGTCTCGGTCGTCCGGCCCGGACGATCCGGCCGCCGGCACGCTTGGGCCGATCGTCGCCTCCTGACACAAGAGTCGTGTTTCCCATGTCCGATCGGCTCGCTACCACCTCCCGCCCCTCGCCCGCCCGCCGGGCGTGGCGCGCGGCCCTCGTCGTGGCCGGGGCGATCGCGCTGTCGGCGGTGGCCGATATCCGGGACGGCGCGGCTCAGGGCGTTCCCGCGGTGATCACCGTGACGGTCGACAACGCCAAGGTGATGCGGCTGCCCGAGAAGACCCGCACCGTCATCGTCGGCAATCCCATGGTCGCCGACGTGTCGCTCCAGAAGAACGGCGTCTTGATCCTGACCGGCAAGAGCTTCGGGGCCACCAACCTGATCGCCCTCGACGGGACCGGCGAGATGCTGGCCGAATCCACCATCAGCGTGCAGGCCCCGCAGGCCTCGGTGGTGATGGTGCAGCGCGGGCTCGACCGCGAATCCTATTCCTGCACGCCGAACTGCCAGCCCTCGGTCCAGCTCGGCGATTCCTCCAAGTATTTCGGCGAGGTCAGCGGCCAGGCCGACACCCGCCGCAACCTGGCGACCAGCGGCGGCAAGTAGCGGCCCGCCGATCCCTCGGCCGGGGCTCGCGGGCATCGGAACCTCGTCGGCAACCGGCGGTTTCCTCCTCCAAGACCTGGAGGTCCCATGCCGAGCCTGACCCGTACCGCCACGCTCCTTCTCGCCGGACTGATCAGCAGTGCGGCTTTTGCCCAGTCCCCGGACGCTCCCCTCAAGGGTCGCGACACCGACCCGGCCCTGCCGCCGCCGAACCAGACCATCCCCGACAAGATCCGCCCCGAATCCGGCGACGCCACCGGTTCGACCTTGAGCGACAAGCTCGAAAAGAGCGACGGCGTCATCAAGCCGCCGGCCGGCATCAGCCCCGACATGACGGTCGCGCCGCCGGTGAAGGATCCGGGCGGCATGCCCGTGATCAAGCCCGGCCAGTTGCCCGGCAACGGCGAGCCCAAGTAGGGGCGGGGCCAAGCAGGGCATCCCGGACGGTCCGGGCGTCGCCTTGCAATCGACGATGAGATCGCCCAAGACAGCGGCGACATTAAGCCCCGGCCCGGCCCGGGGTTTTTCGCGTGGGCTGAATCAGGACAGGTTGATCACGGATGGCGAATGTCGTCGTCGTAGGCGCCCAGTGGGGCGACGAAGGCAAGGGTAAGATCGTCGACTGGCTCTCCGAGCAGGCCGACGTGGTTGTCCGCTTCCAGGGCGGCCACAATGCCGGGCATACGCTCGTGGTCGACGGCGTGACCTACAAGCTGGCGCTGCTGCCCTCGGGGGTCGTGCGCGGCGGCAAGCTCTCGGTGATCGGCAACGGCGTCGTGGTCGATCCCTGGCACCTCGTGGACGAGATCGCCCGGCTGCAGGCCCAGGGCGTCGAGATCTCGCCGAAATCCCTGCGCATCGCCGACAACGCCACGCTGATCCTGCCGCTCCATCGCGAGCTCGACCACTTCCGCGAGACCTCGGCGCCCGGCCTCAAGATCGGCACGACCAAGCGCGGCATCGGCCCGGCCTACGAGGACAAGGTCGGACGGCGCGCGATTCGCGTCGTCGACCTCGCCGACGAATCGACGCTTGCCGGCAAGATCGAGCGGGTCCTGGCGCATCACAACGCCCTGCGCCGGGGCCTCGGGATCGACGAGGTCGATGCCGAGGGGCTGCTCGCCGAGCTGAAGGCCATCGCGCCGACCATCCTTCCCTATGCCTCCGCCGTGTGGTCGCTCCTCGACGAGCAGCGCCGGGCGGGCAAGCGCATCCTGTTCGAGGGCGCGCAGGGTGCGCTCCTCGACGTCGACCACGGCACCTATCCCTTCGTCACCTCGTCCAACATCGTGGCGGCCCAGGCGGCGACGGGCTCGGGCATGGGTCCCTCCGCGATCGGCTACGTGCTCGGCATCGCCAAGGCCTACACCACTCGCGTCGGCGAAGGCCCGTTCCCCACCGAGTTGTTCGACGAGATCGGCGAGACCATCGGCACCAAGGGCCGCGAGTTCGGGGTGAACACCGGGCGCAAGCGCCGCTGCGGCTGGTTCGATGCGGTACTGGTGCGCCAGACGGTGAAGACGTCGGGCATCGACGGCATCGCCCTGACCAAGCTCGACATCCTCGACGGGTTCGAGAGCATCAAGGTCTGCACCGGCTATCGCCTCGGCTCCGAGATCCTCGACCACCTTCCCGCCAACCAGGCGGCGCAGGCCCAGGTCGAGCCGATCTACGAGACCGTCGAGGGCTGGTCGGGCACCACCGCCGGCGCGCGCTCCTGGGCTGACCTGCCGGCACAGGCGATCAAATACGTCCGTCGCATCGAGGAGCTGATCGGCGCACCCGTCGCCCTTCTGTCGACCTCGCCCGAGCGGAACGACACCATCCTGATGCACAATCCCTTCGAGGATTAGCCGCATCGCGGAGCGGGTTTCGCAAAAGCGGTCGCCGGGTTCACGTCGAAAACCTGCGGCTCATGAAGACGACGGGCAGGGTGAAGCGGCGGCGTGCCGCCGCGAACCTGACTAGGACCACCGGCCCGGACCCTGGCGTTCGGTCCGGCCACGATCCGATGCTCCATCGACGAGCGAAGGCCGGCCCCGCGACACACCCGTTCGCGTGGCCACGGGAGAAGCGGACGAAAACGCACGATGGCCGACTACTACCCGTTGCTGGCGCGCGCGCTCGACGCCCTGCCCGACCGTTCCGCGGACCTGCGCAAGGCCGTGTACGACCGCGCGCGCGGGGCCCTGATCGGCCAGCTCCGTTCCATCGTACCGCCGCTCTCGGAGGTTGACATCGACCGTGAGCGGTCGGCCCTGGAGGCCGCCATCGAGCGGCTCGAGGTCGACTACGGCGAGGTGGCGATCGCTCCTGCCGCTCCGGTCCCCGCCGACGATCCGATGCCGGAGCCGTTGCCGCCCGAGCCGCCGGCTCCTGTCCTGCCGCCGGCCGATCCGGTCCTGCCGGAACCGTCGGTCCTGCCCCCGGCTGTGGCCCCCGTCATCCCGCTGCCGCCGCGCGCCCTCAAGCCACCGGTCGCCGTCGAGCCGATTCGCGATACGGACGGGACGCCGCCGCAGCCTGCCCCGGTCGACGCGCCCCGGAACGACGCGGCCGTGGCCATCGACCCCGCCGCCCGTCTCGACGAGGAGAGCGAGGCCGGGACCCTGCCCGCCGATGCCGCAAACGGCCGGCAGCGGCCGCGCATCGACGTGGTCGCGCCCCGGCGCAGCAATGCCCGCCTGCTGCGCAACGTCTTCGTCGGCAGCGTCCTCGCCATCGTCATCGGGCTGATCGCCACGGCGGCCTACCTGCTGCGGGACCGCCCGAGCGATCTCCAGCCCGTGGCCGGCGACAGCCAGGGTGCCCCCGCCGACGGGGCCGACACGAAGTTCGCCGACCGCATCGGCGGCGAGGCCGCACCCGTCGAGCGCCCCGCCACCGCGCCCGCCGCCAATTCGGGACCGCCCGCCCTGCCGACCCAGCCGGAGGTCGCGGTGGCGCAACGCGCGGTGCTGATCGAGGAGAACCGCGACAACCCGAGCGCGGCGCCCGCGGTCACCCAGGGGAGGGCCGTCTGGCGCCTGGATGTCGTGAACGGCGAGCAGGGCCAGCCGCTCGAGACCGCCGTCCGCGCCACCATCGATTTTCCGGACGCGGGCCTGAGCCTTGCGATGACGATGCGGCGCAACCTCGATGCGACGCTGCCGGCCTCGCATACGATCGAGCTGGCTTTCACGAACACCGGTCCGGCCGGGTCGGCGCGGGCGGTGCAGGATGTCGGCCTGATCCAGGCCAAGGACGAGGAGAACGCCCGCGGTTCGCCCCTGTCGGGTCTGCCGGTCAAGGTCCGCGAGAACCTGTTCCTGATCGGGCTGTCGTCGCTGCGCAACGACGTCGAGCGCAACACCGACCTGCTGCTTCACAAGGGCTGGTTCGATCTCGCGTTGAAGTTCTCGGCCGGGCCGCGTGCGGTGATCACCTTCGAGAAGGGATCGTCCGGCATCCAGGTGATCCAGAACGCCTTCAACCAGTGGCGTCGCTGACGGGGTAATCACCCTGAGCGACCGGTCCGGGTGTGACCGTCACACCCGGACCCGGCACGGAAACGTCGGCTCAGGCGTGCGCGTCGGCCCGGGGTGCCTCGCGGCTGGCGAGGTTGCGCTTGACCGCTTCCTGGATCTTCTCGAACGCCCTCACCTCGATCTGGCGCACCCGCTCCCGGGATACGCCGAACTCTCCGGAGAGGTCTTCGAGCGTGATCGGGTCGTCGGCCAGACGGCGAGCCTCGAAGATGCGCCGCTCGCGCGGATTGAGCACCGAGAGGGCGTCGCGCAGGGCGGACAGACGGTTCTGCCCCTCTTGCTCGCGGGCCAGCACCGTCTCCTGGCTCGGCGTGGTGTCCACCAGCCAGTCCTGCCATTCGCCCTCGCCCTCCTCGCGCAGGGGCGCGTTGAGGGAGGTGTCTCCCGACAGGCGACGATTCATGTCGATCACGTCCTGCTCGGGGACACCGAGCTTGACGGCGATCTGCGCCACCTGATCCGGCTTGAGGTCGCCCTCGTCGAGGGCCGAGATCTTGCCCTTGGCCTTGCGCAGGTTGAAGAACAGCTTCTTCTGGTTGGCCGTGGTGCCCATCTTCACGAGGGACCAGGACCGCAGGATGTACTCCTGGATCGCCGCCTTGATCCACCACATGGCATAGGTCGCCAGGCGGAAGCCCTTGTCGGGCTCGAACCGCTTGACCGCCTGCATGAGGCCGACGTTGCCTTCGGACACCACTTCGCCGATGGGCAGGCCATAGCCGCGGTAGCCCATGGCGATCTTGGCGACGAGCCGAAGGTGCGAGGTCACGAGGCGATGGGCCGCCTCGCGATCGCCTTTCTCGCGCCAGTCCTTGGCCAGGGTGAACTCTTCGTTCGGCTCCAGCATCGGGAACTTGCGGATCTCGTCGAGGTAGCGCGATAGGCCGCCTTCGTTGGCGAGCACGGGCAATGCGCCTGCCATGGTCTCAATCCTCCTTCGACGATCCCCCGATACGGGCGGATTTCAGGGAGCGCGACACCGCTCCCATTGAGCCGGCGACCTGCGCCCCCATCTCTAGTGGGTAACGGATCGGGCCGGTAGCCGGTTCACGAGTCGAACCGAAGCGATAACGCGCGGAAACGGACTCGGGCCGAAGGTGGCACGATTGGCCGCGCCTGCGGGTGCCGTTTCGCACCGACGCGACGAACGGACTTGACCGTTGCCGTGGCGCCACGGCGCCTCACCCATCGGCCTCCAGGGCCGCGGCGAGGGCCGCGAGGTCGGGCGGGAGCAGGCTTTCGAAACGCAGGGTCTGCCCGGTGCGCGGATGCGCGAACCCCAGCAGTGTGGCGTGCAGCGCCTGCCGCCCGAGGTCGACCAGCGCCGCCCGCGCCCCGGGTCCGAGCCGTGCGGCCTTGGTCTTGAAGGCACCGCCATAGACCGCATCGCCCAGGAGTGGATGTCCGCGATGGCTGAGATGCACCCGGATCTGGTGGGTGCGCCCGGTCTCGAGTTCGCAACGCACCAGGGCGACGGGGGCCGCCGTGCCGAGGATGCGCTCGACCCGGTAGTGGGTGATCGCCTCGCGTCCCACCTCTGGCCGGACCACCGCGATCTTCTCGCGGTTGCGCTGGCTGCGTGCCAGGGGCGCGTCGATCGTCCCGCTGCGCGGTTCCGGTGCGCCCCAGACGAAGGCGAGATAGGCCCGCTCCAAGGGTCCTGTGCGGCCGTGGTCGGCGAATTGCGCGGTGAGCCCGTGATGGGCCCGGTCGTTCTTGGCGACCACCAGGAGGCCGCTCGTATCCTTGTCGAGGCGGTGGACGATGCCCGGACGCCGGACGCCGCCGATGCCCGACAGGCTCGCCCCGCAGTGGGCGATCAGGCCGTTGACGAGCGTACCGCCCTCGTGCCCCGGGGCGGGGTGGACCACGAGGCCGGCCGGCTTGTCGACGACGATGAGGTCGTCGTCCTCGTGTACGATGGCGAAGGCGACGCTCTCGGCCAGCGGCTCGGCCGCCACCGCGGGCGGGACGACCACCTCGAAGGACGATCCGCGCCCGACCCGGATCGAGGGATCGACGATCACGACGCCCTCGCGGCGCACCTGCCCCGACTTGACCAGGTCTTGGAGCCTGACACGCGACAGGTCCGGCAGCGCCCTCGCCAAAACCCGGTCGAGGCGTTCCGGGGGGGCGTCCGCATCCAGCGTCACACGCCGGATCTCTGAATCCTGCACCGTTGCTCCCTTCGCTCCACGAGGCCGGGCCACGAAACCGCGCGGGGCGCGTTTTTCTCGCCCCCCGGGGCCTTGCTCCCGCCCGCCGCCCTCGCTATAGCAACGCCCTCCGGACGCAAGTCGTCTCGCGCCGGAACAAGCGTCGGGGCCCAGGCCCCGACCCCGCGCCCATCGTCTAGCGGTTAGGACAGGTCCCTCTCACGGATCAGACCGGGGTTCGATTCCCCGTGGGCGCGCCATTCAGTTTTCGTCACATCGTGATCGTCGCGCGGCTTGCGAGCGCCGGAGTTCGCTGCCGCGTGGCCGAGCCGCGACGGGGCGGCCACGCGACGCTGCGGCTCCGCCTTCCCCGATCCCTCGCCGCGAGATCGCGCCTCGCGCCGGCCGCCTTCAGCGCGCGCCGCGCTGTAGGTCGCTCTCGATGAGCAGGGCGCTGCGGCCGTCGAGGCGGTTGCGGTAGACCTGCAGGTTCTCCATCACCCGCTGCACGTAGTTGCGCGTCTCGGTGAAGGGGATGCGCTCGACCCAGTCGATCGGGTCGACGCCGCTGCGGCGCGGGTCGCCGTAGGCGTCGATCCATTTCTTCACGTTGCCGCCGCCGGCGTTGTAGGAGGCGAAGGCGAGGATGTAGGAGCCGCGCCAGTCCTCCATCAGCTCGCCGAGGTGGGCGTGCCCCAGCCGTGCGTTGTAGGCCGGATCGCTGGTGAGCCTGTCCTGGTCGTAGGACGCGCTCACCCGCCGGGCCGTGCGCTGGGCGGTGGCCGGCATCATCTGCATCAGGCCGCGGGCCCCGACGCTCGATTGCGCGCGCGGATCGAACTGGCTCTCCTGGCGGGCGATGGCGAAGACCATCGCCTTCTCCACCAGCGGCACCGCGGCGGACGCCTCGTAGGCTGGGATGCCGATGGTGGGATAGGCGTGGGCGTCGAGGGGCAGGCCGCGCTGCACCGCGAGCTTGCCGATCGCCACCAGCGCCCGCGAGTCGCGCATCTCCACGGCGAGGTCCCCCAGCGCGGTGATCTCGGCCGGGTCGGTGAGGCGGGTGGCGATGTCGATGTAGAGCGGCAGCGCCAGTTCCTTGAGGGAGGCCGCCTCGAGCAGGCGCAGGGCACGCAGGCAGAGCCGGTCGTCGAAGGCGGTCCTGGCCTTTGACTCGAGGGGGACGACGCTGCGCAGGGGCAGGCTCGCCTCGCCGAGCTTCACCCGGGCGAGCTGGCCGTAATAGGCGATCGGCTGCAGGGCGGCGCGCTGGTAGTACGGGCGGGCGCTCTCCGCCCCCCCGAGGATCTCGGCGGCGCGGCCCTGCCAATAGGCGGCGCGTGCCAGCGAGATCGGCGTCTCCGCGATGGCGGCGGCGGTGGCGAAATGCCCTGCGGCCGTCGCCGCGTCGCCGGAAAAGCGCAGGGCGATCCAGCCGGCGTGGAACTCGGCCTCGATCCGTTTCTCCACCGTGCGGGCGCTGTGGCCGCTGGCGACCCGATAGGCGGTCTTGGCGTCGCCCATGTCCATGAGCTTGCGCGCCACGATCCGGCGCTCGACCCACCACTCGTCGCCATCGGCGAGCACGTCCGGGTTGGTGGGGGCGGCGGCCAGCATGGCGGCGGCCTCGACGGTCTTGTCGGCCCGGCGCAGGAACTGGGCCCGCGACATCAGGTAGGAGGAATCGTTGCGCAGGACGAGGGGGACCGCGTTGAGGGCCGCACCCGCGCCCGCGCTCTTGTCCTCCACCGCCCGGCGCGCCTTCACCAGGGTGACGTAGGAAGCGCCGGCATAGCCCGCCGCGCGGGCCGCGAGCTCCCAATCCTCCTTCAGGAGGGCCCGCTCCATGCGGAAGCGGTGGTCGGTGCGGGTGATCGCGCCGGGAAACGCATCGAGGATGCGCGTCTCGAGGGACTTGCCGAAGCTGTCGGATCGCCAGAGGTCGCGCACCAGGGCCGCCGCGTCCTGGTCGAGGGCGTCGGCCTTGAAGGCCAGCGCCAGGGCGACCTTGCCCGGCACGCTGGCGGGCTTGGCGGCGGCGAAATAGGCGCGCACTACCGCCGGGCTCTTCTTCTCGGTGAGGAGGGCCTCCTCGGCGCGTCGCCGGATCAGGGCACCCGCCGGCCAGTCCGGTGTCGTGCGCATGAACGCCACGGTCCGTTCGAAGCCGATGCCGGCCCCGGCGCGGATCGCCACCCATTCGAGCAGGGCGCGCGCGGCCGGGTCCTTGAAGGCCTGCGCCGAGCGGTCGCCGTCGCCGACGCGGCCCTTGCGGTAGGCGTCGACGGCCTGGCGCAGGGCGTCGATGTCGGTGTCGCCCGAGCGCGACAGCCGGGCGGGATCGGGCAGCTCCGGCACCGGGGCGGCCGGCGTCACCGCCGCGTCGGGAAGCGGGAAGGCGATGGGCGCATCGGCATCGGCCGAGGCATAGGCGGACGCCGCGCTGCCCCTGATCGGGAGCGGGCCGGTGGACAGGGGCTTGGCGGCCGATTCCGGCGCCGTCAGCTCGACCTTGGCCGCATCGGCCGAGACCGGGTCCGAGATCGCCTTGTCTTCCTCGCGCTGGCCGGCGGGCGCCACGGCATCGCTGACGGGCACCGCCTCGTTGGAAAACCCGGGCCCCGCGGCGGCGAGGCCGAGCGCGAGGGCGAGGCAGGCCGTGGACAGGCCGCGGAAGGGGACGAGCGTGACCGTCATCGTGCGTCTGGTCCCATCGTGAATCGGGCTTGGAGCGCGGCCGTGGGGCAGGCTGAGCCAAGCCCCGTTAAGGACGCGTTAACCGCGTGGCCGAAGCGTTTGCGCGGGCGCAGCCGACGGCCTATGTCTGCCCGGCTGCCGGGGCCGCGACGCCGCCATGGGCCCGCGAGCGTGAGAGATCGACGGCCGGGAACGCCAGGATGACCGAGACCACACGACGCCTGAAGGGCGCCATGACCGCCCTCGCCACGCCCTTCAAGGACGGCGTCTTCGACGAGGCCGCCTTCCGCGCCTTCGTGAACTGGCAGATCGACCAGGGCATCCACGGCCTCGTGCCCACCGGCACCACCGGCGAGAGCCCGACCCTGACCCACGACGAGCACGACCGGGTGGTCGAGGCCTGCGTGGCGGAGGCCGCCGGCCGGGTGCCGGTGATCGCCGGTGCCGGCTCGAACTCCACCTCCGAGGCGGTGGCGCGGGCGCGCCACGCCGAGGCGGTGGGCGCCGACGCCGTGCTGGTGGTGACGCCCTACTACAACAAGCCGACCCAGGACGGGCTCTATGCCCATTTCAAGGCCGTGAACGACGCGGTCGGCATCCCGATCATCATCTACAATATTCCTGCGCGGTCGGTGGTCGACATGAGTGTCGAGACCATGGCGCGCCTGTTCGAGCTCAAGAACATCGCCGGCGTGAAGGACGCCACGGCCAAGCTCGACCGGGTCAGTCTCCAGAGACAGGCCATGGGCGAAGACTTCATCCAACTTTCGGGCGAAGATGCGACGGCGCTCGGATTCAATGCCCAGGGCGGCGTCGGCTGCATCTCCGTGGTCTCGAACGTCGCCCCGCGACTCTCGGCGACCTTCCAGGAGGCGACCCTGGCGGGCGATTACGCCAAGGCGCTGCAGCTGCAGGACGTGCTCCTGCCGCTGCACGTGGGGCTGTTCGCCGAATCGAACCCGTCGCCGGTGAAATACGCCCTGTCGCGCCTCGGCCTCATGCGCGACGAGGTCCGGCTGCCGCTCCTCACGGTGAGCGAGGGCACCAGGGCCATCGTCGACGCGGCCCTTCAGCACGCGGGACTGATCGAGGCCTGATCGCCCGGCACCGACGGCCCCGGCCGCCCTCGCAGAACGCGACGCGGCAAACCATATCCCGAATCCTACCCCAAGACCCGGTGGCACGGCGCACCCGGCCCCAACCGGCATCGAGATGGCTCCCAAACCCGAACCCTCCCGTCGCATCGTCGCGGACAACCGTGCGGCGCGCTACCACTACGAGATCTCCGACGTCCTGGAGGCGGGCATCGCGCTGACCGGGACCGAGGTGAAATCCCTGCGCAAGGGCAAGGCGACGATCGGCGAGGCCTACGCCGGGCCGTCGGGCGACGACCTGATGCTGTTCAACGCCTACATCCCGGAATATCTCGAGGCCAACCGCTTCAACCACGAGCCCAAGCGCCCGCGCCGGCTGCTGCTGCACCGCCGCCAGATCGACAAGCTGATCGGCGCCACCCAGCGCGAGGGCTACACGGTCGTGCCGTTGAAGATCTATTTCAACGACCAGGGCCGGGCGAAGATCGAGCTCGGTCTGGGCCGTGGCAAGAAGCTCCACGACAAGCGCGAGACCTCGAAGCAGCGGGATTGGGACCGCGACCGCGCGAGGATCCTGCGGGACCGCGGGTAGGGACCGGGACCGCCGATTGGCCCGGAAGGCGAAGGAGGTTGCGATGGCGCAGGACTACACGGCACTCCCCGACGACCTGCCGGCACCGGCCGACGACGGGGCCGCCCGGCATCTCGAAGGCATTCGCCTCCCCGACGTCTCGCTCTCGGCCACCGACGGCGGCCGCGTCTCGCTGGCGAGACTCGCCGGGCGCACGGTGGTCTACGCCTATCCGCGTACCGGCGAGCCGGGACAGCCCAACCTGGTGGCCGATTGGGACGCGATCCCCGGCGCGCGCGGCTGCACGCCCCAGACCTGCGGTTTTCGCGACCACCATGCCGAGCTGGTCGCCCGCGGCGTCGCCCAGGTCCACGGCCTGTCGACCCAGACCAGCGCTTACCAGCAGGAGGTGGCGCAAAGGCTGCACCTACCCTTCACCCTGCTGGCCGACCCCCACCGCGCCTTCGCCATGGCGATCCGCCTGCCGACCTTCGAAGCGGCCGGCCAGATCCTGCTCAAGCGCCTGACGATGGTCGTCGACGACGGCCGCGTCACCAAGGTGTTCTACCCGGTGTTCCCGCCCGACCGCAGCGCGGCCGAGGTGCTGGCGTGGCTCGAGAGGGCGCCGTCGCCGGCGACGTGATCCCACCGTAGGCCGCCAGGCCTCGCCGGGGAGGGGGCCGCGCCTTACCTCCCCGCCATGCCGCCATCCACGGGTTTCGATCGCACCGCCGCCGCCCTGCGTGCCTGCCGCCTTTGCCGCGACGCGCCGCGCTTCGGTGCACCGCTGCCGCACGAGCCGCTTCCGATCGTCCAGGGCACCGCCAGGGCTCGCCTCTGCATCGCCAGCCAGGCCCCCGGCACCCGCGCCCACCGCAGCGGCATCCCGTTCCAGGATCCGTCCGGCATTCGCCTGCGCGACTGGCTCGGGCTCGACGAGCCGGCCTTCTACGATCCGGACCGCGTCGCGATCCTGCCGATGGGGGCCTGCTTTCCCGGACTCGACGCCAAGGGTGGCGACCGCCCGCCTCGGCGCGAATGCGCGCCGCGCTGGCGCGACGAACTCCTCGCGGGCCTGCCGGCGCTCGATCTCGTCCTGGTCATCGGCCAGTATGCCCAGGCGTGGCACTTCGGGGCGATGCCGGACGGGTTGACGGGGACGGTGAAGCGCTGGCGCGCCATCCTCGACGAGCCGCGGCGACCCCGCGCCCTGCCACTGCCGCATCCCTCCTGGCGCAACAACGGCTGGCTGAAGGCCAATCCTTGGTTCGAGCGGGAGCTGCTGCCGGCGCTCAGGGCCGAGGTGGCGGCGGTGATGGCGCCCGGGCCCAGCCCGTGACGTTGACAGGGCCGGGCTTTGGCGGGATTCCTCCCGCCGCCACACGGAGAACCCGATGCCGACGACGATCGCAGACCCCCGTGACCGTCTGATCGTCGCCCTCGACGTCGCCACCCCGGACGAGGCCCTCGGCCTCGTCGAGCGCATCGGGGACGCCGCCACCTTCTACAAGATCGGCTATCGTCTGGCCTACGGCGGCGGCCTCGCCCTGGTGCCGCGTCTGGCGGCGGCCGGGCTCAAGGTGTTCCTCGACCTCAAGCTGCACGACATCGGCAACACGGTGGAGGAGGGGGTCGCGGCGCTGTCGGACCTCGGCGCCACCTTCCTCACCGTCCACGCCTATCCCCAGACCATGCGGGCGGCCGTGCGCGGACGGGGCGCCAACGGACCGCGCATCCTGGCGGTGACCGTGCTGACCTCCTACGACGCCGCCGATCTCGACGAGGCTGGCTATGCGCTGCCGGTGGCCGAACTGGTGGAACGCCGTGCCCGCCAGGCGGCCGAGGCCGGCATCGACGGCATCGTCTGCTCGGCCTTCGAGGCCGGCCCGGTCAGGGCCGCGATCGGGCCGGACCGCTGCATCGTCACGCCCGGCATCCGCCCGAGGGACTCCGCCACCGGCGACCAGAAGCGGGTGATGACGCCCCGCGAGGCGAGGACGGCGGGCATCGACCATGTGGTGGTCGGTCGGCCGATCACCGCGGCGTCCGACCCGCGCGCGGTGGTCCAGGCCATCGTCGCCGATCTGGCCTGATCACGAGGACGGCGCGCGCAGGCCCCTCAGGAGGAAGCCGATCATGTCCTCCAGGGGCGGACCCGGGATGTTGGGATAGAGGCTGACGAGCAGCGGGTTGCAGTAGCGCACGATCGCCGCCTGCACGCAGAGGGCCGCCACCTCGGCATCGGCCACGCCGAACTCGCCGTCGCGCATGCCTTCGCCGACCACCCGAACGAGGACGGCGCCGATGCGCGAGACGTGCCGGCCGCAGACCTCCCAGCTCTCGCTCATGGCCGCCTCGACCATCTCGTGCATGCGCGGATTGGCGCGGCAACGCTCGACGCAGTCGTGGTGCAGGGCCCGGACGATGTCGGCGATGCGGTCGGTGGCACTGCGCCCGGGCGCATCGGCGATGGTCGCGATCAGCGCTTCGATGTCTTCGATCACGCGAGCGACCACGGCCTCGTTGATCGCCTTCTTCGACTCGAAGAAGCGATAGACGTTGGCCGGGCTCATGCGCAGGGCCTTGGCGATGTCGGCCACGGTCGTCTTCTGGTAGCCGATCTCGTGGAAGAAGCGCTCGGCCGTCGCCAGGATACGGCACCGGGTCGTGGGTGCGGTCTCGTCCGGCACCAGGGTCGCCGCGTCGGCATCGTTCGTCATCGCGAGACCCTAGGTCGCCCGCCCGCGTCCGTCAAAACGACCGTGCGTCGTCCGCGCCATCCATTCCCGTCTCCGTTGAAAGAGGGGCGGGCACGTCGAAGAGTCCTACTCTTTCAGGATGAGGACGGACCACTTTTTCCAGGTCCGCGAGCGCAATCTCCGGCAATCGCCGCGCTTCCATCGCGACCCGGGGCACATCCGCGCAAAAAGCGGCGGAGAAAAATCTCCGCCGCGAAACGACGACACAGAATGCCCAGGCGGTCTAGGAACCGAACTGACAGCCCAGCTGCTCGAGATACTCGGCGAGATCGACGCCGCCGATGCGCTTGCCGTAGTCGAAGCGCATGCCCTGGCGGATATCGACGCTGCTGACCTTGGTGGTCAGCGTGAACGGCTTCACGCAGATCCAGGCACCGTCGCGGCGATGCTCGAAGTAGCTGAGGAGTTCGTGCTTGGCCATGGCCGCCTCTCATCGGGTGTAGCCCATTAACGGCCATGCCGACAATCGGTTCATCGTAAAGTGGACGATCTTGCAAAAAGCTTAAACACCGGCCCTCGTGCCGCGATGCATTCGTTCTTGTCGCATTGCAACAAAAGAGGCTCGGTCTTGGCAGGTCATACCTGGCGAAGTGTATTGTTCGACGTCCAGACCACGCATCGCCCGTCATAGGGTCCAGAACGCGATTTCGGGTCGAGGGTGCGATGCCCGGGACGCCGGGGACCATCCAAGCCAGCTCGGAAACGATCCCGAGCCGGCATGGATGACGGGGATGCCGCCGCCCTCAGGCGACGTTCCTGAGCGCTCCCGTGGCGAGGTGGAAGTCCGGCCCGTTGTGGGTCCTGGCCACCACGCCGTCCCGGATCAGGAAGTCGCCGAAGCGTTCGCCGGGCTGGCGGCGGGCGGCATAGGCGGCGAACAGCGGATCGAGGGTCGTCCGGATCTGCGCCGCGGTCACGTCCTCGGCGTAGAGCTTGCCGAGGCGCGAGCCGTCGAAGGCCGCACCGAGGTAGAGGTGGTAGCGCTCGGGGCCGCGTCCGACGAGGCCGATCTCGGCGATGAAGGGCCGGGCGCAGCCGTTGGGGCAGCCGGTCATGCGGATGGTGATCTCGTCCTCCGACAGCCCGTGCGAGGCCAGGCTCTCCTCCAGGTCGGTGATGAGGTCGGGCAGGTAGCGCTCGCTCTCGGCCAGGGCGAGGCCGCAGGTGGGGAGCGCGACGCAGGCCATGGAGTTGCGCCGCAGGGCGCCGGCACCCTTCAGCAGCCCGTATTCCTCCACCAGCGCCTCGATCGCGGGACGCTTCTCGGCCGACACGTTGGCGATGATGACGTTCTGGTTGCCGGTGAGGCGGAAGTCGCCGTCGTGGATCTCGGCGACGCGCCGCAGACCGGTGAGGATCTTCGGGCCGTCGCCGTCGTAATCCTTGATCCGGCCGCTCGCCACGTAGAGCGTGAGGTGGTGGCGGCCGTCGTCGCCCTCGGTCCAGCCGTAGCGGTCGCCGTTGTTGGTGAAGGTGAAGGGCTTGGGGTCGGCGAAGGTCTTGCCGAGACGCTTCTCGACCTCGGCGCGGAAGGCCGCGAGCCCGTAGCGCTCGATGGTGTACTTGAGACGGGCGTTCTTGCGAACCTTGCGGTTGCCCCAGTCGCGCTGCACCGTCATCACGGCCTCGGCGACCCGGACGGCCTCGTCGGGCTTGCAGAACAGCATCACGTCGGCGGTGCGCGGGAAGGTGTCGGTCTCGCCGTGGGTCATGCCCATGCCGCCGCCGACGGTGACGTTCCAGCCGGTGACCTGGCCCTTCTTATCGAGGATGGCGATGAAGCCGAGGTCGTGGGCGAAGATGTCGACCTCGTTGGAGGGCGGCACCGCCACCACGATCTTGAACTTCCGCGGCAGGTAGGTCTTGCCGTAGACCGGCTCGTGCTCGTCCTCGCCGCCGACAACCCGCTCGCCGTCGAGCCAGATCTCGCGCCAGGCGTTGGTCTTGGGCAGGAGCGAGTCGGAGATGGTCTTGCCGAGCTCGTAGGCGGCCTTGTGCGCGCCCGACTGGGCCGGGTTGGTGGCGGCCATGACATTGCGGTTGACGTCGCCGCAGGCGGCGATGGTGTCGAGCAGCGCCGCGTCGATGGCGGCCATGGTGCGCTTGAGGTTCGACTTGATGACGCCGTGGTACTGGAAGGTCTGGCGCGTCGTCGCCCGCAGGGTGCCGTTGGCGTAGGTGGTGGCGATGTCGTCGAGCACCAGCCACTGCTTGGGGGTGACGACGCCGCCGGCGATGCGCAGGCGGATCATGAAGCTGTAGGCCTTGTCGAGCTTCTTCTTGGTCCGCTCCGGGCGCAGGTCGCGGTCGTCCTGCAGGTACATCCCGTGGAACTTCACGAGCTGGCCGTCGTCCTCGGAGATCGCGCCGGTGGCGTGCTTGAGGAGCCCGTCGGCGAGCGTCCCGCGCAGGAAGCCGCTGGCGATCTTGATGTGCTCGTTGTGCGACAGCCCGGCCTCGCGGGCCGCCTCGGCCTCGTCGATCGGCCGCGTGGTCGGCGGGGTCTCGTAGGAGCGGGGAGGGGTGTGATCGTCCATGGCGGGATTCCGGTGATTTCGAGGTGTGGTCGCAGCGTTCGGTGCGTTCCTTCCCCTCGTCGGGGGGAGGGCTCGGGTCACGCTAATAGACGTCCTGCCGGTAGCGATGGCTCCGCTCCAGGGCGGCGACGGCGCTCTCGGCATCGGCGTCGCTGAGGGACTTCACCTCGGCATAGGCCCGGACCACGGCGTTGCGCACGTCCTTGGCCATCCGGGTGGCGTCGCCGCAGACGTAGAAGCTGGCGCCGCCGTCGAGCCAGTCCACCAGCTCCTTGCGATGCTCGTAGAGGCGATCCTGCACGTAGACCTTCTCGGGCTGGTCGCGGGAGAAGGCCACGTCGATCCGGGTCAGCGACTTGTCTTCCAGGGCCTCCTGCCATTCGAGTTGGTAGAGGAAGTCGTGGGTGAAGTGGCGGTCGCCGAAGAACAGCCAGGATCGTCCGACGTCGCGGCCGTCGGCCTCGATGGCGCGGCGCTCCTGCACGAAGGCGCGGAACGGGGCGACGCCGGTGCCGGGCCCCACCATGATGATGTCCTGCGCCGGGTCGTTCGGCAGCCTGAAGTGCCGGTTCGGCTTGAGCTTCACCTTGAGCTTGGCGCCGTTCCTGATCCGGTCGGCGACATGGACCGAGGCGACGCCGGACCGGGCGCGGCCGTGGCTCTCGTAGCGCACCGCGACGATGGCGAGATGGACCTCGTCGCCGACCTCCTTGCGCGATGAGGCGATCGAGTAGGCCCGCGGCGGGAGCGGCCGGGTGATCGCCTCCAGATGCTCGCGCGTCAGGGCCGCGGGGAAGGCGCAGATCAGGTCGACGAGTTGGCGCCCCTCGATCCAGCTGCGGACCTCGCCGCTGTCGATCAGCGCCTTGGCCTCGGCCTGTCCCGTGGCCTTCACGAACCGCTCGACCGTGGTGGCCGACAGGGTGGTGACGTCGCGCTCGGCGATGAGTGAGCGGCGCAGGGCGTCGTCGCCCGTCAGCCCGGCGGCCGCCAGGATGTCGTCGACGAGGGCCGGGTCGTTCTCGGGGTAGATCTCGAGGGAATCGCCCGGCTCGTAGGCGGGCGCGCCCTCCGCGAACTCGAGGGCGAGGTGGATCGTCTCCTTGTCGGAGCGCGACGAGTTCAGGTTCACGTGGTCGACGACCTCGGCCAGGACCGGCTCTCGGCTCGGCTCGGCGTCCTCGGCGTCGTCGGTGCCGACGCGGCCGGCGAAATCCACGGCCACCACGTTGTCGGCGGACGGGGGCGGCGCCAGCGCTTTCAGCGTGTCCCTGATCCAGGCGGCGGCGGGCGTCTCGAAGTCGAGGTCGAGGTCGGCGCGGTCCACGGCGCGTTTGGCGCCGAGCGCTTCGAACCGGGCATCCAGCGCCTTTCCGGTGGCGCAGAACTCCGCGTAGGAGGTGTCGCCCAGGGCCAGGACGCCGAAGGTGACGCCCTCGAGGCGCGGGGCGCCCTCGCCCATCAGTTCGTTGTAGGCGCGTACGGCGCGGGCCGGCGGCTCGCCCTCGCCCCAGGTGGCGGCGATGGCGACGATCCGCTTCTCCTGGCCGAGGCTCGCCACGTCGAGATCGGCGAAATCGATCACCTTCGGCTTGAAGCCGCTCTTCTTGGCGAGCTTGGCGATGGTGCCGGCCAGGGCCTCGCAGTTGCCGGATTCGCTGGCGTAGAGGATCGCCAGGGGCTCGGCCGCCTTGGGCGGGGCGGCCGGAGCCGCCGCCTGCGGACCGGCCGCATCGAGGCCGGCCAGGAACCCGGCGAGCCAGGCCCGCTGCGTCGGCGAGGCGGCACCGAGGACCGCGTCGAGGCTCGCGCGGGCGGTGTCGTCGAAGGGGGAGTTGCGGGGAATGAGCGCGTGTCGGGCCATGAGGGTCGCCATATCGTCCTGGTCGCGTCGTCCTGAGGGCCGGGCCGTCGGCGGAACGTCCGTTTTACAGAACGACGCTTCGATAGAAGGACCTGCCTACGTTTGCAGTGCAAAATAGAACTTTATTCTTCCAGCGTCGCCGCCGCCATGGGGATGAGCCGCCCCTGCGCCGGCAGGGAGGGCAGCGGCAGCGCCGTGGTCGATTTGACTTTCTCCATCGCGAAACGGGAGGTGACGTTCTTGAGCGGCAGCGTCGCGATGAGTTGCTTATAGAAGGTATCGTAGGCGCGCATATCGGCTACGACGACGCGCAGCATGTAGTCCACATCGCCGGCCATGCGGTAGAACTCGAGCACCTCGGGCATCGCCGAGACGGTGGCGGCGAACCGCTCCAGCCAGTCGCGGGAATGGTCCGCCGTCTCGATGGAGACGAAGACGGTGAGGCCGAGGCCGAGCTTGACCGGATCGAGCACCGCCACCCGCCGGTCGATGACGCCGTCGGACTCCAGGCGCTGGATGCGCTTCCAGCACGGGGTCTGCGACAGGCCGACCCGTTCGCCGATCGTGGCGATGGAGAGGGTCGCATCGGTCTGCAGCAGGCCGAGGATCTTGAGGTCTATCGAATCCACAGGGGCCTCTTGATGTCGGGCCGTCCGCGCGGGCCGGGTGTGCGAGAGCACCGCGCGATCGGGGGTATTGAGAAGGATCTTCCAGTCGGAGGCAACCGATCCGCCTCCGCATCGTTGGCGTCGGGACCTGGCAAGGGGCCGGAATACCCCCGCGCCATGGCCGCCATGCCTTGACACCGTTCGTTATAGCGAACATCTCAGGCTCACGACAACAGGCTTCTTCGATCACCCTCATGAGCATTCCCCTCGACCGGGCGGCCCGCGACCTCGCGGCGGCGATGGCCCCCCTCGATCTCCCCGGCCGCATCCGCCTCGTCGGAGCGACCGTCCCCGGCCGCCTCGTGTTCACCACGAGCCTCGGGATCGAGGACCAGGCGCTCACCCACGCCCTCGCCATGGCCAAGAGCCTCGACGCCAAGAGCCTCGGCCGGAGCCAGTCGGAACCGGGGCGGATCGAGATCGTCACCCTCGACACCGGCCGTCTATTCCCGGAGACCTACGACGTCTGGGCGGAGACGGAAGCGGCCTACGGCATCCGCATCATGGCCTATGCGCCCGAGCGCGTGGCCGAGGAGGCCTTCGTCGCGAGCGAGGGCATCAACGGGTTTCGCCAGTCGGTAGCCGCGCGCCAGGCCTGCTGCGGCCTGCGCAAGGTCGAGCCCCTCGGGCGGGCGCTCGCTGGTGCTGCCGGCTGGCTGACCGGCCTGCGTGCCGGGCAATCCGCCAACCGGGCCGAGACGCCCCTGGCGGAGGCCGACGAGGCGCACGGGCTCATCAAGATCAATCCGCTCGCGGACTGGAGCCGGGCGGACGTCGACCGCTTCGTGCTGGACAATGTCGTGCCCTACAACGTGCTGCACGACCGGGGCTTTCCTTCGATCGGCTGTGCGCCCTGCACCCGCGCCGTCAAGATCGGCGAGAGCGAGCGGGCCGGGCGCTGGTGGTGGGAGCAGGAATCGAAAAAGGAATGCGGCCTGCACCTCCACCCGTCCGCAGCGTCGGTCGAGCCGGGCTCCGAGCCCCACGCCTTCGAGACGACCACCCGCAACACGAGCCCGGAGATGGCCCGATGAGCGCCGCTTCCCCGACCCTCGCCGCGACGCGGTCAGGGCGACTGACCCACCTGCAGCGCCTCGAGGCCGAGAGCATCCACATCATGCGGGAGACGGTCGCCGAGACCGAGAACCCGGTGATGCTCTATTCCATCGGCAAGGATTCCTCGGTGCTGCTGCATCTGGCGCTCAAGGCGTTCGCGCCCGGGCGCCTGCCGTTCCCGTTGATGCACATCGACACCACCTGGAAGTTCAAGGAGATGATCGCGTTTCGCGATGCCCGTGCGAAGGAGCTCGGGCTCGACCTGATCGTCCACACCAACCAGGACGGGCTCGACCGCGGCGTCGGCCCGATCAGCCACGGCTCGGAAGTCCACACCGACGTGATGAAGACGCAAGGGCTGCGTCAGGCCCTCGACACGCACAAGTTCGACGCGGCCTTCGGGGGCGCCCGCCGTGACGAGGAGGCGTCGCGCGCCAAGGAGCGCATCGTCTCCTTGCGCACCGCGCAGCACCGCTGGGACCCCAAGCGCCAGCGCGCCGAGCCCTGGCACATCTACAACATGAAGAAGAAGCGCGGCGAATCCCTGCGCGTCTTTCCGCTCTCCAATTGGACCGAGCTCGACGTCTGGCTCTACATCGAGCAGGAAGGCATCCCGATCGTACCGCTCTATTTCGCGGCCGAGCGCCCCGTGGTGGAGCGCGACGGCCAGCTCATCATGGTCGACGACGAGCGGCTGCCGCTGGCGCCCGGCGAGACGCCGCAGATGCGCAAGGTCCGCTTCCGCACGCTCGGCTGCTACCCGCTGACCGGCGCGGTGGAGAGCCCGGCCGTGACCCTTCCCGAAATCATCGGCGAGACCCTGGCCGCCCGTACCTCCGAGCGCCAGGGCCGGGTGATCGACAAGGACGGGTCGGGTGCCATGGAGCGCAAGAAGCAGGAGGGGTATTTCTAGAGATGACCATCCATCACGCACCCGAAGCCTTCGGCTACGACAGCTTCCTGGCCGCCCACCAGCACAAGGAGGTCCTGCGCTTCATCGCCTGCGGCTCCGTCGACGACGGCAAGTCGACGCTGATCGGCCGCCTCCTCCACGACACCAAGCAGATCTTCGACGACCAGATCACCGCTCTCCAGCGCGATTCGCGCAAGCACGGGACCCAGGGCGCCGAAATCGACCTCGCTCTCCTCGTCGACGGCCTCCAGGCCGAGCGCGAGCAGGGCATCACCATCGACGTCGCGTATCGGTTCTTCTCCACCGACAAGCGGTCCTTCATCGTCGCCGATACACCCGGCCACGAGCAGTACACCCGCAACATGGCCACCGGCGCCTCCACGGCGGATGTCGCCGTGATCCTGGTGGACGCCCGCGCCGGCCTGACCCGGCAGACGCGCCGGCACGCCCTCCTGGTCTCGCTGCTCGGCATCAGGCGCGTGGCGCTGGCCGTCAACAAGATGGATCTGGTCGGCTGGTCCCAGGACAAGTTCGATTCCATTACGCAGGCGTTCGACGCCTTCGCGGCACCGCTCGGCTTTGCCGAGGTCCGTGCCATTCCGTTGTCGGCGAAGAACGGGGACAATGTCGTGCTGCCGGGCGCGGTGGTGCCCTGGTACCGCGGCACGCCGCTGCTGCAATACCTCGAAGAGGTGCCGGTGCGCGTCGAGGAGCAGGCCGCGCCCTTCCGCATGCCGGTCCAGTGGGTCAATCGCCCGAACTCGGACTTTCGCGGGTTCTCGGGTCTCGTCGCCAGCGGCCGCATCGCCCCCGGCGATGCGATCGTCGTCGAGCCCTCGAGCCGGACCTCGACCATCGCCCGGATCGTCACCGCCGACGGCGACCTTCCGGAGGCCCGCGAGGGCCAGTCGGTCACCCTGGTCCTGTCCGACGAGATCGACGCCTCGCGCGGTTCGGTCATCGCGGCCGCCGACGCGCCGATGCGGGTGACCGACAGGCTCGACGCCCGCCTGTTCTGGGCGGCCGAGCGGGAGTTGCTGCCCGGTGCCAGCCTGCTCGCCAAGATCGGCACCGTGACGGTGAACGCAGTTGTCACCGAGATCCGGACGCGCATCGACCTGGAGACGGGGAGCCCCGAGCCCGCCGCGCGGCTGGTGGCCAACGACATCGCCGACGTGAGCCTCACCCTCGACCGTCCCGTCGCCGTCGACGCCTATCGCGACAACCGCGACACCGGCGGCTTCATCCTGATCGACCGCGAGACGACCGATACGGCCGCTCTCGGTCTCGTCCAGCCGGAGGTGGAGGCCAAGGCGAAGGAGGAGCCGGCCGAGGCGCGTGCGGCCAAGTCGGGTGGCGGCTTCCTGTCGAAGTTCCGTTGGGTGTTCGGCGGCATCTGACCGACCCACCGCGGGTGCGCAGGCGGGTCCGCCCGCCGCGCCGGCGAGCAACTAGGGTGCGGCCCGGCCTGGAACCGGCTAGACCGGGCGACCTTCACGCCGGCGGTCGCCGGCGCGGATTCCCGCCATCGGATGCCCCATGCCGCTCGCCCTCATGGTTCCCGTCACGGAAGAGAATTACGACGAGGGGCGATACCTCTCCTGCAATCCCGACGTGCGGGCGTTCGTGGCCGATGGCCGGCTCGCCTCCACCTACGACCACGTCAAGCGCTTCGGCCTGCGCGAGGGCCGTCCGATCGCGGTTCACAATCCCGACCTCGCGGCGGCGCGCGCGGCCAAGATGGCGCGGGTTCGGCCGCTCCTGCGGGACGACATGGCGTGCACCTGGGAAGGCGATCTCGCCAATTTCCTGACGAGCGAGCTGCGTGACGAGAACCGCATCGTCGCGACGAACTCGGTGTCCTCGAACGCCTACGACGCTCACGGCCTCGAACTCGTCGAGAGCTACCCGGACGGGCTCGTCCTCGATTGCGGTGCCGGCAACCGTCCGGTCTACTTCGAGAACGTCGTCAACTACGAGATCGTCGATTACCCCTCCACCGATGTGCTGGGGGTGGGCGAGAAACTGCCCTTCCGGGACGACAGCTTCGATGCCGTCATCTCGGTGGCCGTGCTCGAACATGTCCGCGACCCCTTCACCTGCGCGCGGGAGCTGACGCGGGTGCTCAAGCCCGGCGGGCGGCTCTATTGCGGCATGCCGTTCCTGCAGCCCTATCACGGCTACCCGCATCACTATTTCAACGCGACGCCGCAGGGCCTGCGGCGTCTCTTCGAGGATCACATCACCGTCGAGGATGTGACGGTGATCGATTCCACCCATCCGGTCTGGGCGTTGAACTGGATCCTGGCCTCCTGGGCCGCGGGCCTGCCGCCCGACCTGCGCAAGCGCTTCAAGAAGATGACCGTCGCCGACCTGCTGCGCGCGCCGATGGAACAGCTCGACGGTGCCCATTGCCGCGGTCTCTCCCACGACAAGCTCCTCGAACTCGCCTGTGCGACGGTTCTTTTCGCCAGGAAGTGACCGCTTCCGCACGAGACGGCAGCGCGAGGCAGGGTTGTTCTGTACGGGCCGGCCGAGATCTTGCCCCTGTTGGCTTGCATCACTACGGTCCCGCCGCCGCAGGCGAGTTTTTCGTCTCCTCGCACTGCGCCAAACCCGATGACCAGGAGCATGCCGCCATGGGCTTTCTGTCCGACGCCCTTTCCCGCGTGAAGCCATCCGCGACCATCGCGATGACGCAGAAGGCGCGCGAGCTCAAAGCCAAGGGCATGGACGTGATCAGCCTGTCGGTGGGCGAGCCCGACTTCGACACGCCCGACCACATCAAGGACGCGGCCATCGAAGCGATCCGGCGCGGCGAGACCAAGTATCCGCCGGTCTCGGGCATCGTGCCCCTGCGCGAGGCCATCGCCAAGAAGTTCAAGCGCGAGAACGGGCTCGACTACAAGCCGAGCCAGACCATCGTCGGCACCGGCGGCAAGCACGTCATCTACAACGCGCTGCTCGGCACCCTGAACCCGGGCGACGAGGTGGTGATCCCGCGCCCCTACTGGGTCTCCTACCCGGAGATGGTGGTGCTGTGCGGCGGCACGCCCGTCTTCGCCGAGACCGACATGGCGCACGACTTCAAGCTCCAGCCCGAGGAGCTGGAGCGGGTGATCACCCCAAAGACCAAGTGGATCATCCTCAACTCGCCCTCGAACCCCTCGGGGGCGGCCTACGCCCGCGACGAGCTCAAGGCGATCACCGACGTGCTGATGCGCCACCCGCACGTCTGGGTGCTCACCGACGACATGTACGAGCACCTCTGCTACGGCGACTTCGCGTTCGTGACCCCGGCCCAGGTCGAGCCCGGCCTGTACGAGCGCACGCTCACCATGAACGGCGTCTCGAAGGCCTATGCGATGACCGGCTGGCGCATCGGCTACGCCGCCGGCCCCGAGCACCTGATCAAGGCGATGGACTTCGTGCAGGGCCAGCAGACCTCGGGAGCCTCGTCGATCTCGCAATGGGCGGCGGTGGCCGCGCTCGACGGGCCGCAGGACCATCTCGCCCAGTTCCGTGCCGCCTTCCACGAACGCCGCGACCTCGTGGTGTCGATGCTCAATCAGACCAAGGGCCTGAAGTGCCCGACGCCGGAGGGGGCCTTCTACGTCTATCCGTCCTGCGCCGAGACGATCGGGCGCAAGACCCCGTCGGGCAAGGTGATCGAGACCGACGAGGATTTCGTGGTGGAACTGCTCCAGGCCGAGGGCGTCGCCGCCGTCCACGGCTCGGCCTTCGGGCTGGGGCCGAACCTGCGCATCTCCTACGCTACCTCGAACAGCGCCCTCGAGGAAGCCTGCAACCGCATCCAGCGGTTCTGCGGCTCCCTGAGCTGAACCCCATCGGCCGAGGGCCGAACGCGTAACGACGACACAGGGCCGCGCGACCTCAGAAAGGGTCGCGCGGCCCTGTCCGTTCGGCCGCCATACGCAGAATATTCATCCCTGCATCGTTCCGAGACTGAATACGTTGCGTCGGGCAAGCATCCATTAGGGATCTTTGCGCAGAATGGCGCTCGGACGGGGAACCGTTCCCCGACCATCGTGCAGATCCGGACGAGACCATCATGCGACGCCTTCTGACGGGCGGGATCAAGGCGATCCTCGCGATCGCCGCACTTTCGACCGCCGCGCACTGGGCGCTCAGGGTCCAGCGCGAGCCGGCCGCGGAGGCGCGTGCCGCCGCCGCCCCGGCCGACCCGGTGACCACCGGCTCGATCGCGCCCAGGGGCGGGGACCGGACGAGCGTCGAGGCGACCAAGGCGAGCGGCAAGGACGGGGCCGCCGGCTTCGACCAGCGCCGGCTTTCGGAGCTGATCGCCGGGACGGCGCCGGAGAAGGCCAAGCCCAAGCGCGCCGAGACGGCCAAGCGCTGATCGGCCATCGTTCGCTCGGCCTGCATCGGGGTCCGATGGGCCTCCCCGAGCCGTCGCGGCGGGAATGACCGCCCAGACCGTGCCACGCATGGCGGGAGGTTCCGGATCCGGCACCGGGGGGCGGGAATACGCTATCTCGAAGCGCGCGCAGGCCATCGAGCATCCCCGACGGCAAGAGCCATCGGCTGTCGCGCACTCATGATACGGGGGACATCACCGCCGCGTGACCGAACGGACGGTGGAGATCGGCCCGGACGGGCGGCGCGAGGGCAGGCCGGTCCGGGGTCGTGTCGTGGTCGGGAAAGGGGCGACGGAGACGAAGACGTTCAGCGACGGCGGAACTGGCCGCGGATCGGCGGACGCGGACCGGCGGAACGCTCGTCCTTGTGGCGGAACACGAGACGGCCCTTCTCGAGGTCGTAGGGCGACATCTCGACGGTGACGCGGTCCCCGGCCAGGGTCTTGATGCGGTTCTTCTTCATCTTGCCGGCCGTGTAGGCCACGATCTCGTGACCCTGGTCGAGCTGCACGCGGTAGCGCGCATCCGGCAGGATCTCGATCACGAGACCGTCGAACTGCATCAACTCTTCTTTCGCCATTCACCATCTCCAGCCGGACGCCCGAACGAGGCGGCCGGGACACCACAATCGACCCGTTCGGCGAGACGCTGGGGGCGGCGGGTCCGAAAGAATCGGATGCGCATCACCGGCAAGCGTGTCCTGCACATAATGTTCGCGCCGTATCCACGCAAGCTTTTAGCGCCGGCCTCACCCGGACAGTTCCGCGACAGGGTTGCCGAGTCGCTTCTCTCGACAGCTGTCGCCGGCCCGAACGGCTGGCGCACGCCGCGCCATCACGGGGTGATCTGATTCCCGACGTAGTCGACCCGGCCGTCGCCGGTGCGACGCCACGCGTGGAGGGCGTAGCCCGAGGCGGTCAGGTCGCCGCGGGCGTCGTAGCTGACGTCGCCGATCAGGGTCTTCACGGGCCGGCCCGCATGGAGCCATGCGGCGACCCTGCGCCCGTCCGTCGACTTCGCCTGCGCCATCGCCCGCGCGAGCACCTCCACCGCCGCGTAGGTCCGTCCGGCGATCGCCTCGGCCTCGGGGCTGCGCGGGGACCGCGCGGTGGCCCCCTTGAGGTCTGCTTGCTTGAGGTCTGCTTGCTTGGGATCGGGAAGTTTGGGATCGGGAAGTTTGGGATCGGGAAGCTTGCGCGGTTCGGGCAGCGCCGTCATCAGCGTGCCCTCGGCATCGGGCGCGAAATCCCTGTCGATCAGGCCGTCGCTGCCGACGAGGGGCACGGTGAGGCCCGCGTTTCGCAGGGCCTTGACCAGGACGGCGGCGTCCGCCGCGAGCCCGCCGAGATAGACCACCTCCACCTGCGCCCGGGCGAGGCGCGCCACCAGCCGCGACAGGTCGCGCTCGCCGCGGTCGAACCCCTCGAAGGCGGCATCCGTCCGCCCGGAGGCCTTCAGGACCCGCGAGACCTCGTCGGCGAGGCCGCGTCCGAACGCCGACTTGTCGTGGACGATCCCGATGCGCCGGCCGCCGTAGGCCTGCGCGAGATGGGTGCCGGCGATCCGGCCCTGTTCGGCGTCGCTGCCGCCGGTGCGAAAGACGTTCCAGGCCCCGCGGGCGGTCAGCGGCGCCCAGGAGACGCCGGGCGTGACCAGGACGATGCCGGCGGCCTCGTAGGCCGGGGCGACGAGGGCGGCCACGGAGGGGGTGAGGGGGCCGACCACGAATCCGACCTTGTCGGCGGCGAGGCGTTTGGCTGCGGCGAGCCCCTGGCGCGGGTCGCCGCCGTCGTCGGCGACGACCAGGGCGAACGTCTGCCCGCCGGTACGGTTGAGATCGGCCACGGCCTGCTCGGCCGCCAGCCGCATGCCCTGCCCGAAGGCGGCATCGGGGCCGGTGAGGGGGGCGGACAGCCCGATCCTGACGACGGTCTGCGCCTCTGCCGCGAGCCCCCACCCGGACATCGTCAGCACGGCGAACGCCAGGGCCGCCCGAAGAACTCCGCCCATGAACGCCCGCCCGATCCGCCTGTCCCGATGCGAGGATAGCGCCGGGCGCGCCGGTGCGAAAGCGCAGCCGGACGGGGTGGGCCGGCCGGTGCCGCGTGGCGGAATCGTCGATTGCAGATTGTTCTGTCGTGAAGAGGGCCTACCTTGAGCGGGGCGGCGGCGTGCGGACCGCAGCGGAGGCGATCCATGCTCTCGGCCGAGACCGACATCCTCAAGGCGGCCGAATCCTGGCGGCGCGACGGGCGGCAGGTGGCTTTGGCCACCGTGGTCGAGACCTGGGGCTCGGCTCCGCGCCCGGTGGGCAGCCACCTCGTGGTGGACGAGGACGGCAACTTCCTCGGCTCGGTCTCCGGCGGGTGCGTCGAGGGCGCGGTGATCACCGAGGGGCTCGAGGCCATCGCCGACGGGCACCCCCGGGTGATCGAATTCGGAGTGGCCGACGAGACCGCCTGGCGGGTCGGCCTCTCCTGCGGCGGGCGCATCCGCGTCTTCGTCGAACGGATCGACTGAACCGGCCGCGTCATGAAGCTCGAGACCCTCGCCATCCTCAACGCCGAGCGGGCCGCCCGCCGGGCCGCGATCCTGCTCAGCGACCTCGACGACGGTGGCCAGCGCGTGGTGCGCGAGGCGCAGATCGGCGACGATCCCCTCGCCGACCTCCTCACGCGCCACCTCCTGTCGGGCAAGAGCGGCCTCGTCACCATCGAGGGCCGGCAGGTGTTCCTCACCGTGCAGGTGCCGCCGGTCCGCCTCGTGGTGATCGGGGCGGTGCACATCAGCCAGGCCCTCTGCCCGATGGCGGCGGCCCTCGACCTGTCCGTCAGCGTCATCGACCCGCGCACCGCCTTTGCGACGCCCGACCGCTTTCCCGGCACCACCCTGGTGACGCAATGGCCGGACGAGGCCTTCGCCTCGTCGGTGCCGCCGCTCGACCGCTACTGCGCCCTGGTCGCCCTCACCCACGACCCAAAGATCGACGACCCCGCCCTGATCGCCGCCCTGAAGGCGCAGTGCTTCTACGTCGGGGCGCTGGGCTCGCGTAAGACCCACGCCCGGCGGGTGGAGCGGTTGACGGAGGCCGGGTTTTCGGCGGCCGAGATCGGACGGATCGCGGCCCCGATCGGCCTCGACATCGGGGCGGTCAGCCCGGCCGAGATCGCGGTCTCGATCCTCGCCCAGATCGTCGCGAGCCAGCGCAAGAGTAGTGCGGGGCAAGCCGCTGGCACGCCGGGTCAAGCCGCTGGCAGCTCTAGCCAAGTTTCGGGCGGCGCGTGAAGTTCGGTCGCGTTCCGACCGCCCGGGCGGTCGGTCTCATCACCGCCCATACCCTGCGCGCCGGATCGCTGACCCTGCGCAAGGGCAGCCGCCTCCGGCCCGAGCATTTGCACCACCTCCAGGAGGCGGGGCTCGACGAGGTGGTGGCGGCGAGCCTGGAGCCCGGCGACATCGGCGAGGACGAGGCCGCCTCGCATCTGGCCGAGCGCATCGCCGGGGACGGGCTGCGGCGGGAGCCCGCCTTCACCGGGCGCTGCAACCTGTTCGCCGGGCTCGCGGGACTGCTTCTCGTGGAGCGCGCCGGCATCGATGCGATCAACGGCGTCGACGAGGCCATCACCGTGGCGACCCTGGCGCCGTTCCGGCCGGTGGCCGCGGACGAGATGGTGGCGACGGTCAAGATCATTCCCTACGCCGTCCCCGGGCCGGTCCTGGCCATGGCCTGCGCCGCCGTGCGCGAGCCGCCCCTGCGGATCGCGCCCTACCGCCGCCGCCGCGTCGGGGTCGTCTCGACCCTGCTGCCGGGCCTGAAACCGGCCACGGTCGACAAGACCCTGCGCAACCTCCGGCACCGTCTGGCGCCCACCGGTGCGGCGGTGATCGGCGACGTCCGCATTCCCCACGAACCCGGGGCGGTGGCCGAGGCGGTGGCGACCCTCGTCGAGCAAAGCGGCGCCGACCTCGTCCTGATCTTCGGCGCCTCGGCCATCGCCGACCGCCGCGACGTGATCCCGATGGGTATCGAGGCGGCGGGCGGCCATGTCGTCCACCTCGGCATGCCGGTTGACCCCGGCAACCTTCTCCTGGTGGGCGCGCGCGGCGACGTGCCGGTGATCGGGGCGCCGGGCTGCGCCCGCTCGCCCAAGGAGAACGGCTTCGACTGGGTGCTGCAGCGGCATCTGGCGGATCTCGCCGTGGCGCGCTCCGACATCGTCGCCATGGGCGTCGGCGGCCTGCTCACGGAGATCGTCTCGCGGCCCCAGCCGCGTGACGGCGGCGAACGCGCCGACGACGATGCCTGAGGCCATCGCCATCCTCCTGCTCGCCGCCGGCAGGGGCAGCCGCTTCGGCGAGGCGCCCAAACTCCTCGCCCTCCTCGAGGGCAAGCCCCTGGTGCGCCATGCCGCCGAGGCCGCACTGGCGAGCGGGCTCGGGCCGGTGACGGTGGTGCTGGGCACCCACGGTCCGCGCATCCGCGCCGCCCTCGACGGCCTGGACCTCGCCTGTCTCACGAACCCGGCACCGCAGGACGGCCTCGCGAGCTCGCTGCGGCTCGGGCTCGCCGCGGTCCCGGCCGGGACCGGCGGGATCATCGTCATGCTCGCCGACATGCCGCGCATCCGGCCCGACCATCTGGCCGCTCTCGCGGCGGCTTATGCGGCCGGGGAGCCCCGGCCGGCGGCCGTCGTTCCGATCCATGGCGGCAGGCGCGGCAATCCGGTCCTGCTCGATCGCGCCCGCCTCGGGCAGGACATCGCGCGCCTGTCGGGCGACCGCGGCGCCGGGCGGTTGCTGGCCGGGCGCGGGGATGTGGTGGAGATCGCGATGGACGCGGCGGTGCGCTACGACGTCGATACGCCGGACGCCTTGGATCGCGCCTGAGCGGACGGAATCAGCCCGACCGCTTGGCCTCGGTCCGGCACCGGTCCGAGCAATAGCGGACCTCGTCCCAGACCCGCTCCCACTTCTTTCGCCAGGCGAACGGCTTCTGGCAATGGGCGCAGATCTTGGTCGGCAGGTCGGCCTTCTTGCGCATCCGGGCCATGGCCGGCCGGAGTCCTAGAGGCCGGCCAGCGGCAGCACCGCCACCGTGACCACGAAGACGACGCTGGCCACGAGGCTGGTCCAGATCGCCTTCTCGCGCAGGCGCGGGCTCGCGGGAGCGCCGGGGTCCTGGCCCGGCACCAGCCGCGCGGGATCGGTCTCGGCCTGGTTGCGCAACGGCAGGATGGCGAACAGCAGCGTCCACCACACCACGAAATACAGCGCCACCGCACCGAAGATCGAGAGCCCGAACAACGCCACCGCGATCGCCACCGTGGCAGCGCCGAGGGCGAGCACGGCGCCCAGCGTCCGCCCGGTCGAGGTCGTCAGCGTCTGCAGCAGCGCGCTCACACCTGCTCCAGCTCGACGAGTGTGCCGAGGAAATCCTTCGGGTGGAGGAACAGCACGGGCTTGCCGTGGGCGCCGATGCGGGGCTCGCCGGTGCCCAGCACCCGCGCACCCTGAGCCTTGAGCTTGTCGCGGGCGACGATGATGTCGTCGACCTCGTAGCAGACGTGGTGGACGCCCCCGTTCGGGTTGCGCTCCACGAAGCTCTCGATGGGCGAGCCTTCACCGAGCGGCGCCATCAGCTCGACCTTGCTGTTGGGCAGTTCCACGAACACGACCGTGACGCCGTGCTCGGGCTGCGGCAGCGGCTCGGTGAGCGTGGCACCCAGGGTATCGCGATAGATCGCGCAGGCCGCATCGAGATCGCGCACCGCGATGGCCACGTGGTTGAGACGCCCGATCATGTGTCGCTCCTCTCTCGTTCGAACATCCGCCGCCGGCTCCCTCCCCGGAGCGGGGAGGGTCCGACATCTCACACCTCGACCACCTGGACGTGGCAGGCCGGCTTCTTGCCCCAGGCCTCGTTGACGGCCGAGCGCAGGGCGCGGTCGACGGCGTTCTCCACCGCCTCCGAGTCCCGGCGCTTGCCCTTCGAGAGCCCGGCCAGCGTCCGCGAGACGGATTCGACCACGACGTCGAGCATCGGCTGGCCGGTGCGCCCGCGGTTGGGCAGGCCCATGATGTCGATGGCCGGTTCGCCCAGCACGGTGCCCTGATCGTCGATGGCGATGGCCACCGAGACCATGCCCGACTGCGAGAGCTTGCGGCGCTCGGGGATCGCCCGGTCCTTGGCGTCCACCAGCACGTTGCCGTCCTTGAACAGGCGGCCGGACTTGACGTGGTCGACGATCTCCGGCGTGCCGGGTGCGAGGCGCACGACGCAGCCGTTGCGGGCCTTGACCACGTTCGGCACGCCCTGCTCGCGGGCGAACCGCGCATGCTCGTCGAGGTGCAGGGCCTCGCCGTGGGCGGGGATCACCGTGTTCGGTCGCGTCCAGGCGTACATTTCCGCCATCTCGTCGCGGCGCGGATGGCCCGAGACGTGGACGAGGGCGGTCCGGTCCGTGACGACCTCGATGCCGGCGTTGATCAGGTCGTTGATGATCGCGCCGACCGAACGCTCGTTGCCCGGGATGGCGCGCGAGGAAAAGATCACGCGGTCGCCTGCGGCCAGGGTGACGTCGGGGTGGTCGTCGCGGGAAACGCGGGCCAGGGCCGCGCGGTCCTCGCCCTGCGAGCCGGTGAGCAGCACCACGACCTTGTCGCGGGGCAGGTAGCCGTAGGCGCTGGCGGGCCGGAAATCGGGCAGCCCGTCGAGGAAGCCGCATTCCTTGGCCACTTCGATCACCCGGTCCATCGCCCGGCCGACGGCGACGACCTCGCGGCCGCAGGCCTTGGCCGCCAGGGCGACGGCCCGCATGCGGGCGACGTTCGAGGCGAAGGTGGTGACGGCGACCCGATGGGGGGCCTCGGCGATCAACTCTGCCAGCGTGCTGGCGACCTCGGCCTCGCTCGGGCTGCTGCCGGTGCGCATGACGTTGGTGGAATCCGACACCATCGCCAGGATGCCCTCGTCACCCAGCGCCGTGAAGGCGGCGGCCGAGGTAACGTCGCCCAGGATCGGGGTCAGGTCGAGCTTCCAGTCGCCGGTGTGGAGGACGAGCCCCGAAGGGGTGCGGATCGCCACGGCGTTGGCTTCCGGGATCGAGTGCGAGACCGGCACGAACTCGATGTCGAACGGGCCGACCACGACGCGCTTTCCGGCCGCGATCTCGCGCAGCACCACCTTGGGCGCGCCCGGCTCGCTGAGACGGCGGGCCTCCAGCAGGTTCTTGGCGAAGCGCGTCGCGTACACCGGCACCTTGAGCTTGTGCCAGAGTTCGCCGATCGCCCCGATGTGGTCCTCGTGCGCGTGGGTGATGAAGATCGCCAGGAGGTCGTCGCGGCGCTCCTCGATGAAGCTGAGGTCCGGGAACATGAGGTCGATGCCGGGGAAACCCTCCTCGCCGGCAAAGCCCATCCCGCAGTCGACCATGATCCATTTGCGACCCTTCTCCGGCCCGAAGCCGTAGAGCGCCGCGTTCATCCCGATCTCGCCCACGCCGCCGAGCGGCACGAAGACGAGCTCGTCTTGCCTTGTCGTCATAGCTGTCACAACCTCAAGCCGCCGTCGCGGCCGTCCCAAAATGCACCTCGCCCGCCGTCACGGTCCGTCGCGTTCCGTCGTCCGAGACGACCACGAGCCGTCCGGCGTCGTCGATCGTCTCGAAAATTCCCTGCACCCGGCCCGTGCCGAGGCTCACCGACACCGGCCTACCGAGCCCGGCCGCGCTCGCGAGCCACCGCGCGCGCACATGCCCGAAGCCTTCGCCCTGGTGCCACAGCCGCATCGCCGCGACGATCGTGTCGGACAAGGCCCGTAGCACGTCCGGCGCGTCGACCACGCATCCCGCCTGCCTGAGGCACGTCGCGGCATAAGGCAATCCCTCCGGGGCCGCCGCGACGTTGACGCCGAAGCCGACGACCACGATTCGCCGGCCGTCGCGGAGCGTTTCCGCCTCCAGCAGGATGCCCGCGAGCTTGGCGCCGTCGAGGAGGACGTCGTTGGGCCACTTCAAGCGCGGGCCGCCGACCTCGGTCGGTCTCGATCCCTCGACCTCGTCCCGATGCGTCGCGTCGGCCGAAACGCATGTGCGCGCGTCGCCGCACACCACACGGACCGCATCCACCAGGGCCACCCCGGCCACGAACCCCAGGGTCGCGAGCCTGCCGGGATCGACGTCGTCCACGCTCAGCAGGAGACTGGCGGCGAGGTTGCCGGGCGGCGATGTCCAGGAGTTGCCGCGCCGGCCGCGGCCGGCCTCCTGGCGCCGGGCGACCACCCAGAGCGGCCCGGCCTCGCCGGAGCGCGCACGCTCCAGGGCCTCGGTGTTGGTGGAGCCGAGGCTGTCGTGGACGACGAGACGATGACCGGCCGCCGTGGCGGCGGCCCCGAGCCGGTAGTCCATCCGCGCGCTAGAACAACGACTTGGCCGCGGCCCCGGCGGCGCCGACCAGCGGTGCGGGCAGGAGCCAGAACAGGATCACCACGACGCTCGACAGGCCGAGCACGATGCGCAGGCCCGGGGCCATCGCCTCGTAGGGGGCCTTGGGCTCGTCGAAGTACATCACCTTGACGAGGCGGATGTAATAGAACGCGCCAATCACGCTGGTGACGACGCCGATCACCGCGAGCGCCAGGAGGTCGGCCTTGATGGCGGCGGCGAAGACGTAGAACTTGCCGAAGAAGCCGGCGAGCGGCGGGATGCCGGCGAGCGAGAACATCATCGCGGCCAGGCAGAACGCCATCACCGGATGGGTCCGCGACAGGCCCGAGAGGTCGTCCACCGTCTCGAACATCCGGCCGCCCCGGCGCAGGGACAGCAGGACCGCGAAGGCGCCCAGCGTCATGGCGAGGTAGATGATCATGTAGATCACCACGCCGCGGATGCCCTCCTCGGAGGCGGCCGCCAAGCCGATCAGCGCGTAGCCGACGTTACCGATGGAGGAATAGGCCATCAGCCGCTTGATCGAGGTCTGGCCGATGGCCGCGAAGGAGCCGAGCGTCATCGAGGCGATGGACACGAAGACGATGATCTGCTGCCAGATCGCGGTGACGTCGGGGAAGGCGCCCATGAAGATCCGCACCGTCATCGCCACCGCCGCCATCTTGGGCGCCGAGGCGAAGAAGGCGGTCACCGGCGTCGGCGAGCCCTCGTAGACGTCGGGCGTCCACATATGGAACGGCACCGCCGACATCTTGAATGCGACGCCGGCCGCCACGAACACGATGCCCAGCACGATGCCGAAGCCGGCGCCCTCGTGCAGCGCCGAGACGATGCCGGGGAACGAGACCGTGCCGGTGAAGCCGTAGACGAGCGAGGCGCCGTAGAGCAGCATCCCCGACGACAGCGCGCCGAGGACGAAGTACTTCAGGCCCGCCTCGGTCGACTTCAGGTTGTCGCGATGGAAGGCCGCGATGACGTAGGCCGCGAGCGACTGCAGTTCGAGGCCGAGGTAGAGGGCGATGAGGTCGTTGGCCGAGACCATCACCATCATGCCGATGGTGCACAACACGACCAGGATCGGGAACTCGAACCGGTCGATGCGCTCGCGCTGGAAGTAGTCGCGCGACAACAGGATGGTCGCGGCCGAGCCGATCAGCACCAGGGCCTTCATCACGCGGGAGAACCCGTCGACGATGAACGAGCCGTTGAGCGTGGTGACCTTGAGGCCGGTCTGCGAGACCACGACGAAGAGTGCCAGCACGAGAAGCAGCAAGGCACCGACGTTGACGCCCTCCACCGAGCGCTCGCCCTTGAAGGCGCCGTACAGGATCAGTACCAGGACACCGACGGCGAGGATCAGTTCGGGCAGGGCCGGCCCGAGGGCCGGCATCACGATCTGGGCGGCGTTCATCGGTTCACCTTCAGCGCGCGACCGGCGGCACGACGGCCGCGGTCTGCGTGGTCGAGAGCGCGGTCTTCATGCTCTGCATCAGCGCCTCCGTCGAGGGGGCGAAGGTGTCGAGGATCGGAGCCGGGTGGACCCCGTAGTAGATCGTCAGCGCCACCAGCGGCGCGATGATGATCTTCTCGCGCAGGTCGAGGTCGAGGATGCCCATCAGGGCCGGCTTCTCGAGCTTGCCGTAGATCACCCGCGCATACAGCCACAGGGCGTAGCCGGCCGAGAGGATGATGCCGAACACCGAGAAGAACGCCACGGTCGGGTTGGCCTTGAACGCCCCCATCATGGCGAGGAACTCGCCGACGAAGCCGGAGGTGCCGGGCAGGCCGACGTTGGCCATGGTGAACACCATCATCGCGGCGGCGAACAGCGGCATGCGCTTCACGAGCCCGCCGTAGGCCGCAATCTCGCGGGTGTGCATGCGGTCGTAGACGACGCCGACGCAGAGGAAGAGCGCACCCGAGACGATGCCGTGCGAGATCATCAGGAACAGGGCGCCCTGGATGCCCTGCTCGTTGAGGGTGAAGAGGCCGAGCGTGACGAAGCCCATGTGGGCAACCGAGGAATAGGCGATCAGCTTCTTGATGTCGGTCTGCATGAGGGCGATCAGCGACGTGAAGATGATCGCGATCACCGACAGGGCGAACACCAGCGGCGCGAAGGCCTGGCTGGCATCCGGGAACATCGGCAGCGAGACCCGGATGAAGCCGTAGCCGCCCATCTTGAGGAGGATGCCGGCCAGGATCACCGACCCGGCGGTGGGCGCCTCCACGTGCGCGTCGGGCAGCCAGGTATGGACCGGCCACATCGGCATCTTCACCGCGAAGGAGGCGAAGAACGCCAGCCACAGCCACCATTGCATGCCCACGGGGAAGCGGGTGGTGAGGAGCGTCGGGATGTCGGTGGTGCCGGCGTGCCAGTACATCGCCATGATGGCGAGCAGCATCAGCACCGAGCCGAGCAGGGTGTAGAGGAAGAACTTGAAGCTGGCGTAGATGCGTCGCTTGCCGCCCCAGATCCCGATGATGAGGAACATCGGGATCAATCCGGCCTCGAAGAACAGGTAGAACAGCACCAGGTCGAGGGAGCAGAACACCCCGATCATCGTCGTCTCGAGGACGAGGAAGGCGACGAAGTATTCCTTCACCCGCGTCCCGATCGAGTTCCACGAGGCGGCGATGCAGAACGGCATCAGGAAGGTGGTGAGCAGGACGAGCGGCATCGAGAAGCCGTCGACCCCGAGCTTGAAGCGGATGGTCTCGGTGAGCCAGGCATGCGTCTCGACGAGCTGGAAGCTCGCTGTCGAGGTGTCGTAGCGGCTCCAGGCCACGAGCGAGAGCACGAAGGTGACGATCGTGGTCGCGAGCGCCGCCCAGCGCGCATTGCGGCGCACCGCCTCGGTCTCGTCGCCGAGGGTGAGGATGAAGGCGGCGCCGCAGAGCGGCACGATGAGCAGGCCGGAGAGGATACCGAGGCCGAACATCTAGCGGGGGCTCCGAAGCGGAAAGACCAGGTGGGCCATCAGTGCCCGACCTTGGGCACGCCCGACACCATGTACCAGGAGATCAGCCCGGCGACGCCGACCAGCATCACGAAGGCGTAGTGGTAGACGTAGCCAGTCTGCAGGCGCACGACCCCGCGCGTGACGTCGGCGACGCGGGCGGCGATGCCGTCCGGCCCCATCCCGTCGATGACGCGCCCGTCGCCCTCCTTCCAGAGGAACTTGCCGAAGTCCTTGGCCGGGCGCACGAAGATGCGCTCGTAGAGTTCATCGACGTACCACTTGTTGAGGAGGAAGCGGTACAGCACCGGCTGCTGGTCCGCGAGGGCGCCCGGCAATTCGGGGCGGCGGATGTACATCCAGAACGCCAGGACGAAACCGATCAGCATCATGATCGCGGGGGAATAGGCCACGATCTTGGGCACCGAATGGATGTCGTGCATGATGTGGTTGTCGGGCCCGTGCGCCAGGGCCGGCCCCCAGAACGCTTCCATGCCCTCGCCGATGAAGCGGTCCTTGAAGATCAGGCCGGCGAAGAGCGCACCGAAGGCGAGGATCGCCAGCGGGATCGTCATCACCAGCGGACTTTCGTGCGGCTTATGGGGCGCGTGGTCGTGGTGCTCGATGGCGCTGTGCGAGGCCGGCTCGACGTCGTGGCCGCGATCGTCGTGGGCGACGCCCTCGTGGTGGCCGCGGGCGCCGTCGGCCTGGTGGGCCACGGCCGCATGCGCGTGGTCGTCGTGGTGGGCCTCGTGCGAGACCCAGCGCGCAGGCCCCTCGAAGGTGAGGAAGAACAGGCGCCAGGAATAGAACGAGGTCATCAGCGCCGCGACCACGGTGGCCATGAAGGCCAGGGTGTGGCCGGGCCGGGTCGAGGCGTAGGCCGCCTCGATGATCGCGTCCTTCGAGTAGTAGCCGGCGGTGAACGGGAAGCCGATCAGCGCGAGCGTCCCGATCGCCATCATCGCGGTGGTGAAGGGGATGTGCCGCCGCAGCGCGCCCATGTTCCGCATGTCCTGCTCGTGGTGCAGGGCGTGGATGACGGAGCCGGCGCCGAGGAACAGCAGCGCCTTGAAGAAGGCGTGGGTGAAGAGGTGGAACACGCCGGCCGAATAGGCGCCGACGCCGAGCGCCACGAACATGTAGCCGAGCTGCGAGCAGGTCGAATAGGCGATGACCCGCTTGATGTCGTTCTGCACCAGCCCGACCGTGGCCGCGAAGAAGGCGGTGATGCCGCCGATCACCGTGACGACGACGAGCGCGTCGGGCGCCAGTTCGAACAGCGGCGACAGGCGCGCCACCATGAACACGCCGGCCGTCACCATGGTGGCGGCGTGGATGAGGGCCGAGACGGGGGTCGGCCCCTCCATGGCGTCCGGCAGCCATGTGTGCAGCAGGAACTGCGCCGACTTGCCCATGGCGCCCATGAACAGCAGCAGGCAGGCCAGCGTCAGCGCATGCCAGTCGTAGCCGAGGAAGTGGAAGCTGGCGTCCTTCAGTTCGGCCACGCGCGGGAAGATGCCGTCGAAGGCGACCGAGCCGAACAGGACGAACACCAGGAAGATGCCGAGCGAAAAGCCGAAATCGCCGACCCGGTTGACGATGAAGGCCTTCATCGCCGCGGCGTTGGCGGAGGGCTTCTCGTACCAGAACCCGATCAGCAGGTAGGAGGCGAGGCCGACGCCCTCCCAGCCGAAGAACATCTGCACGAGGTTGTCGGCGGTCACCAGCATCAGCATGGCGAAGGTGAACAGCGACAGGTAGGCGAAGAACCGCGGCCGGTGCGGATCCTCGTGCATGTAGCCGACCGAATAGAGGTGGACGAGGGTCGAGACCGTGGTGACGACGACCAGCATGACGCGGGTCAGGGTGTCGATGCGGAAGGCCCAGTCGACGCTCAGGTCCCCGGCCGTGAACCAGGTCGCGACCTGGACGCGAAGGCTCTCGCCGCCCCCGTCGAGGAAGACGCCCCAGGACAGCAGCGCCGAGAACGCGAGGCAGCCGGTGGTGATCCACTCGCACAGGCGCGGGCCGAGCTGACGCCCCAACAGTCCGGCGACGAGGGCGCCGATGAGGGGAAAGAAGACGATCGCGTGGTACATCTATCTCGGTCCGGCCTCGCGGGGCGCGCCTGCGCCCCTACCACGTCGTGTTCGGTTGGGGATCAGGGCGGATCAACCCTTCATCA
This sequence comes from Methylobacterium sp. Leaf399, assembly GCF_001424525.1. Classification (NCBI taxonomy): domain Bacteria; kingdom Pseudomonadati; phylum Pseudomonadota; class Alphaproteobacteria; order Hyphomicrobiales; family Methylobacteriaceae; genus Methylobacterium; species Methylobacterium sp. Leaf399. Next base: position 222,855 of record NZ_LMQK01000001.1, on the reverse strand, counting down.
TGCTCACGTCTTCCACCGCGATCGAGCCGCGGTTGCGGAAGAACACCACCAGGATCGCGAGCCCGATCGCGGCCTCCGCCGCCGCCACCGTCAGCACGAACAGGGCGAAGACCTGGCCGACGATGTCATTGAGGTGGGTCGAGAAGGCGACGAGGTTGATGTTGACGGCGAGCAGGATCAGCTCGACCGACATCAGGATGACGATGACGTTCTTGCGGTTGATGAAGATGCCGAGCACGCCGAGCGTGAACAGGATCGCGGCGACCGTGAGGTAGTGGCTCAGACCGATCATCGGCGTCCCTCGACCCTTTTGCGTTCTCGTGGCTTCCTCGCAGGAGGAGCGGCGAACCTCAAACCTCGACGCCCTGGCGCGAGGGCACCTTCACCGTCTCCACCGCCATTCCCTGCGTGCGCGCGTTCTGCACGGCGATGTTCTGGCGCTTGACGCCGGGGCGGTCACGCAGGGTGAGCACGATGGCCCCGATCATCGCCACCAGCAGCACCAGCCCCGCGAGCTGGAAGAAGAAGACGTAGTCGGTATAGAGCACCCGCCCGAGGGCCTGCGTGTTCGTCACCGCCTCCGCTCTGGCGACGTTGCTCAGGGGCGCCTGGACCAGGCCCGGGTCGATCGTCCAGGACCCGACCACGAGCACCAGCTCGATGAGGAAGATCACGCCCACGAGCGCGCCCACCGGCAGGTAGTGCTGGAAGCCCTGGCGGAGCTCGGCGAAATCGACGTCGAGCATCATCACGACGAAGAGGAACAGCACCGCGACGGCGCCGACGTAGACCACGACCAGGATCATCGCCAGGAACTCGGCGCCCATCAGGACGAACAAGCCGGCGGCGTTCACGAAGGCCAGGATCAGGAACAGCACCGAGGCCACGGGATTGCGGGAGGCGATCACCATGAAGCCCGACGCGATCGCGAGGCTGGCGAAGAGGTAGAAGAAGGCTGCGGCTGCGCTCATGCGATTGTCGAGATCAGTCGCCCCGAGGACGACCCCTTCTTCCGAAACTCAAGCGTGGCCCGTGCAAGCCGGCCGTCTATAGAACCCGCTGCGGGGAGGCACAACCGGTTCCCGCTTCGCGAGGGCGAATAGCGAATAGAGGCTTGGCAGGATGGCCCTCGCGGAGGGGGGCAACTCCCCACCGTGCCACTCGCCATCCGCCCGGCGTCAGCGGTAGGGCGCGTCCACCGCGAGGTTGCGCGCGATCTCGCGCTCCCAACGGTCGCCGTTCAGGAGGAGCTTGTCCTTGTCGTAGAGGAGCTCCTCGCGCGTCTCCACGGAAAACTCCAGGTTCGGGCCCTCGACGATGGCGTCCACCGGGCAGGCCTCCTGGCACATGCCGCAATAGATGCATTTGACCATGTCGATATCGTAGCGGGTGGTGCGACGGGTGCCGTCGTTCCGGCGCGGTCCCGCTTCGATGGTGATGGCCTGGGCCGGACAGATCGCCTCGCACAGCTTGCAGGCGATGCAGCGCTCCTCGCCGTTGGGGTAGCGCCGCAGGGCATGCTCGCCGCGAAAGCGCGGCCCCCTGTGGCCCATCTCGAAGGGATAGTTGATCGTGGCCTTGGGCTTGAAGAAGTATTTCATGGCGAGGACGAACCCCGACGCGAACTCCTTCAGGAGCAGACCCTTGGCGACCTGATCGAGCTGCATGGCGCGATCTCCGTTGAAGCGCTCTCGGGGAGACAGGCCGGCCGTCTTCCGCCGGAAAGCGCGAAGGAACAGGGAGTTAGAGCGGAACGGCGACCGGCGCGAGGCCGGTGAGCTTGAGGACGAAGGCGACGACCACGACGGAGACGAGCGAGATCGGCAGGAACACCTTCCAGCCCAGCCGCATGAGCTGATCGTAGCGGTAGCGCGGCACCATGGCCTTCACCATGGCGATCATGAAGAACAGGAAGCTGGCCTTGAGCGCGAACCAGATCAGCCCCGGCACCCAGGTGAAGGGCGCGAACGGGATCGGCGACAGCCAGCCGCCGAGGAAGAGCACGGTGCCGAGCGCGCACATGGTCATGATCGCCACGTATTCGCCGAGCATGAACAGCAGGTAGGGCGTCGAGGAGTATTCGACCATGTATCCGGCCACCAACTCCGATTCGGCTTCCGGCAGGTCGAAGGGAGGGCGGTTGGTCTCGGCGAGCGCCGAGATGAAGAACACGATGAACATCGGGAACAGCCACAGCCAGTACCAGCCGAAGATGCCCAGCGAGGTGTCCTGCGCCATCACGATCCGCGAGAGGTTGAGGGAGCCCGCGCACAGCAGCACGCAGATGATGACGAAGCCGAGCGAGACCTCGTAGGAGATCATCTGCGCGGTGGAGCGGAGCGCCCCGAGGAAGGCGTATTTCGAGTTCGAGGCCCAGCCGCCCATGATGACGCCGTAGACCATCAGCGACGAGATCGCGAAGATGTAGGTGATGCCGACGTTCAGGTCGGCGATGGCCCAGCCCTCGGCGAGGGGAATCACCGCCCAGGCCGCCAGCGCCAGGGTCGCGAACACCAGGGGGGCCAGCAGGAACAGCGCCTTGTTGGCGCCCGCCGGGATCACCGGCTCCTTGAGGACGAACTTGAGCAGGTCGGCGAAGGACTGGAACAGCCCCCACGGCCCGACCACGTTGGGCCCCCGCCGCAGCTGCACCGCCGCCCAGATCTTGCGGTCGGCGAGCAGCGCATAGGCGATGAAGACGAGCAGTGCCGAGAGCAGGACGAAGCTCTTGAGCACCATCAGCAACACGCTGCCGAGGATTTCCCAGGTCATCGGGTCGGGCCCTTATTCCGCGGCTTCGAGGGCGCGCCCGCGGGCGAGCTTGGAGCATTCTGCGAGCACGCGCGAGGCGCGGGCGATGGCGTTGGTGAGGTAGAAGTCGTCGATCGGCGACACGAACGGCGTGCGCTCCGGCTCGCCGCCGAGGCCCGCGAGCCGGTCGACGGTGGCGACCGCGTCGCACGGCGCGACCGCATCGACACCCGCCAGATGCGGATGATCCGCGTAGAGAGCCCGGCGCAGGGCGTTCAGCGAATCGAAGGCGAGCCGTTTGCCGAGCACGTCCGAGAGCGCACGCAGGATCGCCCAATCCTCGCGCGCGTCGCCCGGCGGGAAGCCGGCGCGGTTGGTCGTCTGCACCCGGCCCTCGAGGTTGACGAAGGTGGCGCTCTTCTCGGTGTAGGCGGCGCCCGGCAGGATCACGTCGGCGCGGGTGGCGCCGCGATCGCCGTGGGTGCCCTGGTAGACGACGAAGGCGCCCGGCTCGACCGCGACCTCGTCGGCGCCGAGGTTGAACAGCACGTCGAGGGCGTTCGCCTGCACCATGCGCGCGACGGTCAGACCACCCTCGCCCGGCACGAAGCCGAGATCGAGGGCGCCGACGCGGGCGGCGGCCGTCTGGAGCACGCCGAAACCGTTCCATTCGGCACTCACCGCGCCGATACCCTTGGCCAGCGCCGCGGCGGCGGCGAGGATCGCAGCGCCGTCCGGCCGGGCCAGCGCGCCCATGCCGACGATGACGAGCGGACGGCTGGCCCCCTTCAGGATCTCGAAGAAGCTGTGCTTGCCGCCCGCGATCTCGGCCAGGGTCTCGGGGCCGGCACCGAGATAGGTATGGGGATAGGTGAGATCGGCGGCCTCGCCGATGACGCCCACCGCCAGCGGCCCCATGCGCCAGCGCTTGCGGATGCGCACGTTGAGGAGGGATGCCTCGAGCCGCGGGTTGGTGCCGACGAGCAGGATCGCGTCGGCCTCCTCGATGCCCGGAATGGTCGTCCCGAGGGTGTAGGACGCCCGGCCCCAGGCCGGATCGACCGCCTCGCCGGCCTGCCGGCAATCGAGGTTGGCGACGCCGAGCGAGGTCATCAGGCCCTTCAGCGCATAGATCTCCTCGACGCCGGCGAGGTCGCCGACGATGGCGCCGACGCGCGTCGGGGCGACGCCCTTCATCCGGCCTGCGATCGCCGCGAAGGCCTCCGCCCAGGTGGCGGGGCGCAGGCGCCCGTTCTCGCGCAGGTACGGCCGGTCGAGGCGCTGGGTCCGCAGGCCGTCGACGGCATGGCGGGTCTTGTCGGAGATCCACTCCTCGTTGATGTCCTCGTTGACCCGCGGCTCGATCTGCATGACCTCGCGGCCCCGCGCATCGACCCGGATCGCGCAGCCGACCGCGTCCATCACGTCGACGGATTCGGTTTTGGACAATTCCCAGGGGCGGACCTGATAGCTCTGCGGCTTGTGGACCAGCGCCCCGACGGGACAGAGGTCGGCGACGTTGCCCTGCAATTCCGAGCCCATGGCCGATTCGAGATAGCTCGTGATCTCCATGTCCTCGCCGCGCCCGATCGCGCCGAGGTCCGGCACCCCCGCGACCTCCGCCAGGAAGCGGACGCAGCGGGTGCAATGGATGCAGCGGTTCATGGCCGTGCGGACGAGAGGCCCGATGTACTTTTCCTCGACGGCGCGCTTGTTCTCGCCGTAGCGGGTCGAATCGACCCCATAGGCCATCGCCTGGTCCTGCAGGTCGCAATGGCCGCCCTGGTCGCAGACCGGGCAGTCGAGGGGGTGGTTGATGAGGAGGAACTCCATCACCCCCTCGCGGGCCTTCTTCGTGGCGCCCGAGCGCGTCAGCACCTCCGGCGGCTCGCCGTTGGGGCCGGGCCGGCAGTCCTTCACCGCATAGGCGCACGACGCCACCGGCTTGGGCGCCCCTTTCAGCTCGACGAGGCACATGCGGCAGTTGCCGGCGATCGACAGCCGCTCGTGGAAGCAGAAGCGCGGGATTTCCGCGCCCGCGATCTCGCAGGCCTGCAGAAGGGTGTAGTCGGCCGGAACATCGACTTCGGTGCCGTCGACGATGAGCTTGGTCATGCGTGCGTCTCGGTCTCGAAACTACGGGTGGTGCGGGCTGCGGATCACTCCGCCGCCATCGGCACCGGATCGGAATGCGGGTTGGCGCTGTAGCGGTCGATACGGCGCTCGATCTCCGGCCGGAAGTGCCGGATCAGTCCCTGGATCGGCCAGGCCGCCGCGTCGCCGAGCGCGCAGATCGTGTGACCCTCGATCTGCTTGGTGACATCGAGGAGCATGTCGATCTCGCGGCGTTGGGCACGCCCTTCCGTCATGCGCTTCATGACCCGCCACATCCAGCCGGTGCCCTCGCGGCAGGGCGTGCACTGGCCGCATGACTCGTGCTTGTAGAAGTACGAGATGCGGGTGATCGCCGCGACGATGTCGGTGGACCTGTCGAGGACGATGACGGCGGCGGTGCCGAGGCCCGAGCCGAGGTTGCGCAAGGTGTCGAAGTCCATCTTGGCGTCGATGATCTGCTCGGCCGGCACCAGCGGCACCGAGGAGCCGCCGGGGATCGAGCAGAGCAGGTTGTCCCAGCCGCCGCGCATGCCGCCGCAATGCTTGTCGACGAGCTCTCGGAAGGTAATGCCGAGCTCTTCCTCGACGTTGCAGGGCGTGTTGACGTGGCCCGAGACGCAGAACAGCTTGGTGCCGGTGTTGTTCTTGCCCCCCAAGCCCGCGAACCACGCGCCGCCGCGGCGCAGGATGGTGCCGGCCACGGCGATCGACTCGACGTTGTTCACGGTGGTGGGGCAGCCGTAGAGGCCCATGTTGGCGGGGAAGGGCGGCTTGAGGCGCGGCATCCCCTTCTTGCCCTCGAGGGACTCCAGCAGCGCCGTCTCCTCACCGCAGATGTAGGCGCCGGCGCCGTGGTGGACGTAGATGTCGAACGGATAGCCGTGGACGTTGTCCTGGCCGACGAGTTTGGCCGCATAGGCCTCGTCGACGGCCTTTTGCAGGGCGTGCTTCTCGGCGACGTATTCGCCGCGGATGTAGATGTAGCAGGCGTGCGCCGCCATCGCGAACGAGGCCAGCAGGCAGCCCTCGATCAGAAGATGCGGATCGTGCCGCATGATCTCCCGGTCCTTGCAAGTGCCGGGCTCGGATTCGTCGGCGTTGACCACGAGGTAATGCGGACGGCCATCCGACTTCTTGGGCATGAACGACCACTTGAGGCCGGTGGGGAAGCCGGCGCCACCGCGCCCGCGCAGGCCGGACGCCTTCATCTCGTCGATCACCCAGTCCCGGCCCATCTCGAGCAGGAACTTGGTCCCGTCCCAGGCGCCGCGCTTTTTGGCCTCGTCCAGGCCCGGCGAATGCAGGCCGTAGAGATTGGTGAAGATGCGATCCTGATCGGAGAGCATGTCAGCGCCTCACTTGTCGGATGCTGCGAGGGCCGCAGCCTGCGCCACCCAGTCCTCGCGGTCGATGCGGCCCAGGAACGCGAGATAGGTGCCGACCCAGGCGACCTCGTCGCGGGTCCAGGCGGCGATCTGGTCGAAATGGTGGATCCCGAGCGCGTGAAGACGCGCCGCGTTGCCCGGTCCGATCCCCTTGATCCGGGTCAGCTCATCGGCCCGGCCGCCCCGTGCGGCGTCGAGGCCCGGCGGCCGTCTGCCCACGGCGTTGGCCCTCTGTTCCGGGCTGGCGTCCTTGGGCAGGCCCGCGAGGGTTTTCGCGACGCGGGCTTCCTCGGCTTCCGCCGCGACCTCGCCGTCGCTGGCACCCGAGGCCACGGGCTGGGGCGGCGGCTCGCCGCGCGGCAGCGACGATTGCGTTCCCGCCTCGCCGCCCGACGCCTCGCCCGATGCGACGACGCCGGACGACTCCGTGTGGGTGCTCGCCGGGACCGGGGTCTGTCCGGCGGCGGCACGTTGGGCCGGCGCATCGATGGCATTGGTGCCGACCGCGCGCCCGGCATCGGGCCGCGCGGGCTTGGGATCGACCGCCGCGCGCCGCTCGGAGGAGGCCGCCTCGTCCTTGCCCTTGGCATCGGTCTCGTCGGCGGCCTGGTCCTCGAACCGCTTGCGCCAGGCGCCGACCCGCGACCCGTCGAACAGGCTCGCATCGGTGAGCGTGGCCGCCCCGGCCGCCGGCTCGGAGGAGACCCGCCCGACCTGCGAGCCGACCTTGACCGGACGCCCCGCCGCGAGGTCGTCCATCAGCACGCCGAGGGATTGGGGCGTGAGATCCTCGTAGTAATCCTGGTTGATCTGGGCCATCGGCGCGTTGCAGCAGGCACCCAGGCATTCGACCTCGAGCCAGGAGAAGTTGCCGTCGGCGCTGACGTGGCCGGGGGGGCCGAGGCGACCCTGGAGGTAATCCTTCAGTTCGCGCGCGCCGCAGGAATCGCACGGCACCGTGCCGCAGAGCTGGATCCAGAACCGGCCGACCGGCTCCAGCGCGAACATCGTGTAGAAGGTCGCCACTTCGAGCACGCGGATGTGCGGCATGCCGAGCTCGTCGGCCACCGCCTCGATGGCCTTCTGCGGCAGCCAGCCGCCGTTCTGCTCCTGCGCCTTCCACAGAAGCGGGATCACCGCCGAGGCCTGCCGGCCTTCGGGGTACTTCTCGATTTGGCCCTTGGCCCATTCGGCGTTCTCGGGCGAGAACGCGAACGAGGCGGGCTGCTCGGCAGCGGGAGCGAGTCGACGGTTGGCCATCAGTCCTGAACCTTGATCCTCACCGGTCCACTTCGCCGAACACGATGTCCAGCGTGCCGAGCACGCAGGACACGTCGGCCAGCATGTGCCCGCGGCACATCCAATCCATCGCCTGGAGGTGGGCGAAGCCCGGAGCGCGGATCTTGCAGCGGTACGGCTTGTTGGTGCCGTCCGACACCAGATAGACGCCGAACTCGCCCTTTGGGGCCTCGACCGCGGCGTAGACCTCGCCGGGGGGTACGTGGAACCCTTCGGTGTAGAGCTTGAAGTGGTGGATCAGCGCTTCCATCGAGCGCTTCATCTCGCGGCGCGGCGGCGGCGCGACCTTGCCGTCGGTGGCCGCGATCGGACCCTGACCGGCGGGCTCGCGCAGCTTGGCGCAGCACTGCCGCATGATCTTGGCGGATTCCCGCATCTCCTCCATGCGGATGACCTGGCGATCGTAGGTGTCGCCGTTCTTTCCCACGGGGATGTCGAATTCCATCTCCTCGTAGCACTCGTAGGGCTGCGACTTGCGCAGGTCCCACGGGATGCCCGAGCCGCGCACCATCACGCCCGAGAACCCCCAGGCCATGGCCTCGTCCACCGTGACGATGCCGATGTCGACGTTGCGCTGCTTGAAGATGCGGTTGCCCATGACGAGGTTGTCGAGGTCGTCGACCACCTGCAGGAACGGGTCGATGAACGCCTCGATGTCGTCGATCAACGCGGGCGGCAGGTCCTGGTGGACGCCGCCGGGCCGGAAGTAGTTGGCGTGGAGGCGGGCACCGGACGCGCGCTCGTAGAAGATCATCAGCTTCTCGCGCTCCTCGAAACCCCAGAGCGGAGGCGTGAGGGCGCCGACGTCCATCGCCTGCGTGGTGACGTTGAGGAGGTGCGAGAGGATGCGGCCGATCTCGCAGAACAGCACCCGGATGAGCTGGGCGCGGCGAGGAACTTCGAGCCCGAGCAACTTCTCGATGCCGAGGCAGAAGGCATGCTCCTGGTTCATCGGCGAGACGTAGTCGAGCCGGTCGAAATACGGCGTCGCCTGCAGGTAGGTCTTGTACTCGATCAGCTTCTCGGTGCCGCGATGGAGCAGGCCGATGTGCGGATCGACCCGCTCGACGATCTCGCCGTCGAGTTCGAGCACGAGGCGCAGCACACCGTGCGCCGCCGGATGCTGCGGCCCGAAGTTGATCGCGAAGTTGCGGATGTTGTGCTCGGTCATCGGGCGTCTCCGGAGCGAGCTGAGAAGGGCGAGTAGCGAGTAGCGAATAGCGAATAGCTGCGATGCATCATTGGTCGCTACCCTCTCGACCGGGCCTGATGGTTTGCAGAGAGCGAATCAAGGCACGGAGCATCTTGCCGAGTTCATCGGATCGTTCCAGAAGACGGTCCACCTTGTCCCAGGCTAAGATACCTACGCGACCCGACAGGATCACGTGAGTTTCGAGTTCCTTCAGCGATCCTTGGGACATACGCAGAAATTGCACGAACGAACCAGACGTTTCGCGACCATGCCCTTCCGCGATGTTTGCAGCCACGGAGGCCGCGGCTCGCCTGATCTGCGAGGTAAGGCCGAACATCTCTTCGCGCGGAAACGTCCGCGTCTGCTCGTAGCATGCCTCAGCCAATACCATCGCGTCCTGCCAAACCTTCAAGTCCCGATAAGAGTTGATCGCCGAACGACCCAAGGCGCCCTCTATTCGCTACTCACTATTCGCCATTCGCCCCCTTACGCTTTCGCCTTCTCGTCGCCAGGCAGCACGTACTCCGTGCCCTCCCACGGCGACAGGAAGTCGAAGTTCCGGAATTCCTGGGTCAGCTTGACCGGCTCGTAGACCACCCGGGCCTCGTCCTGGTCGTAGCGGACCTCCACGAAGCCGGTCAGGGGGAAGTCCTTGCGCAGCGGGTGGCCCTCGAAACCGTAGTCGGTCAGCAGCCTGCGCAGGTCGGGGTGGCCCGAGAACAGGATGCCGTAGAGGTCGTAGGTCTCGCGCTCGAACCAGTTGGCGGCGGGAAACACGTCGATCGCGGAAGGCACCGGCGTGGTCTCGTCGGTCTCGACCTTCACGCGGATGCGGCTGTTATGGCGCAGCGAGAGCAGGTGGTAGACCACGTCGAAGCGCTTGGCCCGGCTCGGATAATCGGCGCCGCAGATGTCGATGAAGCAGCGGAAGGCGCAGGCCGGGTCGTCGCGCAGGAAGGTCAGTGCGGCGACGATGGCGTCGGCCGGGACGACCAGCGTCAGTTCGCCGAAGGCGATCGAACGGGAGACCACCGCCGCCCCGAGACCGGCGGCGACATGGTCGGACAGCGCCTGCAGCGCCGCCTCGCCGGTGGGCGCCTGGGTATGGCGCAGGATCGTGATGCCGTTGCTCATGCGATGACGTCCCCCCGCCTCTAGCGTTCGATGGTGCCGATGCGGCGGATTTTCTTTTGCAGGAGCAGGACGCCGTACAGCAGCGCTTCGGCCGTCGGCGGACAGCCCGGAACGTAGATGTCCACCGGCACGACGCGGTCGCAGCCGCGGACCACCGAGTAGGAATAGTGGTAGTAGCCGCCGCCGTTGGCGCAGCTTCCCATCGAGATGACGTAGCGCGGCTCCGGCATCTGGTCGTAGACCTTGCGGAGCGCGGGGGCCATCTTGTTCGTGAGCGTGCCGGCGACGATCATCACGTCGGACTGGCGCGGGCTTCCGCGCGGCGCGAAGCCGAAGCGCTCGCAGTCGTAGCGCGGCATCGACATCTGCATCATCTCGACGGCGCAGCAGGCGAGCCCGAAGGTCATCCACATCAGCGAGCCGGTGCGGGCCCAGTTGATGAGGTCGTCGGTGGAGGTGATCAGGAAGCCGCGGTCGGCGAGCTCGCTGCTGATCGACAGGAAGGTCGGGTCGTTGGCGCCCACGGGCTGGCCCGTGTTGGGATCGATGATCCCCTTGGGGGCCGGGGCGACCTGCGGGGCGCGGGAGATGTCGGGGCTGAAGGCCATCGGTTTCTCGGGATCAGGCTTCGGTCGGGGCGGGAGCAAAGGGCGCGGGCGCTAGTCCCACTCCAGGGCGCCCTTGCGCCACTCGTAGACGAACCCGACGGTGAGCACGCCGAGGAAGGCCATCATCGACCACATCCCGAACCAGCCGAGCTCTCCGAAGGTGATGGCCCAGGGGAACAGGAAGGCGACCTCGAGATCGAAGATGATGAACAGGATCGCCACCAGGTAGAAGCGCACGTCGAACTTCATGCGCGCGTCGTCGAAGGCGTTGAAGCCGCACTCGTAGGCCGAGAGCTTCTCCGGGTCGGGGCTGTTGTAGGCCACCAGGAACGGCGCCACGAGGAGGGCGGCGGCGATGAACAGAGACACGCCGATGAAGACGATGAGGGGCAGGTAATCCGCCAGCAGACCGGTCATGGGACGCCTCTCGCGCTCTTTTGGGGTCGTCGCGACGCCTGGCATATGACCCTTGCCAAGGCACCGACGGCGATGTGGAACTGGTCCAGTGTCAGACTGCGAGACCCGGCTTAGACGAGCACCCTGGGTGAAACAAGGGCACCCTGCGCCGCACAAATCGAGTGCTGTCATGCAGATGGGAGGCGCGGCGCGACTGGCAACACGACGGATCGGCGCAGATGGCCCGAGCCTTGCCGCACGAGCCCTGCCGCGAATGCACGAGCCTTGCCGCGAATGATTGTCCGGACCGGCGTCGTCCCTCAATCGTCGCCCCGGCGATTCCCGTGCTTGACAGCCCCCACCCCCGTCCCTAAACCCCGCCCACCGACGCCCCGAGGGGCGCCGCAACGCCACGCGGGCGTAGCTCAGTTGGTTAGAGTGCCGGCCTGTCACGCCGGAGGTCGCGGGTTCGAGCCCCGTCGCCCGCGCCACGTTTCTCGACGCATTTCATCCTCCTCGCGATCGATCGCAGGTTTCTCCGTCTCCACGGAGCCCGTACTAGTGCCCTCATCGTGCCGTATGCGCGCAATGGGTGGGACCGTCCGAACAGGTGGGCCATCCTCACGATGACGTCCGTTTCGAAGATCGCCCGTCGCATCCTCGCCCTCGGTTTCGTGCTGGGGCTGGCAGGGTGCGGGACACCCGCGATCTTCGGCGAGCCGGCCCTTCCCACAAGCGTCGTGATCCTCGACGAGGAGGCCGCCGCGGCCGCGATCTCGCAATACCGGGCGCGGCACGGCCTGGGGCCGGTCACCGTCGATTCGGGTCTGGTGCGGGCCGCCTCGCTCCAGGCGCGGGTCAACGCCGAGGCCGGGCGCCTCAGCCACGACCTCGGCGGCGGCTTCCATGCGCGGATGGCGGCGGCCGGAGCCGGCAGGGCCTATGCGGCCGAGAACCTCGGCGCCGGGGCCACGACCTTCGACGAGGCCTTCGCCCGCTGGAAGGCCTCCTCCGAGCACAACAAGAACATGCTGATCCCGCAGCTCAAGCGGGTCGGCATCGCGAGGGTGGATGCGCCGGGCTCGCGCTACAAGCGGTTCTGGGCGCTGGTCCTGGCGAGCGGCTGATCCATCGCCGTCGGTCTTGCCCGTCAGTCCTTCGCGATGCAGGCGGCCACCCGGTCGGCCAGATCCAGCGACGCGGTCAGTCCCGGGCTCTCGATCCCCAGGAGGTTGACGAGACCGGCGATGCCATGGGTCTCCGGTCCCTGGATCAGGAAATCGCGCGCCGGCTCGCCGCGGAGGCCGAGCTTGGGGCGGATGCCGGCATAGCCGGGCTGGATCGTACCGTCCGGCAACGCGGGCCAATAGCGCCGCACGGCGGCGTAGAACCCGTCCGCGCGGGCGGGATCGACGGCGTAGTCGAGGGGGGAGTCGACCCATTCAACGTCCGGCCCGAACCGCAGCTGGCCGCCCAGGTCGATGGTGATGTGCACCCCGAGGCCCGCCGCCTCCGGCACCGGATAGACGAGGTGCCGGAACGGCGAGCGCCCGGCATAGGTGAAGTAGCTGCCCTTGGCATAGGACAGCTGCGGCCGGTGCATGGCTGGAAAACCGTCGAGCCCCTCCAACAACCGGTCGGCATGCAGGCCGGCACTGGTGACGACGGTTTTGGCCAGAAGCCGCGTCTCGACGCCGGCGGCATCCCTGGCGCGCAGCATCACCCCGTCCGCACCGATCTCGCCGCCGACGACCGTGGTGCCGAAAGCGATCATCCCGCCGGCGTCCTCGAAGTCGCCCCGCAGCGCCAGCATGTATCCGTGCGAATCGACGATGCCGGTCTCGCGCGAGAGGAGCGCGGCCCGGCACCGCAACGCCGGTTCGAGGCCGGCGACGGCGGCCGCGCCGAGCCGGTCCAGGCCCTCGACGCCGTTGGCGAGGCCGTTGGCGTAGAGCGCGTCCAGCCGCGCGACCTCGCCCTCGTCGCAGGCCACGACGAGCTTGCCGCAGCGCCGGTGGGCGATGCCGCGCGCCTCGCAATAGGCATAGAGCCGGTGGCGTCCGCTCACGCAGCTTTGCGCCTTCACGCTCGCTTGAGGATAGTAGAGCCCGGCATGAACGACCTCGCTGTTGCGCGACGAGGTCTCGGTGCCGATCGCCAGGGCCGCTTCGAGGAGGACGACCTCACGCCCGGCGAGAGCCAGGGCACGGGCACAGGCGAGGCCGACGACGCCGGCCCCCACCACGACGCACTCGACGGTCTCCATCGGGCGATCGCCTCACTTGCGGCCGTGGTCCGCGAAGGACCTGCGGCCATGATCCGCAAACGTCCTGCGGCCGTGATCCGCGAAGGATATGGTGGGCGGTGACGGGCTCGAACCGCCGACCCTCTCCGTGTAAAGGAGACGCTCTACCAACTGAGCTAACCGCCCGCATCGTCCCGGGCTCGTACCGGATGCGGGTGTGCGGGTGCAAGCCCCGGCGGATCGGTCGCCGGCGGGACCGAGGTCTGCCCGCGGTCATGATGGAGAGCGACCTGTGTCGAGCCCGAGAGATCTCAAGGTTCAGATGGCGGCCGAGACGCGGGCCCGGGAGCGGGCCCAGGCGCTCGCCCGCTCCGAATCGGCCAGGGCCGCGCGTGCCGAAGCCGCGCTGAAGGCGATGGAAGCGGACCGGGACCAGTGGAAGGCGAAAGCCATGGCGGCCGACCCTCAGATGACGACGGCGATGGAGACGGTGTGATGGCGGGCCTCAAGGAGAAGCGCGGTTTCATCGACAAGGACAGGCTCGATCTCTCCGAGCGCAGGGCGGTCGCCCATTGGATGAAGCGCTGGGGCGTGAGCGAGGATCAGATCGTCACCGCCCACCGCAAGGCCGGACACATGGTCAAGGACATCGCGGCCGAACTCGGCAAGAAGCGGTGATCCGACCGGAACCGGTGATCGGAGAGGCTGAACCGCGTCCTCGAACCGGACGGGTTCAGTACGGATAGCCGTAGGGCGGCGAAGGCCGCGGGCCGCGCCGGTCGTAGCGGACGGGACGATCGCCGCGCCCTTCGTACGCACCGAGATAGGGGTCGAGCCGGGGACTGCGGTAGTTGCCGTTGTTGACGCCGGCGGAGCGGTCGTTTCCGCTCTCGGCCGCATAGGGTGACAGCCCGCTCCCGCTGCCACTTCCACCCCGCGCGAACGCGGGCGATGCCAGGGCGCCCACGACGGCCGCCGCCAGGACGATTCGTACTGTCGACGACACGCGCATGGCAGTCTCCTCTGCTCGGGAAGAACGCCTCGATGGGGCGTCCACCCGGCCGCCTGGCGAAACGCCGTTCCGACCATGTCAACGGCGGCTGTCATCGGCGGTTCCGATGCCGGCACTCGCCCGGTGCGGTCCCGATTTGGCATGAGCTGTGCTGACGGTGTCATGCCGATACTGGCGGGCGCCGGCATGACACCGGAGAGTGATCTGATCGGCATCGCCATCTTCGGGGAAGACCTCGACCGGCCGGCACAACTGACGATCTGGCCGTTCTGCGTGGCCGGCGCCGACGGTGGTGGCGCCAAGGGGGTCGAACCCCGCGACATGCCAAGCCTGCGACAGGCCCTGGACGAGGCCTTCGCCGCCCTGAGGGCGGCCACCGGCTCGCCGTGGATCATCACCGACAGCGGGCTCATCCTCACGCCGGCCAGCCTGCTCGCCCTCCTGCCCCATGCCGCCGCCATCGAAGGCGCCGCCATCGAAGGCGCCATCTTCGACGCCGCGACGTTCGAAGCCCCCGGCGCTTAAGCCGCCGCTAACCATTCCGGCGGACGGATCGGATCGCAGTCGCCCCCGTCGGGCACACTGCCGGCCGAGTCGGAGACGCGCGATGTTCCTGTTGATGTTTGCGGCCATCGGCGGCGGCCTCGCGACGGCGTCGATCCTGTCGCCCTTCGGCGCCACCCTCGCCGCGGTCGGCGCCCCGTTCGGCGGCAGCCTGTGCGCCCTCCTGGCGGCCGTCTACCTGACCCGCCACGGTGCCGATGCGGTCGACCGGATCGGCCTCGACGGGCATGACGAGGAGCGCCGGACGGATGCCCTGGTGGCGGCCCTGCGCGATGTCGCCGCCCGCGGCGCGGTCGTCGCCCAAGACATCGTCGCCCAAGACGTCGGCGCCCAAGACATCGTCCCCAAGGAGGCCGGTACGAAGGTGGACGGGACCAGCCGGTCTCGTGTCGCCTGACTCCGTCCCTCGCAGAGCCGCCGTCGCGAACCGCCGGAAACCATCGGATACACGACGTGCCTTGTGGCCGCACGCCGGCGTACCTTAAGGGTGGAGGGGGCAAGTCTTCGATCGTCTTGACCCTCGGTTTCCTGTCCTCGGTTTTTGCGGAATGTCGATCGACGATCTCACCTGGACCGTGCTGCAGCCGCGGGAGAATCGCTGGTCCGGCCTCGGTCAGAGGCCGGTCATCGCGTGGTTCACGGGGTTGTCCGGTGCCGGCAAGTCGACCATCGCCAACGCCGCCGACCGCGCCCTGACCGTGGCCGGGCGCCACACCATGGTGCTCGACGGCGACAACCTCCGCAGCGGCCTCAACCGCGATCTGGGCTTCAGCACGCAGGACCGCAACGAGAACGTCCGCCGCGCGGCCGAGACGGCGGCGCTGATGGCCGAGGCGGGCCTCGTCTGCATCGTATCCCTGATCTCGCCCCTGCGGGCGGAGCGCGAGACCGCCCGGCGCATCGCGGGCGATATCCCCTTCCTCGAGGTCTTCGTGAGCACGCCGCTGCCGGTCTGCGAGGCCCGCGACCCCAAGGGGCTCTACCGGCGGGCCAGGGCGGGGCAGGTCAAGGACTTCACCGGGATCTCGGCACCCTACGAGCCGCCCATCGATCCCGACCTCACGCTGGCGACCCAGGGCTGCACGGCGGCCGAATCGGCCGGCCCGCTCGTCGCGGAGATCCTGGGGCTGAGTGCGTGGACGACGGTGCGGGAGGGCCCCCGCGGCCCCTGAGCGACCGCGCCATCCGCACCGCAAATCCATCGCGGCCAAGCCTCACGACCGATGGCCCCAATTCCATGCGTTCGCCGTATCTCGCTCACCGGAGCGGCCTCGCCACCGAACCCAAGGACGACCCGACCTCCTCATGCGCCGCGGAATCGTTCACATCGGGATGCCCCGCACGGGCTCGACCTCGCTGCAGGTCGTCCTCACCCACCTGAGGCCTTACCTGCCGGCCCGCGGCATCCTCTACCCCGAGATCAAGCCGCGTTCCGTCGCCTGGGTCTCCCCCAACCATCAGGTTCTGGGCGAAACCTTCGAGGGCCGTCGGCCGGCCCACGAGAGGGCCGAGTGCCTGGCGCTTCTCGCGCGGACGTTGGCAGAGACGCGGGCCGACACCGTCATCCTGTCGTACGAGAACTTCGCCCAGTACCATCCGCGTCTCGGCGTGCCCGAGCTGCTTGCCTCCATCCTGTCGGCGCATGGCTTCGCCATGGAGATCGCGGTGGTCGTGAAGGCCCCGTCCGAGCAGCTCAACTCGGTCTACAGCCATCGCGCCCAGCTGATCCACGAGACGCGCGGCTTCCGCGCCTACGCCGAGCGGGCCTGGCCCTCGGGCTGGTTCGATTACGATGCCCTGGTGGAGCCCTGGGTCGCGGCGGCGCAGGGGCGCATCACCGCCATCCCCCTGCGCGACCGCCGCTCGGACGCGTCCCTGCTGGAGCGTGTCCTGACCGGCATCGGTCTCTTCGACCGGATCGGCGACCTGATCGGCCCGGCCGACCACGGCCTCGTGCGCAATCGCTCCCCCGGGCCGATCGCCGTCGAGGCGAGCCGCCGCCTGCGCAGCTTGCGCGTCCACCGCCAGACCCGCGTCCATACCCGCGCGATCGGCCATTTCATCGACGAGCACGCCTGGGCGAGGGGATGGGACCCGGTTCCCTTCCTCGGCGATGCCCCGGATCTGCTCCGTCTCATCGACGCGCATTACGGCCCGACCAACGACCGCTTCGCCCGGCGCGTCTGGGGGGCGCCGTGGGCGGCCGTGGCCAGGGACGCCACGGACCGCGAACCGAACGAGCTCGCCGGGCGGCCGATCCCGCCCGAAACCGAGGAGGCCGTCGCCTGGCTGATGGACCGGACCATGGCGCACCATGGCTTTCGCCGGCCGCCGCGGTGGTGGTGCCAGGCCATGAACCGGCTCGAGGACGGGGCCACCCGCCTGGCGCCGCTGGTCCGCACCCGCGGCTGGCGCGTGACCTGACCGATCGCGCGGGATCGGGCGCGATCCTTGCCCGTTGACGGCGCTGGCACCGCGCCCTGACGCCCCGCAAGGACATGACGATGGACACCACGCCGCTTCCCCACACCACCTTCCATGCGCCGGCCGTCCTGCTGTCGGGCCCCGTCGACCACGACATGTACCGGCAGTTCCGGCGCCAGCTCGACGCTGCCGCCGAACGGACCGTCGTGGTGGTCGAACTCTCCACCCTCGGTGGCGACCCGGAGGTGGCGCGCATGATGGGCGAGGACATCCGCTTCAACAGCGAGATCGCCCCAGAACGCCGGTTCGCCTTCCTCGGCAAGGCCGCGATCTACTCCGCCGGCACCACCTTCATGAGCTTCTTCGCGCGCAACAACCGCTACCTCACCCGCGGCACGCGCCTGATGATCCACGAGCGCAAGCTCTCGAAGGAGCTCAAGATCAACGGGCCGCTCACCACCTGCGTCGCCACCGTGAAGGCGGCCCTGCACGAGATCGAAGCCTCTATCGCCATCCAGAACGAGGGCTTCGCCCACCTTATCAAGGGCTCGCGCGTCACCATGGACGAGGTGCTCGCGCGCGCGCCCTCGAATTGGTACATCGAGGCCGAGGAGGCGCGCGGCCTCGGGCTGATCGAGGCCGTCCTCTGACCGGGCCGGCCGCTGCTCGGCCGTGACCGTCCCGATGCGCGAGGCACGCGCGGGCGGGACGAGAAGCGCCCCAGGATACGGTTGCCGTTCGATCCGAGCGGGAGCCGCGTCAGCTCGCGAGCGACAGCGCCTCCGCGCGGGGCGCCAGGCGCTCGGCGATCCGCTCGGCCAGGTACTCCGTATCCCGGGCGATGCCGGAGAAGCGGCCCGAGCCCCAGGTGTGGAGCCAGGGCAGCCCGACGAAGGACAGGCCCTCCACGGCGGTGACCCCGCGCCTGTGGACCGGCAGGCCGCGGTCGTCGAAGACCGGGGCGTCGACGAAGCCGAAGTCGGCGCGGAACCCCGTCGCCCAGACCACGGCGCCGATGCCGGCGGCCGCGCAATCGAGGGTTCGGGGAGCCGCCGCAGGCTGCCAGACCGGCCGGTAATGCGCCTGGGCCGGTGCGGCGATATCCTTGGCCGCGATGTGCCGGTCGATGGCCCCCTGGATGCCGACGTAGACCGCGTCGGCGCCGTCGAGGTTCTTCCCGAGGTCGTCGGCGAAGCGGAGGGTGCCGCCCGCGATGCCGGTCAGCCGCCCGTGCAGGGCCATGCCGTCGCGCGCGAAGCGGCGCAGGTCGATGTCGCGGCCGCCGTCGCGGCCGGTGAGGTAGTGGTTGGCCTTGCGCCGCACGTCCTGCCCGAGGGGATGGTCCTCCACCGAGAGATCGTACTGGCCCATCTCGGCCAGCCAATCGACGGCGTCGCGGCCACGGTAGCGGCGCGGACAGCGCGGCGCGCTGCCGACCACGAGGTGCACTTGGCGCCCGGCCAGATGCAGGTCCTCGGCGATCTGGCAGCCCGATTGGCCCGAGCCCACCACCAGCACCGCGCCCGCCGGCAGCTGCGCCGGATTGCGGTAGGCCGAGGAGTGGACCTGCGCGATGTCGGCGGGCAGCCCGGCGGAGAAGGCCGGGATCGCGGGCGCGTGGTAGCCGCTGATCGCCATCACCACCGCGTCGGCGCGATAGGTGCCGGCCTCGGTGTCGACGGTGAACCCGCCCTCCGGCCGGGGGCGGACCGCGGTCACGCCGACGCCGGTCATCAGGGGCGCTTCGATCGACCGGGCATAGGCTTCGATGTAGGCGACGATCTCGTCCCTGCCCATGAACCCGTGGGGATCGTCGCCCGCGTAGGGGAACCCCGGTAGCCGGCACTGCCAGTTCGGGGTGACGAGGCAGAAGCTGTCCCAGCGCTGGGTCTTCCAGGCGCTGGCGACGCCGCTCTTCTCGAAGACCAGGTGCTCGATGCCGCGCTCCTTGAGCTGACGGCTCATCGACAGCCCGGCCTGGCCGCCGCCGACCACGATCGCGGGGAGGTGGCGCGCGGCGGAATCCGCTCGGGTCTCGGTCATGCGGTCTCTCCTCGGAGTGTCGGTCGTGGTGGCGCCTTCAGCCCTCGAAGCGCTCGACGAGGACGTCGCCGTCGGGCGCCTGCGACCCGGCACCGGCTTCGATGCGCGCGAGCTGGCTCATGGCGAGGCTGCAGGGAAAGCCGTAGCGGGCCGCGACCCGGTCGCTGGCGATGACGAGGGCGGTGCGGCTGCGCGCCACGAACTCGGCGAGGGGATAGGCCTGCCCGACCGTGAAATGCTCCTTGATGACCAGGGAGGGCGAGTAGCAGGCCTCGCGCCGGCCGTCGGGCCAGCGGATGTGGAAGTGCATCTCGGGCATGGTCTGGCCTCTCACGCATCGGACAGGGCGCGCTTGCGGTCGCCGCAGGTGGCGTAGGCCGCCACGTGCTTGGCGGCGCAGGCGCGCCAGGAGTGGCGTCCGGCGATACCGGGGCCCGCTGCGACGAGGCGGGCGCGCAGATCGGGCGCGAGGACCGCCAGCATCGCCGTCGCGATGGCCGGCACGTCCTCGGGGTCGACGAACAGGGTGTCGCCGGGCGTCAGGTACTCGGTGAAGGGGGCGAGATCGGCGACGATGGTCGGGGTCCCGCTCGCCATCGCCTCCAGCACGCTCAGGCCGAACCCCTCCTTGAGGGAGGGGAACACCAGGGCGTCGGCGAGGCGGTAGAACGCGGGCATCGCCTCCTGCGGCACCGGGCCGGTGCGGATCACCGCCCGGCCCACGCCGATGTCGAGCCCGGCCTGGTCGAGGGCCGCCCGGCACCGGGCCTGGTAGCCGGAATGGTCGAGGAGGGAGGCGCCGCCGACCACCACGAGCTGCGCCTCCGGCCTGTCGGCGCGGACGCGGGCGAAGGCCTCGATGATGCGAAGGGCGTTCTTGCGCTCCTCGAACCCGCCCACCGAGAGATAGACCGGTCCGGGCCCGATGCCCCATTCGGCGCGCAGGGCCGCGTCGCGCTCGCTCGGGACGGGACCGTAGGCGCTGGTGTCGACGCCGTTGCCGACGCTGTCGGCGCAGAGCCCGTAGTCGCGCTTGAGGGTCTCCTGCCACAGGCGGCTGACGCACAGCAGCCTCGTCGCCTCGTAGATCGCGCGGTCGTGCCAATAGGCGAGCTGCGGTTCGGCGAACTGGTCGAGGTGGTGCACGGTGCGCACGAAGGCCGGGATCAGCCTGCGGCGCATCAGGGTGGTCAGCGCGTTGCCGCTGATCGCGTCCTGGGCGTGGAACACGTCGAAATCGCAGGCCGCGGGCGAGGCGAAGTGGCGCTGGTAGTCGGCGATGCGCGCGCCCACCAGTTCGGCGGTGGAACCGGCCATGGGCCGGGCCGCCACCGGGACGGTGCGACAGCGGGCGGCGCGGAAGAAGCCCTGGCCGCCGGGATCGGGCGCATGCACCACCGCGTCGTGGCCGAGTTCGGTCAGCGCCTCGCCGAGGCAGAGCGCATGGACCACGCCCCCGCGCGGGTTGGTGGAATGGGTGAGGATCGCGATGCGCAACGGACGCTCTCTCATGGGCTCATGATCCTGCGCTCATGCCGCCGCAGCCGATCAGGGGACTGCCGGCGAAGTCCCAGACCACGGCCTCCTCCTCGCCCGCGACGATCCGCACCACCCGGCTCGCATCGACCGTGCCGATCGCGGAAGCCGCGATCCCGCGGGCCGTGAACCGGTCGAGGACGGCTCCGAGCCGGTCGGGCGCCACGCTCAGGAGGTAGCCGTAGCTCGGGAAGGCGGTGAGCCAGCGGGCGAGGGGGACGTCGGGGGGGCGCGGGATGCGGTCGAGGACGATGGCCGCCCCGACGCCCGAACATTCGAGCAGCATCAGCGCGGTGCCGACGACGCCGGCCATGCTGATGTCCTTGCCCGCTTCCGCGAGGCCGTCCTCGGCGATCTGCGCCAGCAGGCCGACGTCGGCGCGCAGGCGCCCGGGCGGGGCGCCGGTGGCGGCGTCCCAATAGGGATGCGGCTCCCGGAACCGGCCCCGCAGGTCGATGGCGGCGACGAGGAGGTCGCCGGGTCTCGCGGCAAAGCTCGTCAGGAGCCGCTCGGCCCGGCCGAGGATCGCCACGGCGAGGTGCTCGGCGCCGGCGCGGGCGTTGGTGTGGCCGCCCACCACCGGCACGCCGTAGGTCTCGGCCCCGGCCCGCAGGCCCGCCAGGATCGGTTCGGCCTGTGGCCGGTCGCGGCTCCACAGGGCGTCCACCACCGCGATCGGCCGGCCGCCCATGGCCGCGATGTCGCTCACGTTGACCATCACCCCGCAGAAGCCCGCGAAATACGGGTCTGCGGCGACGAAGCCGTCCAGGAAGCCCTCGATGGCCAGGAGCAGGAAGCCGTCGCCGTCCCGGATCGCCGCGCAATCGTCGCCCAGCGGCACCGCCGCGTCCCTGTCGCCGAGGCCCAGGCGGGCGACCACCGCGTCGATGTCGCGCTTGTGGGCGACGCCGCGGCCTTCGCGGATGCCGCGGGCGATCTCGGCGAGGGTCGGCACGACGGTCATCCAGGTCCCCCGCCGCCCGCCCGCCGCAGCAGCGTCACGAGACCGGTCTCGGGGTCGGCCATGGCCGGGTAGCGGGTCAGATCCGCCTGCATCAGAGCATGCGGCAGGCCGTGAAGGTCGAGGGTGTCGAGGGCGACCCAGTGCAGGGCCTCGAACAGGGCGACGTTGCGGTCCTGGACGTGGGCGAGGAAGCGGGTGCAGCCGCGCGCATGGGCGGAGGCCACCGCCACGTGGATGAGCCCGGCCCCCAGCGCCCCGGTCCGCCGGTAGTCGGCCGCCACCGCCAGGCGCGAGCCCCACCATTCGCCGGGGGTCTGCGTGTCCGCGTGGATGCGCACGGTGCCGACGACGGCATCGGCCTCGCCGCCGAGGGTGGAGAGGGCGCAGATCGGGATCGCCCGGGCGTCGACGGCGTCGGCATCGTCGCCCGGAAACACCGCCTGCTCCTGGCAGAAGACCCGCCGGCGCAGGGCGGCGGTGCCGGCCCGCTCCCAGTCCGAGGTCGCGAACTTGATGCGGAAGTGGCTCGGCCGATAGGGCGGGACCGGCTCGAACATCGCGCTCACCGCTCGTAGGCCGAGAGCGCCGAGCAGGCGCCGCAGCGGCCGCAGCCGGCCTTGATGTCGGTGGAGCGCAGGCCGGCCGCCGCCAACATCCGCGAGAGCGGCTGCAGGATGTCGTGCATGAACGCCGGCGAGGGGGCGGGGTGGCTCTCCAGCGGGGTTCCCGAGATCGGCACGAACGGCACCACGAAGGGGTAGACGCCCATGGCGATCAGCCGCTCGGCCATGGCGAGAACCGCCTCGCGGGTGTCGCCGAGACCGGCCAGGATGTAGGTGGAGACCTGGCCGCGGCCGAACACCGGCACGGCGGCGGCGAAGGCCTCGTCGTAGCGTTCGAGCGGGACGTCGGCCTTGCCGGGCATGATGCGGGCGCGCACCTCCGGCGTCACCGCTTCGAGGTGCATGCCGAGGGTATCGATGCCCGAGGCCTTCATCCGCTCGAACCAGCGGTCGTCGTCGGGGGGCTCGCATTGCGCCTGGATCGGCAGGTCGACGGCGGCCTTCACGGCGAAGGCGCTCTCGCAGAGCACCTCCGCGCCGCGGTCGGTGGCGTTGGGCGTGCCCGTGGTCATGACCATGTGTTTGACGCCGTCGAGCAGCACGGCGGCGCGGGCGACCTCCGCCAGTTGCTGCGGGCTCTTGCGGGCGACGGTGCGGCCGGCTGCCAGCGACTGGCCGATGGCGCAGAACCGGCAGGTCTTGGTGCGGCTGGCGTAGCGGATGCAGGTCTGCAGCACGGTGGTGGCGAGCACGTCGCGCCCGTGCAGCACCGCGATCTGCGAATAGGGCACGCCGTCGAGGGTCTGCAGCGCATGGAAGCGCGGCTTGCCGGGAAAGCTTACCCGGCCGATCACCTCGCCGTCGTGCTCGATCGCGCTCGACCCGTCGGCGTCCGGCCGGCGCACCAGGTAGGGTGATCCGAAGGCTCCGGCGGTATGGACCGGCACCATCACGGTGCGGCCGGCGATGGTCAGCGCCTTGTGGTCGCTCGGCCCCGCGCCGCCGCGCCGGCTCTCGGCGCCGTGGCGGGTGTCAGCCAGCCTGACCCCGAACGACTGCAAGGCGTTGATCAGGCGCTCCGTCGGCATGCCCGGATGGGGCAGGCCCCGGGTGACGGCCGGGATGGCCGGAGTGGTCAGCAGCGGGCTGTCGCTCATGGGTCTGGCTCCGGTCGTGAGGGGGCGCGTCGCGGGTGGTGACGACGGTGCGGGCGGGGCGGGCGTCGTGGTTGAGGCTCAGCAGTTCGGGGCGGGCGTAGTGCCCGACCGAATCCATCATCCGCTTGCGCTTGGTCACCAGCGCCATGTCCATGTCGGCGATCAGGATGCCCTCGCCCTGCATCATGGGCGGCGCCAGGTGCCGCCCCTCGGGCGAGACGATGGCGGTGCAGTTGCCCCCCCGCAGCGCCCCGCGCAGGGTTTCGTCCGGGCAGATCGCGGCGATCTGGTCGTCCCTGAGCCAGCCGGTGGCGTTGACGACGAAGGCGCCGGCTTCCAGCGCGTGGTGACGGATCGTCACCTCCATCTGGTCGGCGAAGACTTGGCCGACCATCGATCCGGGAAATTGCGCCGCGTGGATCTCCTCGTGCTGGGCCATCAGCGCGTAGCGGGCGAGCGGGTTGTAGTGCTCCCAGCAGGCCAGCGCCCCGACGCGGCCCACCGCCGTCTCCACGACGGTCAGCCCGGCCCCGTCGCCCTGACCCCAGACCATCCGCTCGTGGTAGGTCGGCGTGATCTTTCGGCGTTTCAGCAGCAGCGCGCCGTCGGCGTCGAAGACGAGCTGGGCGTTGTAGAGGGAGCCGTGGTCGCGCTCGTTCACCCCGAGCACGATCACCGCACCGGCTTTGCGCGCCGCGGCCGACACCGCCTGCGTCACCGGGCCGGGCACCGTCACCGCGCCCTCGTAGAGCCTGAGGTGCGCCGGCCCCTGCGCCGCCGGCGGAGCGATGAACGAGAAGTACGGGTAGTACGGCACGAAGGTCTCGGGGAACACGATGAACCGCGCGCCCTTGCCCGCCGCCTCGTCGATCGCCGCGAGCACCCGGTCCAGGGTCGCGGCCGGATCGTCGAGGTCGGGGGCGATCTGGACCGCCGCCGCCCGCACGATGCGTTGTTCGGACATGGGTGGGGTCCTCGGCATTGAGCTCCGTGGTGCGCCTGTCCCTCCCCCTTTTTGCGGGGGAGGGTTCGGTCGGGCGTCAGACCGTCCAGGTGTCGATCACCACCGCGTTGTCGCGCTTGTGCAGCAGGACGAGGTCGAGGACGTCGGTGGGGGCGATCGGGCGGATGCCCTCGATCAGCGAGGGCTCGCCGTGGCCGTAGAGGGCCTGGAGCGCGAAACGGCAGGCGTAGACCTTGCCCCCCTCCGCGATGAACTTGGCGATCTGGTTGTTCATGTTCATGTGGCCGGGGAAGGCCTCGTCGCCCAGCGTCGGGAAACCGCGCTGGATGCCCAGCGTCACGCCGGGGCCGTAGAGGAGAACCGAGGTCTCGAAGCCCTTGCGCAGCAGGCGGGTCGCCTGGAGCAGGTTCACGAAGCCGATCGAGCCCTCGAAGGCGACGGTGTGGAAGGTCACCAGCGCCTTCTGGCCCGGCTCGGCCTTCACGTCCTCGAAGACCTTCTCCTCGTAGTCGACGAAGTAATCGCCCTTCTTGTGGTGTTCGGCGCTGACGGCGGGCATCGGTTCCACTCCCGGAAGACCAGTCTTGACCGCGACATCGGCCGAGTCGGCGGCGTCACCGGGATTGGCAAGGCGTGTGCCAGCCGCCGCGGTCGTCGCGTCCGGGCGATGGTGCCTTGGGAAATGCGGTCAATCGGCCGGTCAATATCGGAGGACGCGGCGTGATCGCGGATTCGGCAGCGATGCACAACGACACGGCGTCTGCTGCATCGCGTGGCACTGTCACGGAGATTGTCATCGGATATACTTGTATGAATCGAACGGTTCGGTCGTCGTTCCATGGGGTCGACATGCCGGCACGGCGATTGCGATCCGGTCAATGTACGATTGATTGCATGATGACCGGACCGAGCAGGATGACCAGGACCGCACGACCCGACACCGGAGCCGCCGCCGGAGCGTGGACGCCCGATCTGCGCCCCTGGGGCAAGCCGCATTATCTCGCCCTCGTCGAGGCCATCGCCGACGACGTCCGCACCGGGCGGCTCGCGGCGGGCCGGCGCCTGCCGCCCCAACGGGTGCTGGCCCAGCGTCTCGGCCTCAACTTCACCACCGTGGCGCGCGGCTACGTCGAGGCGCAGCGCCGCGGCCTCGTCGAGTCGCGGGTCGGCCAGGGCACCTTCGTGCGCGGGCCCGCCGCCGCGCCGAGCCAAAGGCGGGAGGCGAGCCAGCGCCGCCTCGGCCCCGTCGACTTCACGATGAACCTGCCGCCCGAGCCCGACGACCCGGCCCTGCTCGCGCGGATGCAGGCGGGGCTGGAGGCGGTCTCGCACGACCTGCCCAACCTGCTGCGGTACCAGGGGTTCGGCGGCACCCTCGAGGACAAGGAGGCCGCCGCGGCCTGGCTCGCCCAGCGCGGCATGGTCGCGCCGCGCGACCGGCTGCTGCTCTGCCCCGGCGCGCATGCGGCGCTCGCCGCGATCCTCGGCCTCGTCGCCAGGCCCGGCGACACCATCTGCGCCGAGGCGCTCACCTACCCCGGCCTGCGGGCGCTGGCCGCCCACCAGGGCCTCAAGGTCGCCGGCCTGCCGATGGATGCGCACGGCATCGACGCGGATGCCTTCGCGGCGGTCTGCACCCGGCTCGCCCCCAAGGCGCTCTACCTCAACCCGATCCTGCAGAACCCGACGACGCGCACGATCACCCGCGAGCGGCGGGAGGCGATCGTGACCGTGGCCCGGCGCTACGACGTCGCCATCGTCGAGGACGACGCCTACGGCTTCGTGCCGGAGGCGCCGCCGCCGAGCTTCTACGCGCTGGCCCCCGAGATCACCTACCATGTGGCCGGCCTCTCGAAGTGCCTCGGGGCCGGCCTGCGCCTCGCCTACGTCCTGGCCCCGAGCGCCCGGGCCGCCCTGCCGCTCACCGCCGCCCTGCGCGCCGCGACGGTGATGGCCTCGCCGATCACCGCGGCGCTCGCCACCCGCTGGATCGAGGACGGGACGGCCGCCGCCGTCCTGGCGTTCGTGCGGGCCGAATCCCGGGCCCGCCAGGCCATCGCCGCCGCCATCCTGCCGCGGGAGGGCGTCACCGCCGATCCCGAGGGCTTCCATCTCTGGCTGTCGCTGCCCGAGGGCTGGACGCGCTCGGCCTTCGCCAGCCAGGCCCGGTCCGCCGGCCTCGGCACCGTGACGAGCGACGCCTTCACGGCGCTGGGGCCGCCGCCCGAGGCGGTGCGGATCTGCCTCGGCGGCATCGCCGGGCGGGACGAGATCGCCCAGTCCCTGGAGGTCATCGCCCACGCGCTGGGCCGATCGCCGGCGCTCGCCTCGGCTTATATCTGAGCGGTCCTGCCATGGCCTACCCGGCCTGTGCCGCACCGACGCGGCGTCGGAACATCGCTCGCCTCCCCCGGTTGGCGACTCCCGACAGCCAACGACGAGCGACCCGTTCCACCATGGACCACCTGCGTTCCTGCGTTCTGCCAACGTCCGCGATGACGATCCCCACCAACGACGGCGAGCATCCCCTCGCGGTCGAATTGCGGGCGTTCATCAAGGCGCCGGATTTTCCCTGCGTCGGTGCCAAATCGGCGATCGCGCGGGGGCAGTTGCGGATCCTCGTGGCCCGGGACATCGCCTCCGGCTGGGACGACATGCGGATCTACCCCGCCCTTCTCGCCTTCATCTGCCGGTACCGGGCGCGACCGGACCTGTTCCAGAGTTTCGCGGTGATCTTCGAGGGGCCCGACGCGACCTCCGAGGAGGCGTTCGAGCGGCATCTCTGGGCCCGCGCCCAATCGCTCTCCGACAAGGACGGCTTCCTCGGGCAGCGCTACGACGCCAGCGTCGATCCCGACCCCGAGAACCCGCATTTCTCGCTCTCCTTCGGCGGCGAGGCGGTCTTCCTCGTCGGCCTGCATCCGGGCGCCAGCCGCCCGGCCCGGCGGTTCTCCCGGCCGGTCATCGTCTTCAACCTGCGCGCCCAGTTCGAGCAGCTGCGCCAGGAGGGCCGCTACGAGACACTGCGCTCCTCGATCCTGTCGCGGGACGTGGCTCTCGCCGGCTCGATGAACCCGATGATCGCCCGCCACGGCGAGGCCTCGGAGGCCCGGCAGTACAGCGGGCGCGCGGTGGGCGAGGATTGGGCGTGCCCGTTCAAGGGCAGAGATATCTCGGGTCGGGCCACGTCCGGGGCCGACGAGCGTGCCAAGGGGGGGCGAGATGCCGCGTGAAACCGTCCGCGGCGAGATCCCGCCCCGCTCCGGCACCGCCTTCACCCTCGGCAAGGGCGACCGGCTGCGGGTGATCGACCCGGAGGGCGAGCAGGTCGCCGACCTGCTGGCCTTCGCCCGCGCCGACCTCGACGAGGTGATCTCCTCCGGGCGCACCCTCGACTACGCCAGCCGCATCTACCTGACCACCGGCGACCCGATCTACTCCAACCGCTCGACCGTGCTCCTGCGCATCGTCGAGGACACCGTCGGGCGCCACGACTTCCTGCTGACGCCGTGCTCGGCCGACACCTTCCGGATCATCTACGGCGACGAGGCGCCCCATCGCGGCTGCTTCGGCAACCTCGCGGCGGCGCTCGCACCCTACGGCATCGCGCCCGACCGCATCCCGGTGGCCTTCAACGTGTTCATGAACGTCATCGTCGACGGGACGACCGGGGCCCTGCGCGTCGAGGCGCCCTTGAGCCGCGCGGGCGACAGCGTGACGTTCCTGGCCGAGACCGACCTCGTCATCGGCCTCACCGCATGCTCGGCGCTGCAGTCGAACAATTACGCCTTCAAGCCGATCCGCTACGAGATCGAACCGGCTGCCTGACCGGACGCGGCGGGAACGACGGCCTGTCGCGCTCGTCCGTCCGTGCTAAGGGCGACGCCCCGCGCCGACGCGAAGCGCCCAACAGGTCGATGTCTTACCCATGCGAACCATCGTCTATGCCGACGGCGGCTGCGATCCCAACCCCGGCCCCGGCGGCTGGGGCGTCGTCATCGCCGGCCCGGAGGGCCCGGTGGAACTGTGCGGCGGCGAACGCGGCACCACCAACAACCGCATGGAGCTCACCGCCGCGATCCGGGCCCTGGAGCACTTCCCCGAGGGTGCCGCGATCGAGATGCGCTGCGACAGCCAGTACGTCGTCAAATCCGTCACCGAGTGGATGAAGGGCTGGAAGGCCCGCGGCTGGCGCACCGCCACCGGGCCGGTCAAGAACATCGACCTGATGCAGCAGCTCGATGCGCTGGCGGCCAGGCGCGACGTGCGCTGGACCTGGGTGCGCGGCCATGCCGGCGAGGACGGAAACGAGCGTGCCGACCGCCTCGCCACCCGGGGCCGGCGCGAGGCCCTGGGCCTCGCCGTCGAACCGCTGGCGCCGGTGTTGCCCACCGCTGCCGCGCCGGCCGAGGCGGCGCCCCCGCGTGAGCCGCGCACGACGCCGGTGGCCATCGACGCAGGGCTCGGTCTGGAGATCTCCCGGCGCTGCAAGCTCGCCGGGGTGACGCCGCGGGCCTTCGTCGAGGATGCGGTGCGGCTCGCCCTGGAACTCGGGCCCGAGGGCATCGCCCGCGCCAGGGCCGCCGGCGCCAAGGGTCCGTGATCGCACCCCTCGGGCCGGCCTTCTTCGACCGGCCCGTCGTCACGGTCGCCGCCGATCTCGTCGGCTGCCTGCTGTCGGTGGAGGGGGTGGGCGGCATCGTCGTCGAGACCGAGGCCTACGACCGCACCGATCCCGCCTCGCACAGCGTCAACGGGCAGACCCGGCGCAACGCCGCGATGTTCGGCCCGCCGGGCCACGCCTACGTCTACCGCTCCTACGGCCTGCATTGGTGCCTGAACCTCGTGTGCGAGCCGGGCAGCGCGGTCCTGATCCGGGCCCTCGAGCCGCGCGCCGGCATCGCGGCGATGGAGGCCCGGCGCGGCCTGTCGGCCCCGCGCCTGCTCTGCGCCGGACCGGGCCGCCTGACCCAGGCCCTCGGCATCACCGGTGCCTTCGACGCCCGCCCCCTCGACGACGACGGTTTTCGCCTGCTCGGGTCCCCGACGCCGGTCCCGGTGGTCGCCGACCGGCGCATCGGCATCAGCCGGGCGGTGGATCGACCGTGGCGGTTCCTCGCCGAAGGCTCGCGCTTCGTGAGCCGGCCGCCGTCCCGCTTCCGTGTGCCATTCGGCGACGGTGCGGCCTGATAGGGTTTCTGCTTGAATCAAGCGGGAACCCTATCACCGAGCCCGCGCGGCGCCTGAGCGAAGCCCATTTCCGCATCACGAAGTGATCACCCGGAAATGGGATGAGGTGCCGGTTTCAGCGTCGGGCCGGCGATCCCGCCGCTGTCGCGACCCGGCGCGTGCGGCCGGCGACGATCAGGCCCGACAGGCTGGCCGCACCCAACAGCAGGACCGCGGTCCCGTGGGCGACGGCCACATGCAGCGGGTCGGCGATCGGCCCCATCACCAGGCCGACGCCGATCAGGACGAATCCCAGGCGTTGAAGGAGAGGCGTCATGGTCATGGCTCGTTCCGGGCTCGGCCGTTGCAGTCGGGAAACGATGGCCGGTCCGTATTGCCCGGATGTTTCCGGGCGATGGCGCGGGAACCCGCAGGTGCGGCCACGCACGCAGCCGTGACGGGAGACGCCGGCCCCGGTCGCAGACGGATGCGGCGCCAGGGCGTATGTAACTTACCGTGAGCCGCCGCGAACGGTCCAGCGAGGTGACTTGCCGCGATGCCGGAGACTGGCTGGCCGGCGGGCCCGCCGACCGCCCGGAACCACCGTTTCACGGGCCCCCGCCCTCGTCATGACAAGGCCGTTCCCGATGCTGCGCCGCTCGCTCCTCGCCCTTGCCCTTCTTTCCGCCCTCCCGGGCGGGCCGGCTTTTGCCGCCGAAAGCGTGCGCTTCACGCCCGAGGCCTTCGCCGCCGCCCAGGCGGCCGGCAAGCCGATCCTCGTGGAGGTGAGCGCGCCGTGGTGCCCGATCTGCCGGTCGCAGAAGGCCGTCCTGGCCAAGCTCGGCCGCGATCCGCGCTTCAAGGACCTGCGGATCTTCGACGTCGACTTCGACAGCCAGAAGGACGTGTTGCGCCGCTTCGACGCGCGCATGCAGAGCACCCTGATCGTCTTCAAGGGCGCGACGGAGACCGGCCGCTCCGTGGGCGAGACCCAGCCCGAATGGATCGAGGGCCTGCTGGAGAAGGTCCTCTAAGCATCACTCTGCGAAATGGTCTGCGGTTCGCAGGAGAAAATGATGCCCTATCAAGGAGATCTAAACAGGCATTCGTGGGGCGACCCACGCGTGCCTGTTTAGGGCCGACGCTGCCATGGGCACCCTCGGTCTCGCCTTCCTCGCCGGCTGCCTCTCCATCCTCTCGCCCTGCGTGCTGCCGCTGCTGCCGCTCGTGCTGGGGGCGGCGGCCACCGAGCATCGCTACGGCCCCGTGGCACTCGCGGCCGGTCTCGCCGTGACCTTCACGGGGATCGGGCTGTTCGTCGCGCTGGTCGGCTTTTCCCTCGGCCTCGACACGGACGTCTTCCGCACCGTCGCGGCGGTGCTGATGCTCCTCGTCGGGCTGGTGCTGATGGTGCCCGCCGCCCAGACCCGGCTCGCGGTGGCGGCCGGGCCGGTGAGCGACCGTGCGCAGGCCCGCTTCGGCGGCCTCTCGACGACGGGCCTGTCGGGACAGTTCGGCGTCGGGCTGCTGCTCGGTGCCGTCTGGAGCCCCTGCGTCGGCCCGACGCTCGGCGCCGCCTCGCTGCTGGCGGCGCAGGGGCGGGACCTCGGCCTCGTCGCCCTCACCATGCTGTCGTTCGGACTGGGGGCGGCCGTGCCGCTCCTCCTGCTCGGCCTCATCTCGCGCGAGGTGATGATGGCCTGGCGCAACCGGATGATGGCGGCGGGCAGGGGGCTCAAGGCCGCCCTCGGCCTCGTCCTCGCGGTCACGGCCGGCGCCATCCTGCTCGGCCTCGACAAGCGCCTCGAGGCCGCCCTCGTGGCCGCCTCGCCGGATTGGCTGACCGCCCTAACCACCCGGTTCTGAGGCGGCCGCTTTCGCGTTCGGCACTATTCTGCGGGGATGGGCGACAAATTGCTGTTTTCGTCGCCACACGAAAGCCTTAAGGTCTCGGACAGGACACGCATCCATGCCGGTCACCCGCGACCGGGCCGGGGAGAGATTGCGTCGGGAGAGACCGCAGATGGCGGAAAACGGCAAGGCCCATCACACGGTCATCAAGAAATACGCCAACCGGCGTCTCTACCACACCGGCACCTCGACCTATGTGACCCTCGAAGACCTTGCGGGGATGGTGCAGGGGGGCGAGGACTTCCTCGTCTACGACGCCCGCAGCGGCGACGACATCACGCGCTCGGTGCTGACGCAGATCATCTTCGAGCAGGAGAACAAGGCCGGCGAGGACAACCTCCTGCCCGTGGCGTTCCTGCGCCAGCTCATCCGCTTCTACGGCGACAGCATGCGCACCATGGTGCCGAGCTTCCTGGAGTTCTCGATGGCGAACTTCGCCAGCGACAAGCAGGGCCTGCGCGAGAAGATGACCCAGAGCTTCGCCCCGAGCGTGTTCCAGAACGCCATGGAAGAGCAGGTGCGGGCCAATATGAGCTTCTTCGGCGATGCCATGAAGATGTTCACGGCCTTCGGCACCGGCCCGCTCTCGGGGATGAACAAGCTGCCCGGCGGCGCCGCCCAGGTGTCCGGGGGCCAGGTGTCCGGGGCCCAGGTGCCCGCCGTCCAGGCGGCAACGCCCGCCCAGGCCAGCGACCTCGACGATCTCAAGCGGCAGATGGCCGAGATGCAGTCGCGCCTGGAAGACCTTGCCAAGAAGTAGGGTCGTCGCCCGGTCCGGCGGCTCGCGCGGCGAGGCCGTCCGCGCGAAAGGTTGACGAAAGGTTAACGGCGGCCCAAGCCTTGCGCATCCCACCGCATTCACGCGGAAGGCGGATGCGATGTGGCAGCCTGAGACAGATCGACGTTCCGAACCGGCACGAACCGGCGCCCTGGTCGTCCAGGGTGGGTCGAGCGCGGCACAGCGGCCGCCGCGCGGCCGGCCGCTCGCGGGCTTCCTCGCCCAGCTCATCGTCAGCGCCGACCCGGGCCTCAGGCCGTCGCGGGGAGACAGAACGCAAAAAGCCGCATCCTGCTACGCCGAAGCGGCGCGGATGCGGCTTTCACGATAACGAACGGCAACCGAAACCCGTCGCAGTGGCGCGACGGGCGTTTCGCGCCTCAGGCCTCGGCCGACTTCACCTTGAGGACCTGACGGCCCCGGTACATGCCGGTCTTCAGGTCGATGTGGTGCGGACGGCGCAGCTCGCCCGAGTCCTTGTCCTCGACGTAGGTCGGGGCCTTGAGGGCGTCGGCGGACCGGCGCATGCCGCGCCGCGAGGGAGAGGTTTTACGCTTCGGAACGGCCATGATCGGGTCCTGCTACGGCAAAAGGGTGCCCGGGCGCCTTCCCCTCCGGGAGAGAAAAGCCGCAGCACCGTCTTCGAAAGAAGATTCGTCGGCAGCCTATAGCGTGGCACGGGGCCGCTGGCTAGGCCCGGCCGTTCGGTCGGTGGCCGTCCGCCGTCTGTTCGCTCAACCGCAGCCATTGCCGGCGTTAAGCGACGGTTCAACCGCGGGGATCCCTTATCGTCCACGGACGGCGCGGCAGCGCGCTTGCGTCGTCGCTTCGGGAGAAACCCCATGACGTCCTCGCTTCTGCGTACCCTCACCGTCCTGTCATGCCTCGTGGCGGCCCCCGCCCTGGCGCAGTCGCAGACCCCCTCCGCGCCGGCCCCGACCGCACCGACGGTGGCCCCCGTCGCCCCGCCGAAGGCGCCCGTCGCACCCGAGGTCGCCAAGCAAGATGCAGGCAAGCAAGATGCGGGCAAGCACGCCCTGATCAACCTCAACAGCGCCACCGCCGCCGAACTCGACGCGCTGCCCGGCATCGGCGCCGCCCGTTCCGAGGCGATCGTCAAGGGCCGCCCCTACAAGGGCAAGGACGAGCTGGTCTCCAAGAAGATCCTTTCCGAGAGCGTCTATGCCGGCATCAAGGACAAGGTCATCGCCAAGCAGAAGTGACGCGGTTCGGGCGGACGAGCCGGTCTTGTCCGCCCCCCGGTGGGATGTTAGGCGCGCCCATGGCTGCAGCCGCCGGCCGGAACCGAGGTCAGACCCCTCCCGATGCCGCCTCCGCCGATCACCCGCCTCCACCGCGGCGACCTGCCCTCCGGCTATCGGCCGGGCCCCTCCATCGCCATCGATACCGAGACCCTGGGCCTCAACCCGCAGCGGGACCGGCTCTGCGTCGTGCAGGTCTCCCGCGGCGACGGCGAGGCCGACGTGGTCCAGATTGTGCCGGGCGGTCCGGCCCCGGTCGTGCTCGCGGGCGTGCTCGCCGACCCCGACGTCCTGAAGATCTTCCACTTCGGGCGGTTCGATCTCGCGGTCCTGTTCCAGGCGCTCGGCGTGATGCCCGCCCCCGTCTATTGCACCAAGATCGCCTCGAAGCTCGCCCGCACCTACACCGACCGTCACGGTCTCAAGGACGTCGTCCGCGAACTCGTCGGCGTCGATCTCTCCAAGCAGCAGCAATCCTCCGATTGGGGCGCGGAGACCCTGAGCCAGGCGCAGGTCGATTACGCGGCCTCCGACGTGCTCTACCTCCACGCCGCCCGCGCGCGGCTCGACGCCATGCTGGCCCGCGAGGGACGGACCGAGCTGGCGCGCCACTGCTTCGCCTTCCTGCCGACCCGCGCGCGCCTCGACCTCGCCGGCTGGCCGGAGACCGACATCTTCGCGCATACATGACGGGACCTGCGTAGTCGGACCTTTGATCGGGTGCGCCGCCGCACATCGAGTGCGGCCCTCGCGCTCCTGCCGGCGCCGGCCATTGATCATTCCTCAACGAGGAGGTCATAACTTCGCCATGGGCCGCGCGCATCCGCGGCCGGCCGGGACCCGCCCGGTATCGCGGGGGGCATCCGCGCCGGTTTTCTCAGGACATCCATGCAGGGGCTCGAGGCCATCGGGACGACGGGGCTGACGGGGGCTGGCGGCAACGCCTCGCGTACCCGCGCCCATGCCCGTGCGCGCAACCACAGCGCCCGCGTGCGCCGCCTGCGCGTGCTGATCCCGGCCGCGGCGATCCTGTCGCTGGGCTCGCTCGCCGCCGTCACCCTGTTCAATCCCTTCGGCCATATCGCGCCGGGGGTGACCATCGGCCCGGTCAGCCTCTCGGGCACGAAGGTCAAGATGGAGAGCCCGCGGCTGTCCGGCTATCGCAAGGGCACGCGCGGCTACGAGGTCACCGCCGACGCCGCCCTGCAGGACGTGCGCAAGCCGACCCTCATCGAGCTTCAGGTCATGAAGGGCCGCCTCGACACCGACGACAAGGGCGGACTCGCCCATATCGAGGCCGCCACCGGCCTGTTCGACACCGCCAAGGAATCCCTCACCCTCGACCGGGACATCCGCCTCTGGACGGACAAGGGCGAGGAGGTCCGGCTGAAGTCCGCGGCGGTCGACTTCAAGACCGGCAGCATCGCCTCGCACGAGACCGTGACGGTGACGGTCCCGAGTGGGTCGGTGGTGGCCGACAGCCTCGACGTGGTCGACAACGGCCGGGTGATCTCGTTCGTCGGCAACGTCCGCACCGAGTTCCATGCCGCCGAAGCGCCGCGCAAGGCCGATGCCGCGGGCCTGCGCATCCGCACGACGGAGGCCGTCGCGCCGGCCGACGGAGCGCGGCCATGACGCGGGCGACGGGACGCGCGATCGCGGCCGCGCTCCCCCTTGGGGCCGTGCTCGTATTCCTCTCGGTCGGCGCGGTCCTGGCGCAGGCGGCCGCTCCCGCTGCGTCCGCGACGGCGGCCCAGCCCAAGAAGGACAAGGATCGCGGCGGTGCCGTCGGTGCGCTCGGCGGCGGCAAGGAGCCGATCAAGATCGACGCCGACCGCCTCGACGTGTTCGACCGCGAGAACAAGGCGGTGTTCGCCGGCAACGTGGTGGCGGTACAGGGTGACAGCACCATCCGCTGCTCGACCATGACCGTGCGCTACAAGCGCGGCAAGGAGAAGGGCGAGAAGGCCGAATCGCCCGAGGGCGAGGCCCCGAAACCCGCGGGCGCCATGGGCGAGAACGGCATCCAGCGGGTCGAATGCGCCGGGCCGGTGACGGTGGTGCAGAAGGACCAGGTCGCCACCGGCGACAGCGCGGTGTTCGACCAGGAGGCCAAGCGCATCGTGCTCACCGGCAACGTCGTGCTGAGCCAGTGCCAGAACGTCACCCGCGGCTCCCGCCTCGTCTACGACATGTCCACCGGCCGCGCGAACATGGACCCGGTGGCGGGCGGTCGCGTCTCGGCGCTGTTCGTGCCGCAGCGGGAAGACGGCCCCAAGGGCGCCAAGGGCTGCGCGACGCCGGCCGCGGCCGGCAAGCCCCGGGCCCAGGCGAATTGAGCGCGGCCCTGCCGTCGTCCTCCGTCGAGGCGGTGCCCTCCCGCCTCATGGGCCGGGTCGCGGCCGCCCGCGGTCCCTCCCTGTTCGGCCGCCTGCTGGGTCGCCGCAAGCACTCCGACCACGGGGCCGAGGCGGTCGTGGCCGACGGCCCCTCCGAGGACGGCGGCGGCCCCGGCATCCTCTCGGTGCGCGGCCTGCGCAAGAGCTACGGCGCGCGCACCGTCGTCCACGAGGCCGGCCTCACCGTGCGCAACGGCGAGGCCGTGGGCCTGCTCGGCCCCAACGGGGCCGGCAAGACCACGATCTTCTACATGATCACCGGGCTCGTCTCGGCCGATCGCGGCTCGATCAGCCTCGACGGCCTGCCGATCACCCATCTGCCGATGTATCAGCGCGCGCGCCTCGGCATCGGCTACCTGCCGCAGGAGGCCTCGATCTTCCGTGGCCTCTCCGTCGAGGACAACATCCGCGCGGTCCTCGAGATGGTGGAGCCCGACCGCAAGGAACGCGACCGCAAGCTCGATTCGCTCCTCGAGGAGTTCGACATCGCGCGCCTGCGCAAGTCGCCCTCCATCGCCCTCTCCGGCGGCGAGCGGCGGCGCTGCGAGATCGCCCGCGCCCTGGCCTCCTCCCCGACGTTCATGCTCCTCGACGAACCCTTCGCCGGCATCGACCCCATCGCGGTCGGCGACATCCAGGACCTCGTCAAGCATCTCAAGCAGCGCGGCATCGGCGTCCTGATCACCGACCACAACGTGCGCGAGACCCTCGGCCTGATCGACCGGGCCTACATCGCCCACTCCGGCCGCATCCTCACCGAAGGAACGCCCGAGGAGATCGTCGCCAACGAGGACGCGCGGCGGTTGTATCTCGGCGAGGATTTCCGGCTTTAAGCCACCCGGTAGGCTGATGCGATCTTCACGAGGCGTGCTGCACACTCTCCGGGCGGCGGGCGGACACGCGGTCGGCCCACCGGCGCGTCCCAGGTGGTCGCTGCGCTGCGCATCCACAGTCATAAACCGTTTGCGACCATCGCTCGGCACCATGCCCGTACAGGTGCTTTGACCTGCCGCCGCGATGGCGCTAGACCTGTCACGGACTAAAGGAAGCAAGAATGATGCCGGCAGCCGGACGCGGTTAACGCGGCCTGTCGGATCGTGGTCTTCACGGGGTTCGGGGCCAAGCCATGAGTCTGCTGCAACGGCTGGAAATGCGCCAGGGCCAGGCCCTGGTGATGACGCCACAGCTTCTCCAGGCGATCAAGCTCCTTCAACTCTCGCAGCTCGATCTGGCCGCCTACGTCGACGCCGAGCTGGAACGCAACCCGCTGCTGGAGCGTGTCGAGGGCGAAGCCGACCCGGAGCGGCGCGGCGCCGATGCGGTGCCCGAGGCTCCCGGTGCGGAGCCGGCGGAGGGGTTCGGCGGCGACGGGTTCGAGGGCCGCGAGACCGAGCCGTGGATCGCCACCGAGCTCGGTGCCAGCCAGGCCCAGATCGAGAGCGACCTCGACACCCGCCTCGACAACGTGTTCTCCGACGACGCCCCGAGCCTCGGGCGCGAAGCCCCCGCCGGGGGCGACATGCTCTCCCTGACCCCGGCGCCCTATGGCAACACCGGCGGCAGCTTCGACGGCGACGCCCCCGACTTCGAGGCGACGCTGACCTCCGAGATGTCCCTGCGCGACCACCTCGTCGCGCAGCTCGACCTCGCCACGAAGGATCCGGTGGACCGCCTCGTCGCCGGCTTCCTGATCGACGCGGTGGACGACGCGGGCTACCTGCGCGAAGAGATCGACGAGGTCGCCGAGCGGCTCGGCACCGGCCTCGACACGGTCGCCCGCGTCCTCAAGCTGATCCAGACCTTCGACCCGCCGGGTATCGCCGCCCGCGATCTCGCCGAGTGCCTGAGCATCCAGCTGCGCGACAAGGATCGGTTCGACCCGGCGATGCAGGCCCTTGTCTCGCGCCTCGACCTCGTGGCCAAGCGCGACTTCGCGAGCCTGCGGCGCCTGTGCGGTGTCGACGACGAGGACCTCGTCGAGATGCTGGCCGAATTGCGCCGCCTCGATCCCAAGCCCGGCCGCGCCTTCGGCTCGCGGGCGGTGGAGGTGTTGATCCCCGACGTGTTCGTGCGGGCCGCCCCGGACGGGTCGTGGCTGGTGGAGCTGAACGCCGAGGCGCTGCCCCGGGTATTGGTCAACCAGAGCTACTACGCCCGGGTCTCGCGCGGCGCGAAGGCGGACGGGGACAAGGCGTTCCTGTCCGAATGCCTGCAGACCGCCAACTGGCTCACCCGCAGTCTCGAGCAGCGTGCCCGCACCATCCTCAAGGTCGCCTCCGAGATCGTGCGCCAGCAGGACGCGTTCTTCCTGCACGGGGTGGCGCACCTGCGCCCGCTCAACCTCAAGACGGTCGCCGAGGCGATCGGCATGCACGAATCGACCGTGTCGCGGGTGACCTCGAACAAGTCGATCGGGACCAGCCGCGGCACCCTCGAGATGAAGTACTTCTTCACCGCCGCGATCCCGGGGGCGGCGGGCACCGCGGCCCATTCGTCGGAAGCCGTGCGCCACCGCATCAAGCAGCTCGTGGACGGCGAGGCCCCCGGCGACGTGCTCTCCGACGACGCCCTGGTCCAGAAGCTGCGCGACGAGGGCATCGACATCGCCCGGCGCACCGTGGCGAAGTACCGGGAGTCCTTGCGGATTCCCTCCTCGATCGAGCGCCGGCGCGAGCATTTCGCCTACGCCCGGTGACGCGAGAGCCCGGCTGGCCGATCAAGCCTCGGGCGCTGCCGCCACCGCCGCGATGCCGGCCTGCGCCGCCCAGGCGGTGACGTCGCCCTTACGGATGGCCGCCGCCATTAGGTCGGGGAAGAGATCCGGCGTGCAGGCGAAGGAGGGGACGCCGAGGGCGGCGAGGCGGCCGGCCAGCGCCCGGTCGTAGCTGGGCGCGCCCTCGTCGCTCAGCGCCAGCAGCGCGATCATCTGCACGCCCGAGGCGACGAGCCGCTGGGCGCGGGCCAGCAGCCCGGCCTCGACGCCGCCCTCGTAGAGGTCGGAGATCAGCACCAGGATGGTGTCGTCCGGCCGGGTGATGCAGGATTCGCAATAGGCGACGGCGCGGTTGATGTCGGTGCCGCCCCCGAGCTGCACCGAGAACAGCACCTCGACGGGGTCCTCGATTTCCTCGGTGAGGTCGACCACCGCCGTGTCGAACACCACGAAGCGGGTCGAGACCGCCGGCAACGAGGCCATCACGGCCCCGAAGATGCTCGAATAGACCACCGAATTGGCCATCGACCCCGATTGGTCGATGCACAGGATCACGTCCTTGAGGCTGGCGCGCTGGCGCCGGCCGTAGCCGATGCGCGTCTCGGGGACGATGGTGGCGTAGTCCGCCTGGTAGTGCCGCAGGTTGGCGCGGATGGTGCGGTTCCAGTCGATCTCGGCATGGCGCGGGCGCCGGTTGCGGCTCGCCCGGTCGATCGCCCCGGCCACCGCCTGGCGCATCGGCTCCTCCAGCCGCTTCGTCAGGGCCTCGACGACCTTGCGCACCACGAGGCGGGCGGTGTCCTTGGTCCTGCCGCCGAGGATGCCGCGCAGGGAGATCAGCGTCGAGACCAGGGCGACGTCCGGGGTCACCGCCTCCAGGAGTTCCGGCTCGGTGAGCATGCTCTCGAGGTCGAGGCGCTCGAAGGCGTCGCGCTGGAGCACCTGCACCACCGCGGTCGGGAAATAGTCGCGGATGTCGCCCAGCCAGCGCGGCACCGACGGGGCAGAGGCGCCCAGACCCGCCTTGCGGTCGGAATCGTAGAGGGCGCCAAGCGCCCGGTCGATCCCGGCGTCGCGGCCGGCGAGGACATGGCCGGTCCCGTCGGCCTCGTCGCCCCCGAGGACGAGGCGCCAGCGGCGCAGGCGTTCGGTCTCGCTCATCGGGCGTCTCCGCCGGGCGCCGGCTCGGGTCCCAGCAGGAGCCGCAGCACCGGCAGCACGCGGGCGGCCCGCGCGGCGTCGAAGCCGTGCCCGTGGCCGGTGGCGTCCGGCGTCGTGCCGCCGGGCCGGCGCAGGGCCTCGCCGATGGCCCGGCGCTCGGGCCGCGGGATCGTCGCGAAGCTGCGGCGGACCAGCGGCAGGAGGTCGGTGAAGAGGTCCGCGTCGAGGCCGACGAGCCAGTCGTCGAGGATGCCGAGCAGCCCGTCGCCGTGGATCAGCGCGGTGCCGCCGCCCTCCAGGAACCCGGCGATCCAGGCCGCGGCCGGCCCGGCGCCGCTGGCCCGCGACAGGGCGAGGCGCAGGCGCGTGCCGGCATCCTCGGCCGAGATCGCGCGCGCGTCGAACAGCAGCCGCACCGCGCGCCCGACCACGCGGCCATGGACGTGGTCCTGGCCGGCCAGCGACAGCAGGGCGTCCCGCCAGACCTCGCCGAGGTCGCTCTCCTCCAGCAGCGACACGGCCCGGTGGACGCCCTCGACATGGCCCTTGGCGAGGGCGGCCGCATCGTCGTCGAGGCTCTGGCAGGCCACCACGAGGCCGGCGGCGATGCGCGGAACGATCCCGCGCACGATCCGACGCACCGGCTCGGTGTCCGAGGAGCGGACCGAGCCGTAGCGGGCGAGCTCGGCGAGGGCCGGCAGCGCCTGCATCAGGTCGAACACGTCGGAGGAGACCGCGGCGCGGTCGTCGAGGGCCTGGACCACGTCCGCCGACGCCTGCGCGAGGTCGGCGTCGAGCAGCGTCCCGATCAGGTCCGAGAGGTCGCTGACGCGGGTGGTGGCATGGGCGAGCGTCCGGATCCGGCTCGCCGCCGCGTCGGCCACCGTCCCGCCATCGGCCGAGGCCGCCACGAGGTCGACCGCCCATTCCGGCTGCCAGGCGAGCACCCAGGCCTCGCGGAAGGTGCCGCGTCCGCCGGCCTGCCGCCGCGTCCCCCACGGGATGCCGACGAGGGCGAGGCGGTTGAGGAAGTGGCTGCGGGCGAGGTCGCCCTCCTTGCGCAGGTCGAGCACGATCTCGCGCGACCCGCCCTCCGGCGACAGGCGCAGGCGCTTGCACTGGGCGGCGAAATCGAGCTCCACCGGCGTCCGGGCGCTGCCGGCCGGGGTGGCGCCCAGGCGCTCGCCGATGACGAGCTTGGCGCGGATCAGCCTCATCGGGGCGGGGTCGGCAAAGCACAGGGTCGAGGCGGCGGCCTCGTCGAGGTCGTCCAGGGAGGGGCGCGAGCGTCCGCGCAGGCCCGCCAGCATGCCGGCCAGCCGCACCGCCTCGATCACCGTGGCGGAGGAGGCGTCGAGGTCTTCCCCGCGCAGGAGTGCTGCGGCCCGGGAGAGCCAGCGCGCCGCGACGCGGTCGCCGTGGTGCCAGACCGCATCGTACCATTCCGGCGAGAGCACGCCGGCCCGG
Organism: Methylobacterium sp. Leaf399; assembly: GCF_001424525.1. NCBI lineage: Bacteria > Pseudomonadati > Pseudomonadota > Alphaproteobacteria > Hyphomicrobiales > Methylobacteriaceae > Methylobacterium > Methylobacterium sp. Leaf399. The sequence goes on along the minus strand of NZ_LMQK01000001.1, from coordinate 181,643 downwards.
TAGCCGCTGGCGGTGGCGAGGCGTTCGTAGGACCACGGCGCCCAGGCCGCTGCCACCTTGGTCTTGGGCAGGCCCTTCAGGATCGCCGCATCCCGCACCGACTGGCCCTTGGCGTCGTGGCGGGCCAGGGCCGGGGCGTGCCAGGCGCCGCAGACGACAGCGATGCGCGAAAACCCGTCCTTGGCGGCCCTGCGCAGGCCGGTGCGCATGTGGGCCTCGCGCGCTTCCTCGCGGAATCGCTCGGCGTCGGGCGAGGCGTTCTCGGACATGGCGTTCTCGGACATGGCGTCCTCGGCCTCGCGCAGGGCGGCCATCGCTTCGGCGATCGCGGAAAAAACGTCCTCGCCCGCCTCCGAGCGGCTCTCGACGAAGGCGTCCCACCAGCGTTCGCCGTCGTCGTAGCCCGCCGCCCGGGCGAGTTCGCCCAAGGGATCGCGCCGCATGGCGGCCGTGGCCGGGCCCCTCTCCGGATCCTTCTCGGCCTCGTCGTCGATGGCGGCCGGTCCCTCGGTTGCCGGCTCGCCGAAGCCGTCGGCGAGCTGGATCGCGTGGGGCAGGTCGATGAAGCGGGCCGGCACCTCGCGCTCCTGCGCGTGGCGCAGGGCGACCCATTCGGGCGAGAACGCCGCGAAGGGGAAGAAGGCGCAGTCGCGCGGCCGGTCGGCCCGGTAGACGAGCAACGCCACCGGCGGGCGCATCTCCGGATCGGCGGCGAGCGCCAGCAGCGCCTCGGCATCCGGCGGCCCCTCCACCAGCAGGCAATCGGGGGCGAAGGCGTCGAGGGCGCGCACGAGGCTGCGGGCTGAGCCCGGCCCGTGATGGCGGATGCCGAAGATGCGGATTTCGCTCATGCCCGCCCGGTCAGGCCGACGCGCGGGCGGCGCGATAGAAATCCGTCCACTCCGCCCGTTCCTTGACCACGGTCTCGAGGTACTCGCGCCAGATCACCGCGTCCTGAACCGGGTCCTTCACCACGGCGCCGGCGATGCCTGAGACGAGGTCGTGGGCGGTGAGCCGGCCGTCGCCGAAATGGGCGGCGAGCGCCAGCCCGCTGCCGACCACGCTGATCGCCTCGGCGGTGGAGAGGGTGCCTGACGGCTGCTTGACCTTGCTCTTGCCGTCCTCGGTCACCCCGAGGCGCAGCTCGCGAAAGATCGTGACGACCCGGCGGATCTGGTCGGCGCCGGGCGGCTCGGCCGGGATCTCGAAGGCGCGGCCGAGGGCGGCCACCCGGGTCTCGACGATGGCGATCTCGGCCTCGATGGTGGCGGGTGGCGGCAGCACCACGGTGTTGAAGCGGCGCTTAAGCGCACTCGACAGTTCGTTGACGCCCCGGTCGCGGTTGTTGGCGGTGGCGATGAGGTTGAAGCCCTTCTGCGCCGCCACCTCCTCGTTCAGCTCGGGGATCGGCATCGTCTTCTCGGACAGGATGGTGATGAAGCTGTCCTGCGTCTCGGAGGGGATGCGGGTCAGCTCCTCGACGCGGGCGATGCGGCCCTCCTCCATCGCCCGCACGATCGGGCTCGCCACCACCGCCTCGCGGCTCGGGCCCTTGGACAGCAGCAGGGCGTAGTTCCAGCCGTAGCGGATCGATTCCTCGCTGGTGCCGGCGGTGCCCTGCACCACGAGACGCGAGGTGCCGCAGATGGCCGCCGCCAGGTGTTCGCTCACCCAGCTCTTTGCGGTGCCGGGCACGCCGAGCAGCAGCAGCGCCCGGTCGGTGGCCAGCGTGGCCACCGCCACCTCCATCAGCCGCCGGTCGCCGATGTACTTCGGGGTGATCGCCAAAGCGCCGGCCTCGCCGCCCATCAGGTAGGTGACGACGGCCTGGGGCGAGAGCCGCCAGTTCGGCGGTCTCGGCCGCGTGTCGGCGGCCTTCAGCGCTTCCAGCTCCTCGGCGAAGGCGTCCTCGGCCGAGCGGCGCAGCTGCGCGGAGGGGATCGCGGTCTGGCTCATGTCGGATCGAACTCCCGTCTCATGGCGGCGCGCAGGTCGAGGGTCTCGGCCATCGCGGTGATCTGCCGGCGCAGAGAGGCGTCGGCGTCGTCGGGCAGGCGGGCGGCGATCGCCGCGGCCGCGGCCGCGGCGTCCCGGTCGGCATGGCCGCGCTCGGCGATCTGCCGCGGCAGGCCGCCGCGGCGCAGGACGTCGCAACCGGCCACCGGCCCCCCTGCGACCGGGGCAAGCCAATCGAGCAGCGCGGCGGTGAAGGCCGGCGACCACGCCTCGGGGGCCTCGTCGAGCATCGTCGGGACGAGGTCGAGCGGTCCCGCGAGGGCGGCCGTCATCGCGCGCTCCCACTGATCGTCGGGCAGCGTGCCGAACACCGTGGCGAGCGCCCGCCGGGTGGCATCGGTGGCCGTCACGCCCGGGAGGCGGTGTGCGCAGGCGGTCGTCAGGACGTCGATCGTCGCTTGCGTCCAGGCCGGATCGCCCGCCCGGCGGATCGCTGCGGTGAGGCCGGCGAGCAGCGGCTCGTGCCATTCGCTCGCCAGGGCGCGTTCGATCCACAGGCGGGGAGGGTGGCCGGCGTAGCCCGAGAGCGGCGCCAGGGCGACGATCTCCCGCAGAAGCTGGGCGCGCGGGCCGCCGGTGCTGTGGACGGCATAGGGGCTCGGTGCGATGCCGTCGCGCGCCAGCTCCGGGGATTCCTCCGGCAGGGTGACGACGAGATCGTGCCTGGGGGCACGCAGCAACCGCTTGGTCTCCACGATCCGCAGGGCCGCGGCGGCTCGCCCGGCCATGCGGCCGATGAACCGGCTCCCGGGCGAGCGGCCCAGCAGGATCTGGGCCGCCGTGCGGACGCCGCTACCCCTGTCGTCGAGGCAGGCTTCGAGGAAGGGCTCGTCGGCCCCGGACAGGCCCTCGTCCAGCGCCCTGACCAAGGCCGCGCGCATGTCGGCCTTCTCCACCTTGAAGGCCGCTTCCAGAGCCGTTCGGGCGCCGGCGGGGTCCTGCCGGCGCAGGGCCGTGAAGGCGGCGACCCGCGTTCCGGCGTCGCCCACCGTCCAGTCGTCGGCGGCGACGTCCGGTTCGTCCCGCCCGGAGCAGACCCGGTGCAGCCAGGCGAGCTCCGCGTCGGCGACCGGGTCGATCGTCGCGGAGCCGGTCGCACCGTCACGCCGCCGGTCGAGGACGCAGAGCAGTTCGGGCGGGGCGCGAAAGCCGCGCGCCGCGGCGAGCCGGCACCATTCCTCGATCCGCTCGGCGGGTCCGTTCTCCGCCATCAGCCCGGCGAGGCGGTCGGCCGCCGCCGTGGGGCAGGGCGGCCCGGCCGATTCGCGGGGCGGGAACGGCCGCAGGGCATCGCCTGTGAGGCCGCTGCCGGCGAGGTGGTAGGCCCCGTAGCCCCCGATCCCGGCCAGGAGGTCGGCGCCCGCATCCCCGGTGGCCGGGAGATCGAGCGGTCCACCCGCCGTCGCGCGCACCGGGGTACGCTCGGCCCCCATCAGCGTCGCCGCCAGGGTCGTGCGCCAGGGATCGCCAGGGGAAGGTCCCGCGGTCGGATGCGCCATCAGGCCGCCCGCCGCAGCAGCGGACGCGCGTCCTGCGGCGGCGCCACGTAGAGCCGCCCCTGCGCGACCAGGCCGAGCGGGCGCAGGCCGTAGCCGTCGTAGAGACCGAACAGGTCGATCGGCCGGCCGGCCGCCACCGCCACGAAGGAGCGGATGCGCGGGTCGTCGCGCAACGCCAGGCAGCCACCGGCATCGCCGACTCCGAACCGGGGCACGCCCGGTTCGGATGCGCTCAACAGCCCGAAGGACACGCCCGATAGCCGCATCGGCCACAGGTCGATCCAGGGCGTCACAGCCAGTGCCCCGGCCCAGGTGTCGAGGGCGTCCGTGATGCTGCCCGCTTCCGGCAGGCTCGCCGGTTGGACCGCGACCGAGCGTCCCTCGCGCAGGACCGCGCGCAGCTCGGGGGCGGCCGGATGAAAGGCGAGCGCCCCGGAAAACGCCTGCCCCGGCACCGGTGCCGGCGGCAGCGGCGAGCCCGGCGTGCCGTAGTCGAGCACCTGCGCCAGGCGCCCGCCGGTTCGCCCGGCGAGCCAGACCGAGCGGGCGACGAGCTTGTCCTCCTCCTCGATCTCGTGGGCGAGCACCGTCCAGGTGTCGGTCTCGTCGGGTCGGCGGGCGATCTCCTCGGCGCTCACGGGGAAGCCGATGGCGGCACGTACCGCCGCCTGCCGCCCCGGATCGAGGGCGTCGAGGCGATGGGCGGCGCGCAGGATCAGGCCGAGCCGGCCGACCGCCAGGGCGACGGCCTCGTTGCCGGATGCGGCGCCCTCGCGCGGGGCCGCCGCGAGCAGGCCCGGCAGTGCCCGCACCCGGCGGGCGAGACCGGGGGCCTGGGCATCCACGAGGCGCCCGGCCATCCGGTCGAAGAAGGCGTAGGGCTCGCCGCGCAGGCTCGCGGTGCCGCGCCGCATCAGGTCGCGCAGCCACAGGTCGAGCTCGGCCAGTCCCGAGGCGACCTTGTCCTCGCGCGCCCGGCGGCGGCGGGCCTGTGCCGCCTCGTCGACCGGTCTTGCGGGCGTATCGGCCGCGGGTGCCGCTGCGCGGGCGGCCCGCCCCGTCGTCCAGGCGCCGACCCAATCGGGGGGCGCCGCCTCGGGAAACGCTTCCGGCCCGGCGGCAAACACGAGCATCAGCCCGAGGCCGTGCTTGCAGGGGAACTTGCGGCTGGGGCAGGTGCATTTCGAGGCCGGCCCTGACAGGTCCGCCACCGTCCGATAGGGGCTGGCGCCGCTGCCCTTGATCTCGCCCCAGACCACGTCCCCGGCCCGCGCGAGGCCGCTCCATCTGCCGGGCTTGGCCTGTTCCTGCCCGGCCTTCCGGCTCGGCGCGTCGGGCGCGAGGTCGAGGATCTGGGCGGGGGTGAGGCTCATGGGGCGCCCGGTTCGTCGCATCGGCCGGACGACAGACTAGCGGCGACAGGACGACGAGGAAAAGCCCAAAACCGCTTGGGCCGTTGCAAGCAACGGATCGAGATCTCCGCGGCTATAGCCGGCGTCGACCCGGCTCTTCTCTCGACGGGACGGTGCAGCCGCGACGGCGACACCGCCGCACGGGAGGTGCGCCCCACATCGTCAGGGTCGAGCACGGCTCCTGTCTCCAGCGCGGCGACGACACCGGAGCGCCGGCTCGGGAACCGGTTGCATCGCACGCGCTTGTCCAGGCTAGGCAACCCGTTATCTCGTAGGAGGCGACCTTGATCAAGCGATTGGCTCTGGCGGGCATGGCCTGGATCGCGGTCGGGACCTGGGCCGAAGCGCGCCGGGAGGTCCGCCAGGCGGACAGCCCCGCCATGGTCGCCGGCATCGAGGCGGATCTCGCCGGGCGCCACTGCACCGGCGTCAAGATCGACCCCGAACACTTCCGGAGCTTCGCCCGCCAGCATGGGCTGAGCCACGAGGACTTCTTCATGAAGAAGCGGTCCGCGCGCCTCAAGGCCGAGGTCGCCCGCACGACCGAGGCCCTGGCGACGGAGCCGGCCTCCACCTGCGAGCGGCTCTGGGCGGACTACGGTGACGCCGGCCGGAAGGTGACGCTGCTGAGGCACGTCGCCCCCGCCAAGGGCGCGTGAGAGAAAACGGTGCGTGCGGCACGCCGATTGGCGCCGGGAGGCCCGCGTTGACTTCGCCGGCCAAGAATCCTTAACTCCATACGATCGACACGGCGAAGAACCGGAGGGATCATGGGGTCATTACGCGTCACGGGCCATGGCCTCGACCTCGGCGAGGCCCTGCGAGGGCGCGTCGAGGACCGGATGGCCGCAACGCTCGGCAAGTTCCTAGATCCCGCGATGAACGCCAGCGCCAACGGGCACGTGACCCTGCGGCGGGACGGGACCGCCTATCGGACGGACTGCGTCATCCACCTCGTCACCGGCCTGACGCTAGAAGTCGCCGGCAGCGCCCACGACCCACACGCCAGCTTCGAGCAGGCGGCCGACAAGCTCGACAAACGCCTGCGCCGCTACAAGAACCGGCTCAAGGACCATGGCGCCGCCCTCCACGACGGGGCCGCCGTCGAAGCGGCCTATGCCGTGATCGCGGCGCCCGACGACGACGACGATTACGACGACGAGATCCCGGATGGCGACGCCCATCCGCCGGTGGTGGCCGAGAGCACCAAGACCCTCCAGCGCCATTCGGTGAGCGAGGCGGTCACCGCCCTCGACATGACGGGGGCGCCGGTGATCGTTTTCGTTCACGCTGGTACGGGGCGCCTCAACGTCGTATACCGCCGCAGCGATGGCGCGATCGGCTGGATCGACCCGCCCGAGGCCGCCGCCTGAGCGGCGCCGGCGCCGGGGACGTTTCGGGGAGGCGGGTCATGAGGCCGTAGGGGTGGGCGCCGCCTGCTCGTCTGCGGTCTTTCAATTCACGTGCGGTGTCCTGCGGGGCGTCGCCGACGGGGCGATGGTCCTCCATGCCAGTGCTGGAATTCCTCAGTCCGGATTCCGTCGTGCCCTCGCTGCGTGCGCGTGCCAAGAAGCAGATCCTGCAGGAGCTGAGCGCGCATGCCGTGCGCCGGCTTCCGGCCCTGGACGAGCAGGCGGTCTACGACACCCTGCAGCAGCGCGAGCGGCTGGGCTCCACCGGCATCGGCGACGGTGTCGCCATTCCGCACGGCAAGCTGCCGGGGCTCGACCGGCTGTTCGGTCTGGTCGCCCGACTGGAAAAGCCTGTGGACTTCGAGGCCCTGGACGGCCAGCCGGTGGATATCGCCTTCCTCCTCCTCGCGCCCGAGGGGGCGGGGGCCGACCACCTCAAGGCGCTGGCCCAGGTGGCGCGGGTCCTGCGCGAGCCGGGCATCCTCGACCGCATCCGCGCGGCGCGGGACGCCACCGCCCTCTATGCGCTTTTGACCCACACCTCCGCCTCGCAGGCGGCGTGATGACGGGATTGGCCAGAGCGATGGCGATCGGCTGCCTCGTGGCCCTGCCGTCGTCCGTCTCGGTCGCGCGGGCGCAGGCCGACACCGCCTGCGCCCGCGACGTCCTCGTGGCGACCTCGATGCAGCGCCAAGCCCTCGAACAGCTCGAACAGGCGGGCGGCGACGATGCCGACCGATGCCGGGTCTGGCGGCGCCACGTGGAAACCATGCGGCGCACGGCCAGCGTCTACGGGCGCTGCCTGTCGGGAGCCGAACGCGGCGCCCGCCTCGCCGAGGTCCAGGGCTCCGAGAAGGAGTTTTCCGGGCTGATCAGGACCCGCTGCCGCTAGAGCCTCGCCGATCCGGCGTCTACGCCGTCGGGATCAGCGCCAGGACGATGCGGGCGGCGCTGCGACTCGGGATGTCGTCGTGCGCGAGGCGCATCAGGCCGTCGATCCGGTCCAGCGACGCGATCTGGGCGTCGCGCTCGGCGCCTCCCGTGACCAGCGGCGCCAGGGCGGTGGCGAGGCGCCCAGCGGTGCAATCGGCCTGCACGAACTCTGGCATCGCGTTCTCCCCGAGGATGAGGTTGGGGAGCACGATGGTCGGCACCTGGATGAGGCGGCGCGCCACCGTCTCCTCGATCCGCGACACCTTGTAGGCCACCACCATCGGGACGCCGGCCAGCGCCAGTTCGAGGGTGACGGTGCCCGAGGCGGCGAGCGCCGCCCGGGCCCGGCGGAAGGCGGCGTATTTCGCGGCCTCGCCGTGGACGAGCCGGACCGGCACCGTCCAGGCGAGTGCCAGCCGCTCGATCATGGCGCGGTGCCGGGACACCGCCGGCAGCACCGCCTCGACCGGGCCGATCCGCCGCGCGAGATCCGCCAGCGTCGCCCCGAACACCGGCATCAGCCGCTCGATCTCGGAGCGGCGGGAGCCGGGCAGGACGACGATCGTCGGCGGGTCGGCGGCGCGCAGCCGCGCCTCGTCGGGACCGGGACGCAATTCCGACAGGCGCTCGATCAACGGGTGCCCGACGTAGGTGCAGGCCGGGCCGCCCAGGCGCCGATGCGCCTCCGGCTCGAAGGGCAGGAGGGCGAGGACATGGTCGATGAACGGCCGCATCCTGGCCGCGCGCCACGGCCGCCAGGCCCAGACGCTGGGGGAGACGTAGTCGACGATCGGCAACCCCGGCATCCGCTTGCGCACCCGCGAGGCCACCGCATGGGTGAAGCCCGGGCTGTCGATGATGACGAGGATGTCGGGCCGGGCCTCGACGACGTCGCGCACCGTCTGGCGGATGCGGCGCAGGAGCGTGCGCAGGCGTGCGGCCACCGGCAGGTAGCCCATGACCGCCACGTCGTCGATCGGGAACAGGGACGCGAACCCCTGGCCGATCATCGCCTCGCCGCCGACGCCGCCGAAGACGAGCGGATGCTCGGAGAGATCGGACAGGCCGCGCATCAGCTTGGCGCCGAGCTGGTCGCCGGAATCCTCGCCGGCCACCAGCCAGATCTTTCGGGGGGCGGCGCTCACCCGTCGATCCTCAGCCCGACCACGAACAGGCCGGCTCGGTCTGCGGCGGCGACGGTGGCCGCCCGGTCGATGATCAGGGTCAGGCCGGCCTGGATCGCGAGGCCGGCGCAACCCGCGGCCGCCGCGTTGGTCACCGTGCGTGGCCCGATCGCCGGCAGGTCGACCCGCAGGTCCTGTCCCTCCTTGGCGAGCTTGACGAGGACGGTGCCGGGTTGCGCCCGCCCCAGCCCGAACGGCCTCCGCCCCAGCGCCCGGGCGCGGGCGAGCATCCGGTCTGTCCCTTCCGGGCCTTCGACGGCCACCGCCCGCAGGGCCGCGACCACCGCCGCCTGCCCGACGTCGTAGGGCGACAGCGCGCCGAGCAGGGCCCGGCCGGTGGCGATCGACAGGGCGGCCGCCTCGTCGGGGGCATGGCGGCCGAGCTGCCCCTCCGGGCTCAGGAGGTCTGGCGCCACGTCGTGGACGCCGACGACGCTGTGGCCGCGCTCCTCCAGCAGGGACAGGGCGCCGCGCAGCAGGCGGTCGTCGCCGCCGTTGGCCATGGCCCGCAGGACTTCACGGTTGCGCAGGGCCGCGGCGGCGTTGAGGATCGCGGCGGGGCTCGGCCGGGAGACGCCGCCGGCCGGCACGACACTGGCGGGCCCCCAGGCATCGAGGATCTTGAGGACGCCGGCGACGTCGAGGAGGTCGACGCTGGCCTTGGCCCGCGCCCGCATCGGGCCCTCGGCGAATCCCCGGATGGCGAGGACGCGAAACGGGCGCCCGGACCGCTCCAGGGAGGCCGCCACCAGTTCTGGCAGGCGCCCGGCGCCGGCCACCAGCACCAGGGGGCGTTCGGGGGCCGTGGGCGCGGCCGGCGCGGGCGCCACGGCCGATGCGGACAGGCTCATCGTCCGGACCGGCCCGTCACGCCGCGCCCGGGGTTCCGCGCGGGGTGCACAGCGAGCGTTTTCCGCCCGCGCGGATGAAGGCGATGATGTCGGCCACCGCCGCATGCGGTTCGAACTCCGCCGCCACGTCCTCGAGCCGCTCCATCAGCGTGCCCTCCGGCGCGAACAGCAGGCGATAGGCCCGGCGCAGGGTGTGGATGTCCTCGCGCGAAAAGCCGCGCCGCTGCAGGCCGATGATGTTGAGGCCGGAGAGATAGGCGCGGTTGCCCAGCGCCATGCCGTAGGGGATGCAGTCGTTCTCCAGGCCGGAGAGGCCGCCGACGAAGGCGTGGGCGCCGACGCGGGCGAACTGGATGATGGCCGCGCCGCCGCCGAGGATGGCGTAGTCGCCCACGGTGCAATGGCCGGCCAGCATGACGTTGTTGGAGAAGACGACGCCGTCGCCGACCCGGCAATCGTGCCCGACGTGGGAATTGGCGAGGAAGGCGCAGCGGTCGCCCACCACCGTTTCCAGGCCGCCGCCCTCGGTGCCCGGATTCATGGTCACGCCTTCGCGGATCATGCAGTCGGCGCCGATGGTGAGCGTCGAGGCCTCGCCGCGGAACTTGAGGTCCTGCGGCGGGTGGCCGATCGAGGCGAAGGGATAGATCGTCGTCCGGGCGCCGACGCTGGTGCGGCCGGCCACGACCACGTGGCTCACGAGTTCGCACCCGTCGGCCAGGGAGACCTGCGGGCCGACGTGGCAGAACGGCCCGATCCGCACGCCCTCGCCGAGCCGTGCCCCGTCCTCGACGACCGCGCTCGGATGGATCGCGGCGCTCACTCGGTCACCAGCATGGCGCCGATTTCGGCCTGGGCCACCAGCGTGTCGCCGACCCGCGCTTCGCCGCGGAACCACCACATCGTCTTGCGCTGGCTGATCTTGGTCATGTGGTAGCGCACCGTGTCGCCCGGGACGACGGGCTTACGGAACTTGCACTTGTCGATGGTCATGAAGAAGACCTGCTTGGTGCGGACCGCCTCGGACATGATGTGGCGGCAGCAGATCGCGCCGGCGGTCTGGGCCATGCCCTCGATCAGGAGCACGCCGGGGAAGACCGGCAGGCCCGGGAAATGCCCCGTGAACTGCGGCTCGTTGATCGTCACGTTCTTGATGCCGATGCAGGACTTGTCGCCGTCGATCTCGACGATCCGGTCGATCATCAGGAAGGGATAGCGATGGGGCAGGAGTTCGAGCACCTTCTGGATGTCGGCCGAGGCGAGTTCCTGCCCGGCATCGCGTCCGCCGGACTCTCGCGGCATCTCGTTCATGGAATCCTACACCCCAAACTTCGCGCGTGCCGGCGCCTCCGAACGCCCGCTGCCCGCCTCGATCGATGGCCGTGGATCGGCCCGCGCCTCAGGATCGGCACGGGCGCTTCACGGCGAGCGGCCCTCTTGTGAAGAAATCGGGGCCAATGCAAGGCCGGATCGCAGATGCACGGTCCGGCGACCCGAAGGCGGGCCTCAGCTTCCCTGCGCCGGGGGGGTGCCGCCGGTCCCGGCCGGGCCGTCGCCGTCGCGACCCGTCCGTTCGGCGAGCCGGGCCAGGGTCGTCAGTTCGCGGAACCAGGCGCGCACGGGCTTGGCCGGGGTGCCGCCCCAGCGGCTGCCGGGGGGCACGTCGCGGTTGACGTTCGACGAGCCGGCGATCTGCGCGCCCATGCCGATGCGGATGTGGCCGACGACGCCGACCTGGCCGCCGAGGACGACGTAATCCTCCAGGGTCGTCGACCCCGAGATGCCGACGCCCGAGACGATGACGCAGTGGCGCCCGATGACGACGTTGTGGGCGATCTGCACGAGGTTGTCGATCTTGGTGCCCTCGCCGATCACCGTGTCGCGGCTGGCGCCGCGGTCGACGGTGGTGTTGGCGCCGATCTCGACATCGTCTTGGATGATGACCCGGCCGATCTGCGGCACCTTGAGATGGCCGCCCGGGCCCATGGCGAAGCCGAACCCGTCCTGCCCGATCCGCGCGCCCGGGTGGACGATGACCCGGTTGCCGAGAAGCGCGTGCGTGAGGGTGGCTCCCGCACCGACGGCGCAATCGCGACCGATCCGGACCTCCGGACCGATCACCGCGCCCGGGCCGATCACGGTGCCCGACCCGAGGTCGGCCCCCGGGCCGATCACCGCGCCGGGATCGACCCGGACGCCGGCCTCGAGGCGCGCGTCCGGGTGGACGTGAGCCCCCGGAGAGACCCCGGCGGAACCGAACAGCGAACCCGGCCGCATGGCGTCGGGATGGAACAGCGCCAGGATGCCGGCATAGGCCCGATAGGGATCCGGCAGGACCAGCGCCGCCGTCGCGGCCGGCACGCGCGCCGAGAAGCGGCGGGAGACGAGGCAGAGGCCGGCCCGCGTCGCGGCCAGCGCGTCGATGTAGCGGGCGTTGTCCATATAGGCGACGTCGCCGGGGCCGGCCGATTCGAGCGGCGCGGCACCGGTGAAGGCGGCCTCGGCATCGGCTCCATCGGGCACGCCGACGCCACAAGCCCCGGCGATGGCGCCGAGGCTCAGGGTGGTGCGGGTTCTGAAGAAGATCGGATCGGTCATGCCACGAATGGCTCCGCCCCCCGGTGGGGAGGGCGGAGCCCGTCGCTCAGAACCGGGAGCCGCCCGAGAAGCGGAAGGCCTGGAGCTGGTCCTTGCCGACTCGGCCGTAGAAGGTTCCGTCGGGACCGAACACCTTCTGGCCCTCGTCCTTCGACAGGGCGTAGGCGTAGTCGAAGCGGATCGGTCCGAGCGGCGAGTTCCACAGGATGGAGGCGCCGATCGAGGAGCGGATCACGGCCTTGTCGCGGACGTTCACGCACTCGGGTTCGACGGCGATGGCGTTGGGGCCGACCGACGAGTAGTTGCAGCCGCCGCCCGGTGCGATGCCGTTGATGAAGGCGTCGCCGTTCACGTTGAACTGCGAGCGGCCGTTGTAGCCGAACAGCGTACCGGCATCGGCGAAGACCGCGCCCTTCAGGCCGAGATCGCGGGGGATGCCCCAGATCGGGAACTGAACCTCGACGGTGCCACCGACGTAGGTGGTGCCGCCGACCGCGTTCGAGCGGCTGTCGGCGATGCCGACGTCACGCGGGCCGATGCCGTTGGGCGCGAAGCCGCGGACCAGCGACGGTCCGAGGAAGAACTGGTCGGTGATGCGCAGCGGCTCGTCGTTGAGCGCCGAGATGTGGCCGCCCTGGAACCGCACGAAGCCGACCACATCCTCGTAGAGCTCCTTGTAGTACCGGGCGTCGCCGGTCACGCGGAAGAACTTCGAGTCGCCGCCGAGACCCGCGACGTCGGGCTTCAACTCGGCATAGAGGCCGTTGCGCGGGAGCTGGAGGCTGTCGAGGGTGGAGTAGGCGAGGGTCACGCCGGCCAGCGAGGTGAGGGTGTTGCCCTGCGAGCCCTTGAGGGCGATCGACGCTTCGCCGTCGAAGGCACAGGCCGGGTAGGCGGAGAGGCCGCTCACGCTGCGCCCGCCGACGCTCTGGCTGAACGTGTTGGGCCCGTAGGTCTGCGTATAGCCGGGGATCGGATTCGAGCAGTCGTTGTAGGGACGACGGATCGTGTTCGGGACCTTCAGCTCGGTGTTGTAGAGCGAGTAGCGCAGGGTCACGCCGAACTCTTCCGTGATCGGCAGGCCGACGCGGAGCTGACCGCCGTAGACGGTGGTCTCGTAGCGCGAGTAACGGGTCTGGTCGCTGTACTTGTAGAAGGCGTCGAAACCTGCGGCGAGGCGGTAGCCCATGAAGTAGGGCTCGGTGAACGAGAAGTCGACGCCGCGGGAGTACTGGCCGGCGGTGCCGGCGACGCGGACGTACTGGCCACGGCCGAGGAAGTTCGACTCGGAGACCGAGACCTCGGCGATGATGCCGTCCTGGGTCGAGTAGCCACCGGCCACCGAGAACGAACCCGTGGGCTGATCCTCGACGTCGATGTTGATGATCACGCGGTCGGCCGACGTGCCCGGCTCGTTCGAGAAGCGGACCTTCTTGAAGAACCCGAGGCCGTTCAGGCGGCGCTCGGCCCGGTCGGTGAGGACGCGGTTGTAGGCATCGCCCTCGGTGATATCGAGCTCGCGACGGATGACGTAGTCGCGGGTGCGGGTGTTGCCGCGGATGTTGATGCGCTCGACGTAGACGCGCGGGCCGTCCTCGACCACGAAGCCGAGGGAGACGGTCTGGGTGGCGCGGTCGCGCTGGCCGGTGGGGCGCACCTGGGCGAAGGGGTAGCCCTGGCGGGCGACCTGGTTGGTCACGCCGGTGAGGGTCTTCTCCACGTCCTCGGCGTTGTAGACGTCGCCGACGGCGGTGCGGACCTCGCCGTCGAGCACCTGGGTGTCGACTCCGGCCAGGCGGGAGTCGATGGCCACGGCGCCGACGCGGTACTGCGCGCCCTCTTCCACGGTGACGGTGATCGCCCAGCCGGCGTCCTCGCCTTCCACGTAGCGGGAGTCGGCGTTCACGATCCGGAAGTCGGCGTAGCCGTTCTTGAGATAGTAGCGGCGGACCATGTCGAGGTCGTTGGTGATCCGGTCGGGATCGTAGACGTCGGAGGTCTTGATGAAGCTGAGGAAGTTCATCTCGGAGGAGGACATCAGCTCCTTGAGCTTGCCTTCCGAATACGCCTCGTTGCCGACGAACTTGATCGACTTGATGCCGGTCTTGTCGCCCTCGTCGATGACATAGATCACGTCGATGCGGCCGTTGGGCAGGTCGACGGTGCGGTAGCTGACCTTGGCGCTGCCGCGCCCGGCGCGGCGGTAGACCTCGCGGATGCGCTGCAGGTCGGCCTCGACCACGGCCTTGTTGAAGCCGCTGCGGCCCTTGGCTTCGACCTGGCCCTCGAGGGTGGCCTTCTCGACCTTCTTGTTGCCCTCGAACACGACGCGGTTGACGACGTTGTTCTCGCGGACGCTCACCACCGTGCCGGCGCCGCTGCGCGACACCTTCACGTCGGAGAACAGGCCGGTGGCGAGCAGGTTGCGGCGGGCCTCTTCGGGGGAGCCCGATGCGGTGCCCGTCACGTAGGAGCGGATCGTGTCCGAATCGACGCGCTGGTTGCCCTGAACGACGATCTGCTGCGCCTGAGCGGGACCGACCAGGACCAGCCCGGCTGCCGCGGTGGCGACAAGGACGATGGCCTGTTCGGCCGACTTGCGCCGGCGCTTCGTCGTCATCGACATCATGTAAAAGCCCGTCTCTTTTATTATCAGCACGGGCTCTCACCCGCAGACGAGCGACCGTTTACCGGCCGTCCCGACACCTGGTCTCTAGCCCAGCTTCTACCGAGTTTCGGAAGCGAAGCAAACGCTCGGGTCCCCCGGCTCCTGGGGATTTTGGGGGGACGTGGCCTTCCGGTCACTTAACGGTTCCCGACGACCCGGAATCAGGGTGTACGGACCGTAAAGAGGCCCGCCACCCCCCGGCGGGAGGATGGCGGGCCTCGGGCTTTTTCAGGGCGCGGGCGGGTTTTCGCGACGACTGGTTTTCGCGACGACTCAGGTGGCGCGCGTCCAGGAGGCCGCAAGGTTGAGGATGTCGTTCCAACCCGCGAACAGCATCAGCATCAGGACGAGGGCGAGACCGATGCGAAAGCCGATCTCCTGGGTCTTCTCGCTCAAGGGGCGGCCGCGCACCGCCTCGTAGGCGTAGAACATCAGGTGGCCGCCATCGAGCATCGGCACCGGGAACAGGTTGAGGAGACCGATCGAGACCGAGAGCAGCGCCACCAGGCTGATGAGGCCGCCGACGCCCCCGACCTTGGCGACCTCGCCGGAGACGCGGGCGATGCCGATGGGGCCGGAGAGCTGGTCCGGGGATTCTCGGCCCGTCACGAGCTTGCCGAGGTAGTCCATGGTGCGGTCGACCACGAAGTAGGTCTCGTAGACGCCCAGGGACAGCGACTGCAGGGCGCCGTACTGCACGAGCCTCGCCTCGGTGCCCTTGGGGCCCTGGAGGCCGAGGCGGCCGAAGCGGTGCTGTCCGAAGGGCGTGCGCTCCTGGACGACATCGGGGATCGCGACGAGGTCGGTGGGGACGCCCGCCCGTTCCACCACGATCTTCAGCGAACTGCCGGCGCTGCCGGTCACGGTGCGCTGCATGTCGGTGAAGCTGCCCACCGGGGCGCCGTCGATGGAGCGGATGACGTCGCCGGGCTGGAAGCCGGCACGCTCGGCGGCGCTTCCGGCGATCACCGCCTCGACCCGCGCCGGCGTCTCGTAGCGGCCGCCGAAGTAGATCGCGCCGGCGAAGACCAGGATGGCGAGGATGAAGTTGGCCACTGGCCCCGCCACCACGATCGCCGCCCGCTTGGCCACCGGCTGCGTCGGGAAGCTGGTGGCTCGCTCCTGCGGGCTCATCTGCGCCACGCCCTGCGCGTCCGGCACGCTGGCGCCGTTCATGTCGCCGTGGAACTTGACGTAGCCGCCGAGCGGGATGGCGCAGAGCTTCCAGCGGGTGCCGTGCTTGTCGTTGAAGCCGACGAGTTCCGGCCCGAAGCCGATCGAAAAGGCATGGACGCCGACGCCGCACCAGCGCCCGACCAGGAAGTGCCCCATTTCGTGGACGAAGACCACGATGGTCAGGACGATGAGAAAGGGGATGACGGCGCCGAAGAACCCGCTCGCGGTTCCGCCCATGGCGCTGAGGAATTCCATCGGTCCGTCCTTGATGCCGGTCTCTCGACCGATTGTTCAGACCCTAAGCCGGTCCGCGTCGGCAGGGCAACGCGTCGCCCGCTCGGGTCTTCGATCCGCCCCAGGGCCCGGTCGTACGACCGCTGCACGCTTGTCGACCCTGTCTAGCAGATCGTGTCTTGCGGCCGCCAACGCAATTCGGTGCGACGGCACGCCCATGTCGCATCATGGTGACCGGGCCGCGGCCCTTCAGGCCGCGAGCGCCTGCGCGCTCCAGGCCCGCGCATGCGCATCGATGGCCAGGGCCTCGTCGACGTCGGCGGGAGCCGTGCGGTAGGTGGGCGCGAAATGCGCGCAGGTCCGCTCGACGAGCTCGGCGATGCCGTAGAACGGGATGGCGCCGCGGATGAAGGCCGCGACCGCGATCTCGTTGGCCGCGTTCATCACGGTGGGGGCCGCGCCACCCTCGGCCAGTGCCGCCCGCGCGATGCGCAGGCACGGGAACCGCTCCTCGTCCGCCGCCTCGAAGGTGAGGCTGCCCGCCGCCACGAGGTCGAGGGGCCGGCCGCGTTCGATCGTCAGGCGGTCGCCGAGGCCCAGGCAGTGGGCGATCGGCACGCGCATGTCGGGCATGGCCAGCCCCGCCGTGACGGCGCCGTCGCGCCAGTGGATCAGCCCGTGGACGATGGACTGCGGGTGCACGATCACGTCGAGGCGTCCGGGCTCGATGGAAAACAGGTGGTGCGCCTCGATCAGCTCCAGCCCCTTGTTCATGAGGGAGGCGGAATCGATGTTGATCTTCATGCCCATCGACCAGGTCGGGTGGGCGGCGGCCTCCGTCGGCGAGGCGGCGGCGATCCGCTCGCGAGCCCAGGTCCGGAACGGGCCGCCCGAGGCGGTGATCGTCATCTTGGCGACGTCCGAGACACGGCCGTCGCCCAGCGCCTGGGCCAGGGCGTTGTGCTCGGAATCCACCGGCAGCAGCCGGGCCTTGTAGCGGGCGGCATCGCGCATGAAGGCGTCGCCGGCGCACACGAGGCTCTCCTTGTTGGCCAGCGCCACCGTGCGCCCGAGACGCAGCGCCGCATGGGTCGGGCGCAGGCCGGCGGCCCCGCTGACCGCCGCGACCACGATGTCGGCCTCGCGGGCGACCGCCTCCATCACCGCCGAGTCTCCGGCGCCGTGGGCGATGCCGGACCCGGCCAGGGCCTCGCGCAGGGCGGGTCCGGCGGCCTCGTCGGCCAGGGCCACGAATGCGGGCCTCATCTCCCGCGCCAGCGCCGCCAGGGAGGCGGCGTCGCGCCCGCCGACCAGGGCGCCGACGCGGAAGCGGCCGGGGTGCTGGCGCATGAGATCGGTGGTGGAGCGGCCGATGGAGCCCGTGGCGCCCAGGACGGTGACGGTGAGACTCACGCGAACGATTCCTTCAGGCGGCCGCCAGGCGGCGCAGGACGAGATAGAAGCCGACGAGGACGGCCACGGCGAAGAAGCCGTCGAGGCGATCCATGACGCCGCCGTGACCGGGGATGGAGCGGCCGGAATCCTTGACGCCCCACCGCCGCTTCAGGGCGGACTCGGCGAGATCCCCGCTCTGGCTGCAGATCGAGGCGGCGGCGCTGGCCAGCGCCACGATGCCCAGCGAGGCGGAGGCGGCGCCGCTCCAGCCCTGCGCGCGCGCGGCCATGACCAGCCCGGCGCCGGCCAGCGTGCCGGCGGCGAGGCCGCCGAGCGCGCCCGACCAGGTCTTGTTCGGGCTCACCCGCGGCATCAGCTTCGGGCCGCCGAGCATGCGGCCGGTGACGTAGGCGACGATGTCGGTGGACCACACCACCGCGAACATCCAGGCGGGACCGACGATCCCGATGGCGGGATCGTCGCGCAGCGCCGTGGGGACGAGGGCGATCACGGCGCCGCCGCCGAGGCCGAGGAGGGCGCGAACCCGAGTGGCGCTGTCGCGGGCGACGACCAGGAGGACGAGGCCCGCACCGGCGAGCACCATGGCGATCGTCGCCGGCGACGTGCCGACCCGTGCGCAGACCACCGCGCCGACGAGGGCCGCGGCCGTCACCGCGACGAGGGGCCGGGTCGGGGAGAGCTGCGTCATGGCGATCCATTCGCCGGTGGCGATGACCGCCGCGACGAGCCAGATCACGGCGAAGGGCCATTCGCCGACGACGAGGCCCGCCACGACCGCGACGGCCATCACCAGCCCCGAGATCGCGCGAAGCCGGAACTCGCGCCCGCCGAGGCGGTCGCGCCGGCGCACGGCCGCGGGTGCCGGGCCGCCCGTGCCCGCCATCAGCCGGCCTTGTCGCTCAAGCCGCCGAAGCGGCGGTCGCGGCGGTTGTACTCGTCGATGGCCGCGCGGAAGGCGTCGTGGTCGAAGTCGGGCCAGAACTCCGGCACCATCACGTATTCGGCATAGGCCGTCTGCCACGTCAGGAAGTTCGACAGGCGCTGCTCGCCGGAGGTGCGGATGACGAGGTCCGGATCGGGGATGCCGGTGGTGTCGAGGGCGGCGGTGATGGTGTCCATCCCGATCTCGCCCGGGCTCATGCGGCCCTCGAGGACCGCCTGCGCCAGCTGCCGCATCGCCCGCAGGATCTCCTGGCGGCCGCCGTAGTTGAAGGCCACCACCAGGGTCAGGCCGGTGTTGTGCCGGGTCCGCTCCTCGGCTTCGACGAGCAGGCCGGCGATGTCGGGGGTGAGGCTCTCGCGGTCGCCGATGATGCGCACGCGCACCCCGCTGGCATGGAGATCCGCGAGGTCGCGGCGCACGAACAGCTTGAGGAGCCCCATCAGGTCGGCGACCTCGGCGGGCGGGCGACGCCAGTTCTCCGAGGAGAAGCCGTAGATCGTGAGGTAGCTCACCCCGAGTTCGATCGCCGAACGGACGGCCCGGCGCACCGCCTCGACGCCGCGGCGATGGCCCTCGACGCGGGGCAACCCGCGCCGGGCGGCCCAGCGGCCGTTCCCGTCCATGATGATCGCAACATGGGCGGGCACGGCCGGGCGCTCACGCGCGGCGGCCCCGGGCGAGGGCGTCGCGGCCTCGATCCGCGACGAATCCGGTCCCGTACCGGTGCAAGCCATCACCTCGGCGTCGGACGTCATCCCTGCCTTGATCCGACGCGCGCGCGTTAGGCGATCCACCGCGTCTCTCCCTCACCGTCCCTGGACCGGTCGACCACGCGGCCCCGTCGTGCCGGGGCCCTCCGACGCCCGCCGGACCGGCCCCATCGTTCTCGCCGATCCCCCGGCGTCGAGCCGGCGAGACCACGCCCGTCGCGCGTCCGGCGGCAGGCCCCCGAGCGGAGGGCCCTAGACCTGCATGATTTCCTTTTCCTTGGACGCCAGCACGCCGTCGATCTCGGCGATGTGCTGGTCGGTGACCTTCTGCACCTCGGCGGCCTGACGCTTCTCGTCGTCCTCGCTGATGGCGCCGTCCTTCTCGAGCTTCTTGAGGTGGTCGAGGCCGTCGCGGCGCACGTGGCGCACGGCGACCCGGCTCTCCTCGGTGTACTTGTGGGCGACCTTGACCATCTCCTTGCGGCGCTGCTCGTTCATCTCGGGGATGCGCAGGCGGATGGTCTGGCCCTCGGTCTGCGGGTTGAGGCCGAGGTCGGATTCGCGGATCGCCTTCTCGACGGCGCTGACCATGCCGCGGTCCCATACCGAGATGCTGAGGAGGCGCGGCTCGGGCACGCTCACCGTGGCGACCTGGGACATCGGCATCGCGGCGCCGTAGGCGTCGACGGTGATCGGATCGAGGATGCTGGGGGTGGCGCGGCCGGTGCGCAGGGAGCCGAGATCGCCCTTCAGCGAGGCGACGGCGCCCTGCATGCGGCGCTTGATATCGTTCAGATCGAAGTCCGGAATGGCCATGCGTGAAGAGTCCCGACGCGAACAGGGGAGGAAAGCCAGGCCGCTGGGCCGGTTCGTGGGCTTCCATGAACCAAAATCCGGGCGCTCGCAAATGACTCGGCCGCCGGCCCGCACCCCCGCGTCCGGCCGGTTACGCCGTGGGGCGCCGCGCGGGCTCGCGGGCGGCGCCGGCGAGCGGCGTCGATTTCTGGACGTAGTGGGTGCCGTCGAGGTGGGACACCGCGCGCAGGAGGCCGACGGCACCGCGGGCGGTCATCGGCGGCGGATCGAGTTTCGCCTGGGTGCCGTGCAGGAGGTAGAGCGCGTCGAGCGCCGGGGTGTGGCCGGCAAAGCCGACCGTCCAGCCCTCGAAGTCACGGCGATCGATCGCACCGGCGAACAGCAGCACCATGCCGCTCTGGCGGTCGTCCTCGGCCAGGCGCCAGAGCTGCTCGGAGATCGCCGCCCGGTCGCCCTCCATCGCCTGCAGGAAGTACGCCTCGTTGAAGATCAGGGTGCCGGTGATGCCGGTGGTGTGGTCGTAGCGGCTGCACGAGGCCAGGATGTCCCGCACCATGTCGCGCATGGATCCACCGGTCATGGCGACCCGGTTGTGGCTGTAGAAGACGATCTGGGCCAGGCACATCGCTGCGGCGTCTCGGGCCCGGCGCGCTGCGTGCGGCCCGGGGCACGCGAGCCAACCTCACGAAGCTGAAGAATTCGTCTCTTCGGTGCGTGCCGGTCAGGGAACGACGTGCGTGCTCGGCGCGGCCCCCGTCAGGATCGCCCGGATCGAGCTCGGCGCATGCACCGAGCCGACGACGATGGAGAGGCGGCTCTCGCGCGCCAGGGCGAAGGCGGCGGTATCCATGATCTTGAGGTCGCGCCGGATCGCCTCGTCGTGGGTCAGGCGGTCGTAGCGCACGGCGTCGGGGTCGGTCTTGGGATCGGCCGAATAGACCCCGTCGACCTGCGTCGCCTTGAGCACCGCCTCGCAGCGCAGCTCCGCCGCGCGCAGCACCGCCGCGGTGTCGGTGGTGAAATACGGGTTGCCGGTGCCGCCGGCCAGGACCACGACCTGGCCCTTGTCGAGGTGGTGCAGGGCCGGCTGGCGCGCGAAGGTCTCGCAGATCGTGGGCATCGACACCGCCGACATGGTGCGGGCGGTGACGCCGGCCGCGTTCAGGGCGGTCTCCAGGGCCAGCGAGTTCATCACCGTGGCGATCATGCCCAGCGAATCGCCGGTGGCCCGGTCGATCCAGCCGGCGGAGGAAATCCGCGCCCCGCGGATCATGTTGCCGCCCCCCACCACGAGCGCGACCTGGACCCCGGTCTCGAGGGTACGGGCGATGTCGGCGGCCAGGCTGGCCAGGGTCGGCGGATGCAGCCAGTAGCCGTCGGGAGCGGCCAGGGCCTCGCCGGACAGTTTTACGAGCACGCGGCGGAAGGACGTCGTCTCGGGCATCACCCAACCTCTTCCGTCGCCGGACCGCGTCGCCGGTCCGGCCGTCGCCCGTGCACATACGTGACCCGACGCCGTGGCGTCGAGGGCCGGGCCGCACCATTGGGGGGAATGACGGGCACGGGACCGGACGTCGTGGCGTCCCGATGTCATGGCGCCCGGATGTCATGGCGCCGGGTTGCGCAGGCACGCCCACCCCGGCAGCCCGTCGGTGTACGGTCGAGGGCGAGCCTCGGCGTCCGTCGCCGCGCTATGCGCAGGACGTCGCTCGCGGGCGGGTCGTCAGCTCGTGACGGACCGGTTCCAGACCGAGAAAATCCGTGGGAGGTGCCAAGGCGCCGCTCCCACGGATGCTGCTACAACCCCGGCCGGCTCGCGGCCCGGACCGTCCTCAACGCGAGAGGCTGGCGACCTCGGCGGCGAAGTCGGGGCCTTCTTCCTTCTCGATGCCCTCGCCGAGCGCGTAGCGCACGAAGGCTGTGAGCTTGACCGGCGACCCGGCCTTGCCCTCGGCCTCCTTCAGCACCTGGCTGACGGTCTTCGAGCCGTCGTGCACGAAGGGCTGCTCCAGGAGGGTGACCTCCTTGTAGTAGCTCTTGAGGCCGCTCTCGACGATCTTGGCGAGCACGTGGTCGGGCTTGCCGGCGTTCTTCTCGCGCAGGATGTTGCTCTCGCGCTCCAGGGTCGCCTGGTCGACGCCGGAGGCGTCGAGCGCCACCGGGTTGGTCGCCGCGATGTGCATCGCGATCTGGCGGCCCAGTGTCGACAGCACCTCGACGTCGCCCTCGGACTCCAGCGCCACCAGCACGCCGATCTTGCCGAGGCCGGCGCTGACGGGCGAGTGGACGTAGGAGGCGATCACGCCCTTCTGCACGTCGAGCTTGGCGACGCGGCGCAGGGTCATGTTCTCGCCGATGGTGGCGATGAGGTTGGAGAGGGTCTCCTTCACCGTCTCCGTGGCGCCGGGATAATGCGCCGTCTCGAGCCCCTCGAGGGTTCCGTCGGTGTCGAGGGCGAGCTTGGCGGCCTCGCGGGCGAAGCCCTGGAAGCTGTCGTTGCGCGCGACGAAGTCGGTCTCGGAGTTCACCTCGACGATGGCGGCGTGGTGCCCGGAGGATTCGACGGCGACGAGGCCTTCGGCGGCGACGCGGCCCGCCTTCTTGGCGGCCTTGGCGAGGCCCTTCTTGCGCAGCCAGTCCACCGCGGCTTCGATGTCGCCGTCGGTCTCGTTGAGCGCGCCCTTGCAGTCCATCATGCCCGCGCCGGTCTTCTCGCGCAGCTCCTTCACCAGTGCGGCGGTGATGTTGGCCATGGCCAGTCCTCTCGTCAGGTGTTCAGCAGGTCTTCAGAAGGTCAGGAGCCCGGCGCCGGGGTGGCGCCGGGCTTCCCGGTCAAAGTCCAATCCGTGTGTGACGGCCCGGCGACGAACCGTCGCGCGCCTCACGCGGCGGCGGCGGCCTCGACGAAGCCGCGGGCCTGGTCGACCCAGCCGTCACGGACGATGCGGCCGTTGAGCTTGAGGTCGGTATCGGTCTTGGCGACCTCGGCGTCGGTCATCGCGGCGATCTGCCAGTAGTGGTAGATGCCGGCGTCGTTGAGCTTCTGCACGATCTGCGGGCCGGCGCCGTGGAGCTTCGACAGGTCGTCGGGCGCGCCGCGGGGGGCCGAGAGCAGCTCGAAATGCTCGGTGGATTCGACGAGAGCGGCCACGTCGGCCTGCGTGATCGAATCCGATTCCACCGACAGCGCCACGTCGTCGTTGGCCGGAAGCTCCTCGGCGAGGGGCTCCTCGGAGGCGCCGAGGTCGACGCCGCTGGAACCCTGGCCGCGCGAGATGCCGTCGATGGCGGCGCGGGCGATCAGGTCGCAGTAGAGCGAGATCGCGCGGCCGGCGTCGTCGTTGGCGGGCACGACGTAGGTGATGCCGTCCGGGTTGCAGTTGGTGTCGACGATGGCCGCCACCGGGATCCCGAGGCGCTGGGCCTCCTTGATCGCCAGCTGCTCCTTGTTGGTGTCGATCACGAACAGGAGGTCGGGCACGCCGCCCATGTCCTTGATGCCGCCGAGCGCCTTCTCGAGCTTGTCCTTCTCGCGGGCGAGCATCAGGCGCTCTTTCTTGGTGAGGCCCTGGGCCCCGCCCTCGAGGGTCTCGTCGACCTTGCGCAGGCGCTGGATCGAGCCCGAGATGGTCTTCCAGTTGGTGAGCATGCCGCCGAGCCAGCGGGAGTTCACGTAGTACTGGGCCGAACGCTTGGCGGCCTCGGCGATGGTGTCGGCGGCCTGGCGCTTGGTGCCGACGAACAGCACGCGGCCGCCCTTGGCCACGGTGTCGCTCACCGCCTGAAGGGCCTGGTGGAGGGCCGGCACGGTCTGGGCGAGGTCGATGATGTGGATGTTGTTGCGGGTTCCGAAGATGTAGCTCTGCATCTTCGGGTTCCAGCGGTGGGCCTGGTGTCCGAAGTGGGCGCCCGCTTCGAGGAGCTGACGCATGGTGAAATCGACGGCCATGATTCTCTGTTCTCTTCCGGTTGATGCCGCCGCGGAGGAAGCGATCCCGCCCCGAAAGGCACGATCACCGGAAACGCCTCATTCAGGCATGAGGCCGGCTCCGCGTGTGGAATGGGCGGGGCCTTAGCAGAGGGGAGGGTGGGAGGCAACACCTCGCCCGACCCCAACGGCATCGCCGCGCCGGTGGCCACCGGCAATCCGTGTGACGGAGGCTTCTTTCCCGTCCGGCCAGGACAGGGCCCGCAAACGGGTCAGGCTGGCCGAGGCCCGGCGAAGACGGCCTGGATCTCGGCTTCGCCCAGGATCCGGTACGCCCCCGCCTCCAGATCCTCCGGCAACGCGAGCCCGCCGACGCGGTCGCGGTGGAGCGCGACCACGTGGTTGCCCACCGCCGCGAACATGCGCCGGACCTGATGGTAGCGGCCTTCGTGCAGGGTCACGGCCGCATGGGTCGCGTCGTGGACCTGCGTCTCGACGGGGAGGAGCGGCTTGTCCTCGCCCTCCAGCATGAGGGTGCCGGACGAAAAGATCGCCGCCTCGTCGCCCTTGAGCGGGCGGTCCAGGGTCACCTGGTAGCGCTTGGCGACGTTGGACTTGGGCGCGATGATCCGGTGCAGCAGGGCGCCGTCGTCGGTGAGCAGGAGAAGGCCGGAGGTCTCCTTGTCGAGGCGGCCCACCGTGGAGAGGGCCGGGTCGCGCCGGCGCCAGCGTTCCGGCAGCAGGCCGTAGACCAGCGGCCCCGCTTCCTTGTGCGAACAGGTGACGCCGAGCGGCTTGTGCAGCATCAGGGCGAGGCCGGGGGGCGGGTCGAGGGCCTCGCCGTCCACCGTCATCCGCGCGCTGAGGTCGGCACTCACGGCGATACGGCGATCGGCGTCGCGGACCGGCGCCCCGTCGAGGACGACGAGTCCCGCCTTGGCGAGCTGGCCGATCTCCCGCCGCGAACCGTAGCCGAGGTTGGCCAGCAGCCGGTCGAGACGCAGGGTGGCTGCCTTGGCCGTGCCGCTCATCGCAATGCCGCCGGGATCACGTGCGCGCTTCGTAGATCTTGTAGCCCCCCGCCGAGGCCTTGAGGGTCACGGACTTGAAGGCGGCGTTGAGCGGCGCCTCGTAGGGCAGGTGGGTGTTGGCGGTGAGCCACAGGGTTCCGCCCGGCCGCAGCGATTCGGCCGCCCGGCGGATGAAGACCTGGCCCAGCATCTGGTCCTCGGTGCCGCCGTCGTGGAAGGGCGGGTTCATCACCACGAAGTCGAGGCGGGACAGCGCCGCGTCCGGCGCACGGATGTCGGCCCAGCGGATGACGGCGCGCGGATCGGCGACGTTGCGCCGTGCCATCTCCACGGCGCGCCGGTCGATGTCGATGAGGGTCAGCGCGGTGACGGCCGGCGAGGCGAGGACGGCCCTGGCCAGCACGCCGATGCCGCAGCCGAAGTCGGCTCCCTTGCCGGAGAGGACGGGCAGGGTGGAGAGCAGCAGCGCCGTGCCGGGGTCGAGCCGGTCCCAGGAGAAGACGCCCGGCTGGGTGCAGAGCGCGAGGTTGTCGATGTGGCGCGGGGCGCCGTCGCGGATCACCGCGTCGAGGGGCGCCAGGGCCTCGGGCCTGGCGACCTCGCAGATGCGGTGGTGGCGGCGGGCCGTCTCGGCCGGCTCGCAGCCGAACGCCTTCAGTTCGCGCCCCAGGCGCGCGCCGCCGCGGTCCTTGGGAGCCAGCGCGGTGAGGCGTCCGCCCGGACGCAGCGCCCGCAGCGACAGGGACAGGGCATAGCGCCGCTCCAGCGTCCCGGGGGGCGCGAGCACGACGATCCGGTCGAGGCTGGCCTCGGCGAGGTCTTCGAGACGGGCCGATCCGGGAATCAGCGGTGAGACCTGGGCGGCGTCAGCCGGGATCTCGGCGAGGTCCGGCGGCGGCGATCCATAGACGGCATCGGGAGGAGGCATGGTGGGGGGAGGCATGGTGGGGGGAGGCATGGCCAACATCATGACGAATCCGGCGCGACGGCGCACGCGCCTCGAGGCTCAGGGCGTAAGCGGGAATGGGTGTGGCGGCCGCGACTCGGACTCGAATCCCGACACCGCGATAGGTAGCCGGCGAGAGCGTCGAGGGGAAGTTCGACGAGGTCGCATCCACGATATTTCTGATGTCCACCGAATCGTCGCGTCGGACAATGTCAGGTTATTGACGGATCGGCTTTGTTATGAAGGCCACCGGATCGATGATTTGCTTCCCGGGCTCGTGGAAAGACGCAGGCGTTGCAGCGCAATACTGGGACAGCGCCGCTTCGCCCGCGGCGCAAGCCATTGTCTGATCTGGCAAACCGGCGTTCAACCGCGCGGAAATTCCAATCCCATCTCGCGGTAGCGGGCCGGATCGTCGGCCCAATTCTCGCGGACCTTCACGTGCAGGAAGAGATGCACCTTGGTCTCGGCGACCTCGGAGATCTCGATACGGGCCGCCTGGCCGATCGCCTTGATGGTCTGGCCGCCCTTGCCGAGGACGATCGAGCGCTGGCTCTCGCGCTCGACGAAGATCGTCTGCTCGATCCGCACCGAGCCGTCCGGCTTCACCTGCCACTGGTCGGTCTCGACGGTGGAGCGGTAGGGCAGCTCCTCGTGCAGGCGGTCGTAGATCTTTTCGCGGGTGATCTCGGAGGCGAGCATCCGCAGCGGCGCGTCCGAGACCTGGTCCTCGGGGTAGAGCCAGGGGCCGGACGGCATCATGCCGGCCAGCGCCACGCGCAGGGTCGCGATGCCGTCGCCCTTCAGCGCCGAGATCATGAAGGTGTGGGCGAACGGCACCCGCTCGTTGAGGGCGGCCGCCAGGGCGAGCAGCGTCTCGCGCAGGATGAGGTCGATCTTGTTGAGGATCAGGATCTTGGGGCGGCCGATGTCCGGCAGGCGCGCCAGGATCGCCTCGACCTCGTCGTCGATCCCCTTGCGGGCATCCACCAGCAGCGCGACGGCGTCGGCGTCGGCCGCCCCGCTCCAGGCGGAATGGACCATCGCCCGGTCGAGCCGGCGCTTGGGCGCGAAGATGCCGGGGGTGTCGACGAGGATGATCTGGGCCGAGCCCTCCATCACGATGCCGCGCACCAGGGCGCGGGTCGTCTGCACCTTGCGCGAGACGATCGACACCTTGGTGCCGACGAGGCTGTTGAGAAGCGTCGACTTGCCGGCGTTGGGTACGCCGATCAGGGCGACGAAGCCGGCGCGGGAGTCCCGCGAGGCTCCCGGCATCGTGCCTGCGCGGGGCGCGGTCGCCTCCGTCTCGGGGGCGGCATCTTCCGGGCCGTCGTCGCGGTCGGCGCCGTCTTCGATATCCGGGTCGTGGTCAGGCATCGGGGCTACGTCCTTCATCGGTGTCGGTCGACGCGTCCGGAGCCTCCGGGGTTCGTGTCGTGTCGTTGAGCGCGATGCCCTCTCGCGCCAGGACGCAGCGGGCCGCCTCCTGCTCGGCGAGGCGCTTGGACGGCCCGTCGCCGAAGCCGGGATCGATCCCGTCGACCCGCACGGCGATGCGGAACTGCGGGGCGTGGTCCGGCCCGGAGCGGGCCGCGACCTCGTAGACGGGGATGGCGAGCCCCCGAGCCATCGCCCACTCCTGCAGCGCCGACTTGGCGTCGCGCCCGCGCGGGGCGGACGTTTCCCGCGACGGCGCGAAGGCCGCGGTCACGATCGCCCGCGCCGCCTCGTAGCCCGCATCGAGGAACACCGCCCCCAGGATCGCCTCGCAGACGTCGGCGAGAATCGTCTGGTTGCGCCGCCCGCCACCCTGGACCTCTCCCGGCCCCAGCGCCAGATGCGGGCCGACATCCCAGGCCAGCGCCACGGCCGCGCAGGTCTCGCGGCGCACCAGGCCGGCCAGGCGCCGCGAGAGGTCGCCCTCGTCGGCGGCGGGGAAGGCGGCGTAGAGGAGGTCGGCGGTGGCCAGGCCGAGCACGCGGTCGCCGAGGAATTCGAGGCGCTGGTAGCTGCCGCTGCGGCCGACGCCGCCGGCCTTGCTGACATGGGTCAGGGCCCGCGCGAGCAGCGTCTTGTCGGTGAAGACGTGGCCGATCCGGGCCTCGAGGAGGTCGAGCCCCGGCCTGGGACGCGGCGCGCGCCGCGCCCGGTTGGACAGGGGCGCGCCTTCGTCCATCGTCGGCATGACCTTAGTTGATGGCGCTGAAGAGGCGGTTCCAGCGCACCTTGGCCGGCCAGTGCCAGATCTGCCAGGCCGGCGTCCCCTCGTCGATCGAGAAGAAGATCATCTCGGCGCGCCCGACGAAGTTCTCGAAGGGCACGAAGCCGACGTTGGCGAGATCGCGCGAATCGGTCGAGTTGTCGCGGTTGTCGCCCATCATGAAGTACTTGCCCTG
This sequence comes from Methylobacterium sp. Leaf399, assembly GCF_001424525.1. Classification (NCBI taxonomy): domain Bacteria; kingdom Pseudomonadati; phylum Pseudomonadota; class Alphaproteobacteria; order Hyphomicrobiales; family Methylobacteriaceae; genus Methylobacterium; species Methylobacterium sp. Leaf399. The sequence continues at coordinate 153,471 of NZ_LMQK01000001.1, read as the reverse complement.
GGGTACGACGTAGGGCTCGGTGTTGTCCCAGTAGCCGCTGTCGCCGTCACGCTCGATCACCAGGTGGGTGACGCCGCCCGGCAGGGTCTCGCGGTACTGCTCGGCCTTGGCCTGCTCGCCGTAGGGCCCGGTGGTCTCGAAGGGCGCGATCTTCTCGCGCTTGACCGGGACGTCGTTGATGTGGAGCAGGCCCGACTTCATCTGCACCTTGTCGCCGGGCAGGCCGATCACCCGCTTGATGTAGTCGGTGGCGTTGTCCTTGGGCAGTTTGAACACGGCGATGTCGCCGCGCTTCGGGGCGGCCTCCCAGATCCGGCCGTTGGCCTCGAACGGGAGGTATTCGCTCAAGGGCAGCGAGTATTTGGAATAGCCGTAGGCGTATTTCGAGACGAACAGGTAGTCGCCGATCAGCAGCGTCGGCACCAGCGAACCCGACGGGATGTTGAAGGGCTGGAACAGCAGCGTGCGCACCACGAGGGCGATCAGCAGGGCCTGGAGGCCGACCTTGAGCGTCTCCTTGACGCTGGCCCAGGTGCCGGTCTCGGCGACCTTCAGGTCACGCTTCGTCTTGTGATCCACGCGCGCACGTTCCATCTTCGCTGTCGTCTCCGGCTCGCCCGCGCAGATCCTCGCCCGCGCAGATCTTCGGGACGTCCGTCCCCGATACCCGAGCCGCGGTCCATTCGCCCGGCGAAGAGCGGGGGGTATACCAACCGCCGCCCGCCCGCAACGCGGATGCCGTCGCCGCCAGCGGTAGAGATCTGACGCTCGGTACCCGCCACGAACCTCCGCGATGGGTGGGGAGCGGACCTTGAGTCTTGATCCGGAAATCGCTGATTGCAACGATTAGCCTTTCCTCGACTAAGCCAGGGAGAGGTCGGTTTAGGCGAGAAGGGCCGAAAACGGAACAAGGCAGCCCCTGCATGACTATTGCGCCAAAGGGGTGGGCTGCCCTTTCGATCACTAAAATATGATTAAAATTGATGGAGAGATCGGGTGAGCAGAATTTTCTCTAGATTAGCCGCTTTAAATTTCCCATTGAAGATTCTCTTCTGTATTTTTGCTTTAGCTTTAGTGACGATAACATCGCTTACTTTAATTTATATCGCTAATGATAATGGTTTGACGAGTGCTACGTCCGTTCCTGCCGATTTTGTTGTGAGTGATTGGAAAAAGCCGCAGGTTTTTTCTATCCGAGTTCGAGATAATAATTCTTTTGCAATTGTTTTATATTTCCGATTTAACTCCGCTTTACAAAGAGAGTCTGTTCTAAAGAGATTTTCTGACAGAGTTCCGGGTGGGGGGTCGGGTGATAATGAAATAATCAGTTTTGAAGTTCAAATTCATAATAATAACGGAACGGAATTGGTTAAACGAACTATTAAAACTCACGGAATCAGTTTTCATTCGAAGGGTGAAGTTGGAAGATTGATTGACATCATTAGTCTGGACCGAGGTAATTATTCTATAAAACTTTATGTAAAGAATGATGAGACGTTGTATTCATATGATACGATGGTCAGTATAAAGTATTTAACGAAGTAATTAATTTGATCGAATGGTTTTTTTCAATTAAGGCGGCTATGGCGAAAATTACTTTAAAATATTTAGGTTGTAAATAGGCTTCGGCTGGCGATGTGCGATCCGGTACAACTTCATGTCTGCACTTTGCCACTCTACCCTCTCCACGATTTGATGGGGTGTAACGCGAATGTCGACGGACAGACCCGCCGATCCAAACACGCTCAAGCTCCGCCCTAAGAAGTTAACGTTTTAGAAACAGTATTCGACTTCTGCGAAACCGCGCTCGCAGGGGAGTATGAAGTCAACGGATGGGTCAAACTTTTAGTAACAGTGCCAAATATTTGGAAATATCGATGATAATTCCATTGATTTAATCGGGCAGAGAATTAAATCACGACCTTTGATAGTAGAGTTGTGGCAATTGGTATAGCTATTTTTATCGGCTTCTTTCTTTGATTATTGGTGCGTTTACAATTATTGTTTTGTGTGATTTTCTCATATTTATATTAAGAAACGTAAGTAATTTTAGCAGGGTGAGACTTACTTGCTTGTTCACGATTTTTTTGGTAATTATTTTTATTATAATATACAAACATCAATTTGTACGTTACTTATTGGAATTTGGAGTTTGGTTTTTCAACCATAACAGCCGCCATCCTCTAGCCGCCGATCAGGTCCGCCCGAGTTTAACTCCATGATCGGCCCAGGGTCGAAACCGGACCCAGGGCGTGGGTACCATCTGTCAGATGTCCACCGCTAGAGCATCGGACCGAAAAATGGACCCATTTTTCGGAAAAATCCGATGCAAAACCAAGGACCTAGAGCGCCGGACCGGACATCTTGGCCGGTCCGGCGCTCTAGGCCGGGGCGTCGGCGCTGTCGGGCACGGCCTCGATGACGACGAAGGCCTGCGCCATCGGCGGATCGTCGGTGAGGGAGACGTGGATGCGGGCCACATGCCCGGCGGGCATCATCGCGGCAAGCCGCGTCAGCGCGCCGCCGGTGAGGCGCAGGGTCGGCCGGCCGCCGGGCAGGTTCACCACCTCCATGTCGCGCCAGAACACGCCTTCGCTCATGCCCGTGCCCAAGGCCTTGGCGCAGGCTTCCTTGGCGGCGAAGCGGCGGGCGTAGGAGGGGCCGCGGGCGGCCCGCGCATCCGACTTGCGCCGCTCCCCCTCCGTGAAGATGCGGTGCGTGAAGCGGTCGCCGTAGCGGTCGAGCGAGCGCTCGATCCGGCGGATGTCGCACAGGTCCGATCCGATCCCGACGATCATGTCCGCGCCGCCGCCATCGCCGCGCGCATGTCGGCGACCGCCCGGGCGAGGCCCACGAAGATCGCCTCGCCGATCAGGGCGTGGCCGATGTTGAGCTCGGCGATCTGCGGCAGGCGGGCGACCGGCGCGACGCTGTCGAGGGCGAGCCCGTGGCCGGCATGGACCTCGAGGCCGAGACCCGCGCCGTATTCGGCCGCCCGCGCGATGCGGGCGAGTTCGCGGGCCGTGCCGGCGGCATCGCCCTCGGCCACCGCCTCGCAGTAGCGCCCGGTGTGCAGTTCGACCACCGGCGCTTCGAGGCGGCGGGCCAGGTCCATCACCGCCTCCTCGGGCTCGACGAACAGCGAGACGCGGATGCCGGCCTCCGACAGGGCGCCGATGCGGGGCGCCAGATGCGCGCGGGTGCCGACGATGTCGAGGCCGCCCTCGGTGGTGCGCTCCTCGCGCTTCTCCGGCACGAGGCAGGCGGCGTGCGGCCTCAGGCGCAGGGCGATGGCCACCATCTCGTCGGTGGCGGCCATCTCGAAGTTGAGGGGGACGCTCAACACCCGCATCAGCGCCTCGACGTCGGCGTCGCGGATGTGGCGGCGATCCTCGCGCAGGTGGGCGGTGATGCCGTCCGCGCCCGCCTCGACGGCGGCGAGGGCCGCCCGGATCGGATCGGGATGGTGGCCGCCGCGCGCGTTGCGCACGGTGGCCACGTGGTCGATGTTCACGCCGAGACGCAAGGGAGGGCTGGGCATCGTCGCTGGGGCTCCGGACACGGGAGCGGCGTCCCGACTGGTAAAGCCCGGATGCCGCCACCATTAGATAGGGGCGCCGGGCGTCGGCGGGATAGGGGGAACGGCGGATGGGACTTCTCGACGGCCTGCTCGGGCACGGCAGCGACCTCACGGCGGGCGAGATCGACCGGCAGCTCGACGGCGTGCTCACCGACGGCGAGACCGTGAGCATCGCGTTCAAGCTGATCCGCGACCTCATCGTGTTCACCGACCGCCGCCTGATCCTGGTGGACAAGCAGGGCATCACCGGCCGCAAGGTCTCGTTCCTCACGGTGCCCTACCGGGCGATCACCTCGTTCTCGGTGGAGACCGCCGGCAGCTTCGACATGGATTCGGAACTCAAGGTGTGGGTCTCGGGCCGGGTCGACCCGATCCAGAAGACGCTCAAGCGCGGCGCCAACGTCATGGCGATCCAGAAGGCCATCGCCTCGTCGATCCGCTGACGCGACAAGGCCGCCCGTCATCCACGACGACGGGCGGCGGTGAGCCTCTGGAAGGTCTGGCCCTACTCGCAGACGCGCACGCGGCGCACGACGCTGTAGCCGTCGGCGTCGATGAAGCGGCGCTTGGCGGTGTAGCAATCGTCTTCGTCCTCGACGGAGACGTAGGCGGGTGCGGCGGAGGCGGCGAGGGCCCCGAGCACGACGGTGCCGGCGATGCCCGCGGCCACGGCGCCCGGCCAGTAGCCGGTCTTGACCTTGTAACCCGCGGCCTGGCCGGGGGCGGACGACGCGATCAGCGATGCGCCCAGAACGGCGGCGGTGGCGACGACGATGGCGGCCCGACGAACGATACCCTGCATGACATCCTCCTCAAGACTGGTCCGGATCCATTCGCGTCCGGCCATGACCAGACGTTGCGGCAAGAAAAATCAGTCTTCGGTGCGCGACAGCACGACAATTTCTTCATGAGTCCGTGCAGGACGAGGTTTGACCCGAAGGCGCGTGTCGCAACGCACGATCCCGTCGTCCGGCGATGGTGGTCGCCTTTCTTCGATCCCGAGGACCGCGAACGGTTCGTCACGCCTTCAGGGTGAGGAACCGCGTCGGGGCGACGTTGCGCAGGTTCGGGTGGTGGCCCGACAGCCGGGGCGAGATCAGCGCCTTGGCGCGGGTATGCATCACCGGGATCCAGGGCAGCTCGTCGAGCAGGATGGCCTCGGCCCGCACCAGGATCTCGGCGCGCCGGGCCAGGTCGCGCTCGGCCGCCGCCTGCCGCATCAGGTCGTCGAAGGCCGGGTTGGCGTAGCGTCCGCAGTTGAAGCCGAGGTTGTCCGCCTGCAGCAGGAACAGGAAGTTCTGCGGGTCCGAGTAATCGGCGATCCACGACATCCGCGCCACGTCGAAGTCGCCGCCGTCGCGCAGGTGGGCGAAATGGGTCTTGGCGTCGGTGTAGACGAACCGGGTCTCGACCCCGATGGCCCGCCACATGTCGGCGATGGCGATGGCGGTGTTGCGGTTGTTGTCGGTGGTGTTGAAACGGTATTCGACGCGCAGGGGCCGCTCGGGGCCGAACCCGGCGCCGGCCAGGAGCGCGCGGGCCTCGTCCTCGCGGTCGATGGGCAGGGCGTCGCGACCGGGGAGCTGCGGCGGCGGCCTCGCGTTGTCGAGGCCGGGCGGGCACAGCGAATAGGCCGGGGCCATGGTCCGGCCCCAGACGACCTCGCTCAGGAACTCGCGGTCGATGACCAGCGACAGGGCCCGGCGTACCCGCACGTCGTCGAAGGGCGCCTTGCGGCCGTTGAACGCCAGGGCATAGAGGCCGAGCGCCGGGCCGAGCACGACCTGGTTCCCGAAGCGACGCTCCAGGGAAGCGATCTGGTCGCCGGGCAGGTCGGCCAGCGAATCGATCTCGCCGGCCGCATAGCGGCGCACGGCGCTGGCGAGGTCCGGGGTCGGCACGAAGGCGACGGCGGGAATCGCCACGGTGGCGGCGGCGTGGTGGTGCGGGTTGCGCACCAGGGTGATGCGGTCGTTGGGCACGACCTCGGACAGGCGGTAGGCGCCGTTGGAGACGAGGTTGCCGGGCTTGGTGAAGGCATCCCCGAACCGCAGGACGGAGGGCGGATGCACCGGCAGGGCGGTCTGGTGGGTCAGGAGTTCGAGGACGTAGGGGGTCGGCCGCTCCAGGGTGACGACGAGGGTGCGTTCGTCGGGGGCGCCGACGCCGAGCGCCTCGGGCGGGGCGCTGCCGTCGTTGACCGCGCCGGCGTTGCGGATCGGCGCCAGGACCTCGGCGTATTTGGCGGCGGTGGCCGGGGCCATGATCCGGCGCAGCGCGAAGACGAAGTCGCCCGCGGTCACGGCGTCGCCGTTCGACCAGCGCCCGTCCTCACGCAGGATGAATGTGTAGGTGAGGCCGTCCGGGGAGACGCTCCAGCGGGTGGCCGCGCCCGGAACGATGGCGCCGTAATTGTCGTAGGTGAGCAGCCCGTCGAACAGGTCGCGCAGGATGTGGGCTTCCGCCACCGTCGAGGAGCGATGCGGGTCGAGGGTCTCGGGGTCCGCGTCGTTGCCGCGCCGGTAGAGCGCGGTCGCCGCGGCCGCTCCCTGCCCGAGCACGGCTCCGGCCAGCAGGGCGCCGCCCCCCGTCAGGCAGTGGCGGCGGTGGAGCGGCATCCGGCCGGCTGCGTCAGGCGCCGGTCTGGGCCGAAAAGCCCGCCGCCTCGATGCCGGCCAGCGCGCAGACCTCGTCGTTGTCGGAGGTGTCGCCCGAGATGCCGACCGCACCCACGAGCACGTCGCCCTGGCGGATCAGCACGCCGCCCGGCACCGGCACCATCGCGGCCGGGCCGACGAGGTGGCTGACGGCGGCCACGAAATACGCCTGTTCCTCGGCGCGCTTGGCGATGGCGCGTCCACCGAGCCCGAGCGCCAGGCAGCCGTTGGCCTTGCCCATGGCGATCTCGGCCCGGCGCAGGGATGTGCCGTCCTCGGCGGCAAACGCCTTGAGCGCCCCGCGGGCGTCGTAGACCGCCACGGCCAGGGGCTTGAGGCCGCGCTCGCGGGCGGTGGCGAGGGCGGTGGCGACGATGGCCTGGGCGGCGGCGAGGGTGAGGTCGGTCATGGGGACTCCGGTGCCGACCGCCGGTCACGCGGCGGTCGCGCCGAGGAATAGTACGGCCGCGGGGCGGGAGCCAGCGGCCCTCAGCCGCCGAGCCCGGCCAGGAAGGCGTCGTAGCGCGCGGTCACGTCGGCGAGCCGCTCGAAATGCGGGAACGCGCCTGTGGGCAGCACGGCCACCGTCCAGTTCGGCTTGGCCCGCACGTCGTCGACGTGGCGGTAGTCGACGAAGTCGCCCCGGGTGCCGTGGACCATCCAGACCGGCCGCTCGAGGCGGGCGTAGACCCGGGTGATGTCGGCGGGAAACAGGTGGCCGGAGAGGAACGAGAACGGGGCGTGCTCGGCGCCGGGCTGGTGGGCCGAGGCCTGGTCGTATGCGAACAGGCCCTCGTCGATGTCTGTCGACCCCCAGGTCTTCTCCAGGAAGAAGCGCATGCTCGGCCGGCTCACGAGGAGGTCGTAGAGGGGCCGGCCCCAGAGCGGCTGCGCGACGATCGAGCGGGCGGTGTCGCTGCCGCGGGTGGATTGGTCCGGCCCCGAGCCCGACAACCGCGCGTCGAAGCCGGTCGGGCTCACCAGGCCGAGGCTGCGGTAGTCCTGCGGGCGCTCGACGGCGGCGCGGGCGAGGTATTCGGCCGAGAGCGACAGCGCCACGGCGTCGACCGCACCCCCGCCGTGGCGGGCGCGGATCGCCTCGACCATGGCATGGATCGCATCGGTCATCAGCCTTGGCGTGTAGGTGCGGTCGCTGCGCTCCGAGAACCCGAACCCCGGCAGGTCGATCGCGTAGACCGGCCGGCGCGTCCGGTAGTGCATGTAGAGCGGGCGGACCTCGTAGGCGTTGGCGGCGGCGTTGATCGAGTGGACCAGGAGAAGCGGCACGCCCGCCGTCTCGTCGGTGCGGTAGTAGCTCAGGCGGCCGGCGGGGCTGTCGATCTCGTCGCGCGGACCCGGCAGGGCCGGCGGCAGCGCCACGGCACGGTCGAGCGCGAGGTGGCTGTAGGCGATCCATCCGCCGGCCGCGACCAGGGGGGCGAGGGCGAGCCCGATACCGAGGCGTCGCTTCGACAGGGTCCGGCGGCGTGGTGTCGTCATGGTGTCGTCCCGGAGGAATGGTCAGCACCGGCAACGTGGGTGGGGGCGGAATGTTGCCGCGCTGCCCCCTGCGGGACGATCGCCACTGGAGTGTGCGGCGCGGCTCTCCTCCGCTTGCGGGAATCAGCGGGGGTGGGGGTGGCGGGGTGAGCCCGTATCGCGCCAGGCGCAACCGACCCCTGCCGATCGCCGCAACGGGGAGGGGATCGCGTTCGGCTCGAACACGCCGACGGCACGAGCCGGCGAGCCATCACCCCTCGCCTTCGATCTCCGCGCTCAGGCCGAGCCATTCCTCCTCCGCGGCTTCAAGGGCCACCGCGGCATCAGACCTCATCTTCATCAGTTCCGCCGCCTTGGCGGGATTGGCCTGGAAGGCCGAGCCGTCGGAGAGGGCCGCGTCGATCTTGGCCATCGCGTCGGAGAGCTTCGTCATCCGCGCCTCGACGCCGTCGAGCTTCTTGCGCAGGGGAGCGAGCGCGCTGCGGCGTTCGGCGTTGGAGCGGCGCTCCTGCGCCTTGGCGCCGCCGGCCGGTTCGGCGGCGGCCTTGTCGGCCTCGCGCTCGGGGCCGGAGAGGACGAAGCGTCGGTAGTCGTCCATGTCGCCGTCGAAGGCCTTCACGCTGCCGTCGGCCACGAGCCAGAGCCGGTCGGCGCAGGCCTCCACCAGGAAGCGGTCGTGGCTCACCAGGATGACCGCGCCCTCGTAGTCGTTGATCGCCGCCACCAGGGCCTGGCGGCTCTCGATGTCGAGGTGGTTGGTGGGCTCGTCGAGGATGAGGAGGTGCGGACCGTTGAAGGCGGCCAGCCCCATCAGGAGCCGGGCCTTCTCGCCGCCCGAGAGCTGCGACACCGGCGTCTCGGACTTGGGTCCCGAGAAGCCGAGGCGGGCGGCCGCGGCGCGGGCCTTGGCTTCGGGCACGTCCGGCATCAGGTCGCGGACATGGGCGTAGGCGCTCTCGGCCGGGCGCAGCTCGTCGAGCTGGTGCTGGGCGAAATAGGCGACCTCCATCTTCGAGGACCGCTTCATCTCGCCGCTCAAGGGAGCCATGCGCCCGCCGATGAGCTTGCAGAAGGTCGACTTGCCGTTGCCGTTGGCGCCGAGCAGGGCGACCCGGTCGTCGGGGGCCAGCGACAGGTTGAGGCCCGAGAGCACGATGCGGTCGGCGTAGCCCGCCTGCACCCGCTCCATCGCCACAATGGGGGGCGAGAGCGGCCGCTCCGGGCTCGGCAAGCGGAAGACGGGCACGTCGTCCTCGATCACCGAGGCGATGATCTCCATCTTGGCGAGGCGCTTGACGCGGGACTGGGCCTGGCGGGCCTTGGTCGCCTTGGCCTTGAAGCGGTCGACGAAGCTCTGGAGATGGGCGCGCTCGGCGTCCTGCTTCACCTTGGCCTTGGCCTGCAGCACCCTCTTCTCGGCCACCTGCCGCGCGAAGGAGGTGTAGCCGCCGCGGTAGATCGCGAGCTTGCCGCGGTCGAGGTGGAGGATGTGGTCGACGCACTCGTCGAGCAGATCGCGGTCGTGGCTGATGATGACGGCGGTGCGCGGATAGCGCTCCAGGTAGTCGTAGAGCCAGATCGTGCCCTCGATGTCGAGGTAGTTGGTCGGCTCGTCGAGCAGCAGCAGGTCGGGCTCGGAGAACAGCACCGCGGCCAGCGCCACGCGCATCCGCCAGCCGCCGGAGAAATCCGCGCACGGCCGGCCCTGCGCGACGGCGTCGAAGCCGAGGCCGTGCAGGATGGCGGCGGCGCGGGCGGGCGCCGAATGCGCCTCGATGTCCACGAGGCGGGTCTCGATCTCGGCGCGGCGCAGGCCGTCGGCGTGCTCGGCCTCCGCCATCAGGCGGGTACGCTCGGTATCGGCCGCGAGGACGACGGAATGGAGCGTCTCGGGCCCGGCCGGCGCCTCCTGGGCCACGGCGCCGATGCGCATGCCCTTGGGCATCGAGACGGTGCCGCCCTCGGTGGGCAGTTCTCCCAGGATCGCCTTGAACAGCGTGGTCTTGCCGGCGCCGTTGCGGCCCACGAGCCCGACGCGAGCCCGGTCGGGGATCGAGAAGGTGGCGCCGTCGAGGATCAGGCGCTCGCCGATGCGATAGGTGAGGTCGTTGACGCGCAGCATGGCGCGCTTGTGCGGTGGCGGCCCGTGCGAGGCAAGCCCGCCGAAGTTCGAGACCCCCGGCAGGATCGTGGGCCCGGCCCGGTGGGCCCCGCAGCGCGCGGGACCCCTCCGGACCGGATCGATTCGCTCTAGGGACAGGCGTGACGCAGGCCGTCATTGCCGAGATAGGTGCCGGAGGCCCGGTCGTAGGAGCGGAAACGCTGGACGCAATAGGCGACCGTATTGCGCGGATCCTCGGATTGCACCTCGTAGACCGGTTGCACCCCGTACCCGTAGCCCGGCTGGACCTGATAGCCGTATCCGTAACCGGGCTGTGCCCCGTATCCGTAGCCGTATCCCGGCTGTCCGCCGTAGCCGTAGTAGCCGCCACCCGACTGGCTGGCGATCGCACCGCCGAGCAATGCGCCCGCGGCGAGACCGCCGATCACGGCGCTGCCGCCGATCCCGCCACGGCGATAGCCACCGCCGCCGAAGCCGCGTCCCGCGAAGCCGCGGCCGCCCGCGAATCCGCGTCCTCCTCCAAATCCGCGTCCGCCGCCGAAGCCCCGGCCAGCGCCGATGCCGCCGCCGGCAAAGCCACCGCGTCCACCGCGAAACTGCATGTATCCGATCGGCGCGCCGCTGCGCTGCAGGGCGTCGAAGGTTGGCCGTGCGGAGACTTCGGCCGCCGAAGCCGGCGCGGGTGCGGTCAGGAGCATGGCGGAGGCAAGACCTCCCGCGATGAGCGACGGTAGAATAACCTTGGCCATGGCGAATTCCATTTCTCGAAAAGAGGCCCGGAGCAGGGATCTACTTTTGGGGCGATGGAACTCAACGCGCTCGGCCGGACGGTGTTCATCGCCTCATCGCGGAAAGATCGACACGGGCGAGGCGGCGCGGGTCGGTCCGGTCCGAGGGGTCGTCGCGTCGTCCCGACGGCATCCACCTCTATCCGCCGGCCCGGTGCCCATCCGGCTTGACCCGCCCGGGCGAGGGCTTAACGATCGGTCCGGCAACGGAAGGTGGACGACGTGAGTGCAGGGCGGCTGACCGGGATCCCGTTCTTCAAGGAGCCGGGGATCGAACTGTCGGCCTACGAGACCCGTTGTCATTGGCGCAAGTTCGACGAGAACGAGGTTCTGGTCGACTACGACGATGTCTCCACCGACGTCTATTTCATCATCGCCGGCGAGGTCCGGATCCTCAACCGGTCGCAGTCCGGCAAGGAAGTCATCCTCGGCGAGATGCGCGGCGGTGCCTTCTTCGGCGAGTTGGCCGCGCTCGACGGCATCGGCCGCTCGGCCAACGTCACCGCGCTCACCCGCGGCGAGGTCTGCGTGGTCCCGGCCCCGGTCTTCCGGCAGATGGTGTTCGCCTCCGAGCCGATCGCCGACCGCCTGTTCCGGCTGCTGGCCAAGCGCGTGCGCGAACTGAACACCCGGCTGATGGAGCACGCGCTCCTCGACCTGCGCCACCGCCTCTATGCCGAATTGCTGCGCCTCTCGGTGCCGCGCGCGGGCAGCGACGGCGCCCGCGTGGTCACGCCGCCGCCCTACCATCACGTGCTCGCCGCCCGCATCGGGTGCCGTCGCGAGCAGGTGACCCGCGAGTTCACGGTCATGGCCGCCGACGGGCTCATCGACCGCACCCGCGGCGCCCTCGTGATCCGCAGGCCCGACCTGCTGGAGGCCCGCGTCGCCGAGGCGTTGCGCGAGGATTCCTGATCGGCCGGGGCCCGTGACCGTGCCGACCCCGACCCTGTTGCGCATCGCCGGCCTGACGAAGCGGTTCGGCGCCTTCACGGCGGTGGACGACGTCTCCCTCGATCTGGCGCCCGGCGAGTTCGTGTGTCTGCTTGGCCCCTCGGGCTGCGGCAAGAGCACGTTGCTGCGCCTCGTCGCCGGCTTCGAGGCGCCGACCTCCGGCACGATCCACCTGGGCGCAGACGACCTTGCCGCCCTGCCGGCGCACCGGCGGCCGGTGAACATGATGTTCCAGTCCTATGCCCTGTTTCCCCACCTCAGCGTCAGCCGCAACGTCGGCTACGGGCTGAAAGGCCTCGGGCTCGGGCGCGGCGCCGTCGCCGAGCGGATCGCCAGGCTCCTGCGCCTCGTGCGCCTCGAGGGCTTCGAGGCGCGCCTGCCCGAGACCCTCTCGGGCGGCCAGCGCCAGCGGGTGGCCCTGGCCCGTGCGCTCGCCCGCGAACCCAGGGTGCTGCTCCTCGACGAGCCCCTCGGCGCCCTAGACCGCGCCTTGCGCGAGGAGACGCAAGGGGAGTTGCGCGCGCTGCAGCGCCGGCTCGGCACGAGTTTCGTCGTCGTCACCCATGATGCCGGCGAGGCCATGACCATGGCCGACCGCATCGGGGTGATGCAGGGCGGCCGCCTCGTGCAGATCGGGACACCGGCGGACCTCTACGAACGGCCGGCGGACCGCTTCGTCGCCGCGCTCCTGGGCGACGTGAACCTCGTCGACGGGCGCATCGCCGGCAGGGGGGAGGGCGCTCACCGCGTCGAGGCCGGCTTCGGGCCCTTCGACGTCGCGACCTCGGACCGGGCCTGGGCCGAGGGCGAGGCCGTCGTCGTGGCCCTTCGTCCGGAGCGGATCGATCTGTCCCGGATCGATTTGGCCCAAGCCGATCCGGCGACGCGCCTGTCCGGGACGGTGGCGGACCGGACCTACCTCGGCGACCGCATCCGCTACGGCGTGCGGCTGTCGGACGGCACCCTCATCCGCGTGATGCGCCCGGCGGCATCCGCGTTCGTCCCCGGGGACACGGTGGCCGTGGACATCGATCCGCGCGCCGCCGCGATATTGCCGCCATGACGCCGCGGCCGCGCCTCCTCCGGTTGCTGCCGGTGCTGCCGTTCCTGTGGCTCGGCGCGTTCTTCCTGCTGCCCGTCCTGATCACCCTCAAGATCAGCCTGTCGGAGCCGGCCACCGCGCAGCCGCCCTACCTGCCCGTGCTCGATTGGAGCACCGGACCCCAGGGCTGGGCCCATTTCCTCGAGGCCCTGGATTTCGCCAACTACGAGACTTTGGCCAACGACAGCCTCTACCGCGATGCCGCCCTGTCGTCGCTGTCCCTGGCGGCGCTGGCCACGCTGATCCTCGCCCTCGTCGGCACGCCCATCGCCCATGCCATGGCGCGTGCTCCGGCGAAGGTTCAGCCGGTCCTCGTCGCCCTGGTGATCGTGCCGTTCTGGACGAGCTTCCTCATCCGCATCTACGCCTGGATCGCGATCCTGAAGCCCGAGGGGCTCCTGAGCGCCGGCCTCATGCGCCTCGGGCTCGTCGACCGGCCGCTGGAGATCCTGGGGACGCAGGCGGCGGTGCTGGTCGGGCTGACCTACGCCTACCTGCCGTTCCTGGTGCTGCCGCTCTACGCGGTGATGGCCAAGGCCGATCCGCGCCTGCGGGAAGCCGCCGCCGATCTCGGGGCCTCGCCGACGCGGGTGTTCTGGACGGTGACGCTGCCGCTCGCCCGGCACGGGCTCGTGGCCGGGGCACTCCTGTGCTTCATCCCGATGGTGGGCGAGTTCATCGTCCCCGACCTGCTCGGCGGGTCGGACACGCTCATGCTCGGGCGGGTCCTGTGGAGCGAGTTCTTCTCCAACCGCGACTGGCCGCTGGCCTCGGCGGTGGCGATCCTGCTCCTCGTCATCGTGGTCGGACCCATCGTCGTGTTTCGCGAGGCGGAGACCCGGCGCGGCGAGGCGGCGCGATGAGCGCTATCTCCAAAGGCGCGTTGATCCTGGGCTTCGCCTTCCTCTACGCGCCCATCGCGGTGCTGGTGGTCTATTCCTTCAACGCCTCGGCGCTGGTGACCGTGTGGGGCGGGTTCTCGACGCGGTGGTACGGGGTCCTCCTGTCCGACGGGCCGGTCATGGCGGCCGCCCTGGTGTCCCTGCGCGTGGCGCTCGCCTCCGCCCTGATCGCGACCGTCATGGGCACCCTGGCCGCCCTCGCCCTAACGCGCAGCGGCCGCTTCCCCGGCCGCGCGCTCTTCACCGGCCTCGTCCATGCCCCGATGGTGATGCCGGAGGTGATCGCGGGCCTGGCGCTGCTGCTCCTGTTCGTCGGGCTCGGGCTCGACCGGGGCATCGCCACCATCGTCATCGCCCATGCGACCCTCGCCACCGGCTTCGTCGCGGTCGTGGTCGGCGCCCGGCTGAAGGGCCTCGATCCGTCCCTGGAGGAGGCGGCGCGGGATCTCGGCGCCGGTCCGGTCAGGGTGTTCCTCACGGTGACGCTGCCGCTGGCGGCCCCGGCCCTGGCCGCAGGCTTCCTCCTCGCCTTCACGCTGTCGCTGGACGACCTCGTCGTGGCGAGCTTCGTCTCGGGACCGGGCGCGACGACCCTGCCGATGCGGCTCTACAGCCAGATCCGCCTCGGGGTGAATCCGGAGATCAACGCGGCCTCGACGCTGCTGATCGGGGTGGTGACGGTGGTCGCGCTCACCGCCAGCCGGCTGATGGGACGCGATGCGCGTCCCGGTCAGGGCGCATAGGAGCGGGCGGTGGCCGGAAGGGCGGCCTTGGCCGGCAACCGCAGGAGGTCGGGTTTCATGACCGCCAGCCCGCGCGGGCCGGCCTCGGACGCATCGGCGAGCAGCGCGCGCACGACGATGGCGTCCCAGGGGCCGGTGATCCCGAACTGCCGGAGTGGAACCTCGGTCTCGGCCGGCGACAATCCCGCCCGGATGTCGAGGTGGCGCCGGTCGAGCGAGATCGTCCCGGCGAGGGAGGCGGCGACGGTCGGGGCGGCCAGCCGGCCCTGCGTGACGGTGCCCTGTCCGTCCTTGAAGCGCAGGGTGACGGCGGCGCTGGAGAAATCGGTGCGCCCGATCCGCTGCTGCGGCGATCCGGCCGCCGCGTCCGCCGGGCGCTGCAGGAGGGCGCCGAGATCGAGCCCGCTGATCGTCCCGCCCTCGACGGCGAGGCCCGCGCGGCCGTTGGCATTGGCCACGAGGTCGCCCATCGTCGCCGCGCGGCTGTCCATGGCGAAGCTGCCCTTGGCGGGGCCGACGAGCCACCGCTCCTCGCCGAAGGCGGTGAGGAGCGCGCCGAGATCGACCCCCTCGAACGCGCCCTGGGCCTTCACCTCCGTGCCCCGGTCTTCCCCCGCATCGCCGAGCACGACGCGGCCCTTGAGCGTGCCACCCTGGAGATTGGCGCGCCCGAGCGACGCCTCGACGTTGCCGGAGCGGACGATGAGACCGGCGGCGACGTCCTCCACCAGGAGCGGCCCGACCCGCGTCTCGGCGGCCGAGAGCCTCAGGTCGAGGTCGCCCATCGTCGCCGCAGCCAGCGACAGGGAGCGCCCCGTCCACTCCGAGGCGGGCCGGGCATCGCCCTCGATGCCGAAGGCGGTGGCGAGATCGCGCACCAGCGGCGCGATGTTGAGGGTCTCGGCGGCGAGGGTCGCCTGGATCGCGGGACGCCCCCCGGCAAGCGCGAGCGACCCGGCGCCCTCGAGGCGGTTTCCACCCATCTCCACCCGCAGGCGCGGCAGGATCAGCGTTCCGGCTTCGGTGGTGAAATCGCTCTCGACGACCAACGCATCGAGGAGGGGAGCGAGGGCGACCGTGACGCCGCTCCAATCCAGCATTTCCGGCAGGGACTGGCTGGCGAGCCGCAGGTGGCCCGAGACGGCGTAACGCGCACCCAGGGCGACGCTGCCCTTCGCGTCGAAGGTGGCGGCGGGCCAGGACGCGGTCGCGGCAAAGCGGCTGACACGTCCATCGAGCAGGGCCGGCAGGTCGAGGCCCGACAGGCGCAGCTGGGCGTCCCGCTCCCGCCAGATGCCGCGGGCGACGATCTCGGCGCGGGTTCCCCAAAACGGCGAGGTGAGGCCCAAGGTCACGTCGCTCACCGTCTGGATCGCGCCGTCGCGTGGATCGCGCACCGTCACCGTGGCGCGGGTCAGGCCGAGCCGAAGGGGGCGGGACTCCGCCTCGCTGCCGAAACGCCGGACGATCCTCTCCATTGGACCGTGCCAGCGGTCGTCCGTCTCCGACAGGGGCAGGGTCACGGCGGCGCCGTCGAGGGAGACCGCGTCGAGGTCGATGCGCCCCATGGCCAGGGCGACGAGGCTGAGCTGGAGGCTCAACTGGCCGCCCTCGGCCAGGATCGCCCCATCCGGACCGCCGGCGGTCAGGCGCGTGCCGGAGACGTTGAGGCGCGGAAACGGGAGGAGCGCGATCTCGGTGGGGCCGTCGGCCGTCAGCGCGATGCCGTAGGACCGCGCCAGATCGTCAGCGACCATCGCGAGCAGGCGAGGCGAGGTCACGCTCCAGGGCAGGCAGGCCGCGACCACACCGGCGCCGAGGGCTGCGACCGCGAGGACGCGCGCACCGGTCCCGGTCCGCGTGCGGACGGGCTCGATGAGCTCTGGCGACGAGGGGCGCGGCGACATTTCGCTCCGGGAGGAGGGACGGTCCCAGGGGGTGTCCCGACGTCGGCCGCGACCGTGCGGACACGACCTTCCTTACCGGCTCGCACCCGCTTTGTCTCCACGCCGGTCCCGCCCGGGCGCGCCGGGCCGGGGAAAGCCCTGTCGAGCGCTGCCGGAGGGCCGTGTTTCGGCGCCGGCACGCACCACTCGGCCGGCCGGCCCCTAGCGCCGCGGCGGCTCCGCCTCCATCTGACGCGATGCGAAATTCGAGGCGAACGGGTTGGTCGGAGTACCCGAGCCGAGGGTCCGCTCGCGGGACGAGCCGCAGCCGGCCAGGGGCACGGCGAGAGTCGACAGGACGAGGACGACGATGGCGCGGATCAGCATGACGGTCCTAAAGGATGGGCGACGCGGGATGTCGCCCGCAGCTCCTTAGCGAGGAAGAGGCCTCATGAAACCCCGTGATCTGGAACCCCATCATTTCGAGGAGGACGGTCACCGCTTCGCGGTCGCCTTCGAGCGCTCGCCCGACGGCTGGATCTGCCGGCTGCGACGCGAGAGCGACGGGACGGTCCAGGTCCTGGCCTTCCCCGATGGGCCCGGTTTCGACCCGGACGACGTGCGCGATTCGCTGATCGCCGGCTGCCGGGCGGCGGTCGCCACCCTCGGCTGGGCCGGTACGACGCGGCACTGAAGCGGAACTCCCGCACGGCCCGGTCCGTTCGCCGTCATATCCTCGTACACGGGAACCGAACCGATGACGGACGTCACCTATCACATCGTCGAGCACGACGGCGGCTACGCCTACAAGGTCGGGGACGTGTTCTCCGAGACGTTCCCGAGCCGCGACGAAGCCCTCCAGGCCGCCCAGGCGGCGGCCGCCGAGCAGCAGGTCCCCGGCTCCACCGAGGGCATCCGTTACCAGGACGGCAGCGGCGCCTGGCACGACGAGACCGCGCGCGGCGACGACCGGCCGCGGGCCAAGGTCACCGAATAGGTCTCGACCTCCCCCCGGACATCGACCTGCCGGTGTCCGGGGGGCACCCTTCGCGGGTGGCGAGGCGAGCCTGCGGCCCAAGGCTGTGACGGCAGGGTCGAAAAGGGATACCGCCGCCGGGGGGCCTGGCTATGCGGGTGCCCGCGGTTGGGGAGCCCCGTCATGACGGCGATCATCTTCGTGGGGGCGGCGCTCGCCGAGATCGCCGGGTGCTTCGCGTTCTGGGCGTGGCTGCGCCTCGATCGCTCCGCGCTCTGGCTGCTGCCGGGGCTCGCCGCGCTGGCGCTGTTCGCGCTGCTGCTGACGCGGGTCGAGAGCGAGGCCGCGGGCCGGGCCTATGCCGCCTACGGCGGCGTCTACGTCGCCGCGTCCCTGGCCTGGCTATGGGCCGTCGAGGGGCGCCAGCCCGACCGGTGGGATCTGTCGGGGGGAGCGATCTGCCTTCTGGGCACCGCGGTGATCCTGTTCGGACCGCGGCACTGACGACCACCGCGTCTTCCGGAGAATACCCGTCAGGCCGCCGGCATCACGGCCGGGTCGTCGCGCCGGCGCGGGCCGGCCGGGGACTGGATGCGGTTGCGCCCCGCTTCCTTGGCGGCATAGAGGGCGAGGTCGGCCGCCTCGACCAGGGCGGCCTCGGAGGCCGCCTGGCTGCTGATCGCGACGCCGAGGCTGACGGTGACGCGGCCGAGGCCGTCCTTGCGGGCCGCGTGCGGCACCGCCAGGTCCTCGACGCCGCGGCGGAGCGCTTCGGCGACCTCGAGGGCCTGCGCCAGGGTCCGGCCCGGCAGCAGGACGGCGAATTCCTCGCCGCCATAGCGGGCCGCGACGTCGGACGGGCCGGTGGCGTGACGGGCGAGGATGGCGGCGATCGCCCGCAGGCAGTCGTCGCCCGCGCTGTGACCGTAGCGGTCGTTGAAGAGCTTGAAGTGGTCGACATCGAGCAGGATCAACGCGAAGCGGCGACCTTCCAGGGCGCCCTGCCAGAGGTCGCCCATGCTGCGCGCGAACCGTCGACGGTTGGCGAGCCCCGTGAGGGAATCGGTGGTGGATAGGCGTGCGAGCATCGTGTTGTCTTCGGCCAGGCGCCTGCCGCGCAGCGTCTCGCGCAGGGTCAGGAGATAGTCGCGCCGGTTCGCGGCCTCGGTCCGCCGGGCGGCCATGAGCGTGAAGTTCATCATGACGAGGAGGTCGATCACGATGACGAGCCCGAGCTCGATCGGGATGTCGGACTTCGTCAGCACCACCGTCGTCGCCAGGACGGCGGTGACCGCGGAGACGATACAGGCCCAGGAGAAGCGCAGCGGCAGCACGTTGCTGCCGAACACGATGCTCAGCATGATCTCGGCCGTGCACAGATAGATGCGCGGCCCGCCCTCCAGGGCCATCAGCAGGATCGGGACGCCGTTGGCGCCCACCATGGCCCCGGCGCACAGCATCTCGCGCAGGCCGCCTCCCACCCGGCTCGACGCCCAGTAGACGAACAGGCCGACCGGCGTGACCACGGCGGCCCTCAGGACCAGGTTGAGCACCCACCAATCCGGCAGCGTGACGAGCCCGGTCAGGTTGTAGATGTTGAACACCAGGATGCCGATGAAGACGGCGTACCGGATCTGGCGGATGCGGTCCTGGCGGGTGTCGGCCTCGAAACGGGCCTCGAGGACCGGACCGAAGCTGTCGAGGAAGCGGCCCGAGCGCAGGCAGCGGTCGGCCGCATCGAGCAGCACCGCATCCAGGGTCGCCGAATCGTTGGCGGCGGCGGGGCCTCCCGCCGGCCGTTCGGTCTGGCCAGAGCCGTATGGCACGCCGTCACCTCGTCTCGCGTTCGGCCGCGGGAGGCGGGAGCCTGGGCCCATAAGATGACGATATCGCTAACGGGAACGGCGCGATCCGCACGGGGTTTGCGCTCCGGGGCGGATGTCGTGCATGCGGTGTCCCGTCGACCCCGCCGCATCGCGCGGCCGCCATCCGGAGATCGCCCGTGACGTCTTCCAACCCGCGCCGGCCCGACCACGAGATCGATCCGCTCTTCATCGAGCGGTGGTCGCCTCGCGCCTTCACGGGAGAGGCGGTGCCGGAGGCCGAGCTGCTGCGGATGTTCGAGGCGGCGCGCTGGGCGCCTTCGGCCTACAACTCGCAGCCCTGGCGCTTCCTCTACGCCCTGCGCGACGCGGCCCATTGGCCGGTGTTCTTCGACCTCCTGGTGCCCGGAAACCAGAAGTGGGTGAAGGACACCGGCGCCATCGTGATCCTGGTGTCGAGCACGCACATGAAGGCGGGCGACGAGCTGAAGCCGTCCTGGAGCCATTCCCTCGATGCCGGCGCGGCCTCGGCCAACTTCCAGCTCCAGGCGATCCGCCAGGGGTGGCACGCCCACGGCATGACCGGGTTCGACCGGGAGCGGGCGGTCGCCGCCCTCAACGTGCCCGCCGACCACCGGGTCGAGGCGGCCTACGGCGTCGGGCGCGCGGTGGCGCGGGCCGAGCTCACGCCCGAGCAGGTCGCCAAGGAGACGCCGAACGGACGCCGGCCGATCACCGACTTCGTCCATGCCGGCGGCTTCAAGCCCGCCGGGACGTGAGCGCTTCCGCCATGCTGGCCAGCGCGCCCGATTACGACCGCCTCGTCGCCGGCTTCGCCTGGGCGATCCCGGAGCGGTTCAACATCGGCGTCGACGTCTGCGACCGCTGGGGGCTGCGCGAGCCGCAGCGCCCGGCGATCGTCGAGGTTGGCGGCGACGGCACCGTGGCGGCCACCACTTTCGGCGCGCTCAAGGCGGGGTCCGACGCCCTGGCCGCTGGCCTGGTGGCCGTGGGGATCGCGCCGGGCGAGCGCATCGGCATTCTGTTGCCGCAATCGGCCGCCGTCGTCGTGGCCCATGCGGCGGCCTACAAGATCGGCGCCATCGCCCTGCCGCTGGCCGGCCTGTTCGGCCCCGAGGCGCTGCGATACCGCCTCGCCGATGCGGGTGCGCGGGTCCTGATCACCGACGCGCCCGGCCTCGCCAAGCTGGCCGCCATCCGCGCCGACCTGCCCGCTCTGGCCCATGTCGTCTCGACGGACGGCGCGGCGCAGGGCGTCCTCGGCTGGGACGACCTCCTCGCTTCGGCGCCGGCGGGGTTCCGCCCGCGCGACACCCTGGCCGACGATCCGGCCCTGATGATCTACACCTCCGGCACCACCGGCCTCGCCAAGGGTGCGCTCCACGCCCATCGGGTGCTGCTCGGCCACCTGCCGGGCTGGGCGATGATGCACGACTTTCCCCCGAGACCCGGCGACCTGATGTGGACGCCCTCGGACTGGGCCTGGGCCGGCGGCCTCCTCAACGTCCTGATGCCGAGCCTGCACCACGGTGTGCCGGTGGTGGCCCGCCCTACCGCCCGGTTCGATCCCGAGGGCGCGTTCCGGTTCATCGCCGACCAGGGCATCACCAACGTGTTCCTGCCCCCCACCGCGCTCAGGATGCTGCGCGGCGTGCCCGATCCGCGCGGGCGCTTCGACCTCTCGGCCCTGCGCAACATCGCCTCGGCCGGCGAGGCGCTGGGGCCCGAGACCTTCGCCTGGGCGCGCAGCGAACTCGGGTTGACCATCGGCGAGGCCTACGGCCAGACCGAGTGCAACCTCGTGCTGGCCGCGTGCCGGGCCGCCGGCGTGGCGCGGCCGGGGTCCACCGGGCGCCCGGTGCCGGGCCACCGCGTGATGATCCAGCGCCCCGACGGCCGCGAGACGGAGGTCGACGAAGTCGGCGAGATCGCGGTGGCCCGGCCCGACCCGGTGATGTTCCTGTCTTACTGGAACCAGCCCGAGGCCACCGCCGCCAAGTTTCGCGGCGACTGGATGCTCACCGGCGATACCGCCCGGCGCGACGCCGACGGCTACGTCCACTTCGTCGGCCGCGAGGACGACCTCATCACCTCGGCCGCCTACCGCATCGGCCCCACCGAGATCGAGGACTGCCTCCTGCGCCACCCGGCCGTCGCCCTGGCGGCGGCGGTGGGCAAGCCCGATGCGCTGCGCACCGAGATCGTGAAGGCGTTCGTGGTGCTGCGCGACGGATTTTCGGCGAGCGACGCCCTGGCGGACGAGATCCAGGCCTTCGTGCGCACCCGGCTCTCCGCCCACGAGTACCCGCGCGAGATCGCGTTTCGCGACAGCCTGCCGATGACGACGACCGGCAAGATCATCCGGCGGCAGCTGCGCGACGAGGGGTGAGCGATCTCGGTCGCCCCGGTGTGTTCGACCGGACCTTCATACCCCTCCCCACGAGGCGGAAGCGAGGCGCTCGCATTCATCCACGCTCGTCACGCGATCCCGTATCGGGCGTCGGCGCGGTGCCCCCGGCGTCGGATCGGGGCGCCGCGGCGCCCTTCCCGCCGACGACCGGCAACCCGAGAAGCATGGCCAGATCCGGTGCCGCGCCGTCCCCGAGCAGGTCGGCCAGGGTGTAGCCGTCGAGCACGGCGAGGAAGGCGGCCAGGGCCTCGCCCAAGGCACGGCGCAGGCGGCATGGCGCCGTGATGGCGCAGGCGCCCCCGGAGAAACACTCCACCAGGGCGAGGTCCTCCTCCGTCTGCCGCACGACGGCGCCCACGACGATCTCGGCGGGCGGACGGGCGAGCCGCAGGCCGCCGCCGCGGCCGCGCAGGGTGTGGACGAGGCCGAGCCGCCCGAGCTGGTGCACGACCTTGGTGAGGTGGCTCTCCGAGATCCCATAGGCGCGCGCGATCTCGGCGATCGAGCTCAAGCCGGTGTCGTTGAGCCCGAGATAGATCAGGGTGCGGAGGGAGTAATCTGTGTAGCGAGTGAGGCGCATGGCCACCTCCTACAGGCTTTCGAAGATACATTCTGCTTGCATCTTTTGCATCTCGGCTCCAAAGGTTCATTGTAAATGAACCTTTGGAGCTCGCCGTGTCCCAGCCGCTGACGCCCGCCACCGTCGCCCTCATCAAGGCCACCGTTCCCGCCCTGGAGGCCCATGGCCTCACCATCACGAAGCGGATGTACGAGCGCCTGTTCCAGGACCCGGCGATGCGCGACCTCTTCAACCAGTCGCACCATGGCGAGAACGGCTCGCAGCCCAAGGCGCTCGCCCTGGCGGTCCTGGCCTATGCCCGACACATCGACGACCTCGGAGCCATGAGCGGGGCCGTGGAGCGGATCGCCCAGAAGCATGTCGCCCTCAACATCCTGCCCGAGCATTATCCCTTCGTGGCCGACGCGCTGCTCGGCGCGATCCAGGACGTGCTCGGTGACGCCGCCACGGCGGAGATCTGCGCGGCCTGGGGCGAGGCCTACTGGTTCCTGGCGCATATCCTGATCGGCCGGGAGGCCGCCATCGCCCGCGACCTGGCGCACAAGCCCGGCGGCTGGAACGGGTGGCGCGACTTCGTCATCGAATCGGTGGCCGAGGAAAGCGAGACGATCCGCTCCTTCGTGCTGGCGCCGCGCGACGGCCTGCCCGTCCTGCGCCACGAGCCCGGGCAGTACCTCGGCTTCCTCCTCGACCTGCCGGGGCGGGGGGTGCTCAAGCGCAACTACTCGATCTCCTGCGCGCCGAACGACCGCGCCTACCGCATCACGGTCAAGCGCGAGGGCGGCGTCGGCCAGCCCGCCGGGATCGTCTCGCACTGGCTGCACGCGCAGGCCGGGCCGGGCACGGCGATGCGGGTGGCGCCACCGGCCGGCGAGTTCTTCCTTGACCGTTCGAGTGACGCACCGGTCGTGCTCATCAGCGGCGGCGTCGGCCTGACGCCGATGCTGAGCATGCTGGAGACGCTGGTGCAGAGCGGCGACGCGCGTCCGGTCTGGTACGTCCACGGCGCCCTGAACGGGCGCGTCCACGCGATGCGCGAGCATGTCCGCACCCTGGCCGCCCGGTCGGGCAACGTCCGGCTGCAGACCTTCTACGCCGCGCCGGAGGCCGGCGACCGACCGGGCGTCGACTACGACGTCCCCGGCCTCGTCACCGCCGATTGGCTCGCGGCCCGCACGCCGCTCGGCGAGGCGACCTACTACCTGTGCGGCCCCAAGCCGTTCCTGGCGGCCCTCGTCAACGGCCTCGCCCGCCACGGCGTGCCCGCCGAGCGGGTGAAATTCGAGTTCTTCGGCCCCGCCGACGAACTGCTGGAGGAGCCCCGCCAGGCCGCGTGACTCCGGCGGCACGGCGGATCGTCCGCGAGGGGATCGGGCCGGGCGGTCCGGTCCCTTTTTTTGTCGCTGCCGCCCGGTGCGTCTCGTTCGTGGACCGGGCGCGTCGTCACGCCGGCCGGCACCCGCTGCGCCGACCCGCCGACCTCGAGGTTCGCATAAAGACATCTTTATGTCTTGATTGCTTCCTACCCCGGCGCCTGCTAGAGGCTCAGCCCAAGCGCAACGCGAGACGAGAGAGCGAACCACATGGCCCAGATTTCCCCGGCCCAGGATTACATCGTCAAGGACATCGGCCTGGCCGAGTACGGCCGCAAGGAGATCTCGATCGCCGAGACCGAGATGCCCGGCCTGATGGCCACGCGTGAGGAATACGGTGCGTCGCAGCCCCTCAAGGGCGCAAAGATCGCCGGCTCGCTGCACATGACGATCCAGACCGCGGTGCTGATCGAGACGCTCAAGGCTCTCGGCGCCGACATCCGCTGGGTGTCCTGCAACATCTATTCGACCCAGGACCACGCCGCCGCGGCCATCGCCGCCGCCGGCATCCCGGTGTTCGCCATCAAGGGCGAGACCCTGGAGGAGTACTGGGACTACACGTCGAAGCTGTTCGACTGGCATGGCGGCGGCATGCCGAACATGATCCTCGACGACGGCGGCGACGCCACCATGTTCGTCCACCTGGGCCTGCGTGCCGAGAACGGCGACACCGCCTTCCTCGACAAGCCCGAGTCGGAAGAGGAGGAGGTGTTCTTCGCCCTCCTGAAGAAGAAGCTCGCCGAGAAGCCCAAGGGCTGGTTCGCGGGCCTGGCCGAGTCGATCAAGGGCGTCTCGGAAGAGACCACCACCGGCGTCCACCGCCTCTACAACCTCGCCAAGGAGGGCAAGCTGCTCTTCCCGGCGATCAACGTGAACGACGCCGTCACCAAGTCGAAGTTCGACAACCTCTACGGCTGCAAGGAGTCCCTCGTCGACGGCATCCGTCGCGGCACCGACGTCATGATGGCCGGCAAGGTCGCCATGGTCGCGGGCTTCGGCGACGTCGGCAAGGGGTCTGCCGCCTCCCTGCGCAACGCCGGCTGCCGCGTCCTGATCTCGGAGATCGACCCGATCTGTGCCCTCCAGGCCGCCATGGAAGGCTACGAGGTCGTGACGATGGAAGACGCGGCCCCCCGCGCCGACATCTTCGTGACCGCCACGGGCAACAAGGACATCATCACGATCGACCACATGCGCGCCATGAAGGACCGCGCGATCGTGTGCAACATCGGCCACTTCGACAACGAGATCCAGGTCGTCGGCCTGAAGAACATGACCTGGTCCAACATCAAGCCGCAGGTGGACGAGATCACCTTCCCCGACGGCCACCGCATCATCCTCCTGTCGGAGGGGCGCCTGGTGAACCTTGGCAACGCCACCGGCCACCCGTCCTTCGTGATGTCGGCCTCCTTCACCAACCAGACCCTGGCCCAGATCGAACTCTGGACCAACCCGGGCAAGTACGAGCGTCAGGTCTACACGCTGCCCAAGGCGCTGGACGAGAAGGTGGCCATGCTCCACCTCGAGAAGATCGGCGTGAAGCTCTCCAAGCTCCGCCCCGATCAGGCCGCCTACATCGGCGTGTCGCAGACCGGCCCGTTCAAGCCGGATCACTACCGCTACTGATACTGACGGTGGGGCGGCCCCGGCCGCCTCGGTCCGCTGCGTGACGGAAAAGCCCGGCTCGATGCCGGGCTTTTTTCGTGTCCGGGGCCGCGCCGCCGGGGGCGGGCGAGGGCGTCCGGTGTGTCTTTTCTGCGGCCTCCCGGCGGCACGTGATCCGGTTCGGGTCAAAGTTAAGCTTCGCCCCCTTCCTGCGGGATTCCGGCTCGCGCTAGTGTGGGTCGGAGTCGCCGGATACGGCGAGTCGCCAGCCGATGACGGGGTCGGTCTGTTGCGACGTGGTGGCGCCTCATCGGCAGGTCGTGGAGGCGGGGCGAAATGTGGGTCGATCGAGCGGTGCAGATCAGGGTCTGCATCGGCGCTCTGCTCGTCGGTGCGTCCGGCGCTTCCGCCCTGGCCGCTGGCCCGGGCGCGACGACCCAGGCAACCGCGGCCCCGGCAACCGCGGCCCCGGGAACCACGTCCCTAGGAACGACCTGGGCCACCGACGTCATACAGCACACCCACAACGCCGCCGGTCTCGCGATCCTGATCGGCCTCACGGTGTTCGCCACCATCCTCTCGCTGCTGCACATGCGCGAGCGGTCGCGCTGGACCCGGCGCGAGGGTGACCTCGCCTCGGAGCTCGCCCGCCTGCACGGGTCGCACGACCTCGCCGAACTGCTGCTCAACGCCGAGCGCCAGGTCATCGTGACCTGGGCCGGGCGGGGCGATCCCGTGATCGAGGGCGACGTGACGCTGGCCCTGCCCGAGGGTCGTAGCCTCGCCGGCGGGTCCGAGCGCATCCTCGCCTTCTCGACCTGGCTCGCGGCGAGCGACGCCGGAGCCCTCGATGCCGCCGTGCTCGCCCTGCGCGAGCGCGGGACCGGTTTTCGCCTGAGCCTGCGCGCCCAGGACGGCCGCTACATGGAGGCGCACGGCCAGGCGCTCGCCGGCCGCGCCCTGCTGCGCCTGCGCGAGACCAGCGAGGAGCGCCGCCAGCTCAACGAGTTGCGCCACCGCCTCGACGAGGCCAAGCGCGGCCTCTCGGCCCTCTCGAACCTGCTCGACGCGATTCCCCAACCGGTCTGGCAGCGCGACCAGGACGGGGCCCTGGCCTGGGTGAACACCGCCTATGTCGCCGCCGTGGAGGCCCCGAGCCGCGAGGGCGCCGTCGTCGCCGGCATCGAGCTCCTGGACCGGCAGGCCCGCGAGATGATCGCCCGGCACGACGGCGCACGGCCGGGCTCGGGCGCGCGCGGCGCCTTCCGCCTGTCGGCGGTGGTGGCCGGCGGCCGGCGCAACCTCGACGTCACCGAATCGGTGATCGAGGGCGGCCGGGTCGGCATCGCCGTGGACGTCTCCGAGCTCGAGAGCGTGCGCGCCGACCTGCAACGCCAGATGGACGCCAACGTCCGCACCCTCGACCAGCTGCCCACCGCCGTGGCGATGTTCGACGCCCGCCAGCGCCTCATCTTCCACAACGCCGCCTATCGGCACCTGTGGGGCCTCGACCAATCCTTCCTCGAGCAGCGGCCCCTCGACGGCGAGATCCTCGACCACCTGCGCGCCTCGCGAAAGCTTCCCGAGCAGGCGGATTTCAAGTCCTGGAAATCGGACGTGCTCGCCGCCTACCGGGCGGTGGAGGCCAACGAGACCTGGTGGTACCTGCCCGACGGTCGCTCCCTGCGCGTGGTCGCCGACCCCAACCCCCAGGGCGGCCTGACCTACCTGTTCGACGACGTCTCCGAGAGCGTGAAGCTCGAATCCCGCTACAACGCCCTGATGCGGGTGCAGGCCGAGACGCTCGACACCCTCAAGGAGCCGGTGGCCGTGTTCGGGGCCGATGGCCGCCTCACCTTCGCCAACCGCGCCTTCGCCACCGCCTGGCGCCTCGACGCGGCGATGCTGGTGGAGCGGCCGCGGGTCGACGCGGTGATTGCGGCCTGCCGCATCCTGTCCCCGGACGAGGAGCCCTGGCTCGACATCCGTGCCGCCGTGACCGACCTCGAGACCCGCGCCGGGCTCACCTGCCGCCTGGAGATCGTCGACGGCACCGTGCTCGACTGCGCCACGCAGCCGCTGCCGGAGGGCGCCACCCTGCTCACGCTCATCGACGTCACCGCCAGCGTCAACGTGGAGCGGGCGCTCACCGAGAAGAACGACGCCCTGGAGCGCGCCTCGCTCCTGCGCGACACCTTCGTCCACCACGTCTCCTACGAGCTGCGCTCGCCGCTCACCAACATCATCGGTTTCACCCAGCTCCTCGGCGACGAGACCGTGGGCGCTCTCAACGACCGCCAGCGCGAGTACTCGGACCACATCATGCGCTCGTCCGGCGCCCTCCTCGTGATGATCAACGACATCCTCGACCTCGCCTCGATCGATGCGGGCTCC
Source organism: Methylobacterium sp. Leaf399 (assembly GCF_001424525.1). Taxonomy (NCBI): domain Bacteria; kingdom Pseudomonadati; phylum Pseudomonadota; class Alphaproteobacteria; order Hyphomicrobiales; family Methylobacteriaceae; genus Methylobacterium; species Methylobacterium sp. Leaf399. The sequence continues at coordinate 126,055 of NZ_LMQK01000001.1, read as the reverse complement.
CTCGAACTGTCGCGGGAAGTGGTCGACGTGCGCGCCACGGTGGAGGCGGCGGTGCGCGGCCTCGAGGACCGGTTCGCGGAATCGGCGATCACCCTCGACCTCGCGGTGCCCGACGACATCGGCAGCTTCGTCGCGGACGGCAAGCGGGTGCGCCAGATCCTGTTCAACCTCCTCTCCAACGCGGTGGGTTTCTCCGCGCCGGGCCAGACCGTGCGGGTGGAGGCGCGCCGCGAGGGCGACGAACTCGTGCTGTCGGTGGCCGACCACGGCCGCGGCATGCCCGTCGACGTCGCCGCGCGGGTGTTCGACCGGTTCGAGAGCCATACCCTGGGCACCCGCCATCGCGGCGTCGGACTGGGCCTGTCGATCGTGCGCTCCTTCGTCGAGCTGCACGGCGGGCGCGTCGCCCTGGACTCGGCCCCCGGCGCCGGCACCCGCGTCACCTGCACCTTCCCGGTCACCGATCCCCTCGCCCACCGCGCCGCGGCCGAATGACGGCCCGGCGGTTCGGGTCGCCGACCGTCCGACCTACGGCGTCGGTGGCAGGCTGTTCTTGACGAGGTACTTGAGGCCACGGTCGAACGAGACGTCGTTGTCGCCTCTGATGTCGACGCTGTAGGCCTGCTCGGGTTTGTCGCTCCTGAGGTCCTTCACGTAGACGTTGATGTTCAGGATGAGGTTGGAGACCTTCTGGATCTCGCCCGTGACGGCGACGTCGGCACCCAGCGTCCTGGCGTAGTCCTCGGCGCAGCCGTTGCAGTTGCGCAGGCCCGCCCCCCGGGTGACCCGGTCCTCGACCGGGCCCGTGGACACGATCGCATAGCGACCGCTCTCCGACAGCAGCGACCGAAGCTGGTCGCTCAACGGCTTCAGGCGGGCCACATCCGCCTCGGTCGGCCCCTGAATTCCGAGGTTCGCGAGCTGGAAGTCGAAGACCGCGGCCTTGGGCGGCTCCGCATGGGCTCCGGTCATGGTCGCCAGCATGGCGCCGATGGAGATCGACAGCGTGCGAGCGATCGACAACGTGCGAGAGATCGTCATGGGCGGTCCTTCACGGTATTCGCGTTCTCGATGAACGCGCGTGACGGTCGATCGACCTCATGTTCCGGGAAACTCTCTCATCGAGACCTCCAATCGATCCGCCTCGCATCGGCGAGCCGCCGGGCCGAGAACGCTCCGGACGGCCTCCCGATACGCTCCAGCGGAAGGCCTTCGCGGAGCCTGCTCAGGGCTGGGCGCCCTTGCGCAGGGGCCTGGCGAAACGCTGGCCGGTGAGGGTGAAGCCGGTGGCGAGGCAGAAGGCCCGCGATTCCGGCCGGTCGGCATCGACCAGGGCTTCCAGGCTGGCGCAGCCCGCCATCCGCGCCGCCTGCGCCGCGGCCTTGAGGAGGAGCCGGCCGATGCCCCGGCGGCGGTCGTCGGGCGCCACCAGGAGCACCGTGATCTGGGCGACCGGGGCGCCGGATAGGAGGGTCCGGTACCAGTTCATTACCACGAGCCCGGAGGGCGGCCCCCATTCCACCGCGACGAGGGCCGCGGCCTGCTCGCGCCGCAGCGTCTCGAGACGGTCCGCCGCGTCGCGGGCCGACAGCGTCAGGCCGCAGGCGTCGAACAACTGCGACAACCCGGGGGCGTCGCCGGCCGCGGCGGCGCGGATCTCCAGGCCGTATCGTGTGCCCAAGCCCATCTCCGACCGCGAAAGGGCGCCGGCCATCGTCGCCGGTCCGGGCGCGCGCCGGTCGCCGAGCCTCCCGACCATATAGGCGGAGCGGGCCCGCACGGCGACGGGTCCGCGCGCGGCTCACGGCGTTGCGCTATCGGACACGGGCCGCCTATAGGGCGTCGGCACGACCGCCACCGATCGCAGGACCCTCATGTCCGCCCCTCCGAGCCGCCGCGCCGTTCTGTTGCCGCTCGCAGGGCTGGCCTGCCTTGCCCCCGCCGCCCTGAGCACACCGGTCCTGAGCGCCACGGTCTTGCAGCCGCCGGGCTCCGCCATCCCCGTGTTCCGGCGCGGCATCGGCGTTTCGCACGCGATGGGCTGGGCCGAGGTCGCTGACGACGGCTCCTATGCCGAGCCGCCGTTCTCGGGGCCGCGCTTCCGCTTCGACGGGCCGCAGCGCAGGGCGATCCGCACGGCCGGGTTCGACTTCGTCCGGCTCGCCGTCGACGTCGGCCCGTTCCTCGCCGCGGACGCAGCCAGGCGGGCGCGCATCGACCGCCGTCTCGTCGAGACCGTCGAGGCGCTGCTCGACGACGGCCTCGGGGTCGTGGTCGATCTCCATCCCAGCGACATGCATCCGGCCTACACGCCGACCGCGCTGACTGCGGGCGCCACGGCGCCGGCCTTTCTCGCCTACCTGGGTTTGGTGACCCGCACGGCCGCCAGCCTCGCCGCGCTGGTCGCACGGCGGCGCCCGGTGTCGGCGCCACGGCTCGCGTTCGAGCTGATGAACGAGCCGGAGATGTCGCAGACCGCATGGCAGCCGATGCTGGAGGCGGCCTACCGGGCGGCGCGCCAGGGCTCCACCACGCTGCCGCTCGTCCTCGGTGGCGGCGAGCAGAACGCGGCCGCCTCCCTGGACGCCCTCGACATCCGCCCCTTCGCGAACGATCCGGCGGTGCTGTACACGTTCCACAGCTACGAGCCCTGGCAGTTCACGCACCAGGGCGTGCAGGGCAACCCGGCCTATCCGTTCGACGCGGTGCCCTATCCGGCACCGGCGGGGTCGCCGGCGATGGAGCGGGCCACCGCTCTGCGGATCGCCGGCCTCCCGAGCGATGCGCTGCGGGCTGCGGGTGGGGCGGCGGCGGCCGGCGACGCCCTGCGCCGCTACAGCCGGTCCGGCTTCGACCGGGCCGCCCTCGACGCGATCTTTCGGAGGGTGAGCGCCTGGCGACAGGCGCAAAAGCTGCCCGCCCACGCGATCCTGCTCGGCGAGTTCGGGGCTCACCTCACGCCCTACCAGCGCACCGACGAGGGAGCGGCGGCGCGCACCCGCTGGCTGCACGACATGCGGAACCTCGCCGAGGAGCACGGGTTCGCCTGGGCCGCCTGGACCTACGTCGGGAGCGGCGGCTTCGCCTTGGCCGACAGCGAGATCGGCCCCGGCTTCGACCCGGCCACCGCCGGCGCGCTCGGCCTCGCCGCGAGCGGTGCGAACCCGACGCGTCCCTGATCGCAGCGCGGATCGCGGCAACGGTTTCTTGACCGCGATTCCCGTCCGGCGCCGGCACCGATCCTCGCATCGCGGTCCCGGCGCGGCGATTGCGGCATGGGCCCATCGAAGGGCCGGGTCAGTCTCGAAACGGCACGGTCCCGTCCGGCCGTGACGCGTCGATGCAGCCGGCATCCCCATCAGCGACGAGACATCGAGATGCACGCCGTCAAGAACCTGATCTTCCATGGTGTCGGCCTTGGCGCCATGGGCCTCGCGGCCGCCCGTCACCGCATCGGCGGCTATCGCAGGCCCACCGATTTTGCGTCGGAGGACCTGACGCAGGCGATCGCGCACGTCGTCGAGATCGTCCAGGATTGGAACGACACCCTGTCCCGCCTCGGCACGCATCCGCGCAGCGTCCGGGGCCTCGACGTCCTGGAACTCGGGCCCGGGGCCACCCTCGGCACCGGCGTCCTGCTCCGTGGATTCGGCGCTTCGTCCTACCTCGCCGTCGACGTCAACGAGCTGGCCGCGCAGACGCCCTCGGCCTTCTACCGCATGATCGCCGAGGCGCCGCTCCCCGACGGATGCGATCCCGCCATCGTGCGCGCCGTCGCCGAGTCTCTCGCGCAAGGGCAGGACGCGGGCGTCGGCTATGCGACGGACCCGGACTTCGACATCGTGCGTGCGGCGGCCGGCCGGACCTTCGACGTGGTGGTCAGCAACGCGGCGTTCGAGCACTTCGACGACGTCGATGCGGTGATCGCCGACCTCGGCCCGGTCATGAGGCCTGGGGCGGTCTTCATCGCGATGGTGGATTTCCAGACCCATTCCCGCTGGGTCCGCCGCGTCGATCCCAACAGCATCTACCGCATTGGCCCGTCCCTCTATCGCGCCATGACGTTCCCGGGGCAGCCCAACCGCCTGCGGCCGCGCGACTACCTGGAGTCCCTCGCCCGCCACGGCTGGAGGGACGCGCAGGTGCATCCCGTCGACCGGGCGCCCCCGGACTACCTCGCGTGGAGCCGACGCTCGCTGGCCGCTGACTATCGCGACGACGAGGCCCGCATGGACGTGCTGACCGGGATCGTCACCGCGCGAAAGCCCTGAACGCTCATGCCGGGCCGGGCCGGGCGAGTCGCAAGCCGGCCGTCACGCCCGGCCGTCCTGCGACCCCGGTTGCCATGGCCCGTGACCGGTGGATCTCGGTAATCATGTCTCGCATTTTAGAGAAACGAACCCTCACGACGGAGCGTTCACGGCAGTCATGGACAAAATTAACCCGTGAACGCTGATTAACGACAGTTTAACTCGGCAAAGTAACGACAATGATCGGTCGAAATATCGCATAAATTTACCTCGTCTCGATCCTGGGCTTTGCGTAAGGCCGTTGGGATGGCAAGAGTTGCACTAGGCAGGACCGATGTGATGATGAGCTCCGACAGGAACGACGACATTCAGGAGCCCGGTCCGACATCCGGTAACGCTCCGTCCGTCACCATCGTCATCAAGGCTCTCAACGAGGAGCGCTGCATCGCCCGCGCCATCGACAGCGCGATGGCGGCGCTGGCCGCCGCGGGGGTCACGGACGGGGAGGTGATCCTCGCCGACAGCCGCTCCGCGGATAGGACCGTCGCGATCGCGACGGCGCGCGGCATTGCCGTCGCGCGCCTGTCGGATGCTGTGCCGCGTAGCTGCGGCATCGGTCCCCAGCTCGGCTACCAGCACGCGCGCGGCGACATGGTGTGCCTGATCGACGGCGACATGGCGCTCGCCCCGGGGTTCTTGGTGGCGGCCCTCGCGTTCCTGCGCGAGCATCCCGCCGTCGCCGGCGTCGGCGGAACGGTGCGCGACGTCAACGTCGTCAACCTCGAGTTCGACCGTCGTGCCCGCCGCGGCGCGCCGGACCTGCGACCGGGCCCGGTCGACCGGCTCAACGGCGGCGGCCTGTACCGGCGCAGTGCCATCGCGTCGGTGGGCTACTTCAGCGATCGCAACCTGCACGGCTACGAGGAGTTCGATCTCGCCGTCCGCCTGCGCACGGCGGGCTGGTCGCTGCATCGCCTCGCCACACCCTTCGTGGATCATTACGGCCATACCATCGGCGGATACCCGCTGCTGATGCGCCGGATCACGAGCCGCTACCTCGACGGGATCGGCGAACTCCTGCGCGGCGCCCTGGGCAAGCCGCACCTCCGCACCACGTTGCGCGACCTGCCGGAAATCCGGCTGTGGCTGGCGGTCTACTTCGGCTGGGCGCTCGGGCTCCTGGCGGTGATCGCATTGCCGGCCGCCCTGGCACTCGCGGCCCTCGGTGCGCTCGTCCTGGTGCCGGTGGCGGGGATGAGCCTGCGCTACCGCTCGCTCGCCCTCGGCCTCTATGCCTTCGTCGCCTGGAACGCGCACGCCTTCGGCATGGCGCGCGGCTTCCTCCGGCCCAGGGTCGCGCCGGACCTGCCGATCGACGCCCTCTTCGTGCCGGGCAAGATCGTCTCCGGAGAGCTGCCGTCCGGCGAGCCCGCCATGGCGCGGACAGCCCCGCCCGCGCAAGGGGCGAGGTCCGGCAGGAGCGATGTTTCACGTGCAACGGCGTCGGCCCTGGGTGCCTGCATCCTGTGCCTGACGATGGCCGGCCACACGACGGCCGGCCCGGAACGGCACGGCGATGCGCTCCGCACGCAGATCGGCGGCGTCCGCGGCCTCGCGTCGCCCTCATCGGACGGTGGGCGTCGCCATGCGGTTCTCACGTCCTCGGACGATGCCGATGTATAAGTATTCGGAGCCCTCGCGGGACATGCCGCCGGCGCGGGGTCCGGCACGGACGCGCGGCGCGGCGGTGCCGGCCGTGGCACCCTACACCGTCACGCTGCCGCCGCTGACGCCGATGGTGCTCGCCTTCATGGTCTGGCGCCATCGGATCCAGGTCGCCGTCTTCGGGCTCGTGTTCGCTCTGCTCGGTCTCGCCTTCGGCGTCCTGGCGCCCGCGAAATACGCGGCCTTCACGCAACTCATCATCGATCCCACCGACCTGCGCGTCACCGACCGCAGCCTGCGGACGGCGAGCCAATACAGCGACGCGCTCATCGCCCAGGTCGAGAACGAGATCCGCGTCATCACCTCGTCCTCGGTGCTCGACCGGGTGGTCAGAGCGGAACGGCTCGACCGCGACGACGAGTTCGTCCCGAAGGGGTCGCCCGGCCTCCTGTCGGGGATCGCGACCTCCGTGCGCGGCCTGTTCGGCGCCGCCGAGCCGCAGCGCCAGCCCGCACCCGCGCTCACGGCGCTCCGCGCGCTCGACAAGGTCGTCAGCGCCAAGCGCGACGAGCGCACCTACGTGGTCACCATCGGCGCGACGAGTCGCGATCCGGACAAGGCGGTGCGGCTCGCCGACGCCGTCGTCGACGCCTACGTCACGGAGACGGCCCAGACCCGGGACGAGGTCAGCCGCAAGATCGCCGGCTCGCTCAACGACCGCATCGCGGAGCTCAAGAGCGCGGTGGAGCAGGCCGAGCAGCGGATCGAACGCTACAAACGCGCCAACAACATCGTCTCGGCCGTGGGCTCGAGCGTCACCGAGCAGCAGCTCGTCGCCGCGAGCACCCGCTACCAGGCCGCGGCCAACGCGGTGACGCAGGCGCAGTCGCGCTACCAGCAGGTCATGCAGGCCCGCGGCAGCGGCGATGTCGGTGCGATTCCCGACGCGCTCCAGTCCGCCACCGTGATGAACCTGCGCAGCCAGGTCACCGAGGTGCAGCGGCGCCTGAGCGACCTCTCCGCGACGCGGGGCCGCCGCCACCCCGAGGTGATCGAGATGACCGCGCAGGAGGCCACGGTGCGACGGGCCCTGAACGAGGAACTCGGCCGGATCGCGGTGGCCGCCAAGACCGACCTCGACCGGGCCCGGGCCGACGAGCGCGAGAACCAGCGGACATACGAGACGTTGAAGGCCGCCGTGAGTACCAAGGACGATGCCAGCGTGCGCCTGCGCGAACTCGAGCGCGACCTCCAGGCCAGCCGCTCGGTCTACGAGACCTTCCTCAACCGGACCAAGGAGGTCTCGGAGCAGACGAAGATCGACGAGGCCAACATCCGCGTGATCTCGCGGGCCCAGGTGCCGGAGCGGCGTTCGTATCCGCCGCGCACCCTCCTGCTCGTCATCGTCGGCCTGGTGGCGGGACTGGCCCTCGGGGTCGGGATCGCCATCGCGCGGGGCCTCATCCGCAAGAGCGGGATCACGCTGCGGCCGAACCGGATGCCCGGCGCCCTGTCGATCCGGCGGTCGTAGAGCGCCCGCGGGAACTGCAGCGACCGAGGGCGGGGTGGGAAGACGTCCCGCCGTCCGAGGCACCGATGTCCGCGACGGGTTCGTCCGGTCGCTGTCCCTGTCCCCGCACCGGGCCTCGGCCCGCGCGGGGCGACGATCCGACGATTCCGGGCGGAATGCGAGAAGAGGAGCGAGGCGGATGACGACGACCATCGAACGGCACCCCACCCACTCCAGGCCGCTCGCTTGCGGCCCCCTGCGGGAGATCGCCCGCCCTGATCGCGCGGCCCGGACGACGTGCCATGTCCGAGCGTAGCGGAGTCCGAACCCCGCCCGACCGTCCGGGCACGCCAGCCGGCGAACCGTTGCGACTGCGCCTCCGGCGCGCGGCGGCCCGGCTCGTGCGGACGCGCACGCAGCTCGTCCGGTTCTCCGAGCCGCTGGTCTCGTTCACCTTCGACGACGTGCTGGAGACGGCCTGCACGGTCGGTGCGCCGATCCTGGAGGAGGCCGGGGCGCGGGGCACGTTCTACTGCGCGGGCCATCTTCACGATGGCTGGACCGGACCGGCGCTGGCATCGCCCGATCAAGTCGTCGCCCTGCATCGCCGTGGCCACGAGATCGGCTGCCACACCTATACGCACCGGGCGGTGTCGGACCTATCGCGCGAAGCGCTGGCGGCGGACCTCGCCCGCAACCGGGCGCATTTCTCGGGGCTCGCGCCGGACATGGCGCTTTCCAACTTCGCCTATCCGTTCAACACCACGTCGCTGCGCGCCAAGCGGCAGCTGGAGCGATCGTTCGCGACCTGCCGCGCCGGTGTCCCCGGCGTCAACGCCGGCAGGATCGACCTCGGCTACCTGCGCGCCGTGGAACTGGCGGACGGCTTCGCCGACCGCGCCGCGATCCGGGCCTGGATCGCCCGCGCCGTGCGCGAGCGCGGCTGGCTGATCTTCTTCAGCCACGGCATCGCGCAGGTGCCCGAGCCGTGGGGCTGCCACCCGGACCTCCTGCGGTTCGCGGTGGCGGAGGCCGGGACGCAGGGCGCCCGCATCGTTCCCGTGGCCGAGGCCGTTCGCCGTGCCGCCGGGGGGACGACCGCCGAGCCGGAAAGGGCATTCCTCTCATGACCGCGGTCCTGACCGAGCCCGCGCGGCAGCGCGCGCATGCCGGCACCGAGCCGATGCGCCTCTTGTCGGTGAACAACTACCACTATCGCCGCGGCGGCGCCGAGGTGGTGTTCCTCGAACACAACCGGCTGATGCGCGAGACCGGGTGGGACGTCACCAGCTTCGCGATGAAGCATCCCAAGAACCTGCCCTCCGACTCGCAAGCCTCCTTCGTGGACGAGATCGAGTTCGGCCAGAGCTACGGAATGCTGCGCACCCTGCGCCAGGCCGCGACGCTGATCTATTCGTTCGAGGCCAGGGCGAAGCTGCGCCCCCTCATCGCCGCGCAGCGCCCCGACGTGGCGCATGTGCACAACATCTACCATCACATCTCGCCCTCCTTCCTGCCGCTCCTGAAGCAGGCGGGCATTCCGGTGGTGATGACGCTCCACGACCTCAAGATCGCCTGCCCGGCCTATACGATGCTGAGCCAGGGCAAGGTCTGCGAACGCTGTCGCGGCGGCAGGATCTACAACGTCGCCGTGCGACGCTGCGTCAAGAATTCCATCGCCCTGAGCGGGCTCGTCATGGTCGAGACGCTCATCCATCGGATGCTCGACATCTACGATCGCAACGTCGACCGCTTCGTCGTGCCGAGCCGGTTCTACATCGACAAGCTCGTCGAATGGGGCTGGCCCCGCGAGCGCTTCGTCCACATCCCGAACTTCGTCGACGTGAACGACTTCACCCCGAGCCATCTGCCGGGGGAGGGGTTCCTCTACGTCGGGCGGCTGAGCCCCGAGAAGGGTCTCGACACGCTCATCAAGGCCGCCGCCAAGGCGGGGCAGCGGGTGTCGCTGGTGGGAAGCGGCGCCATGGAGCCGCAGTTGCGCAGCCTCGCCGCCGAGACCGGGGGCGACGTGCGCTTCCTCGGCTACCTCACGGGCGAGGGCCTGCACGAGGCCATCCGGTCGAGCCGGGCCGTGGTGCTGCCCTCGACCTGGTACGAGAACGGACCGATCAGCCTGATGGAGGCCTACGCCCTCGGGCGCCCCGTCATCGGCACGCGCATCGGCGGCATCCCGGAGATGGTCCGCGAGGACGTCACCGGCCTGATCGTACCCCCCAGCGACGCCGATGCCCTCGCGGCGGCGATGACGCGGCTCGCCGCCATGCCGGCCGAGTCTGCCGCAGCCATGAGCCGGGCCGCCCGCGCCCTCGTGGAGGACGAGTTCTCGGTCGAGCGCTACCGCAGCCGCATCCTGTCCCTCTATGCAGACATCGCGCGAGGCCCGACGTGAGCGCCATGACGAGCCGGCCGTCTTCCTCGCCCCGCGTGCCGCTCCGCATCATGATGCTCGGCCTGCGCGGCATCCCCGACCTGCAGGGCGGGGTCGAACGGCATGTCCAGGAACTGGCGCAGCGCCTCGTGCGCTCGGGCTGTGCGGTCGAGGTGATCGGACGGGCGCGCTACCTCCCGTCGCGGCGTCCCTTCGACTGGCGCGGTGTGCGCGTCACGCCGCTGCCGTGCCCGCGCATGACCGTCCTCGAGGCGCTCGTGCATACGTTCCTCGGCGTGCTCTACGCCGCGTGGGTCCGGCCCGACATCCTCCACATCCACGCCATCGGTCCGAGCCTGCTCGTGCCGCTGGCGCGCGGCCTCGGTCTGCGGGTCGTCGTCACCCATCACGGCTTCGACTACGACCGCGAGAAATGGGGCCGCCTGGCGCGCGCGATGCTCCGTTTCGGGGAATGGGCCGGGATGCGTTTTGCCCACGGCCGCATCGCCGTCTCGCGCGACATCGCCTCGGTCGTCACCGCCCGCCACGCGGTGGCGGTGTCGCCGATCCCCAACGGCGTCACGGTCCATCCCGTGCCCCCGGAGGCCGGCACGCTCGACCGCTTCGGCCTCGAACGCGGCCGCTACGTCGTCATGGTGAGCCGCCTCGTGCCCGAGAAGCGCCACCTCGACCTGATCGAGGCCTTCGCCAGGGCCGACCTGCCCGGCTGGAAACTCGCCCTCGTGGGCGGCGCCGATCACGCGGACAGCTACTCGCGCCAGGTGCTCGACCGGGCGCAGCGGACGAAGGGGGTCGTCACCACGGGCTTCCAGACCGGTTCGGCGCTACAGGAGCTTCTGGCCCATGCCGGCCTGTTCGTGCTGCCGTCGAGCCACGAGGGGCTGCCCATCGCGCTTCTCGAGGCCCTGTCCTACGGAGTGCCGACCCTCTCCAGCGACATCCCGCCCAACCGCGAGGTCGGCTTGCCCGAGGCCTGCTACTTTCCGGTCAGGGACATCGGCGCGCTGACGAACGGCCTGGTCAGGGCCTGCAACCGCCTGCCGGACGAGGCCGAGCGCACCGAGAGCCGCGAGCGGATCCGCCGCGTCTTCGACTGGGAGGTCATCGCCGCGCGCACCCGCGAACTCTACATCACCGTCCGCGACGCCCCTTCTCCGCGCACGCGGGCTCCCGGCCGGGCGCCGCTCTCCCGCCCGGGCCCCTGAGCGCTCGGGGCCCTTGAGCGCGCTGACGTCCGGGCGGCGGCGCGCGCAGTCCGCCACGGTGGCCCGAGCCCGGCTCGACGACAGCGCCCACAGCTCCGATGACGCCCTGCAGGCCGCGCCGCTCCCGGCGTGATCGCGCCGACGCGCCGGCAGGCGTGCCGGATACGGGCGCCCGCTCCGTTCGGTGAAGCGCGTCCGGTCCCCTCTGCGGAGAAAGGTTCGGGGTGGGGCCGGTTCCGCTGGCCTCCGCGATGGGACACCCGGCCACCTCCTCACCGCATCCGAGTGGGTCCGGGTGCGTGGGGGCAGATCTCGGGCATGCCCGGGCGCCGTGGGCGAGGAGAGCAAAGCGGGAACCGTGTGACCCGGCCCGCGCGGCGCCCCGGGCGAAGCCCACGTCCGCATGACGGCGTGATCGACGGGACGTGGTTTGTCAGGCCGTCACGTCGACGACGGTCGCCGGCCTCCGTCGCTCCGGAGGGTGGGGCCGCCCCATCGTGCGATGGCACCGCGCGTCACGGACGATGCCCCACACCCCCGTTCGTCAGTCCGGCTTCTTGGCGAACCTGCGCATGAGCGCCCACTTGTAGGGCCGCAGCTTCTGCCAGACCGTCAGGGTCCGAAGCCAGGCGAGGAACGCGCCGGCACGCAGGGACAGGCGGCCGAGCCACGTGACCGGAATGCGCGCCTCGTACAGCGGGATCGTCACGTCGCAATACTCGTATTTGTAGTCCTCGTTGCCGATCCCGAAGTCGAACCAGCGGTAGCCGTTGGCATGGCACCAAAGGATCAGTTCGTCGTTCAGGATGCGGCCCGGCGAAAACTTGCGCCAGGTGCCATCGGCATAGGCGGTCATCAGGAAGTAGAAGCGGTCACCCATCACGAGGCCCCAATGGCTCGCGATGATCTCCGCGTCCGCCTGCACGGCCGAGAGGTGGACGGGGGCGAGCTGGGGCAGGCGGCGCGTCGCCTCGCGGAAGAACTCCAGCTTCCCCGGCAGTTCGAAGCCGGGCACCCGCGTCTCCGCGAAGCGCCGCGTCTTGTTGACCACCATGGCGTCGAAATAGACGTTGGCCATGTCGGTGGTGGCGGCGGCCGAGAAGGAGACCGTCCGCTCCTTCATCAACTGGCGCTGATAGCGCTTGTGGCGCTTCGAGGCCGGAATGCGACCCTCGACCTCGGCGCGGCTGCCGTGCAGGCTCATGACGTGGCCGGCCTCCGGCATGAGCACCGCGCCGAGATGGATCAGCGGATTGGGCAGGTCGCCGACTTCGGGCGGCATCTTGTCGAGCACGGCGATGTCGAAGGGCGGCAGAGCCGTCCGGATCCGCGCCCAGATCTCGCCGGCCATGCCGGGATCGATGTCGGCGCTGGGCGGAAAAAGGACCGGCTGGCAGTAGTCCGAGACGCTGCCGTCGAGAAAGCCGAGGACGCGCACGCCGCGTTTCCGCTCGATGCCGAGGGCGAGCAGCATGACCGGCCGGCCGGCCGCGTCATGGACCCCGACGCAATGGACGCTGATCGACCGCGCCCGGCCGATCGTATCGATCCAGATGTCGAGGATGTCGGCGCACTGAAAGACGTGGCACCGCGCCTCGCCCAGCCGGTCGGTGCGGGGCCACTCGGCGAAATCGGCCGGCGACCTGCCGACCGTGACGACCAGCGAGGCGACGGTCATGTCCCGGCGCTGCGCGGAGGCGGTCTCTCGGGCAGGAACCGCTGACGTTTCATGCATGTCGACCGACGTCATTTATCGCGCGCCTTCTACTGATCGGGATCTGTATCGTGGACGTCGTTTACAGATGGTGCCTGCACACGGGCTTCGTGCTCTTTGCCTTACTCAGACGTGACGCCGGTCTGCGAAACACGAGGGGAGCGCCGGCTCGGCCGTCGTCCGGGTAACGCGCGGTCGCGACGGTCCGGCGCGATGCGGCCGGCCGGCGGGGCCGCGGTCGTCGTCACCGCGCCTGCTCCGCCGGACGGACGCTCGCGCCGACGGCCCGCTCGCGGTCGCGCCGCATCAGGACGAAGAGCGCGACCCAGAAGGCCACGGCCAGGCCGATTTCGGTGATGTACAGGCTGAGGAACACGCCCGGCAGGAGGAGGTAGTAGGTCAGGACCGCCGAGACCGCCGCCCCGATGAGGTTGCCGACGTTGTAGATCGCCGCCCGGATGCCATGCCTTCCCGAGGCACCCAGAACCTCGGCTGCGGCATCGTGGATCGCCACCAGGATCACGGTCCAGCACATGATCCGCAGATCGTAGACCATGGCGGAGAATTGCGCCCCGAACAGCCACGGCATCGCCGGGGCGACGAGCCAGGTCGCCACGGCGGTGACGACGCCGATGGCGATAGCCAGCGCGGCCAGCCCGGCGATCAGGGGCCTCATGGCGTGGTAGCCGCCCACCGCCGCCCTGGCCAGGCGCGGGTACATGACCCTGTGCAACGCCTCCGTGGTCAGGATGCTGGTGTCGACGATGCGGCGGGCGACGCTGTAGGCGCCGATCGCCTCGGGCCCGGCGACGATGCTCAGCATCAGGAAATCGATGTTCTGGCGAAAGGCGCGAAACAGGAACGGCGTCGTGAAGTAGATCCCCTGCCGGACCTCGCCGCGCAGGATCCCCCAGTGCGGCCGGCCGAACCGGCGCATCGCCACGACGCAGGCGCCGGCGATGAGGACGTGCGAACCGAGCATCCAGAACGCCCATTCGCCGGCCCGGTCGACCCCGATGAGCCCGCACGCCAGGCCGGCCGCCGCGGTCCGAGCGAGCGCGAAGCCGATGTTGATCGCATTGGCGCCGCCCATCTGCCCGCGGGCGATGTAGACGCGCTCGGCGAGGAGGATGACGCGCACGAGCACGACGTTCGTCACCACCAGCGCGCTCAGCGCCAGGGCGTTCGTCAGAGGGTCCGGTGACAGGGTGATGAAGCTCGGCAGCGCGATGCCGAGGACCAGGCAGAGGACGAGGCCGGTGCCGCAGAGGAGGATGAGGTGGTGCCCGAGGGCGTTCGCGTAGAGACCGGGATCGGCCGCGACCCGCCGCACCAGGGTCTCGTCGGCGCCCAGCCCGCAGATCTGCACGGCGACGTTCGTGACCGCGATCACCGACATCAGGAGGCCGAACTGTTCGAGCCCGAGGCCGCGGGCGAGCAGCGCGAACGTGATGAGCTGCGCCGCGTTGCTGACGACGAGCGTGCTGGTCGAGAACAGGTAGCTCAGGGTGACGGCGAACCTGCGCGGGCGCGGGCCATCCGAGGAGGTTGCAATGGCCACAAACGCCCTTTTCGCACGGCTGGCTTCGGGTCTTCCGTGCGATGCGGCATACCGCGTCGCGCCGCCCCCGTCTGCCTTCGGGGCGGCGTTGTCAGGGTGTTTCCGGGCGATGCGCTTAACGCGCGATTGCAATCGAGCCCGGATAACCGAGGGATCACCGGTGGTAGGCGCGACGGGCGACCGGTGCCTGCTCCCGAGGCGATCCCAGGGTGCTCCCGTCCCGCGAAATCCGCCGCCGGCGTCGGTTTCACCGAGCCGGTCGGCGCTCGATTAACCGGGAGGCGATTAACCGGGAGGTAAGGGCGCCCGGCGAATCGTGGCGTCCGGCTCCCCGACCCCGCCTGCCTCGGCTCTCGCGCGCGTGCGACCGGCGGCGGGGGATCGACGGTCGCGACGAGGAGCCGATCATGAGCGACGGCAGCATCCCCCTATCGGCTAGCGATCACCGGGACCGGACGGGGGCGCATGCCGGCGGCCACCTCGTCGGCGTATGCCTCCTGGTGGCGACGCTGCTGTTCTACTTCGTGTCGACGAACCCCTTCGTCGACCTGACGGCGGCGGCGGCGGTCGATCCGGCCACCGACAAGTCCAACACCCTCAACCAGATCGTGTTTCTGTCCCTCACGGCCGGGCTCTGGCTGTTCGCCCTGGCCGCGCCGATGCGGGGCGAGATCGGCCAGCCCCGCACGCTCCTCGTGGCGCTCGCGATCTGGTTCCTGATGGCCTCGGCCATCTCGGACCATCCCGATCTGGCGATCAAGAGGACCGTCCTGGCGATCCTGACCTGCGTCAACGCCAGCATCATCGTGTTCCTGCCCCGCTCGGAGGCGCAGTTCGCCCGCATCCTCGCGCTCTGCGTCGCGGCGACCCTCGCCATCGCCTTCTTCGGCGTGCTGTTCCTGCCGAACCTGTCGATCCACCAGTTCTCCGAGCTGCGCGAGCCGATGAACGCCGGGCTGTGGCGGGGCCATTTCCCGCATAAGAACGCGGCCTCGACGGTGATGGTCGTGATCAGCTTCGTCGGTCTCTATGCCTTCCGGAAGGGCCTGAGGCTCCTGGGGGCGACGGTCTTCGTCTTTGCCGTGGTGTTCCTCCTCCACGCCGGCGGCAAGACCGCCACCGCCGCGCTGCCCGCCATCCTTATCCTGTCGTGGATGTTCGAACGCTGGCGGCTCCTGCGCATCCCGATCGTGGTCGGGGGCGTGGTGGCCATCAACACCCTCACCCTCGGTTCCACGACGGTACCCGTGATCCGCGACCTGGTCGCCGCCATCGGCATCGACCCGACCTTCACCAACCGCAGCGACATCTGGAGGATCGGCGTCGATGCGGTGGCGCAGAAACCGGTGTTCGGACACGGCTTCCAGCTGTTCTGGCAGACCGGCGACATGGTCTACCGCGCCGGCAGCGGCCAGGACTGGGCCGCGGCCGCCTTCAACGGCCACAACGCCTATCTCGACAGTGCGATCACCACCGGCATTCCGGGGCTGATCCTGACGTTGCTGTTCGTGATCGGGGTCCCGCTCCGCGGCCTCGCGCGCACGCACGCCACGCGGTATACGCCGCTGAACAAGCTCTACGTCGACATCTGGCTCTATGCGCTGTTCACCGCCTGCGTGGAGAGCATCTTCTTCAGCTCCGGAAGCGTCCTGTGGTTCATGATGCTGGTGGCGATCGCCGGCCTGCGCCTCCAGGGACGGGCCACCCCGGTCGACGACACGGGAAGAGCCCCGCACCGCCCGTCCGGCCCCCGTCCCGGGGCGGAAAGCGCCTGACGGGCGAAACGCTTGACCCACGGCGGGAGCCGTGGCTTCTGGGGCGCGCGACGCCCCCGACTCCGTAGCTCAGCTGGATAGAGCAGCCGCCTTCTAAGCGGCAGGTCGTTGGTTCGAGCCCAACCGGGGTCGCCAGGCATTCCGGCGTATCGTCAATGAGTTGGCGCGTCGCCATGGGTCGGTGGCCACCGGCGGCGAAGCCCTCTTTGCCCCATCGCCGCCGTCGACGTGCCCGGCTGAGCGGCCCCGGCCGCATGTGACCTCCCGACCTCGCCCACCATTTGCAACCCCCGAGCGCGAACCATTTCGACGCATGCGCGTTTGTCATGCCGTTCGAACATCCGGACGCGTGGAGGTTTCAATGCGCAAGATACTCGTGGTGACGGCTGCCCTGGGGGCCCTGATGCTGCAGGACGCGCCGAGCTTCGCGCAGGGGTTCCGGATCGGTCCCGGCGGCGTCGAGGTCGACGACGGGCGCGGCTACCGCGACGAACGGGACGATCGCCGCTTCCGCCGCATGTGCCGCGAGCTTCGCGACCGCTGCGAGAACAAGGATCTTTATGCCGAAGAGGGTCAGGGTAATTGCCGGCGCTACCGCCGGACCTGTGGCTGAGGCCGTCCGAGCGGATCACCGCCGGAGGTCGAACGATCGGCCTCCGCAAACGTTTGACGTCGCCGACACGAGGATGCCGGCATGAAGACGTTTTGGGTTTCGGCACTCGTCGGCGTGAGCTTCGCCGGGCTGAGCCTCGTCGCTGCGATCGATCAGGCCGTGGCGCAGCGCGGCGGCCCCGACTACGGCTACGGCACCGACGAGGGCGATGACCGCAACCGTAGCGATCGCCGCCGCGGCGACGACGATGACGACCGGCGCCGATACCGCGATCGCACCGACGAGATCGACCGCAACGCCGAGCGCGATCGCGAGACCGACGAGGATCGCGATGCGCGGCGCCCGCGACGCTACGACAACGACGATCGCATGCGCGATCGCGGGGACCAGCGGGCGCCGCGGGCGCGATTCGACGAAGACGAGTATCTGCGCTGCCATCCGGACGTCCGCCGCGCCGTCGAGCGTGGGGATCTCGAGTCCGGCGCCCTGCACTACCGCACCTTCGGACGTCGCGAAGGGCGCAAGCTCACCTGTCCCCTGAAGGTCTAGGACGGGGTCGCCGTCCGATCGGCTGATCCGGTCTTGGTGAGGTCCGGTGCGTATGGCATGGTCGGTCCATGCCATACGCGGTCGAGATCACCCTGGCCGAACCACCGTCCGCGGACGGTGACGACGCCTTGCCGATGTACCTGCTGCCAGACACCTTCGATACGGTCGGCGATGCCAAGGCCGCGGCCGAGGCGCATATCGCCGGCTTGCCGCGCGATCCGGCGACGGTCTTCTTCGCCATCACCGACCAGAACGGCCTGACCGTCACGACGAGCGCGGAGCAGGCGGGTTAGGGCGCCCCGCGTTTTCGGCGAGGTGTCGCCGCTGACGGCGCCGCGCCTATCCGCTCACGAGGTGGACGAGATAAGCCCCCAGGAGGGCGACCGGCACGCTGACGACCATCGTGTCGGCATAACGGGCGAGCCCGGCGTACACGCCGCTCTGGAAGGCCTCACGAATTCCGAGCGACCACAGGGCGAGGGGGGCCAGCGCCCCCACGAGCAATCCGCCGACGTACCAGGGCATTCGCGTGTCGCTCCTTCAAGACCGCCCGGTGCCGGCCGGCGCAGGATCGCCCCTGATAGCCGCGTCGTAACCCGCCAGCCAATCGGCATGCGCCTGCGTGCCTTCGGCGTAGGGCACCGATTCCCGGGCCAGGCCCTTTCCCGGCGCATAATACCCGAGCGCGAAATGGTCGAGGTTGTCGTCCGGCGACTCCATCAGGCATCGTCCCTGTCGATGTCGACGTTCATCTCGGCCTCGTCGAAGGTGTAGCCCTCGAGCCAGTCGGCGCTTTCCTGCGATCCGGCGGGATAGGGGTTCGCGTCCGCGGGCTTGCCGGCGCGCTTCGCGACCTTGCCCTCGTTCATCACGGTGGTCGACACGAAGTTCATGCTAGCACTCCTCTTCGGCACGCCTCGCACGCGCCGACCGAGTATGTAGGGCCGGGCGATCGGAAAAGCCCGGCCTATCGGTCCGTCGGATCCGCGCGCAGGTCCGTCACCGTCCCGATGGTCAGCTCGTCGACCCGCAGGCGGCGGATGTGCGCCTCGCGGATCGAGACCCGCCGGACGGACAGGCGGCCGATGGAGAAGGCGCCGACGGCGACCGCCCCCAGGGCCAGGGCACCGATCGCGATCGCGCCCAAGGCCAGGGCGCCGGTCGCCTCGGCACCGGTCGCGGCTGCCCCGGTCGCCGCCGCGCCGGTCACGCGGGTGGTGCGAACGGACGGGCGGGCTCCGCCCACGCCGACCGGTGCCTGCCGATCATCGAGAGTACGCTCCGGCATCGCGACGATCCTCCAGGAGACCCGATCGCACGGCGGCGACCCGTCCCGTTCGGCGACTTGCGCCGCCAGCTTGCACCGGTTTCTCCCGCGCTCATAACGGTTAGGTCGTCCTGCCGCGACCCGATCGGGGCGATCCCGCAACTGGCGCCGGTCATCCGGGCGATCAGGCCGTGCAGGCGCCGCCGATGGGCAGCACGACTTCCGGGTAGCGGCTGTTCTTGCGGACGCCCTTGCGGACCGGCCACTTCAGGGTCTTGCGGATCGTGAGGCTGTCGCTGCCGTGGTCCGGGCTCAGGATCCCGCTGGCGAAGAGGATGCGATAGGGCATCTCGACTTCGACGTAGAGGAAGCGGGTGCCGGCCTCCTCGTTCGAGAAGAGGTGGGTCACGTCCTCGCCGACGGCGCGCGGGGCGGCATTGGCGGTGGCGGCCGTCGAGCAGACCTTGGCGGTGACGGCGCCGTCCTTGGCGGCGGCCCCGATCGTGCTCAGCCTGACCTTGGCGGTCGTCCCGTCGAACGGCGGCAGGATGAGGCCGGCCGCACCGAACAGCTTGGCGGCGGCCGCCGCGTCGAGGGTCTCGCCGTGGCTTGCGATCTCGCCGATTGCGCGGGCCAGGAAACCGACCTTGCGGGCATTGTTGGCGAAATGCGAGAGCTCGGCGCATCCGACGATCATCAGAATGAGGATCGGCGCGAACATCGCGAATTCGACCGCCGCGATCCCGTCCTCGGCCGCGCGGAACCGACCCGCGAGGGAGCGTGCGCCCGGCCGATCCCCGGCACGCGGCCCCCGGACCGTCATGGCGCGGGCGTCGTTCCCGGGGCCGCGCATTGGGCGGGAAGGCCGAGGCCGTCCTGGATGCGGAAGGTGTAGGCCGCCTGGAGGACGCGGTTGCCGTTGGCGAGTTCCTCGTGGCCCAGGCTCAACCCTGACAGTCCGACGAACTCCGCGGCGACCTGAAGCACGGCGATGGCGCCGTCGCGCGGACAGTCGGAGGTGGTCCCGAAGCCCTCGCTCCAGGCGCGGGTCGCCGGGTCGATCGGCAGGGCGACGGAGGCGGTGGAGAGCGTGTCGAACGTCCGCAGGTGGATCCGGATCGAATCGCAGTTGAACAGGGCGCCGATCTGCCCGCAGATCTCGGTGCGCAGGGCGGACGTCGACGGCGTCTGGCCGCTGGGGGCGGCCACGAGCGTGTCGCTGGAGATCTTGCGGGCGGCGATCTCGGTGGCGTTGTCCATGGCGTGCCCCATCCAGTACATCAGGGCCACTTCCAGGATCACGAGGAAGGTCATCAGCATCGGCAGCGCGATCATCGCGAATTCGACCGCCGCCGCTCCTGTGCGGTCCGAGCCGATCGAGCGTCCTCGCGTCGCGCATCGCCTCAGGGCGGCGCCCGTCCTCGCGACCGCGGAACCGGCGGTCGTCATCGGCCGGGAATCCGCCGAGGGGGGCTGATGGTCAGGCCGGATGCCGGAGCCGTCTCCGTGTCGTCCAGCGGAGCATGCCGCGCATCCACGAGAAACCGTCCCTGTCCCGTCCGGACCATCGTGCGCGATGCTGTGCGATCGTCGGGACGTCTTGTCGCCGTCTCGAGCGATAGCACGCGGTCCTTGTTCAAACCTTTCGTCGACCTCGCATGGTCGCGGCCCGTGATTCGGTTTCCGCTTAAATCAAGCGGAAACCGAATCACCGAGCCCGCGCGGCGCCTGAGCGAAGCCCATGTCCGCATCACGAAGTGATCGCCCGGAAATGGTATGACCGGTCTTCGCACGGCGGATCGCGATTGGGCTTAACGGATCAGGTGCACGTCCCCGTCGGTCTGTCCGAGACCCTTGGGCACCGGCACCGTGGTGGCGCCGTAATTGGTGTTGATCGTCAGCTTCGGGTTGGCGGTCAGCAGCATCTGCCGCGTGACGATGACCGTGAAGGCGGATTGCTGGGCGACGTCGTTGGTGGCGTCCACCACGAACCGCCCGCGCGACAGGTAGACCGTCCCGGTCATGTTCGAGGCATAGTTGGTCTTGATCTCGTGGTTGCGCAGCAGCGGAGCGGCGCGGTCCTCGAAGAACAGCAGCCCGGCCATGGCCCCGGAGCGCGGCGCGTTGAAGTCGACGCGGGCGTTGCTGAGGAACTGGAAGGTGCTGCCCGTCCCCGTGAGGTAGAACCCGACCCCGTCGCCGCGCACGTCGGCGTTCGAATCGACCACGAAGGGGCCGTCCTTGATCACGTACTCCCCCGGCGCGAGGCTCACGTAGGAGTTGCCGCCGATGAAGAGCCCTCCGCAATAGGTGCCGGGCTGGAGCAGGTGGCGCCCCCCGGCGGTGCCCTTGTCGACGACCGACGCCTTGGTCGCGGTGCATCCGGCGGAAGGGGAGGGCGCCAGCCGGTCGGCGAGGGGGTCGTCGATGCCGCGGCAATCGCCGATGCGCGACCCGTAGAACGTCCCCTGGCCCGAGAAGCCGCCGCCGGAGCATACCCGCGCCGCCGTCACCTGGATGCCGCTGTCCGAGGCGATGCCGCTGCTGCTGACGGCGTTCGAGTGGACGTCGCAACCCTTGGCCGTGAGCCAGGCGTTCGACTTGAGGTGGATGGTGGCGCTGCTGGCCGGGTCGAGGGCGATCACGCACACCTTGCGCTGGCCGCGCAGGGTCGCCACCGAGGAGGCCTCGATCGTGCCCGGAACGATCGCCAGCATGCCCGACAGGGTCTGCTGGCGCTCCGATGTCAGCCGGACCTGGACGCTGCGCCCGTCGTCCAGCGACGAGACGGTGGTGGCAAGGCCGATCTCGGCGCCGTCGGCCGGAAACGCCTTCTTCGCCCAGCTCTCCGCCACGGCCTGCATCCGCAGCGGCTCGAAGGCGTTCACCGCGAGCTCGCGGGCGGCCGCCATCGCCGCCGCATCGGCGGCGGCCTGCAGCTGCGAGCGCTGCTTGACCCACGTGCCGTAGTCCACGGCGACCCCTCCGATCCCCATCAGCACCGGCAGGGCGAGGGCGAACAGGACGAGCGTGCCCCCCGACGTCGACGCCCGAAACGCGAGGCGGAGGGACTTCGGCGTCATCACCGCACGTCTTTCTGGTCAGGGCGGTCGCTGCCGAGGGCGCGACGGGTCTGCCGATCGATGGACCGCGAATGCTTGAGATTCGGTTGTGACCCACCCGAAGAGCGTCCCGCCCCGGCGGTCGGCCCGCGACCGCAGGACCAATGCCGTCGCATGTGGCGCGTGTCTCCTGTAGATCGTATCCGATGGAGCACCGCGAACCGCACCGGCCGTCCGATCGCCCGCGGTTCCGCTCGTGCCGCGCGGTGGCCGCATGACCGACGAGCCGGGGTTCCTGGCGGGCGGCGGCAGGGCCGCGCAGATGATCCGCGCCCGCGACTGGTCGGGCCATCCCCTCGGTGCCCCGCACGCGTGGCCCGAAGCCCTGCAGGTGGCGCTGTCGCTGGTCCTGAACTCGCCGGAATCAATGATCCTGTGCTGGGGCGAGGACCTGCACTTCTTCTTCAACGAGACCTACTTCCCGCTGCTCGGGCCGCGGCTGTCCTGGGCGATGGGATCGACCTTCGCCGAGGTCTGGGCCGACGGCTGGGGGCAGGCCAAGCCGATCATCGCCGAGGCGATGGCGGGCCGCAGCCGCCGCTTCGTCGACCTGCCCTGGACCCTCGACACCGACCGCGGCGCCAAGGAGACGTGGTGGACGTTCTCCTACTCGCGGGTGCTCGATGCCGACGGCGCCGTGGCGGG
The DNA here is from genome assembly GCF_001424525.1 of Methylobacterium sp. Leaf399. NCBI lineage: Bacteria > Pseudomonadati > Pseudomonadota > Alphaproteobacteria > Hyphomicrobiales > Methylobacteriaceae > Methylobacterium > Methylobacterium sp. Leaf399. The sequence continues at coordinate 103,769 of NZ_LMQK01000001.1, read as the reverse complement.
CCTGTTCATCTTCACCAACGAGACCACGGGCCGCGTCCTGGCCGATGCCGCCCTGGCCGAGAGCCAGAGGCGGCTCGAGACCGCTCTGGCCGAAGTCCGCAGCCTCAACGAGAGCCTGGAGCGGCGGGTGGAGGAGCGCACCGCCGAGCGCGACCACCTGTGGGAGAGCAGCGAGGACCTCCTCGCCTATGCCGACTTCGAGGGGCGCATCCTCAGGGTGAGCCCGTCCTGGGTGCGGACCTTCGGCCACGACGCCGAAATCCTCGTCACGACCCCCTACATGCAGCTCGTCCATCCCGACGACGTCGCTGCCGTCGCCGGCTGCCTGGCGCACCTGGAAAAGGACCGGCAGCCGGTCCGCTACGTCAACCGCCTGCGCCACGCCGACGGCTCCTGGCGCAGCATCGCCTGGTCGCTGGTCCCCGAGCCGGGCCGCGATCGCTTCAACGCGGTCGGCCGCGACGTCACCGCCGAGCTGGAGGCCGAGGCGAGCCGCCAGCGCCTCGAAGACCAGCTCCGTCAGTCGCAGAAGCTGGAGGCGGTCGGCCAGCTCACCGGCGGCGTCGCGCACGACTTCAACAACCTCCTGACGATCATCCGGTCCTCGGTGGACCTGCTGCGGCGTCCGTCCCTGCCGGAGGACCGCAGGGCGCGCTACCTCGACGCCGTCTCCGACACGGTGGACAGGGCCGCCAAGCTCACCGGCCAGCTCCTGGCCTTCGCGCGACGCCAGACCCTCAAGCCGCAGGTGTTCGAGGTCGGAGAGCGCCTGCGCAGCGTCGCCGAGATGCTCGATACCCTCATCGGCGCCCGCATCCGCCTGACGATCGAGACGCCGGAACGGCCCTGCTTCGTCGAGGCCGACCTCAACCAGTTCGAGACCGCCCTCGTCAACATGACGGTGAATGCCCGCGATGCCATGGACGGCATCGGTACCCTCGTCATCCGCCTGTCCAGCCAGGGGGACATCCCCTCGGTGCGCAGCCCGGCCGCGGGGAAGGGCCCGTTCGCGGCGGTGTCGCTGACCGACACCGGCAGCGGCATCCCGGAGGACCGGATCTGCCGGATCTTCGAGCCGTTCTTCACGACGAAGGAGGTCGGGAAGGGCACCGGCCTCGGCCTGTCGCAGGTGTTCGGCTTCACCCGGCAATCGGGCGGCGACATCGCGGTGGAGAGCGTGCCGGGGGCGGGGACGACCTTCACGCTCTACCTGCCCGAAGTCGCCTCCGCTTCGCCGGCCGCGCTCGCCGCCCCGATCGAGGAGGCGTCCCCGATGGGGGGTGCCGGTCGGCGCATCCTGGTGGTCGAGGACAACGTCGAGGTCGGCCGGTTCGCGACGCAGGTGCTCGAAGACCTCGGCTACCGGACGATCCTGGCCGCCCATGCCGAGGCCGCCCTCGACATCCTCGGCACCGACGGGGCCGGCTTCGACGCCGTGTTCTCGGACGTGGTGATGCCGGGCATGGGCGGCATCGCCCTGGCCCGGCTCCTGGCCGAGCGCCTGCCCGGCCTGCCGGTGGTGCTGGCCTCTGGCTACAGCCACGTGCTGGCCCAGGAGGGCGCGCAGGACGTCGTGCTGCTGCACAAGCCCTATTCCGCCGACCAGCTCGGACGGATCCTGCGCTCGGTCGCCGTCAGGGCGCCCGGGGAAACGGGCGGCTGACGGCGTCGCGCCCCCCGGCGGTCGCCATAGGGTTGACCCATCGGGTGGCTGTCGTCACATCGAGGCGACACTCTCGACCGCGTGAGCCGATGTCCGACGTCCTCGTCATCGACAACTACGATTCCTTCACCTGGAATCTCGTCCATCTCATCGGCCCCCTGTGCCGATCGATCGACGTGGTGCGCAACGACGGCATCACCATCGACGGCATCCGCGCGCGCGCGCCCGACGCCGTGGTGCTCTCGCCCGGGCCCTGCTCGCCCAACGAGGCCGGCATCTGCCTCGACGTCATCCGCGAACTCTCCGGCGAGATCCCGATCTTCGGGGTCTGCCTCGGGCTACAGGCCATCGGCCAGGCGTTCGGCGGGGCGGTGGTGCGCGCACCCGTCCCGAAGCACGGCAAGGTCTCGGTGATCACGCATGGGGCCACGGGCCTGTTCCGCGGGCTCAACGGCCCGTTCGAGGCGACGCGCTACCATTCCCTCGTGGTCGAGCGTGCCACCTGCCCCGGCACGCTCGCCGTCACCGCTGAGGCGGACGGTCTGATCATGGCGCTCGCGCATACGCGGCTGCCGGTCCACGGCGTGCAGTTCCATCCCGAGAGCATCCTCTCGCACCACGGCGCCCATCTCGTGCGCAACTTCCTCGACATCGCCGCCGCCTGGAACGCAGGGCGTGACAAGGCGCGCACCGGCGTGCATTGACGGCGGCGATCGCCGGACCGGCGGAACCGGAGCGGACACCGCGCCACGACGATGGATTCGTTCAAAGCCCTCCTCGCGACGGTCGCGGCCGGCCGGGCGCTCTCGCGCGGCGAGGCCCGCGCCGCCTTCGACCACCTGCTGTCGGGGGAGGTGACGCCCGTGCAGGCGAGCGCCTTCCTCATCGCCCTCAAGGTGCGCGGCGAGGCCGATGACGAGATCGTCGGCGCCGTCGAGGCGATGCGGGCCCGCATGGTCCGGGTCGCGCCGGTGGCCGGCGCCATCGACGTGGTCGGCACCGGCGGCGACCATTCGGGCAGCTACAACGTCTCGACGCTCGCCGCGATCGTCACCGCCGCCTGCGGCGTGCCCGTGGCCAAGCACGGCAATCGCGCCGCCACCTCCCGCTCGGGCGCGGCCGACGTGCTCGCTTCCCTCGGGGTGAAGCTCGGGCTCGATCCGGACGGCCTCTCGCGCTGCCTGGCGCAGGCCGGCCTGTGCTTCATGTTCGCGCAGACCCACCACGGTGCCATGCGCCACGTCGCCCCGATCCGGGCCGAGCTGCCGACCCGGACGATCTTCAACCTGCTCGGCCCCCTCTCGAACCCGGCCGGCGTCGAGCGCCAGCTCTTCGGCGTCTCCAGCCCGGCCTGGGCCGAGCCGCTGACCCGGGTGCTGGCCGAACTCGGCAGCCGCCGCGTCTGGACCGTCCACGGCAGCGACGGGCTCGACGAGATCACCGTGACCGGTCCCACCGCCGTGGTCGCCCTCGACGAGGGCCGGATCGACCGCTTCACCATCGACCCGCGCGAGGTCGGGCTGCCGCTGTGGACCCTCGACGACCTGCGCGGCGGCGACCCCGACCACAACGCGCTCGCCCTGCGGGGCGTCCTCGACGGCCGGGCAGGCGCCTACCGCGACATCGCCGTGCTCAATGCCGGGGCCGCCCTGGTGGTGGCGCAGGCCGCCGGCACCCTCGCCGAGGGCGTCGCCAGGGCGGCGGCCGCCATCGACTCCGGTGCCGCGCGAACGACCCTCGACCGCCTCGTCCAGATCTCGAACGCCTGAGAGGCGCCCCATGTCCGAGACCGACGCCCCGCCCGTTCTGCGTTCCGACGTGCTCGCCCGGATCGAGGCCTACAAGCGCCGCGAGATCTCCGAGGCCAAGCTGCGCCTGCCGCTGGCCACCCTCGAGAAGCGCGCCGCCAAGGCCGGTCCGGTCCGGGGCTTCGCCGAGGCCATCGCGGCCCATGTCGCGCAGGGGCGCCCCGCCCTCATCGCCGAGGTCAAGAAGGCCTCGCCCTCGAAGGGCCTGATCCGGGCCGACTTCGACCCGGCCGCCATCGCCGAGGCCTACGAGCGGGGCGGCGCCAGCTGCCTGTCGGTGCTCACCGACACGCCCTCGTTCCAGGGCAGGCCCGAATATCTCACCGCGGCGCGGGCGGCCTGCGCCCTGCCGGTGCTGCGCAAGGACTTCCTGTTCGAGCCCTACCAGGTCTACGAGGCCCGCGCCTGGGGCGCCGATTGCGTCCTCGTCATCATGGCCTGCCTCGACGACGACGAGGCGCAGGCCCTGGTGGAGACCGCGGGCGATCTCGGCATGGACGTGCTGGTGGAGGTCCACGACGCGGCCGAACTCGCCCGCGCCCTGCCGCTGGGCACCCGGCTCGTGGGCGTCAACAACCGCAACCTCAAGACCTTCGAAGTCGCCTTCGAGACCGCCATCGATCTCGCCAGGGGCATCCCGGCCGATCGCATCGCGGTGGCCGAGAGCGGCATCTCCGATCACGCCGACGTCGTGCGCCTATCCGAACACGGCCTGCACACCGTGCTGGTGGGCGAGAGCCTGATGCGCCAGGCCGACGTGGCGGCGGCCACCCGCAGCCTCCTGTTCGGCGCGAAGGCCTGACCATGACCGGCCTTACCCATCTCGACGCGGCCGGCGCCGCCAACATGGTCGACGTCTCCGACAAGGCCGCCACCGCCCGCACCGCCGTCGCCGCCGGCCACGTGGTGATGCGGCCCGAGACCCTGGCGCTGATCCGCGAGGGCGACGCCAAGAAGGGCGACGTCATCGGCACGGCGCGTCTGGCCGGGATCATGGCCTCGAAGCGCACGCACGAGCTGATCCCGCTCTGCCACCCGCTGCTGCTCTCCAAGGTCCGCGTCGACTGCGAGATCGACGAGGCGCTGCCCGGCGTGCGGGTGACGGCCGAGGTGAAGGTGCAGGGCCCCACCGGCGTCGAGATGGAGGCGCTCACCGCCGTCTCGGTCGCCTGCCTCACGGTCTACGACATGGTGAAGGCGGTGGACCGCGGCATGCGCATCGAGGGCATCCGCCTCCTCGCCAAGGACGGCGGGCGCTCCGGTGCCTTCCGGGCCGAGGACGATGCGGGCATGGGGCCGTGAGCGGCCTGATCCCGGTCGCCGAGGCGCTGGCCCGCATCCTGGGAAACGTGCGCGGCCCGGTGGAGGCCGAAACGCTGCCCATCGCCGCGTGCGCGGGCCGGACCCTGGCGCAGGCGGTGACGGCGACGCGCACGCAACCGCCGTTCCCGGCCTCGGCCATGGACGGCTATGCGGTGCGCAGCGCCGATGTCGCCGCCGTTCCGGCGAGCCTGTGCCGGGTCGGCGTCAGTACGGCCGGGCACGGCTACACCGGCGCCATCGCGGCGGGCGAGACCGTGCGGATCTTCACCGGGGCGCCGGTGCCGGAGGGGGCCGACGCCATCCTCATCCAGGAGAACGCCGACGCGGCGGAGGATCGGATCACCGCGCGGGAGACCGTAGCGGCGGGCCGCTTCATCCGCCCGAGCGGTCTCGACTTCAAGGACGGCGACCGCCTGCTGCACGCCGGGGAGACCCTGAACCCACGCCGCCTCGCGCTGGCGGCCGCGGCCGGGTGCCCGACCCTCGCCGTGCGTCGCCGGCCGCGGGTGGCGATCCTCGCCACCGGTGACGAACTGGTCGCTCCGGGGGCGCCAGCCGCCTGGGACCAGATCGTCGCCTCCAACGGCCTCGCGCTGGCGGCCCTGGTACGGGAGGCGGGCGGCGAGCCGGTCGACCTCGGCATCGCCGGCGACACCCTGGAGGCCCTCGAGGGCGCGATCGATCGGGCACGGGCGGCGCGCGCCGACCTCTTCGTGACGCTGGGCGGGGCATCCGTGGGCGACCACGACCTCGTCCAGTCGGCCCTGCACCGCCAGGGGCTCGAACTCGGGTTCTGGCGGGTGGCGCTGCGGCCGGGCAAGCCGCTGATGCACGGGCGCCTCGGCGACATGATGGTGATCGGCCTGCCGGGCAACCCGGTCTCGGCCATCGTCTGCGGCCTGCTCTTCGTGGTGCCGGCGGTCCGCGCCATGCTGGGCGACCCCACCGCCGGCGCCGACCGGAGCGAGCCGGGCACCCTGGCCACCGACCTGCCCGCCAACGACGGCCGCGCCGACTACATGCGGGCCCGCATCGAGACCGCGTCCGACCGCCTCCCCCTGGTCTTTCCGGAGAACCGCCAGGATTCCTCGATGCTGTCGGTGCTGGGCCAGGCGGAAGCGCTGTTGATCCGCCCCCCCCATGCGCCTGCCGCCGTCAGCGGGGAGCCCTGCCGCATCCTGCGCCTGGACCGGGCGCTCGTCTGACCGCACTCCGGGACGGTCGGCCGAGGTTGGTGTCCCTCACGCCGACCACTGCCAGAAGACCGACCCCGTGAATTCGAACACCTTGTCGCCGCGCTGGTTGTGGCCGGTGTTGTGGTGGGTGGCGAGACCCCAGCCGGGGCGCGAGGCGGTGGCGCGGGCCTCGGCCAGGGTGCAGGTGTATCGGATGGTGTCGCCGGCATAGACCGGCTGCAGCCAGCGCAGGTCGCGAAACCCCGGCGAGGGTCCGAGTTGCGGCACCGGACCACGGGCCTGCGTGAACGCCGCGTCGCGCGCCCGGGTGATGTGGAGGCGCTTCATCCAGGCGGCGGTGGTGTGCCAACCCGAGGCGCACAGGGCGCCGAAATGGGTGTGCCGCGCCGCCTCGGGGTCGATGTGGAAGGCCTGCGGATCGTAGGCGCGGGCGAAGGCGATGATGTCGGCCTGCGTGAAGACATGGCGCCCGAGATCGCGGGCGTGGCCGACGACGGCATCTTTCAGGAAGTGCAGGATCTCGGCGTCATCCCCTTCGACCACCGGGACGGGCTCGTCGAGGACGACCCTGCGCGGCGGCAGCGGCTCGCGGCCCCGGCGGGGGAAGATCACCGTGAAGGCCTGGCTCATCACGGTCTCGTCGCGGCCGTTGATGACGGTGAGGCCGAAACGCACGAAGCCGCGGTCCGGCTTCGAGCCGGAGGTCCGGCAATCCTCGACCTTGATGACGGCGCGCAGGCTGTCGCCGGGCATGACCGGCCGCAGCCAGCGCAGCTGCGCCACCCCCGGCGAACCCATCGAGGTTCCGCCGCGGAAGGCGTGGCGCTGCAGGAGCAGCATGCCGAACCCGGTCGTCTGCCAGCCGGACCCGATCAGGGTGCCGACGAAGGTCGCCTTGGCCGCCTCCTCGTCGAGGTGGAACGGCTGCGGGTCGAACTCCGCCGCGAAGGCGACGAGGTCGTCGCGGGTCACGGTGATCGGGCCACCCTCGATCACCTCGCCGGGGGAGAAATCCTCGAAGGCGATCTCTGTCATGCGGGTCCCTCTTGCCGGCCGCGGCGCCCGGCGCGGCTCATACCATGTCCGGTTGATCACTTCGTGATGCGGACATGGGCTTCGCTCAGGCGCCGCGCGGGCTCGGTGATACGGTTCCCGCTTGATCCAAGCGGAAACCGTATCAGTTGGCGAACCGGAAATGCAGCACGTCGCCGTCCTGGACCACGTACTCCTTGCCCTCGAGCCGGAACTTGCCGGCCTCCTTGGCGCCGCTCTCGCCCTTGAGGGTGGTGTAGTCGGTGAAGGCGATGGTCTCGGCGCGGATGAAGCCCTTCTCGAAGTCCGTATGGATGACGCCGGCCGCGGCGGGGGCGCGGGTGCCCTTCTCGATGGTCCAGGCGCGGGCCTCCTTGGGGCCGACGGTGAAGTAGGTGATGAGGCCCAGAAGCTCGTAGCCGGCGCGGATGACGCGGTTGAGGCCGGGTTCGGTGAGGCCGACCGCCTCGAGGAAGTCGCCCTGGTCGGCCACCGGCATCACCGCGATCTCGCTCTCGATCTTGGCCGAGACCACCACGGCGCGCGCGCCCTCGGCCTTGGCCTGCGCCATCACGGCCTCGGAATAGGCGTTGCCCTTGTCGGCATCGGCCTCGTCGACGTTGCAGACGTAGAGGACGGGCTTGGCGGTCATCAGGCCAAGCGTCTGGAACAGGGCCTCCTCCTCGGGCTTGCGGGGCACGAGGCGGGCCGGCTTGCCCTCGCGCAGGAGCGGCAGGGCGCGGTTGACGAGGTCGAGGGCCTCCTTGGCCTCCTTGTCGGCGCCCTTGGCCTTCTTCTCCAGAGCGAACAGGCGCTTTTCCAGGCTGTCGAGGTCGGCCAGCATCAGCTCGGTCTCGATGGTCTCGATGTCGGCCTTGGGGTCGACCTTGCCCTCGACATGGGTGACGTCCCCGTCCGTGAAGCAGCGCACCACGTGGGCGATGGCATCGACCTCGCGGATGTTGGCGAGGAACTGGTTGCCGAGCCCCTCGCCCTTGGAGGCGCCGCGCACCAGGCCGGCGATGTCGACGAAGGTGAGCCGGGTCGGGATGATCTCCTTGGAGGAGGCGATCCGGGCGAGGTCGTCGAGGCGCGGGTCGGGCACGCCGACCTCGCCGACGTTGGGCTCGATGGTGCAGAACGGATAGTTCGCCGCCTGCGCGGCGGCCGTCTGCGTCAGCGCGTTGAAGAGGGTCGACTTGCCGACGTTCGGCAGGCCGACGATGCCGCATTTGAAGCCCATGATGTTTCCTAATGTTCGATCGTCAGCATGTCGGGCGCGACCTGGAAAGGGCTCAGGATCGTCGTTCCACGAACCTCGCGCCCGTGTTCGTAATCTTCCGAGAGGAGATAGCGGCACCCGGCGCGAATCGCTGCAGCCAGGACCACGCAATCCCACCATTGAAACCCTGTTTCCTCCCGGATCGACCAAGCGCCCGAGAGCAATTCGAGGTCGGTCGTTCCGCGCGACCATCTTTCCAAAAGGCGCGTCGCGTCGCGGATGTCAGCGAGTCCGCCCGGCACCTTGCCACGCAGGACGACGCTGTGGATTTCGCCCAGGATCTGAGGGCTGATCACCAATACGTCGCGATTCGTCAGGACTGAAAGCCAGTGTCGCGCTCGTGCCTGCTTTTCCGGAAAACGGTCGTCCCGCGCATAAAGAAAGACGTTCGTGTCGACGAACACGCGCTCAGTCATCGTCGTACATGTGATCGCGCGTGGGCGCTCGCCCATTATCGTCGAGAACGTGCCAGGACGGTCCCGATAGAAACTGATCGAGAGCCTCCCGCTGGGTCAACGGCCTGCCGACGCGGTCTTCGACGGCCTCGGCCACGAAACGGGACAGGCTTTTTCCGTCGCGTGCCGCAGCGACACGGGCTCGCTGCAAGAGGGCCTCGCTCATCGTCACGGTCACGTTCTTCATCACGATTCTCCGACGCCCTGCATATCGTGTCCTCGTGTTTTCGTGTCAATCGCGGGCATTGACCTGCTTGACGTCGTCCCAGCCGCGCCCGGACATGGCGAGGTGGACCTTGTTCTGGAAGGCGGCGTCGTCGCCGGACGCGAGCAGCGCGGCGTGGTCGGCGATGGCGCGGCAGAGGTCGTCGACCCAGGCCGCCTCGCCCTTTCCGAAGTCGTTGAGGACGTAGGCGTGGACCAACGCCTTGTCGCCGGGGTGGCCGATGCCGAGGCGCACCCGGCGGTAATCGTTGCCGCAGAGCGCGGTGATCGAGCGCAGGCCGTTGTGGCCGGCGTTGCCGCCACCGAGCTTGAGCCTGAGCTTGGCGGGGGCGAGGTCGAGTTCGTCGTGCAGGACGATGACGTCGGACAGGGCGATCTTGTGAAACCGTTGCGCCTCGGCGACCGCGCGGCCCGAGTCGTTCATGAAGGTCTGGGGCTTGAGCAGGATCGCGCGCGTGGTGCCGAGGGTCGCCTCGGCGATCTCGCCCTGGAACTTGCGCCGCCACGGGCCGGCACGGTGGACCCGTGCGATCTCGTCGAGGGCGAGGAAACCGATGTTGTGGCGGTTCTTGGCGTAGCGCGGACCGGGGTTGCCGAGGCCGACGATGAGATGCATGGCCGAACGCTCCACGGGCCGGCGGTCAGGCGGCCATCAACGCAAAGATGCCCCGGCCTCGCGGCCGGAGCATCTGTCGAAACGGAACGAGGGCGGGCCGCGATAGACCCGTCGCCTCAATCCTCCTTCTTGGCCTCGTCGGCGGCCTCTTCGGCCTCGGCCTCTTCCTCGGCCTTCTCCTCGGCGGCTTCGGCCGACTGGGCCTCGGCGATCGCAGCCTCCTCGGCCTCGACCTCGGCACCCAGGACCGTCGGCGGCACCACGTTGGCGACCGGCGCCTCGGGCTCGCCGTTGTAGGTGGCGTTGGCGGGCAGCTTCACCGACTCGATGTGGATCGTGTCGCCGATCTGAAGACCGGTGAGGTCGATCTCGATGGCGTCGGGGATGCCGTCGGCCGGGACTTCGAGCGGGATCGTGTGCATCACGATGTTGAGGGTGCCGCCGTTCTGCTTGATGCCGGGGGCCGCGTCCTCGTTGACGAAGTGCACGGGCACCTCGACCTCGAGGGTCTGGCCGGCGACGACGCGCAGGAAGTCGACGTGCAGCGGCACGCCGCTCACCGGGTCGAGCTGGAAGTCGCGCGGGATCGCACGGGTCTTCTTGCCGCCGGCATCGATCTCGAACAGCGTGGTCTTGAAGCCGCCGGCGTAGATCAGGGTGCGAGCCCGGACGAGGTCGATGGCGATGGCCTGGGGAGGCTTGCCGCCACCATAGATGACGGCGGGAACTTGACCCTGGCGACGAACGGCCCGGGCGGCCCCCTTGCCGACCCGGTCGCGTGCCACGGCCTCAAGCGGCTTGACGGCGCTCATGACGTGATCCTCATAAAAATGCGATTGCTAGGGACGGAACGACGAAAGCCGCCCGAAACGGACGGCCCAGCACCGATCCTGATGGATGCGCCCGTGCCTCCAGGGGTGTCTGGCGAGCGCAAGGCGCTGTGTAATCGCTGAGGCCGCCCCATGCAACGGCAAGGTGCCGGCCGAGATGGCGCCAATGCCGGCGGTTCCGGCGACCGTCGAGAAACCATCCGCCGCGATTTTCAGGCCCTGGCCGCATCCGGTCGGCCGACATGCGGCAGTTCCTCAACCACGCCGGTCTACGACCGACCCACCTTCATCGAGCCGGACGGCGGGACCGCCGGATCGGCAGCACCCTGCGGCGTCCAGACCGCGCCCACCGGGAAGTCCACCTCATGACGCGACCGATCCTGTGGGCGCTCGGTATCTCCGCGGCCGCCACCCTGTGGGGCGTCGGCCTCGCCGACCGCCTGGACCAACGGGCGCCGCCGCCGGCTCCGGACGGCGGGCAGGTCATGATGCACACCCCCGCACCGGTGGCCCTGGCGCCGACCACGCTCGTGCTGGAGGCCAATGCGCAGGGGCACTTCTTCACGCAGGTGCAGATCGACGGAAACCGCCTCTCGATGATGGTCGATACCGGGGCGACCCTGTGCGCCTTCTCGCAGGAGGACGCCGAGCGGGTCGGCATCCGTGTCTACGAACGCGACTTCACCGCCAGGACCCAGACCGCCAACGGCACCGTCGCGGTGGCACCCGTGCGCATCCCGGCCATCCGCATCGGCGCGATCACGGTGCGCGACGTGGAGGCCGTCATCGTGCCGCGGGGCAAGCTCTCCACGAGCCTGCTCGGCATGTCGTTCCTGCGGCGCCTGTCCGACGTCGGCATGGCGCGCGGGCGCCTGACCCTGCGCGGGTGAGGCTCAGGCCGCGCTGCGCCGCTCAGGGTAGAGCGACAGGAGGCCGGCCTCGTCCGCCTGCGCGATGCCGCGCTCGGTGATGATCCCCGTGACGAGGCGCGCCGGCGTCACGTCGAAGGCGGGGTTGGCGACGGGGCTGCCGGGCGACACCACCTCGATGGTGGCGAACCCGCCCTCGGCCAGGCGCCCGGTGAGGTGGGAGACCTCGCGGCCGTCGCGCTCCTCGATGGGGATCTCGCGAACCCCGTCCCGCAGCGTCCAGTCGATGGTCGAGAAGGGCAGGGCGGCGTAGAACGGCACGCGGTTGTCGTGGGCGGCGAGCGCCTTCAGATAGGTCCCGATCTTGTTGCAGACGTCGCCGGTGGCGGTGGTCCGGTCCGAGCCGACGATGCAGATGTCGATCCGCCCGTGCTGCATCAGGTGGCCGCCGGCGTTGTCGGCGATGACGGTGTGGGGCACGCCGTGGCCGTTGAGCTCGAACGCGGTGAGCGCGGCACCCTGGTTGCGCGGCCTCGTCTCGTCCACGAAGACATGGACCGGCACGCCGGCCTCGTGGGCCGCGTAGATCGGCGCGAGTGCCGTGCCCCAGTCGACGGTGGCGAGCCAGCCGGCGTTGCAATGGGTCAGCACGTCGACCGGCCGGCCGGTCTTCCGGTGGATGTCGGCCAGGAGCCGCGCGCCGTGCTCGCCGATGGCCCGGCAGCTCTCGACGTCCTCCTCGGCGATGCGGCCGGCCTCGGCGAAGGCCAGGGCGGCACGCTCCGGTTCGGGCGCAGCGCGCAGGAGGGCGGCGACGCGCGCCAGCGCCCAGCGCAGGTTGATCGCGGTGGGGCGGGTCGCCGCGAGGGTGGCCACGGCCCGGTCGATGCCGGCTGCGGTGGCGTCGGCGCGCATCGCCAGCGCCATCCCGTAGGCGGCGGTGACGCCGATGAGGGGAGCGCCGCGCACCACCATGGTGCGGATGGCCACCGCCGCATCGTCCAGGGTCGCCAAGCGCTTCAGTTCGAAGGCGAACGGAAGCCGGGTCTGGTCGATGACCTGGACCGACAGGCCGTCGGCCTCGGGGAGGATGGTGCGGTAGGGGCGACCGTCGATGTTCATGCGCGGGCCTCTCGCACAATCCGCAGCGGACGGCCAGCGGCGATCCCGCCACCCCCGACCCATGGCGGTTTGCAAGGATGCGATTCTCGGCCAAGCTACCCCGGTCGCAGCCGCCCGAATCGGTGGCATCGGGAGCGTCAGATCATGAGCGATCATCTCGCCGACGTGAAGAAATACGCCAAAGGCCCCGTCGACGAGGCGGTGGTGGAGGCGATGGCCAAGACCTACCGGCTGGTCCTATCCAAGCCCGACACGAAGTTCGTCGCCTGTTCGGACCAGGCCGAACTCGACACGGTGCGTGAGAACTTCCTCAAGAAGAAGCTCGGCCTGTCCGGCGACGACCTCGACGCCGCCATCAAGGACGTCTGCGAGACGATGAAGGCCTCGCGCTCGAAGTCGCGGCTGACGTTCTATTATCTGCTGGCCGAGCGTTACGGGAAGCTCGCTACCTTCGCGTGAGGGGATTGGGGACGCATTCGGTCGTTCGGTCAGAACGCCTTTGGAAGCTTCGCTTGTTTGAGGACGCCGTTGGCGGTGTGACGCGATTTGATTGCGTTATCGACGACGACTTTCAGGCCGGTCTCGTCCTGCCGCCAGATCTCATGGTCGCCGCGACCGCTACGCCAGAACGCGAAGCCATTCAGACGCAGCAGCTTTTTCAATGCCGGGGTAAAGTCCGTCACGTAGCGCAGGCCTCATAAAGCACTCTGCCTGCGAGGATAGAGCACAATCCTTCTGTGCTGGGCGGGCGCAAACAAGATCACGCCGCCTCGAAGCGAATCCGTTCATGCGCATGGGCGATCAGATCGAGCTCGACCTCGGTCCCGGACGCGAACGCGTCGAGGTCTCGGATCATGATCGGCAATTTGCGACGCAGCGCATCCAACGTCGGAGCTTCCGTCATCAGACCGGGGATATCGGTCTCCTGGACGAACCATACCCCTGCGTCGTTGTCCCAGGCGCAACGGATAACGGCGTGACGGATCATCGACATGGTCTCCGGACTGATCTGCACGTTCGCCCGGTGGGCTCCTCGAGACAAGGTACTTAAAAGCTCACCGCCCGCACCCGCTTCACCTGCGGGATCGCCGCGATCTCGGCCATCACGGACTCCGAGATCGGCGCGTCGATGGCGCAGAAGCAGATGGCGTTGCCGCCCTCCTCCTCGCGGCCGAGGCTGAAGGTGGCGACGTTGACGTTCGCTTCACCGAGCACGCTACCCAGCCGGCCGATGAAGCCCGGCTTGTCGTGGTTGCGCACGTAGAGCATGTGCGGCGCGAAGGCGGCGTCGATGGGGATCGAGCGGATCTCGATGATCCGCGGCTTGCCGTCGTGGAAGACGGTGCCGGCGGCGTCGCGCGGCATGTCCTCTGCGTCCACCGTGATGCGCACGACCGATTCGTAGTCGCTGACCGCACCCTCGCGCTTGACCTCCTCCACCACGATGCCGCGCTCGCGGGCCACGATGGGGGCCGAGACCATGTTGATGTCGGCCAGGAACGGCCGCAGCACGCCGGTCACCGCCGCCGAGGTCAGGGCCCGGGTGTTCATGGAGGCCACCGCCCCCTCGTAGGTGATGCGGATGCCCTTGATCGGCGCCTCGGTGAGCTGGCCGAGGAACGAACCGAGCCTGTCGGCCAGCGCCACGAACGGCTTGAGGCGGGGCGCCTCGTCGGCGGTGATCGAGGGGAAGTTGATGGCGTTGGTGATGGCGCCCTGGAGCAGGTAGTCGGCCATCTGCTCGGCCACCTGAAGCGCCACGTTCTCCTGCGCCTCGCTGGTGGCCGCACCGAGATGCGGCGTGCAGATCATATTCGGGTGCCCGAACAGCGGGTTTTCCGTTGCCGGCTCCTCCACGAAGACGTCGAAGGCCGCCCCCGCCACGTGGCCGGAGTCGAGGGCGGCCCGCAGGGCGACCTCGTCCACGAGCCCGCCGCGGGCACAATTGACGATCCGCACGCCGGGCTTGGTCCTGGCCAGGCTCTCGGAGGAGAGGATGTTGCGGGTCTTCTCGGTCATCGGCACGTGCAGGGTGATGACGTCGGCCCGCGCCAGGAGCACGTCGAGGTCGACCTTCTCGACGCCGATCTCGATCGCCCGCTCGGGCGACAGGTAGGGATCGTAGGCGACGACCTTGAGCTTGAGGCCGATGGCCCGGTCGGCGACGATGGCGCCGATGTTGCCGCAGCCGATGATGCCGAGGGTCTTGCCCGTCAGCTCGACGCCCATGAACCGGTTCTTCTCCCACCTGCCGGCCTGGGTCGAGAGGTCGGCCTGCGGGATCTGGCGGGCGAGTGCGAACATCATCGCGATGGCGTGTTCGGCGGTGGTGATCGAATTGCCGAAGGGCGTGTTCATCACGATGACGCCCCGGGCCGTGGCGGCCGGCACGTCGACGTTGTCGACGCCGATCCCGGCCCGGCCGATCACCCGGAGGCGGCCGGCCCGGTCCAGCACCTTCTGCGTCACCTTGGTCGCGGACCGGATCGCCAGCCCGTCATAATTGCCGATGATGGCCGCGAAGGCGTCCTTGTCCTTGCCGAGCTCGGGGCGGAAATCGACGTCGATGCCCCGGTCGCGAAAGATCTGCACGGCGGCATCGGACAGGGCGTCGGAGATCAGGACCTTGGGAGCGGGCATCGGTGTCTCCGGCTCGGGTGGATAGGCGCGGGGCCTGTCGCTCCGCCGAGGGGGGACGGCGCGCTCCCTCTCGTGGCGCCGTCCTCGGCGAGGGGACGCGCGCTTTCATAGCCACAGAGCCACCTTGCGCAAACCCGCCACCACCGGACAATTCCGCCGGTCTGACAGGAAACCTCGGCGGGGAGGCGACCGCCGCGATCCCGCGCAGGCATCCGGTCTCATACCATTTCGATTGATCACTTCGTGATGCGGAAATGGCTTCGCTCAGGCGCCGCGCGGGCTCGGTGATACGGTTCCCGCTCGATTCAAGCGGAACCCGTATCAATAGGCGTTGCGATACGCCCGCGGCGACACCACCGTGCGCACCATGATCTGGATGTCGAGCCAGACCGACCAGTTGTCGATGTAATGCAGGTCGTGGGCGACCCGCCGCTCCATGTCGAGGTCGGTCAGCGTCTCGCCGCGCAGGCCGTGGACCTGCGCCCAGCCGGTGATGCCGGGCTTCACGTTGTGGCGGCGGGCGTAGAGGGCGATCCGGCGCTCGAAGCTGCGGTCGTGGGCCAGGGCGTGCGGGCGGGGGCCGACCAGGGACATCTCGCCCAGCACTACGTTGAAGAGCTGGGGCAGCTCGTCGATGTTGGAGCGCCGCAACACGGCGCCGACCCGGGTGATCCGGCTGTCGTTGCGCGAGGCCTGCCGGAACACCGCGCTGCGCTCGGTCTTCATGCTGCGGAACTTGTAGACCCCGAAGGCCTGCTGGTTGAACCCGTAGCGGCGCTGGCGGAAGAACACCGGCCCCGGGCTGTCGAGCTTGATCAGGATCGCCACCGCCACGAACAGCGGCGCCAGCATCACCAGGGCGAGGAGCGACAGGCCGATGTCCATCGCCCGCTTGACGAAGATCTCTCCGGCCTGGAGCGGTTTGCGTCCGACCCGGATGCCGGAGAGCTGGCCGATCCGCCCGACCTGGAGATCGGGAAAGCGGTCCATGATCGAGCCGGGGCGCAGGTGCAGGGTGGCCGGCACGCGCAGGAAGGCGTCGACGCAGCGTTCCACGTCCGCCGTGTCGGTCCACGGCACCAGGATGAACACGTCGTCGGGCTGGAGGAAGCGGATCACCGAGACGGCGAGGTCGAGATCCTCCGCGACCTGCGTCCGACGCGCGGCCTCGTCGGCCTCGGGCGCCACCCGGCGCAGATAGCTCGTCCCGATGATCCGTAGGCCGAGGGCATCGGCGTCCTTGCCGTCGTAGAACCGCGCGATGTCCTCCTCGTAGCCGACGAGGTGGACCCGGCTGATCGAGGCCGATGCGGAGGTGATGCCGTGGCGCAGCAGCCGGACCATCCCGAACCGGACGACGAGCATCGCCGGCAGGCCGGCCACGAAGATGCCCGCGGTCACCGCCCGCGAGAGATCGTTCGAGGTCTTGGTGGCGAAGCCGACGACGAGGGTCAGCGCCCAGGCCGCCAGCCACAGGGTAGCCGTGCGGCGCAGGTGGGGACGCTGCGCGATCTGCGCCTCAATGCCGTAGTCCTCGCGCACGATGTTGGTGGTGAGGATGATCAGGGCCAGCAGGCCGGAGATGTGCAGCCAGGTGCCGGTGCCCGCCGGCATGAAGATCCGGGCGGTGGCGAAGCAATACGCGATATCGACGGCATAGGCCGTGCCGACGATGACCAGGAGATCGGTCATCGCCACGGCCCCGGAGATCCCGACGCGGAAGGCGGCACGGTTGCGACGCGGCAGAAGCGAGGCCCACACGTCGCGGCGGCGCGCGCCGAGGGAGGGCAGCCGGTGATAGACCTTCGGGGGCGGTTCCTGGAGCATGGTGGTGCTGTGTACCGTCTTGGGCCGGGAATTGTTTCAAAATGACCGATCGATCCACACGATCGTCACCTGCCATCTGTCCTGCGCAATTCCCGCACCCCCGAAAACGAGACGGCGCCCGCTCTCCGGGAGCGGACGCCGTAGCAGACGGGTCGCGACCCGGCCCATGAAGGGGGTCGGGATGTCCCGGTTCGATCGGCCGCCCGTGGCCGGCCCGTCCTCGTTCAGGCGGCCGCGTCGGACGCCGATTGGCCGAGCGTCTGGACCGCCTCGAAACCCTCGAACTGCGGGTGCCCGACGTAGAGCGGCTTGGTGGTGGGGACCCGGCTGTGGGCCTTGCGGAACTGCTCGGAGCGGGTCCAGGCCTCGAAGTCGGACTTCGAGCGCCAGATCGTATGGGAGGCGTAGAGGATGTGGTCCTCGTGCTCGGGCCCCTTGAGCAACTGAAACTCGACGAACCCCGCCATCTCCCCGAGGTGACTGTCGCGGCCGAGCCAGACCTGCTCGAAGTCTGCGGCCGATTCCTTGACGACCTTGAAGCGATTCATGGCGATGAACATCGGAATTTCTCTCCTGGGTTGGGTCTGCGGCCACGGTAGGGCGAAGCGACGCGGACCGAAACACGACGCGTCGCCGCTGGTGGATGTGGCATGATGTCGACCCAGAGATACCGGAGAGCTTATAAGGATGACTACGGCGACGACTGTCGATGATTGTTGAAGGTCTTCATTTACCAGGCAGAGCATTGCCGTCCCTGCGCCCGTCTTTCGAGGATTCCCCGGTGGGGCGCACTTGCCATAGGTTGGTCGTTCGTGGTCAAGCTCGGGTGCGTGATACTTGCGGATGGCGAGGCAATGCGCCCTAGGCGATTGCTATCGCGCTCCAATACGTTATCCAAAGCCGGTGTGGTGTCGAGAATCCTGCGCCCGAGCCGTCCCGGTGGATCATGACCGGCGGACGGCTCCAGGATCGGCAGCGCGATCAAGGATGGACGCCCGCTCAACGAGGTCCGGGGCGGCGTACAGCGTAACAGTCGGACTGAGCCGAGTGACGATGCCTAAACAGACCACGGACGTCGACCGACTGGTTGGATTGCGGATCACCGCGCTGCGTAAGGCGCGCGGTTTGAGCCAGACGGCCCTGGGCACGGCCGTCGGCGTGACGTTCCAGCAGGTCCAGAAGTACGAGAAGGGCCAGAACCGCGTCGGAGCCGGTCGCCTACGCGAGATCGCCCGCCTGCTGGAGGTTCCGGTCACGGCCTTCTTCGAGGACGAGGAGGGCGGCAGCCAGAACGACGCCTTCGGTTTCCTCGGGACCCAGGGCGCGATCGAGCTGCTTCGGGCCTATGCCCTGATCGAGGACGACCAGCTGCGCCGCGACGTGCTCGCCTTGGTGCGGACCGCGTCGAAGATGGGCAAGCAGCCCGCCGCGGCCGCGGTGCCCGTGGCCGTCCCCGCCGTCGTGGCCGCCGCGTCGCAGGCACCCGCTCCGGAACCCGACGCCGTCGCCTGAGCCGCCCGGCCTTTGCCGACGTGTGCTGACTTCAGCCATTCCTGGGATCGAGGCCCGCCTCGGTGCCGCTGCCGCGACGACGCGGCCCAGAGAATGCGACGGCTTGCGCCCTCGTCCGGTCCGGCGGGGTCCTACCCCGAGATCAGGTGGAAGAAGCTGCCGGTGACATGGCCGTCGCGGTGGCCCGCCAGTCCGCGGGGAACGCCCTCCGCATCGGTGGCCTCGGCGAGGGCGATTTCGCGCGCGGGAGCGTCGGTCAGCTCGCTCGCATAGTGGAACTCGTGCCCCACGAGCCGGGCCCCGGCCTCCCCGAGAACGCAACCGGCCACCAGCGTCGCGACACGGTAGCCGAGGTGCAGCCGCCTCGCGCGGTAGGAGGTCTCCACCGGCAGGAGCCCGGCCATGGGGTGGGTGACACCCTCGGCATCCTCCAGGCTGCGGCCGAGCACCATGTAGCCGCCGCACTCGCCGTGAACCGGCTTGTCCTTCGCGAACGCACGCAGCCCGTCGAGGAAGCCCTGCGCCGTGGCCAGGGTGCAGGCGTGGAGTTCGGGATAGCCCCCCGGCAGCCAGCAGGCGTCGCAATCCGAACCGGGCGCCTCGTCGGCCAGCGGCGAGAACGCCACGAGTTCGGCCCCGGCGCGGCGCCATCCGATCTCCAGGTGCGGATACAGGAACGAGAACGCCGCGTCCGATGCCACCGCGATGCGCTGGCCCGGTGGACGGGGCAGGGCGGTCGGTCCGCCCGGCAGTCCGGTGGAGGCCGCCGCCGCCAGGACGGCGTCGAGGTCGATGCCGGCCTCCGCCAGATCCGCGAGGCGGTCGAGGCGGGCGTCGAGGTCGCCGGTCTCGCGGGCCTGGACGAGGCCGAGGTGGCGCTCGGGCAGGCTGAGGCCGGCATCGCGCATCAGGGCCCCCAGCACAGGCATCCCGATCCGGCTCAGGCCGGCTTCCACCAGGCGGCGGTGCCGGGCGCTGGCGACCTTGTTGAGGATGACGCCGGCGATGCGGATGCGCGGGTCGTAGGCGGCGCAGCCGAGCGCCACCGCGGCGGCCGATTGCGCCGAACCCGAGACGTCGAGCACCAGGATCACCGGCCAGCCGTAGCGGGCGGCGATGTCGGCGTTGGCGCCGGTGACGCCCTCCTGCGCCACGATCCCGTCGAACAGGCCCATGGAGCCTTCCGCGACCACGAGGTCGGCGTCGGTCATGGCGAGATCCGCGACGCCGTCGAGGAGCGCGTCCGGCATCGCGAAGCTGTCGAGGTTGACGCTGGGCGCCCCCGTCGCGGCCTGGTGGAAGGCAGGATCGATGTAGTCCGGCCCGCATTTGGCGCCCTGGACCCGCAGGCCGCGCCGTCGCAACGCGCGCATCAACGCGAGGGTGACGGTGGTCTTGCCCGAACTCGAACGGGGGGCGGCGACGAGGAGGCCGGGGGTCATATCGCCAAGCCTTCCGGGTTGGTGGCGGTGGGCCGGAACCGCCGGTCGTAATCGGCTGCGTAGAGCGCGCTCTCGCGAAACCCGTCGGCGGCGAGCGCCGGCCCCACCAGGATCAGCGCCGTGCGCTCGAGACCGGCCGCCGCGACCTGCGCGGCGATGGTGGCGAGCGTGCCCGTCAGGACGCGCTCGTCCGGCCAGGTCGCCCGGAACACCACCGCGACCGGGCCGTCGGCGCCGTAGAAGGGCGTCAACTCGGCGACGACCCTGTCGACGACGTGGATCGAGAGATGCAGCGCCAGGGTGGCGCCGGTGGCGGCGTAGGCGGCGAGTTGTTCGCGCTCGGGCATGGCGCTCGCCCGCCCGGAGGTGCGCGTCAGCACCACGGTCTGGGCCACCCCCGGCACGGTCAGTTCGCGCCGCAGGATCGCTGCGGCGGCGGCGAATGAGGGCACCCCCGGCGTCACCGTATAGGGGATACCGAGGCGGTCGAGGCGCCGGGTCTGTTCGGCGAGCGCGCTCCAGATCGAGAGGTCGCCCGAATGCAGCCGCGCCACGTCCTGCCCGGCCGCGTGGGCGGCGGTGCATTCGGCCATGATCGCGTCGAGGTCGAGGGGCGCGGTGTCGACGATGCGCGCCCCCGGCGGGCACCAGCCGAGGATCTCGGGCGCCACCAGGGAGCCGGCGTGGAGGCAGACGGGGCAGCGGGCGATGAGGTCGCGCCCGCGCACGGTCACGAGGTCGGCCGCACCCGGCCCGGCGCCGATGAAATGGATGGTCATGGCGACGGGCTTTGCCCCGAAACCGGCACCGACGCCAGGGCGCACGTCGCCCCGGCGCCGACCATGCGCGCCACCACGAGCCGCCCGCCCGCGCCGGCGGCCGCCAGGGCGGCGGCTTCCGCCACCGACCCGACCCCACGGCTCGCCGCGATCCTGGCGGAGCGGGTCGGCACCCGGTCGTCGACCGCGATGAGGTCGGCCGGCGCGATGGCGACGAGGGCGACGCCGAGCAGGCGGGCGGCCCGCACGACGGCGGGTTCGCCGGCCCGGTCGCTCGCGGTGGCCAAAGCACGAAGATCGCCGGGATCGGCGCCGGCCGCCTCCAGGGCGGCGCGGACCAGCGCCGCGATCTCATCGGGTTGCGTCGCGTGGCGGAAGCCGACGCCTGCGACGAGGTGTGTCACCGCTTGGTCCAGGCCCATTGCGTCACCGGCATCGCGCTGCGCCAGCCGTGCATGCCGCCGACCGGATCGGCCCGGGCCACCGACAGCCGGCGCAGGCTTCCGCCCTCCTGCGCGAAGGCTGCGAGCAGGGCGGCTTCTCCCTCCAGGGTGACGGCGTTGGCCACCAGCCGCCCGCCGGGACGCAGGGCCTTCAGGCACGCCGCCAGGATCGCCGGATCGGAGACGCCGCCGCCGATGAAGATCGCGTCCGGCTCGGGCAGACCCGCCAGCGCGGCCGGGGCGCTGCCCGCGACGATGGCGATGTCGGGCACACCGAGGCGGTCGGCATTGCGCCGGATGCGCGCGGCCCGCTCCGCCCTGGCCTCGACGGCGAAGGCGTGGTTGGCGGGATGGCGCAGGCACCATTCGATGGCGACCGAGCCCGCCCCGGCGCCGACGTCCCACAACACCTGTCCGGCGGCCGGCCGCAGGGCCGAGAGCGTCACCGCCCGGATCTCGGACTTGGTGAGCTGCCCGTCGTTCTCGAACCAGGCGTCGTCGAGGCCGGGGCTCAAGGTGACCACCTGCGCCCGCGCGGACCCCACGACCGCGATGGCGACGGTGTTGAGCGGATCGATGTCGGCAATCGCGAAGCGGGCGGCGGGCGCGGTGCGGATCCGCTCGCGCGGGCCGCCCATCGCTTCGAGCACGGTGATGGGGGAATCGCCGAATCCGCGTTCGGCGAGGAGCGCGGCGACGCTGGCCGCCGTGGTCCCGTCCCAGGCCAGCACGAGCAGTCGGGCGCCCGGCTGCAGGGCGGGCACGATCCGCGGCAGCGACCGGCCGTGCAGGGTGAGGCAGGTGCACTCCGCCAGCGGCCAGCCG
Source organism: Methylobacterium sp. Leaf399 (assembly GCF_001424525.1). Taxonomy (NCBI): domain Bacteria; kingdom Pseudomonadati; phylum Pseudomonadota; class Alphaproteobacteria; order Hyphomicrobiales; family Methylobacteriaceae; genus Methylobacterium; species Methylobacterium sp. Leaf399. The sequence continues at coordinate 81,880 of NZ_LMQK01000001.1, read as the reverse complement.
AGGCGGGCGCAGGCGAGGCTGAAGGCGGAGGGCTGGGGGTAGGCGGCGATCTCGGACGGAGCGACCAGCCGCGCGATCTCGGCGCCGATGCCGTAGTGGAACGGATCGCCGGTGGCGAGCAGGCAGGTCGGCCGGCCGCGCCGCGCCAGAATCTCGGGGTAGGCGTCGGTGATCGGCCGTGGCCACGGCCGTCCCTCGCCCGCCAGCGGCACGGCGAGATCGAGGTGGCGCGTCCCGCCGTAGACGACCTCGGCCCGATCGAGGGCGGCGCGGGCGGCGGGGTGGAGGCCGGCGCGGCCGTCCTCGCCGATCCCGACGATGGCGAGCCAGGGGCCGACGCTCGACAGCGGTTCATGGGTCATGGAACAAGGCCCGCATGCGTATCCTCATCCTCGGCGGCACCGGCGAGGCGAGCGCCCTGGTGGCCGGGCTCGCGGGCACCGTGCACGCCGTCACCCTGTCCCTGGCCGGCCGCACGGCGGCGCCCAGGGTCGAGCCCGTGCGCACCCGCGTCGGCGGGTTCGGCGGCGCCGAGGGCCTGGCGGCCTGGCTGCGGGCGGAGGCCACCGATCTCCTGGTCGACGCGACCCATCCCTTCGCCGCCCGCATCGGCGTGAACGCGGCCGTGGCCGCCCAGAGCGTGGGCATCAAGATCCTGGCCGTCCGGCGGCCGCCCTGGACGCGACGGCCCGGCGACCTCTGGACCGAGGTGGCGAGCGTGGCCGATTGCGTCGCGGCCCTGGGGCCGGTGCCGCGCCGGGTGTTCGTCACCGTCGGCCGCCTCGAACTGCCGGTCTTCGCCGCCGCCCCCCAGCACGACTACGTGGTGCGCACCATCGAGCCGGTGGGCGACGCCCTGCCGGTGCCGCGCCTCACCACCATCGCCGCCCGCGGCCCGTTCGCACAGGCCGACGAGGCGCGGTTCATGCGCGAGGCGGCCATCGAGGTGCTGGTGACCAAGAACTCCGGCGGCGAGGCCACCTACGGCAAGGTCGCCGCGGCGCGGGCGCTGACTGTTCCGGTGGTGATCGTCCGCCAGCCCGAGAAGCCGGAGGTGGCGCGGGTTGCGGATGCGGCGCAGGCTCTGGCGTGGATCGAAGCTTTTTCGACGCGATGAACGCGCCGCATCGCGCGTGCGAAACCCATCCCCCCCTGCGGGGGAGGGTGCCTTGCGGATGCGCTGCGGGAGGGGGGCAAGCGACCTCCCCGAACGAACCTGAGCCTTCCTCTCCCGACCCTCGCTGACGGGAGGGCCACCTTCCCCCGCAGGGAGGGGAGGGTTCCGAGCGTGCATGGCTCTCACGCCGGCACGCTGCGCGGGGTGTAGACGAACGGTCGCTCGCCGTCGCCGCGCGGGATCAGCCGGGTCGCGGATGCGCCGATGATGACCAGCGTCGCCATGTCGGCCGACGCCTCGCGGGCCTCGGCCAGGGTCAGCACCCGGATCGCCTCGTCGGGGCGCGACACGGCGCGGGCGAGCATCACCGGGGTGCCGGGCGCCCGGATCTCGGCGGCGAGCCCCAGGGCGGCACCGAGCTGCCAGGGTCGCGCCGAGGAGATCGGGTTGTAGAGGGCGACGACGAAATCGGCCCGCAGCACCGCCTCCAGCCGGGCGGTGATGACCGGCCAGGGTTTCAGGTTGTCCGACAGCGACAGCGCGCAGAAATCCCCGCCCAGCGGCGCCCCGAGGCTGGCGGCGGCCGCGAGCATGGCGGTGATGCCGGGCTCCACCCGGATGTCGAGGCGGCGCCAGGCCGGATCGCCCGCCTCTACCGCCTCGAACACGGCCGCGGCCATGGCGAATACGCCGGGATCGCCCCCTGAGACCACCGCGACGCGGCGGCCGGAAGCGGCGAGTTCCAGGGCCTGGCGCGCCCGGTCGACCTCGACGCGGTTGTCGGAGGCATGGCGCACGAGGTCCGGCCGCTCGGGCACGCGGGCGACGTAGGGGATGTAGCCGATCAGGTCCTGTGCCTGCGCCAGCGCGTCCTGCGCCGCTGGCGTCAGTAGGCGGGGGTCGCCGGGGCCGAGGCCGATCACCGTGACCGAGCCGGTCACGGCCGGCGGCCCTCGCCCGGCACCAGCACCATCGAGAAATAGGGGGCGACGTCGTCGGGCTTCTCGGCCAGGGCCACGACCTTCTCGCCGGCCATCGTCCCGCGTTCCACGTAGACCGCACGCTCGAGGAGACCCGTCTCGGCGAGCGCGCGCCGCACCTTCGGCAAATGGCGGCCGAGCTTCATGATGACGGCGGCATCGGTGATGCCGAGCCGTTGCACCAGGGCGTCGTGGGGGAGGGTGGCGGGCAGGATGGTGAGGACGTCGTCGCCCCAGGTGATGGGGGTGCCCGCCCGGGTCCAGCAGCCCGACATGCCGGTGACGCCGGGCACCACCTCCACCGGGAAGCGGTCCTTCAGCCGGCGCCAGAGGTGCATGAAGGAGCCGTAGAAGAACGGATCGCCCTCCGACAGGATCGCCACGTCGCGGCCCAGGCTGAGATGGTCGGCGAGGCGCCCGGCCGCATCGTCGTAGAAGTCGGCGAGCGCGGAGACGTATTCGGCGTGATCGGGCGGCAGTTCGGTGGTGTAGGGGTAGACCAGCGGGAACTCGCGGGCGGGGTCGCGCATCACCGCATCGGCGATGGTGCGGGCGTTGCCGCGCTTTCCCTTCTTGCAAAAATGCACGAGCACCGGCGCCTGCGACAGCACATTCATGGCGCGCACGGTGAGGTAGTCCGGGTCGCCCGGACCCATGCCGACGCCGAACAGAGTGCCGGTGGTGACGCTGCGCGGGGCCGCCCGCGACTCGTCGGGCAGGACCGAAGGCCGCTCGGTCGCGTCCATCACTCGACCTCGCAGGCCAGCGCGTTGATCGCGGCCGCCGTCATGGCGCTGCCGCCGCGCCGGCCGTGGACGACGACGAAGGGCACACGGCCGTCGCGCGCCAGGGCGTCCTTGGATTCCGCGGCGCCGACGAAGCCGACGGGGATGCCGATGACGGCGGCCGGCGGTGCGATGCCTTCGTCGAGGAGTTCGAGCAGCCGGAACAGGGCGGTGGGGGCGTTGCCGACGGCCACGATGCTGCCGGGCAGGTGCTCGCGCCACAGCTCCATGGCGGCGGCGGTGCGGGTGGTGGCCATCTCGGCGGCCAAGCCCGCCACGCGCGGATCGCTCAAGGTGCAGATCACCTTGTTGTCGGCGGGCAGGCGCGACCGGGTGACGCCGTCGGCGACCATGCGCACGTCGCACAGGATCGGGGCGCCCCGCTTTAGGGCATCGGCACCGGAGTCGGCGAAATCCTCCGAGATCGCCACGTCGGCGGGCAGGTCCGTCATGCCGCAGGCATGGATCATCCGCACCACCACCCGCTCGGCGATGCCGTGGAAGCGGGCGAGATCGGCCTCGGCGCGGATCATCGCGAAGGAGCGGGCATAGATCGCCTGCCCGTCGCGCAGGTAATCGACGCGCGAATGGGTCGGCGCGGTCATGGCTGAATCCTGAAAGCCCGTTCGAGGGGAAGGGCCGGGTCGGCCCTCCTTAGACGCTCCAGCGCCGCCTCGAAAGTCAGTTGCATCGCCGGCAGGTCGGAGGGCGCGCCGCCGATCACGATGCCGTAGAGGCCGCCGTTCCCCACCAGGGTCAGGTCGGCCGCCTGGGGATGGGCGCAGCCCTTGGCGCAGCCCGAGACATGCCCCCGCAACCCGCGTGCCGCGAAGGGGCCGAACGCCTGCGCCAGCCGCGCCGCGTGGTCGAGGGTGGGGGTGGAGCCCGAGGCGCAGGCCGGCGCGCCGGGGCAGGCGGCGACGTCCCCGCGCGGATCGTCGGGCTCGGTGACGAAGCCGGTCAGGACATCGCGGGCCCGGCGCAGGGCGCCGGCATCCGTGCCGGCGAGGGCGAAGCCCCGGGTGGGCGAGAGATGGATGTCGCTGGCCAGGGCCTCGGCCGCGTCGGCGAGTCGATGCAGAGCGCCGGAATCGCAGCGGCCGAAGGGCGCGTCGAGGAGGAGGGCGGTGCGTCCGTCGCCGAGGTCGCCGATCCCGCAGCGGAGCCTCGGTGCGGCGGCTGCGGGCGTCGCCACGGCCGTCGGGCGGAGGTCGGCGATCAGCCGATTCTTCGCATCCCCCGGCAGGTCCCGCATCCGGCGCGCGCCACTGGCGGCCAGGGTCCGCAGCGCAAGGTCCGCCGCTTCCAGCGGCTCGGCCGCCGTGAACCATTCGGGGCCGTCAGGGCCGGCCAATGCCATCGCGATCCGGAGGGCTCGCCTCTCCGCGACGGGTGCAGTGGCGTCGTTGAGAACGCAGAGGCGGATGTCGGCCTCACCGTCTCCGAAGCCCACGAATGCCACGTCCTCCACGCTCACCAGCGCCTTCGCCGGCAATCCCGGGATGGCGAGCCCGATCGCCTCGATCGCCCGCGCGAGGTCCCTCACCGCCTGCCCCGCCAGGGGTGCCGTCAACGTCAGCCGCTGCGGACCGCCGTCGCTGCGCATGTCGCCGAGGCCGGCGTCGTCGAGGAAGGCGGCCAGCGGTGCCCGCGTGTCCTCGGTGACGCCGCGGATCTGCAGGTTGGCGCGGGCGGTGACGTCGACATGGCCGTTGCCGAACCGGCGTGCGCCCTCCGCCACCGCCCGCGCCTGCGCCGGCGTCAGGATCCCGAGGGGCGGGTGGACGCGGGCCAGGAGTCCGTCGCCGGTGGGCATCGGCCGGGACAGGCTCGGGCACCAGCCGCGCCGGCTCGGTGCCTGCGGCAGCGCGCGGCGGGCGGTCATTCGGCCGCCTCGGGCAGGATCGCGGCTGTGGCCGGCATCAGTTCGTCGGCGGCCATCGCATTGCGGCGGGAGAGCCAGAGGCCGCGGTTGCGGGCCTCGTCGAAGCGTTCGAGGATCGCGCGGGTGGCGGCCGGGTTGGCGGCGCGCAACTGCGTGAAGGTCTCGTCGTCGGCGATGAGGGCGCCGTAGAGCCGGTCGAGGTCGGCGTGCGCGACCGCGTCGGTGGTGGCGGCCAGGACGAACACCGCGTCGACCCCCTGCGCCAGCTCCTGGGCGCCGCGGTACCCGTGACGCAACTGCGCCGCGATCCAGGCCGGATGCGCGAGCTTGCCCCGGATCAGCCGCGCCGCATCCTCGCGGGCGGTGCGGGCGCGCGGCGCCTCGGGTTTCGAGACGTCGAGGCTGTAGAGGGCGGGCTGCGCACCTTTGAGGGCGGCGGCGGCGGCGAACCCGCCCATCGCCTCCACCGCGGCGTCCCCATCGAGCAGGTCGCGCTCGGCGACGTCGAAGGCGTGGACATAGGCGTCGGCCTTGGCGACCCGGTCGAAAAAGCCGTCGTCCGGGGCGTCTTCGGCACCGCCATAGGCATGGGTGGTGGCGTCGAGATAGGCGCGGCCGAGGTCGTCGCGGTGGTCCCAGGCGCCGTCGAGGGCGCGCTCGCCGGCCCCGGCCCCGTAGCGGCCGGGCGCGCCGCCGAAGATGCGCGCGGGTGCCTCGCCGCGGCGCCGGGCGGCGGCGAGCGGGTTCTCGTCGTCCTCTTCCTCCCGGTCCGCCACCGCGCGGGCGGCCCGGTCGAGGAGCGCCAGCGTCTCGGGAAAGGTGTCGCGAAACGCGCCCGAGACCCGCACCGTCACGTCGATGCGCGGCCGGTCGAGCATGGCGAGCGGCAACACCTCGAAGCCGGTGACGCGGGTCGAGGCATGGTCCCAGGTCGGGCGCACCCCCATCAGGGCGAGCGCGTGGGCGATGTCCTCGCCGCCGGTGCGCAGGGTGGGCGAGGCCCACAGGTCCATCACGATGCGGGCGGGGTATTCGCCCTCGTCCTGGAGGTAGCGCAGCACCACCGCCGCGGCGGCCCTGGTGCCGAGCAGCGTCGCCGACCGGGTCGGGAGCGCGCGCGGATCGAGGGTGGTGAGGTTGCGTCCCGTCGGCATCACGTCGCTGCGCCCGCGCGAAGGCGAGCCCGCCGGTCCCGGCGGAACGAAGCGGCCGTCCAGCGCGGCGAGCAGCCCCGCCCGCTCGGCGGTGGCGCAGGCCGCCACGGCCTCGCTCGCCTCGGGCGCCGCCTGCCCGAAGACGTGGAGCCCGTCGCGGGTGGTGACTTCGGACAGGTCGCACAGATGCGCGTCCAGCGCGGCCAGCGCGTCGGCCATCGGCGTGTCGGCGTCGATGCCGGCCCCCGCCAGCAGCCCGGCGCTCTCGGCCTCCTCGAGGATCGTCGCGCTGAGGATGGCGGCCCGGCGCGGATCGAGGACGCTGGCGCCGGCGTATTCCTCCACCAATTCTCGCAAGCTGGCGGCCTCCGGCGTCAGGCCCGCCTCCACCGTCTGCGGCGTGAGATGGCCGAGCGCGATGCCGCCGAGCCGGCGCTTGAGCGGAGCGGCCTCGCCGGGATCGTCGACGATGAAGGGATAGACCACCGGCAGCGCGCCCACCGCCAGGGCCGGCCAGCATGCGGGCGAGAGCGCCACGGCCTTGCCCGGTAGCCATTCAGTGGTGCCGTGGGTGCCCAGATGGATCAGCGCGTCGAAGCGGGTGCGCAGGCCGAGGTGGAACGCGAGGTAGGCATGGGTCGGCGGCTCGTCGGGGTCGTGGTAGCCGGCCTTGCGATCCGCCGACCGGCCGCGGTCGGGCTGGAGGAAGACGGTCAGGCCGCCGCGGGGCGTCGCCGTCCCGAGGGTCGGCCCCGGCCGGGCGCCGGCGTCGACCGAGCGGAACCGGAACGCACCGTGCGAGCACGACGGGTCGTCGGCCGGCCTGCCCCAACGGGCGTCCAGGGTCGCGCGCAGGGTATCCGGCAGACCGGCGAGCCAGGCCTCATAGGCGGCCAGCGGGACGGCGATGTCGGGCGGGCCTTCGGTGAGGCCGTGCATCAGGGCCTCGGCGTCGGGCAGGTCGCCGACCGAATAGCCCTCCAGCCGCAGGGTCGCGGCGATGGCCCGCGCGCTCGCCGGGGTGTCGAGCCCCACCGCGAAGCCCGCCCGGCCGCCGCGGGCGGGATAGTCCGACAGGACGAGGGCGAGGCGCCGGTCGGGTCGCGGCCTGCGGGCGAGGCCGATCCAGGCCGCCGCCCGGTCGGCCAGCGCCGCGATGCCGGTCGCATCCGGCCGGGCCCGGCGCTCGCCGAACCCCTCGACCTCCGGCGCCTCTTCCTTGAACGAGATCGGGAAGCCGGACAGGCGCCCGTCGAACTCCGGCAGCGCCACCTGCATCGCGAGGTCCGAGGCGCTCAGGCCCCGGGCGGAGGCCGCCCAAGCGTCCCGCGGGGCACCGATGGTGAAGGCCTGGATCACCGGGCAATCGGCCGCGTCGAGGACGAAGTTCCGGTCCTCGCGGGCCGAGAACGCGGTGGCCGCCACGATCACGTCGGGCTTGTGCCGGGCGATGGCCTCGCGCAGCGGCGCCAGTGCGTCGGGGTCCTTGAGGCTCGACACCGCCACCGCGAGGGATGCGATGCCGCGCGCGCCCAGTTCCGAGGCCAGCACGGCGGCCGGCCCGCCGTCGCCGCCGAGGATCGCGGAGCGGTAGACCAGCAGCAGCGCCAGGGGCGGCGCGCCCTGGGAAAGCTCGGCCAAGGGGCTGCGGCCGACGTCGCGGGCATGCTCGAAGGACACGGGGCCGCAGCCGGGGCAGCACAGGAAGCCGCGGGGCAGCGGCTCCGGCGGCTGCGCGGTGATCGACCAGCCGATCTCTGCCGCGACCCGGCGCAGCATCCGGCGCTGGTTGGCACCGCCGCCCGCCCGGAAATAGGCGTCGAGGGTTCCGGCCACCTCGGGCGCGACCGTGGAGAAGGCGTCGAGCCGGGAATCCGGCCTGTCGTCGCCCGGCAGCACCGCCAGGGCGACGCCGTTGGCACGGGCGGCGGCCGCCGCCCGCTCGACGCCGTAGCGCCAGTAGTCGAGGCCGCCGAGGCAGCGGATCACCACCATCCGCGCCTTGGCGATCACCGCATCGACGTAGAGGTCCACCGACATCGGGTGGCGCAGCCGCGCGAGCTTGGCGAGGCGCAGGGTAGGGAAGCCCCCTCGCGACTCAGAAGCTTCTGCCGCATGCGCGGCCGCCACGCCGACGAGGTCGGAATCGGTGAACGACAGGAAGACGATGTCCCCGGGCGCCTGCCCGAGGTCGATCGCCGCCTCGCCCTCGTCGAGGGAGACCGTGTCGATGCGGATCAGATGCATGGCCGGCTCGAGCGGACGGGCCGGGCGTGGCACCCGGCTCCTCGTCCTGCATGCGGCGCGGCCGGGCGGGAGAGGTGGCGCCGTCGTAGAGGTCGGCGACCGCCCAGCCGATGCCGAGCCCGTCGAGCGAGATCGAGCCCGGCACCACGCGCCTCGACCCAGGTGCCGGCACCGTCGCGCGACCACGGCGTGACCTCGGCGGCGTTCGTGGCGTCGGGGCCGCGCGCGCCGCAATCGACGCCGGCATCCGGGCGCCGGATCCGTCCGGCCAGCGTCTCCACGCTGCCGTCGCCGGTGAAGGGATGCCAACCGCTGCCGCGCCGGACGTCGCGCAGCACGGCGACGATGTCGGCGTGGACGTCGCGGGCGCCGGCCACGAGCCCGCAGCGGTCCGCCTGGCGTTCCTGCCAGGCGAAGAACGCTTCGATGCTCATCGGCTGCGTGCTGCGATCCAACATCCCGACAACGTGTCCATCACGGCCATGACCCTCAGCGGGCTTCGCGAAAGCGGTCACCGGTCTTGCGCCAAAAACCTGCGACGGACCACGAACCTGAGCAGGGTGAGGCGTCGGCCTGCCGACGCGAACCCGCTTGGACGAGGCCGACCCTATCCCGCCAGCGCGGCGGTGACCGCGTCCCGGTCGAATCCCTTGAGGCCGATCACCACCAGGCGCCCGTCGCGGGGCTCGCTGCCGCGCCAGGGCCGATCGTAGTGGTGACTGACGCGGGTGCCGACGCCCTGGACCACGAGGCGCATCGGCTTGCCGGCGATCTCGGCGAATCCCTTGATGCGCAGGACGCCGGCGGTCTCGGTGGCGCGGCCGACGCGCAGGGCGAGGTCGTCGGCGCTGGCGCTGGCCCGCACCGGGATCGCTACCGTGTCGAAGTCGTCGTGGTCGTGGTCTTCGCTGTCGCCGTGGTGCGAGGGGCGGGAGGCGAGGTCGTCCTCGGCCGCGGCACCGAGCCCGAGCAGAACGGCCGGGTCGATGCGGCCGTGCTCGGTCTCGACCATCTTCACGGCACGGGGCAGGTGGCGCTCGATCTCGGCGCGCACCGAGGCCCGGCCGGCTTCGTCGAGGAGGTCGGCCTTGTTCACGATCACGAGGTCGGCGCAGAGGAGCTGGTCCTCGAACACCTCTTCGAGCGGATTGTCGTGGTCGACGCTGGCGTCGTCCGCCCGCTGCGCCGCCGATGCGGCCGGATCGTCGGCGAAGAACCCGGCGGCGACGGCAGGCCCGTCCACCACGGCGACGACGCCGTCGACGGTCACCCGCGAGCGGATCGCCGGCCACTGGAATGCCTGGACCAGGGGTTTGGGCAGCGCCAGACCGGATGTCTCGATCAGGATGTGCTCGGGCGGATCGGCCCGGTCGAGGAGCTTGTTGAGGGCGGGCACGAAGTCGTCGGCCACCGTGCAGCAGATGCAGCCGTTGGCGAGTTCAACGATGTCCTCGTCGCCGCAGCCTTCGATGCCGCAGGCCGCCAGGAACGACCCGTCGAAGCCGATGTCGCCGAACTCGTTGACGACGATGGCGAGGCGCCGGCCGCCGGCGTTCTCGAGGATGTGGCGCACCAGCGTCGTCTTGCCGGCCCCGAGGAAGCCGGTGACGATGGTGCAGGGAATTTTTGGCACGATGCTCATTCGGCGGCGTCCGAGAGGGGGTGGCCGCCGGGTGGCGGGAACGGCGGGATGCGGGCGACGACGCCCTTGCGAAAAACCTCCGGCCGCGCCTTCCACGGCACGATCCCGTCCGGCGTTTCGGCATAGAGCCCGAGGCCGTCGAGGATCGTCCGCGCGGACGACACCGGGTCGAGGTCGCCGTAGACGTAGGTCCAGCGGCCTTGCGAGGCCACCGCGACGGTACACGGCCGCTTGCAGACCGAGAGGCATTCGACGCCCTCGACGCGGACGATATCGGTCGCGGCGGCCTCCCGCAGGGCCGTCAGCAGCCGGGCGCCGGCGCGCGGCTCGGTGGCATCACCCGCCGTGCGGCAGGTGGTGCAGACGTAGAGGACGACCTCAGCCACGGGCGACTTCCGGTCGGCCGCGGCCGAAGGTCGACCAGGCGTAGGCGAAGGCGAGCCCGATCACCGCCCAGAACACGAAGGCGATCCCCAGCGAGCGGGCGGCGAACTGCGCCGCGTATCCCGCCGGCAGGGCGGAGGCCGTGTGGTCGGTGTCGGGCGCGCCGGCCAGGTGCGGCGCGACGATCAGCACCAGCCCGCCCAGGATGGTGATCGGCACCCTCCGGATCGCGATGAGGTAGAGCCCGACCGCCGTGGCGAGCGCCGTCATCACCCACCACATCTGGCGCGTCTCCAGGGGAGCGGCCGGCATGCCCGGAAGCTCCGGCGGCAGCCCGAGGGCGGGCGCGAGGGACACCGCCAGGAAGCCCGCGACGGCGAACCCGAGGCTCGTCTCCACCGTCGGCTCGCGGCCGCAGGCGAGCAGGACCGCACCGAGCAGCAGGGCGTAGCCGACGCCGCCCACCAATGTGGCCAGCCCGGTGAAGGCCATGCGCTGGAAGCCGGGCGCCGGCTCCCAGGCGGTGTCCGCCTGCCCCGTCGCCGAATGGCCGTCGCCATGGGCGTGGACGCGCACGACGAGGGAGGTCGGAGCCTCGTGGGAGGCCTGCGTCTCGTAGCGCTCGGCGGCGAGGATCAGCGGCGAGGTCAACGTGAGCTGAAGCCCCGTGGCCACGACGGCCGCGAGGAAGCCGGCGACCAGGGCCGCCGACAGGAGTCGGATGATCATGGGAATGCTGCCTTCAACGGTCCCTGAGGGGACGGCCTAGTGGCAGGGAAAGTTCTGCGCGTGCCGGAAATCGTGGGCCGCGTTGTGCAGCGTCATCGAGGGGGCGAAGCCCGCCATGAAGACGAGGCCGAGGCCGAGGAAGGCGGCCACCAGGACGGCGCCGAGGCGCTCGGTGGTGCGGGTGCCGGCAAGGGTCAGCGTGCTGGTCGACATCGTGTCACGGTCTCCGGCCGCCCCGCCGGCGGCGTTCGAGGAAATGCGGGTGGACGGCAGGTCTCCTGGCTCGCGGGTCTCGCATGCCCACCGCCTTCCCGGATCGCTCCAGTGGCCGATGGCAGGCACGTCGCCGCTTACAGTTGCGGGGGCAGCCGCGGCATCGAGGGTGTCCCCTCTCACCGCATTCCCTTTTCACCCCGTCGCCGGGGCACCGTCCATCTCGCCTTCTACGCTTCCGCGCCGCCGCTTACAACGCGCCCCCGGCCGTATTCGCGCTTCTTTGACCGGCGCGGCCGGTTTCGGGTTAAGGAACGCCGATGCGGCAGGCTCTTTCACGAATGACGTTGGTGCTGGGCGGTGCCCGGTCGGGCAAGAGCGCCCATGCGGAGGGCCTGATCGAGGCCTGTCCGGCGCCGTGGCTCTATCTCGCCACCGCCCAGGCCTTCGACGACGAGATGCGCGAGCGGATCGCCCTGCATCGGGAGCGGCGCTCGTCGGAGTGGACGACGCGCGAGGCGCCCATCGATCTCCCGGAGGCGGTGGCGGCGGCCGCCGGCCCGGTCCTGGTCGATTGCCTGACGTTATGGATGACCAACCTGATCCTGTCGGAGGCCGATATCCCGAGGGCCGTTTCGGCCCTGGTCGAGGCCTGCACGGCGGCGCCCGGCCCGGTCGTCCTCGTCGGCAACGAGGTCGGCCTCGGGATCGTGCCGGACAACGCCCTGGCCCGCCGCTTCCGCGACGAGGCCGGGCGCCTCCACCAGCGTCTAGCGGCGCGCGCCGACCGTGTGGTCTTCATGGTGGCGGGCGTGCCGATGATCGTGAAACCGCAAGCCGGAGCCGAGGCATGACCGACGACGAGACCCGCCATCGCGAGAAGATGGAGAAGCGCAAGGCCGTCCAGGACGCGGAGGTGGCCGAAAAGACGATCGAGAAGGGGCTCCTCATCGTCAACACCGGCCCCGGCAAGGGCAAGACCACGGCGGCCCTCGGGCTGATGCTGCGGGCGCTCGGCCATGGCTGGCGGGTCGGCGTCGTCCAGTTCATCAAGGGCGCCTGGGACACCGGCGAGAAGCACGCGCTCGGGCCCTTCGGCGACCGCATCGCCTGGCATACGCTGGGCGAGGGCTTCACCTGGGAGACGCAGGACAAGGCCCGCGACATCGCCGCCGCCGAGCACGCCTGGGCCAAGGCGCTCGACCTGATGGCCGATCCGACCATCCGCCTCGTGGTCCTCGACGAACTCAACATCGCCCTGCGCTACGACTACCTGCCGCTGGCCGAGGTGATCGCGGCCTTCCAGGCCCGCCGGCCCGACCTCCACGTGATCGTGACCGGCCGCAACGCCAAGCCGGCGCTGATCGAGGCCGCCGACCTCGTCACCGAGATGACGGTGGTGAAGCACCACTTCTCGGCCGGCGTGAAGGCACAGGCGGGAATCGAATTCTAGATGCGGCGGATCGTTGCCGGGGCGTTCGCCCTCCTCGTCGTGGTGGACACGCCCGGCGTCCGTTCGGAGCCGGGCGGGCCCTGGCCCGACAGCTACCTCGGCCGGGTCGAGGCGACGGCGGTGGTCCAGACCCTGAACGCCCGCCTGCTCGCGGCCCGGAGCGCCACCACGACCCTCGAAAGCTGGTGCGCCGAGCACGGCATGGCATCGCGCCCGGTCCTGGCGGCGCGCCTGGAGCGCGGCGTCGACGTGCCTGCGACGCCCGAGACCCGCCAGCGCCTCGCCATTGCCCCCGACACGCCCTTGCGCCACCGGCGCGTCCGCCTCGCCTGCGGCGACCACCTCCTCTCCGAGGCGGACAATTGGTACGTGCCCGAGCGGCTGACGCCGGAGATGAACCGCCTCCTCGACACCACCGACACGCCGTTCGGCCGTGTCGTCCAGGCGCTCGGCACCACGCGCCAGACCGTGGCGGCCGACATCCTGTGGCGGCCGCTGCCGGAGGGCTGGGACCAGGCGCCCGTGCCGCCCACGACCTGCGCGATGCTGCCGATCCCCGAGCGCCTGTTCAGCCACCGTGCGGTGCTGTTCACCGCCGAACGGGTGCCCTTCTCCGAGGTGGTCGAGACCTACGGTGCGGCGATCCTCGCCTTCCGCCGGGCCGAGCGTCCGACCGATCCCGCCTGTGCCGGGACGCCCCGATGAGACGCTCGCACAGGCTTTTACGCCAGCCCGCTCCACGCCACGTCCAGGCATCCCCGGCTCCGACCCGATGAGAACCCCGACCCCCGCCATCATGATCCAGGGCACCGGCTCGGACGTCGGCAAGTCGCTGATCGTCGCCGGCCTGTGCCGTGCGTTCGCCAACCGTGGGCTGAGGGTGCGCCCGTTCAAGCCGCAGAACATGTCGAACAACGCCGCCGTCACCGACGACGGCGGCGAGATCGGGCGGGCGCAGGCATTGCAGGCCCGTGCCGCGCGGGTGGCGCCCTCCGTCCACATGAACCCGGTCCTCCTCAAGCCCCAGAGCGAGACCGGATCACAGATCGTCGTGCAGGGCCGCATGGTCGGGCAGGCGGCGGCGCGGGACTACCAGGCCTGGAAGCCGCGCCTTCTCGCGTCCGTGCTGGAGAGTTTCGCGCGCCTGGGAGCCGAGGCCGACCTCGTCGTCGTCGAGGGCGCCGGATCGGCCTCGGAGGTCAACCTGCGCGCCGGCGACATCGCCAACATGGGCTTTGCCCGCGCCACCGGCGTGCCGGTGATCCTGCTAGGGGACATCGACCGCGGCGGCGTCATCGCCAGCCTCGTCGGCACCCAGGCGGTGATCGCGCCCGAGGACGCCGCGATGATCCGCGGCTTCATCGTCAATCGGTTTCGCGGCGACCCGAGCCTGTTCGCCGACGGCATGGCCATCGTCGCGCGGCGCACCGGCTGGCCGTCCTTCGGCCTCGTGCCGCATTTTCCCGCCGCCGCCCGGCTCCCGGCCGAGGACATCCTCGGTCTGGCCGGTTCGGCGCCGGGCGCGGGCAAGCGCGTGGTCGCGGTGCCGGTGCTGCCGCGGCTCGCCAATTTCGACGACCTCGACCCCCTGCGCGCCGAGCCCAGCCTCGCCGTGGTGCTGGTGCGGCCCGGCGAGGCCATTCCGGGAGATGCCGATCTCGTCCTGCTTCCGGGGTCGAAGACCACCATCGCCGACCTCGACGTCCTGCGCGAGCAGGGCTGGGACATCGATATCCGGGCCCATGTCCGGCGCGGCGGCCGGGTGCTCGGCCTGTGCGGTGGCTATCAGATGCTCGGGCGTACCATCGCCGACCCGCACGGGATCGAGGGGACGCCGCGGTCGGTGCCCGGCCTCGGCCTCCTCGACGTCGAGACGGTGATGACACCGCTCAAGCGTCTCGAGCGGGTGACGGGCGTCACCCTGCCCGATGGCGTTCCGTTCTGCGGCTACGAGATGCATGTGGGTGAGACCGCCGGCCCCGACACCATCCGGCCGTTGATCCGCTTCGCGGACGGGCGCCAGGACGGCGCGGTCTCGGGTGACGGACGCGTCTGCGGAACCTACGTCCACGGCCTGTTTTCGGACGACCGCCAGCGCGCGGCCTGGCTCGCGCGCCTGGGCACCGTCTCGAGCGGAGAGGGCTACGAGGCCGGAATCGAGGCGGTGCTCGACCGGCTCGCCGCGCATATCGAGGCTCATGTCGATTGCGACGCCGTGCTCGCCGTCGCGAACGCCCGACCCTGAAGGGATGACCCGCATGCCTCGCTCCGTCCTGACGGGTGTCGTCGCGATCCTGATCGCGACCCCGGCGCTTTCCGTCGACGATCGCTGGACCGCCGGGTTCGGTCAGGGCACCGCGGAGGCCAGCATCCGCAGCCGGACCGGCAGCATCTTTCGGGTCTTCTGCGGCGGCGGGACCGGCGGGCGGCGGATGGGGATCGTCCTCGAAGGCCTGGCGCAGACGGCGCCGAAGGGACGGCCCCTGGACGTCCGGGTCGTCGTCGACGGCCGGACCTTTCCCTTCGCCGTGACGGACGGCTACGGCGCCGTCGACGCGCGGGGTGGGCGCTTCGCCCTCGAGGCGATGGCCAAGGCGATGCTGGCGAGCAAGGCCGCGCGCTTCACCATCGCCTATCCGACCCTCGACAAGGCCGAAGATTATTCGTTGAGCAACGTGGGCGACGCGCTGGGCGAGGGCCGGAACACCATCGTGACGCCCTGCCTGTAGGGGCTGCCGGTCGGGCCTGCCGGGATCAGGCGAGAGCCACGATGGCGGCGAGCACGGCGAAGCCGAACAGGATGAGGCAGGCGCTGCGGTAGAGGGCGAGGGCCCGCTCCACGTCGGCCGGCCCCGCCTCGGCCCGGCCGTCGCCCATCCAGGCGTCCTCGACCCTCACGGCGCCGTAGACCCGCGGTCCGGCCAGGCGCAGGCCGAGCGCGCCGGCCATGGCGGCCTCGGGCCAGCCGGCGTTGGGCGAGCGGTGGCGGCGGGCATCGCGGTGCAGGGCACGCCAGGCTCCGGTCGCCGAGGCGTCGCGGTGGCAGGCCGCCGCGGCGACGATCAGGCCGGCGGAGAGGCGCGAGGCCGGCAGGTTGACGAGGTCGTCGAGGCGGGCCGAAGCCCAGCCGAAGGCCTCGTGGCGCTCGGTGCGGTGGCCGATCATGCTGTCGGCGGTGTTGATCGCCTTGTAGAGGGCGCCGCCGGGCAGGCCGCCGACCCCGATCCAGACCGCCGGCGCCACGATCCCGTCGGAAAAGTTCTCGGCGAGGCTCTCGATGGCCGCGCGGCAGACCCCGGCTTCGTCGAGGCTCTCGGGATCGCGACCGACGATCATCGCCACCGCTGCGCGCCCGCCGGGAAGCCCCTCCCGCCGGATTCCCTGCGCCACCCGTGCGACGTGCTCGTGGAGGCTTCGCTGCGCCGGCAGGGCGGCGCAGGCGATTCCCGCGAGGACGATCCCGGAGACCGGACCGGCGAGACCGAGGAGCGCGCCGACCGCCAGCGCGATGCCGCCGACCACGGCGATCAGCACGAGGAGGCCGAGCACGCCGGCCAGGCGCCGCCGGCGGGCGCTTCCCCGGTTCAGGCCGACGTCGAGGGCGCCGATCAGCCGGCCGATCCAGGTGACAGGATGGCCGAGCGCCCTGTAGAGCCCGTCCGGATAGCCGGCGGCCGCCTCGACGGCGAGGGCGACGACCAGGATCGGAAGCGTGTCGGGCGGATGGGCGAGGACGGTCCAGGGCATTCTGCGGCGGAACACTCTCTGATGGGGGAAGGCACGCGAATCGCCCACGGCGGCGATCTCGACGCGGCCCGGCGCCTGTTTCCCGCAGGCCCCGAGCCGTGGGTCGATCTGTCCACCGGCATCAACCCGGTGCCCTATCCGTGTCCACCGCTGGAGGCCAGCGCCTTCACGCGGCTGCCGTCCCCGGCCGACCTGACCGCCTTGCGGACCGCGGCGGCCGACGCCTACGGCGCCGATCCGGCGACGGTGGCGGCGGCGCCGGGCACGCAGATCCTGATCGAGACCTTGCCGCGGCTGCGCCCTCGATCGCGGGTCGCGGTGCTGTCGCCGACCTATGCCGAGCATGCGGCGGCCTGGACCCGCGGTGGTCATCACGTCGTCGCGGTCGCCGACCTGTCCGGTGCGGAGGGCTGCGATGTCGTCGTCGTCGTCAATCCCAACAACCCCGACGGACGCATCGTGCCCGCCGGCGATCTTGTGGCCACGGCCCATGCCCTGGGGCGCCGTGGCGGTCTCCTCGTGGTGGACGAGGCCTTCGCCGACTTCGAGCCCGCGGGCTCGTTGTGCGCAGAGGTCGGCCCCGGGCTCGTGGTCCTGCGCTCCTTCGGCAAGACCTATGGGCTCGCCGGCCTGCGCCTCGGTTTCGCCCTCGCCGAGCCGGCGCTGGCCCTTCGGATCGCCGAGGCCCTCGGACCCTGGGCGGTGGCCGGCCCGGCGCTCGCCATCGGCCGCGCCGCGCTCCGCGACAGGTCCTGGCGCGAGGCGGCCCGAGCGGCGCGCGCGGCCGATGCCGCCCGCCTCGACCGCATGATCGGCCGGGCCGGGGGGGGGGTGGTCGGCGGGACCAGCCTGTTCCGCACGGCGGATTTCGAGGACGGCCCCGGCGTGTTCCGGCGCCTCGGGGAGGCGGGCATCTACGTGCGCCGGTTCGAGGCGATGCCCCATCGTCTGCGCTTCGGCCTGCCGGCCGACCGGGGCGAATGGTGCCGGCTCTCGCGCATCCTGCGGTGAGGACCGCTACGCCTCGACCGGACGCCGCGGTTCGACGATCGCCACCAGCAGTCCGGCCCCGGCCAGGGCGATCCCGACGGCGCAGACGCCGGACCAGCCGTAGCTGAGGAAGGCCTGCGAGCCGGCCAAGGCGCCGATCGCCCCGAACAGGAAGATGCCCGTGAACAGCACCGTGTTGATGCGTCCGCGCGCGCCCGGCACCAGGGCATAGGCCCGGGTCTGGTTGGCGATGAGGGCGGCGTTGATGCCGATGTCGATGAGCAGCACGCCCACCGCCACCGCGACGAGCGACCCGGTGCCGGCCAGCCACAGCACCGCGAAGGCGGCCATGACGCAGACGCCGCCGGCGAGCACCACCGGGCGCGCCCCGCGCCGGTCGGTGAAGCGGCCCGACAACGGCGCCACCACGGCCCCGCACACGCCGATCACGCCGAACAGGCCCGCCCCGGCGGCGGTGAGGTCGAAGGGCGGCGCCTCCACCAGGAGGGCCAGGGTCGCCCAGAAGGCGTTGAAGCTGGCGAACAGGAACGCCTGGCACAGGGTCGCGCTGCGCAGCACCGGTTGGGTGCGCAGGAGGTCGAGGATCGACAGCATCAGGGCGCGGTAGCGCAGCGGGGCGGTCTGGGGTGTCCTCGGCAGGGTCGCCGCCGCCACCGCCGCGATGGCGAGCGCGACCCCGCAGGCGGCGAAGAACACGATGCGCCAGCCGAACTGCGCCCCCACGAACCCGCTGATGGTCCGGGCGAGCAGGATGCCGCTGAGGAGCCCGGTCATGACCTGGCCGACGATGCGGCCGCGGCTGGCATCGGGGGCGAGTTCCGCCGCGAAGGGCACCGCCTGCTGCGCCGCGGAAGAGAGGAAGCCGATGACGAGGCAGGCGCCCACCAGCATCGCCAGGGAGGTGCTCAGGGCCGCGGCCAGCAGGGCGACGCTCAGGCCGAGCAACTGCCAGATGATCAGGCTGCGCCGTGGCAGGCTGTCGCCCAACGGCACCAGCCCGACGATGCCGAGGCCATAGCCGATCAGGGAGGCGGCGGGCACAAGGAGTGCCGCCCGTTCGCCGAACTCGGCCACGAGGAGGGCCAGCAACGGCTGATTGTAGTAGATGTTGGCGACGGCGCCGCCCGCGATCAGCGTCAGGCCGAATCGCGTCCTGGCGGTGAAACCGTGCCGGACCGGGGCGGCGCTCGGCGCCCGCCCGGGGTCGTCCTTGGGCGATGGGGTGTCCATGGGATGTCGGTGCCCGCCTTGGTTCGGTCGCGGCGGGGTACGCGTCCTGGCCGGCACGAACAACCCGCGCGCGCGGAGGGCCGAGGCTGCGGACCGCTCATGGAGCCGGACTCGCCATGGAGCCGGACCCGCCATGAACTAAGCCTCGCCATGGAGCCGGACTTGTCGATCGATTTGACACAACCCATATAGGTTGTGTTGTCGATCACTGATCGAACGGCCCGGCCCCCGCCATCCAGTGCTTGGCAGGTGGCCGGTCATCGCGTTTCATGGACGGGATACGTCGTGTCGCGCTGATGTGTGGTTTGCGTCACCGCGTGTCCCGTTCGTCCGAACCATGGAGTTTGCCATGCCGAGCTACCGTGTCGCTTTCGCCAGGGAGATCATGGGCGTTCCGTTCACGATCGGATCCGTGGAGATCGCCCGGGCGCGGGATGCGGGCCGTGCGTTGCGCGCGGCCGAAATCCGGTTCGCCCGCCAGCACGGCATCGATGATTGGCGCCTGCGGGCCGATTGCGCCCGCATCGAAGGCCTCGCGGGCGGGCACCGCTGACGCCGCCGGCCACGGTCGCCGCCGCGGCTTGAGACTGGCCCTCGCACGCGAGGCATCCTAGAGTGCGATGCCGGTCGGACACCCTCTTCCGTCGTGGTCGGCATCGCTCCAGGGGTGAAGGCTCAGGCGACTCGGCATGGCGGCGATCTCCTTCTTCGGCGACCTCATTCAAACGATCAGCGATCGCGGGCGCGACCTGATCGGCTTCGGGCGGGGCGACCTTGCCGCCCGGGCCAACGCCATCGAACTCGTCGGCTTGTGCGAGGATCTGATCTCGCGGCGCGGCGAGGCATCCGGGGTCGCGCTCGCGCGCCTGATCCTCGAACGCTACACCTCCCTGTCTCGCGAGGAGCGCGGGACGTTCCTGCGCCTCGTGGCCATGGAGTTCGGCGCCGATCACACCGGGATTGAGGACGCGATCACGACGTACCGCGCCAATCCGACGCGGGCGGCCCTCGGCGTCCTCCACAAGTCCGCCGAGCCGCGCAGCCAGGAACTGATCCGGCGCCTCAACCTCGCCCGCGACGGCACGCTCGCCCTGGTGCGGATGCGCGAGGACCTGATGACCCTACGCCGCGACCTGCGCGCGGCCGGTGACGACCACGCCCTGATCGAGGCGGCCGACAGTCTCGACAACGATTTCGAGCACCTGTTCGCGTCCTGGTTCAACCGCGGCTTCCTCGTCCTGCGGCACATCGACTGGACGACGCCGGCGCACATCCTCGAGAAGATCATCCGCTACGAGGCGGTGCACGAGATCGCCGGCTGGGACGACCTGCGCCGCCGGATCGAGCCGCAGGACCGGCGCTGCTTCGCCTTCTTCCATCCGGCCCTGGTCGACGAGCCCCTGATCTTCGTGGAGGTGGCGCTGACCGCCGGCATCGCCCCGGCGATCGCGCCGATCCTGGCGCACGACCGCCAGGCATTGCCGCTGCGGGCGGCCAACACCGCCATCTTCTACTCGATCTCGAACTGCCAGAAGGGCCTGGCCGGCGTCACCTTCGGCAACTTCCTGATCAAGCAGGTGGTGGAGGACCTGGCCCGCGACATCCCGAGCCTCAAGACCTTCGTCACCCTGTCGCCGGTGCCGGGTTTCGCCAAATGGCTCGACCGCGAGCGCCGGGCGGAGGCGCCGCTCAGCCTCACCCGCGAGGACGTCGAGGCCCTGCGCCTGCTCGACGCCCCGGATTGGGCCACCGACAAGACCAAGTCCGAGGCGGTGCGCAAGGCGCTGCTGCCGGCAGCCGCCGCCTACTTCCTGCGGGCCAAGACCGATCGCGCCCGCCCCGTCGATCCGGTCGCCCGGTTCCACCTCGGCAACGGCGCCCGGCTCGAACGCATGAACTTCCTCGGCGACGTCTCGGGCAAGGGGCTGGCGCAATCCTACGGCCTGATGGTCAACTACCTCTACGACCTTGCCGCCATCGAGAAGAACCACGAAACCTACGCCAACCTCGGCACCGTCTCGGCGTCCAGCGCCGTCACCCGGGAGTTGCGCGCCAACCTGCCGCCGCCGCGCGCCGTCGCCCTCGCGGAGGCCTGAGTGCCCCGCGTCGGGACCGCCGGTCTTAACGAGTCAGCATCGCCGCCCATGAGCCAGACCCTGTTCGACCTCGTCCGCGCGAACCTGCCGGCCGATCCCGCCGCCAAGACGGTGATCGAGACCGGCGAGGGCACGCGCTACAGCTATGCCGATCTCGTCGCGCGGTCCGGCGCCTATGCCGCCGCCCTGGTCGGTCTCGGCGTGGGGCCCGGCGACCGCGTGGCGGTGCAGGTCGAGAAGAGCGCCGAGGTCGTGTTCCTCTATCTCGGCGCCGTGCGGGCCGGCGCGGTCTTCCTGCCCTTGAACACAGCCTACACCGCCGCCGAGGTGGCGTATTTCCTCGCGGACGCCGAACCCGCCCTGTTCGTCTGCGATCCGGCCCGGCGCGAGAGCCTGGAGCCGGTGGCCACCGCCGCCGGCGTCGGCCGCGTGACGACCCTCGACGCCTCCGGACGCGGGGCCATCGCCGAGGCGGCGGACGCGGCCGATCCCGACTTCGCCGACGTCGCCCGCGACCCCGACGATCTGGCCGCCATCCTCTACACATCCGGCACCACCGGGCGCTCCAAGGGCGCGATGCTGACCCATGCCAACCTCGCCTCGAACGCGGTGACCCTGGCGCAGACCTGGCGTTTCGACGCCGACGACGTGCTGATTCACGCCCTGCCGGTGTTCCACACCCACGGCTTGTTCGTGGCGACCAACGTCGTGCTCGCCAGCGGCGCCGGGATGATCTTCCTGTCGAAGTTCGACGCCAAGCAGATCCTCGCCCTGATGCCGCGCGCCACCACGATGATGGGCGTGCCGACCTTCTACACCCGCCTCCTCAAGGAGCCGGGCCTGACGCCCGAGGCGACCGCCGCGATCCGCCTGTTCGTGTCGGGCTCGGCGCCGCTCCTCGCCGAGACGCACCGCGACTGGCAGGCGCGCACCGGCCACGCCATCCTCGAACGCTACGGCATGACCGAGACCAACATGAACACCTCCAACCCCTACGAGGGCGACCGCATCGCCGGCACCGTGGGCTTGCCCCTGGACGGGGTCGCCGTGCGGGTGGTGGACCCCGAGACCGGGGCGCACCTGCCGGCCGACGCCGTCGGCATGATCGAGGTCAAGGGCGCCAACGTATTCAAGGGCTACTGGCGCATGCCCGAGAAGACGGCGACCGAGTTCAAGACCGACGGGTTCTTCATCACCGGCGATCTCGGCAAGATCGACGCCCGCGGCTACGTCCACATCGTCGGGCGCGGCAAGGACCTCATCATCACCGGCGGCTACAACGTCTACCCGAAGGAGGTCGAGAACGAGATCGACGCCCTGCCCGGCGTCGTCGAATCGGCCGTGATCGGCCTGCCCCACGCCGATTTCGGCGAGGGCGTCACCGCCGTCGTCGTGGCCCGGCCGGATGCACCCGGCGAGGCGGAGATCCTGCGCACGCTGGAGGGGCGGCTCGCCCGCTTCAAATGCCCCAAGCGCATCCTGTTCGCCGACGAACTGCCGCGCAACGCCATGGGCAAGGTCCAGAAGAACCTCCTGCGCGACACCCACGCGGGGCTCTACCGGGGCTGACCGAAAACCGGTATCTGCCTCGAGCGCGGATGCGGGCCTGCCCACCGCACCGTTCTGCCCCGAGGCAGGGCGGGCGCATGCCCCCGTCGATCCCGGTTGCCCCATGTCATCGCCCCCTCGACCCGAAACCCGCCCCGAGACAGCCGCGGCGTGGCTCTGGACGGGCGTGATGGGCGTCGCCCTCATCGGCCTGGCTGCGGCCTCCCTCCGCGCCAGGGGCGGCGCCGATCCGGCGCGTGCGAGGCCCGGGCCGCCGCAGCCCGAGGGGGAGGGCGCCCTGTCCCTGAGCGGCAGCGAGGCGCGCAGCGTGGCCGCCGCCGAGGTCCATCGAGGACGGGCGGCCAGGACCCCCGCCGAGATCCCGGCCTCGGGCTGGAAGGACATCGGCTACCGGGTCTTCGTCGAGTTCAACAAGGACCGTGTGCTGTCGGTGGCCGGCGGCGTGACCTTCTACACCCTGCTGTCGCTGGTGCCGGCCATCGCGGCGCTGGTGAGCTGCTACGGCCTGTTCGCCGACGCCAACGTGATCAACGAACACGTCTCGGCGATGCAGGGCGTGTTGCCGTCGGGGGCGGTGGAGATCGTCGGCGAGCAGATCAAGCGCATCGCCAGCAAGAGCAACGAATCCCTCGGGCTGACCTTCTTCACCTCGCTCGTTCTGTCGGTGTGGAGCGCCAACGCGGCGGTGAAGGCGATCTTCGACGCCCTCAACATCGTCTACGAGGAAGAGGAGAAGCGCTCCTTCGTGATGCTGAACCTGCGCTCGCTGACCTTCACGGTGGGCGCCCTCGTCTTCGTCATTTTGGCGCTCACCGGGGTGGTGGTGCTGCCCGTCGTCCTCACCTTCGTCGGCTTCGGCGAGAACGCCTGGCTTCTCGCCCAGCTGCGCTGGCCGGCGATGCTGGTGGTGCTGCTGGGCGGCCTCTCCCTCCTCTACCGCTACGGCCCGAGCCGCGAGCGGGCACGCTGGCGCTGGGTCGGCACCGGCAGCGTGGTGGCCGGCGTCCTCTGGCTCGTCGCCTCGATTCTGTTCTCCTGGTACGTGGCGGGCTTCGGCAACTACAACGAGACCTACGGCTCGCTGGGAGCGGTGATCGGCTTCATGACCTGGATCTGGATTTCGGTGACGATCGTCCTGCTCGGGGCCGAGATCAACGCCGAGATGGAACACCAGACCGCGCGCGACACCACCACCGGCCCGGAACTGCCCATGGGGCTGCGCCAGGCTCGCATGGCCGATACCTTGGGCGCCGCTACCTGACGGTTTTGGCCGCACCATCTCGAAGACGACGGCCCTGCGCCCCATCTCATGGGCCAGACAACGAGGGGAGGGCACCATGAGCGATACCGCCGAGGGGACCGGAATCGATGCGACGGTCATCGAACGGACGGACGCCGAATGGCGTCGCATCCTGACGCCGGAGCAGTACCGCGTCCTGCGCGAGCACGGCACCGAGCGCGCCGGGACGAGCTGCCTCAACGCGGAGAAGCGCCCCGGCACCTTCCACTGCGCCGGCTGCGACCTGCCCCTGTTCCAGACCGGCACCAAGTTCGAGTCCGGCAGCGGCTGGCCGAGTTTCTTCGACCCGATCGAGGATGCCGTCGAGACGCAGGTCGACCGCAGCAACTGGATGACGCGGACCGAAGTCCATTGTGCCCGCTGCAAGGGCCACCTCGGCCACGTGTTCGACGACGGCCCGGCCCCGACGGGCCTGCGCTATTGCATGAACGGACTCTCGCTGCGCTTCGAACCCAACGCCTGACGCAGGGGATCGGAGACCGCCAAGGCCCTCGGTGGCGGAGCGAATGCGGCATCATCCCGCTCCCCCGAGGAGCCGCGTCTTGATTTCGACGCCTTTTCCCTTAGGCCATGATGACGGTCGGCGGGACCGCCCGCGGGCGATTCCGAGGCTATGCATCGGACGACGGTCGTCGTCCCGGATGTCGACGGCGGCCCCGCGAGGGCCGCGGATCGATGGAGGGACGGGAAAGGGCGCGACGTCCGGCGCCACCATCGCCCGAGGCCGGCCGATAGTGCCGTGAGGAGTGAGTATGAGCGTCGTCCGCCGGTTCCTCGTCGCCTCGTCCCTGGTCCGCCTGATCCGCAAGGAGCGGGGCGGGTCTCGCATCTCGGAGGGCTATTTCCCTCCCCAGGGCGGACGGACCTCCTACGTTCGCGTCGACGGTCAGAACTGCCACCTCGTCCTCGTGACCGCGGCGCCCGACGGCGGGACCAGCGAGGAACGCACGGAGGTGCCCCGCGCCCACGGCGAGGCGCTGCTCGACGTCTGCTCGGGCAAGGCCGCCTACGACCGCACGGTGATCGCGCTTCCGGCGGGGCGGGAGATCCTGCTCGACCGCTACGTCGCCCCCGCGACCCTCGACATGGTCAGCGTCGCCTTCGACGGGGCCGAGGAGGCCGCGTCCTTCGCGGTTCCGTCCTGGTTCGGCCCGGAGGTGACGGCCGACCCGGCCTTCGACCGGCACGCGGTCGGCATCAACGGCGCGCCCCAGCCCGGCGAGATCGCCCTGAGCAACGCGGCCCTGGATGCCGTGCTCGACCTCGTCGAGCCGCGCTTCGGCTTCGGTCGCTACAACACGGCGCCCAAGGCCTCCGAAGACGGCAGCGTCGCCAACACCCTGCGCCGCATCGTCGGGAGCGTTCCTCCGGCCGCAGCGGCCGCGCCGGTCGCCGCGGCGGCGGCTGCGCCGATGCCGCCCGCGCATATTCCCTTCACGGACCCCGCCCCGGCCGAGGATCACGAGTCCGACCAGCCACAGCCGCCACCGGACACGCGGATGGAAGACGTGTTCGAGAGCCTGTCGCAGGCGCTCGGCGCCGCCGTGCATCCGCCCCAGGAGCCGCCCCGCGACGAGGACGGCTCCTTCGAGCGCTGGACCGTCCGGCCGCGCCGCACGCAGCAGTAGGGTCGAGCGTGGGCTGTCCGGCTCGCGGTCTCGCGAGCCGGGAACGGCCCGTGCGGGTAGCGGTGCCGTCGTTCTCTTGGGGACATGCGATCCGCGTGCCGCCGCCGGCGTCGGTCCTCCTGAAGGGCCGGGATTAAAATCGCCACCGCCGTCTTCGGCGATTGAGCGGGCGCACCAGAATCGCTAGCGTTGCAACCAACGCGACCGATGAACGGGATGCGACACGCGGATCAAGCGTGCGCAGGCGAGGAAACATGGCCCAGACGATCACCTCCCCCGCCGCGCCAGCGGTGGCCACGCCGACGGCGAAGGAGCCCTGGTACAGGGTCCTCTACATCCAAGTCCTGATCGCGATCGCCCTCGGTATCCTGGTCGGCTGGCTGTACCCGGAGTGGGGCAAGTCTTTCAAATGGATGGGCGACGGCTTCATCGCGCTGATCAAGATGATGATCGCGCCGATCATTTTCTGCACCATCGTCCATGGCATCGCCTCGATCGGCGACCTCAAGAAGGTCGGCCGCGTCGGGCTGAAGGCGCTGATCTATTTCGAGGTGGTGTCCTCCGTGGCCCTGCTCGTCGGCATCCTGGTGGGCGAGATCGTCCAGCCCGGCGCCGGTTTCGGAGCGGACGTGAGCAAGCTCGACGCCAAGGCGGTGGAGGGCTACGCCAGCAAGGCGGCCTCCGATTCCACGGTCGCCCATCTGCTCGGCATCATTCCCAAGAGCTTCTTCGACGCCTTCGCCACCGGAGACCTGCTGCAGGTGCTCCTGATCTCGATCCTGACCGGCGTCGTGCTCACCGGCATGGGCGAGCGGGGCGCCGGCATCACGCGCGGCATCGACGCGGTCGGCCAGATGTTCTTCCGCATCATCGGCCTCATCGTGAAGCTCGCCCCGATCGGCGCCTTCGGCGCCATGGCCTTCACGGTGGGCCAGTACGGCATCGGCAAGGTCATCGACCTCGCGTGGCTGGTGGGCACCTTCTACGCCACCTCGCTCCTGTTCATCTTCGTCGTGCTCGGCGGCATCGCGGCCTTCGCCGGCTTCTCGATCATCAAGTTTCTGGCCTACATCAAGGACGAGTTGCTGATCGTGCTCGGCACCTCGTCGTCCGAGACCGTGCTGCCGCACATGATGACGAAGATGAAGCGCCTCGGCGCCTCGGACTCGGTGGTGGGCCTCGTGATCCCGACCGGCTACTCGTTCAACCTCGACGGCACCAACATCTACATGACGCTCACCACGCTGTTCCTGGCCCAGGCGGTGGGCGCCGACCTCACGGTCGGGCAGTACGCGACGATCTTCCTCGTCGCGATGCTGACGTCGAAGGGCGCCTCCGGCGTGACGGGTGCGGGCTTCATCACCCTGGCCGCGACGCTCGCCGCCATCCCCGGCAATCCCGTTCCGGTCGCGGCGATGACCCTGGTGCTCGGCGTCGACAAGTTCATGTCGGAGTGCCGCGCCCTCACCAACCTCATCGGCAACGGCGTCGCCACCATCGTCGTGTCCCGCTGGGAGGGCGAGCTCGACAAGGAGAAACTCGCCCAGGTCATGGCGCACCCGGTCTCGATCGGCACCGATATCTCGGACCATGCGCCGAACATGGACGACGCGGTCGCTCCGTCGCCGACGGCGGCGGCAGGCCCGCGCTGACCGGGCCGCAAGCGCGGTCGGGCCCGACCGCCGACCGGGCCGGTGTCCAGGGCGAGGATCCAGCCAAGCGGGTGCTCGAAACGCCGGACGGCCGCTACATCGTCGTGCGCGGCCGGCTCTGGCGCCGCCAGCGGCCGGACCTCGCAGGCCCGGTCCGCGACCGCCTGGTGCACGACCTCATGGATGCGCGCCGCGCCGTGAAGGCGGGTAGGCGCGCCGGCGACGAGGCCGCCATCGCGCGGGCCCGGGCCGCCGTCGACGCCGCAAAGCACGGCCTCGGCGAACGCGGCCCGGTGTGGTGGACGGACGGCGCGCCGGACCTCAACCGCAGACTGGTCGGGAACACCGGCTACGCCGCCTGGTACGAAAACGAGGCCGATCACCGCTCCGGTGACGGTTGAACCTTTCGGGCACGCGGCCGGTTTGACGCTCACACCCGCAGGCCGGAGCGATCATGTCGAAGACGATTTCAGCGCAGTTCAAGTCGCGCCGCGACGCGGAGATGGCCGTGGAGCACATCGTGCAGGAGCACGGCGTCGACCGGACCGCCGTCGAGGTCGGCGCTGCGTCCGGCGAGAACACCGCCGGGACCGAAGCGGCCAGGGCCGACATCGAGGACCGGCACCCCAAGACCGGCACCGACGGCGAGCCGGCCCTGGCCGGGAAGGTCGAGGTCTCGGTCCGGGTCGACGATGCGAGCGTCGAGGCGGTGGTGTCGTCGCTGAAGACCTATCACGGCGAGATCGCGTCCTGAGCCCCCTGCCGGCGGCGGGCCGGCCGAGCCGCATCCGGATCGAAGATGCTGCCGCCGGGCACGGATGGGTCTAGGAGACCCGTGGGCCTCCTCGGCGGTTCGGCCAATCCGGCCGCCGGATGGGGGCGCCGGTTTCGGTCCAGCTTTCGGGAATCCCCATGCGAACGACGTTCTCTCTCGCCCTCACCCTGGCCGTAGGCCTCGCCACGACCGCCCAGGGGCAGGGGCTCGCGCGCGGTTCGCAAGACGGCGCGGAGCGTGGCGGCAATATCGCCGGCCCCCTCGGTGCGGCGGTCGGGAGCGCGATCGGCGGGGCCGTCGGGACCGCGAACGAGATTTTGGGCATCGACCGGCGCGAGCGCTTCCGGATCTATACCCTCGCCGAGCCGCGCCCGTCGTTCGCGCTGAAGGGCACCGTCCGCGTCGGGACAGTCCTGCCCAGAGACGGCGTGGTCTATTACGACGTCCCGCCCGAGTTCGCCCTGCAGGGCCTCAACTACACCATCGTCAATGGGCGGCCGGTCCTGGTCGAGCCCGGCACGCGTCGCATCGTCGAGATCATCGAGTGAACGATGTTCGGCCGTGACGCCCGGCGGCTTTTGTGAGTGATGCGGTTTCCGCTTGGATCAAGCCGGAACCGTTTCACCGAGCCCGCGCGGCGCCTGAGCGAAGCCCATGTCCGCATCACGAAGTGATCACCCGGCAATGGTATGAGGCCCCCGCGCTCAGGCGGGGGCGATCTCGAACGCCATCCCCCGTCCCGGTCCCTGGTCGGAGTAGTCGACGAGGGCGTACCCACGTTCGGCCAGGGCCGCGTCGAGGGTGCCGCGGTGTTTGCGGAACATCTGGCCGATCGCCAGGGGCGTCAGCCGCGGATTGCCCTGTCGCAACTGGTCCACGCCGATGGTGAGGGGTGCACCGTCGCGATCCGCGATCCGAACGATGGCGGAGGCCAGGTCCGCGGCCTTCGTCTCGGATGCGGACTTCGGTTTGAACGCCATCGTATCTCCTCGACCGGATCTCTGTTGACCGCCACGACGTCCGCGCAAGGCATCGACCGCGGCCGTCCCGGGAGACGCCATCGGCCCGCGATCGTCACGCCGGGTCCTGCCTCGCACCTGCGGCTACGATCGTCATCGCGGTATCGGGCAACGGCCGCCGAAGTTCCAGCGCGACCTCGGTCGTGGCCTCCAGCCAGGTGCGCCACTCCTCGGGCGTCGTCAGCAGCACCGGCATGGCCTTGGGATGGACGGGGCCGACGATCCCGCTCGCCTCGCAGGTGAGGAATGAGAACAGCCGGTGTTCGGCCTCCTCGCGGTCGGGTTTCTCCGCCCTGGTGCCGCGAACGCCCGTCCAGGGCCGCCAGATGCCGGCGAAGGCGAACGGCGGCCAGTTTTCGTCGAGGGCGAACCACGTCGGCGTCTTCCCGGGCTTGGTATCGGCGTATTCCGAGAACGAGGAGACCGGCACGAGGCAGCGATACTCCGGCTCGAGCCAGGGACGCCAATGCGGGCTCTTCACGTTGCGCACGTTGGTGACCGGGTGTTCGCCGAACTGCTTGGGGCCCGGAATGCCCCACCGGACCATCTCAAGTACCCGCTCGTCACCCTCGAGCCGAACGATCGGCGCGCACTGGTCCGGGAAGATGCCCGGCTGCGCCGGCGGGTTGCCGGCCCGGTCGAGCGCGACGCCGAAGACTGCGCGGATCTCAGCCTGCGGCGTGACGAGGCCGAAGAGGTTGCACATGCCGGCCCCATTCTGTCGCAGCCACGAACCCGGCCCTGCCCACGTTGGCCCAAGGTTGCGGGACAAGCCCGAGCCCTGGGAAAAAACCCGCTTCGGTAAAGGGACCAACGATGACATCGGATCCACGCGACGCCGGCCCGCGCCCGCCGTTTCCCGGAGACCAGCAGCAGGAGCGGCCGGGCCTGACCTCCCGCATGACGCCCGCGCCGGACCATGGCGAGGACAGCTACGTCGGCAAGGGCCTGCTACAGGGCAAGGTCGCCCTCATCACCGGCGGCGACAGCGGCATCGGTCGTGCGGTGGCCATCGCCTATGCCCGCGAGGGGGCGGACGTGGCGATCTCCTATCTCGCGGTCGAGCAATCCGACGCCGAGGACACCGCCCGGTGGATCGAGAAGGCGGGACGCCGCGCCCTGTTGCTGCCGGGCGACATCCGCGACGAGGTCCATTGTCGGGATCTCGTCGCGCGGACCGTGACGGGGCTCGGCGGCATCGACATCCTCGTGAACAACGCCGCCGCGCAGACCGTCAACGACGGCCTCGACGACGTGACGGCCGAGGACCTGGAAGGCTCGTTCCGCGCCAACGTCTTCGCGATGTACTACCTCGCCCGGGCGGCCGTGCCGCACATGAAGCCGGGGTCGGCGATCGTCAATTCCACGAGTCAGCAGGCCAAGATCGCCGACCGGACCATGCTCATCTATGCCGCCACGAAGGGCGCCATCGCGAGCCTCACCATCGGGCTGTCCAACCTCCTCGCTCCGAAGGGCATCCGCGTGAACTGCGTGGCGCCCGGCCCGATCTGGACGCCGATCCAGCCCATCGTGAAGAGCCCCGACGAAATCGCTCAGCTTGGCGCCGACACGCCTCTCGGACGGGCCGGACAGCCGGCGGAACTCGCCCCCGCCTACGTGCTGCTGGCCTCCCGCGAGGGCAGCTACATGTCCGGAGCGCTCGTCCCGGTCACGGGCGGGACGCCAATGTATTGAGGCTGACTTTGAATGGCGCGCCCGAAGAGATTCGAACTCCTGACCCCCAGATTCGTAGTCTGGTGCTCTATCCAGCTGAGCTACGGGCGCGCGGTGCGACGGGCGGGCTGTTGGATGCCGTGCCGGTCGGAGGCGGTGTCTAAGGCCTCCGTTTCGGCTTGGCAACCCCTATCGGAATGCGTTCGCCTCATCCGTCCGAGAAAGCGCCGGAGTGCACCCGGCGCGCCTCCAGCAGGCGGGCGCCCTGGACCGCCGCCGCGGCCCGGTTGTTCACGTGGAGGGCGCGCAGGAGTGCGGCCACGTGGACCTTCACGGTGCCCTCGCTGAGCGACAGGGCGCGGGCGATCTCCTTGTTGGCCTTGCCGCCGACGATGAGGGCGAGCACGTCACGCTGGCGGCGGGTGAGGTTGGCGAGCACCGTGGCCGGTCCGCCGTCCTCGCCGGGGCGGCGGAACGCCGGCGGTGGTCGGTCAAAGGACGGGCGGGACGGCGGCGCCTGCGCGAGGCTCGGCGGCACGTAGAGGACGCCCGACAGGATCATCTCGATCACCCGCGTCATCTCGGCGGCGCCGAGCCCCTTGGGCACGTAGCCGTGCGCACCGGCTTCGAGGGCGAGGAGGATGTCGTGCCGCCGCGCCGATGCCGAGACGATGGCCGCCACGACGTCCGGGAAGCACTCGCGTACCGCGCCGAGCGATCTCGCGCCGGCCATTCCCGGCATGTCGAGGTCGAACAAGGCCAGATCGACCCCGCCGTCGCGCTCGCCCAGCCGCGCCAGGGCTTCGTCGAGGGAGCCCGTCTCGATCACCTCGGCAAAGCCCAGGCGTCGCGACAGGATGGCGCTCATGGCGAGCCGGAAGAACTCGTCGTCGTCGGCCACGACCGCGCATCGACGCTGCAAAGAAGGTGAGGTCATCGTCGGTTTCGTATTGGAAGGCGCGGCGGAGCGCCATCGCGGCGGGCGGCCCGAATGTCTAGCCTCGATCCGCTGGCTGCGTGCCGGAACGCCGGTGACGTTCGAGCGGATGCCAGAGCCCGTTCATCCCCGCTGTGCGGGAGGTCGACGCTCTCCGTGTCAGGGGGCAGGCCCCGAACCTGCGACCCGGCCGATCGGGACGACGCCCGTCCCCGACCGGCACGCCGTCCAGGGGCGCCTGCCACCCGCACGCCTGCCGACCGCATCGTTTTGGGATCGGCCCCGTCCCGGGTTCGGGGACGGGACGGACCGTATGACGACCGGTCGCGAGCCTGCGACGGGCCTCGTGCCTCCACCGCCCGACTGGCGCTCGCCGTCCCCGGGCGAAAAACAGGAGCCTCGATCAAGGGCTTGGCGACGAACTCGAGGGAAAGGGACGTTTTCGATGATCTCGCCGAACCCGGTGAAATGGCTGCGAGTGTTGTCGAGTTCACCATATTCGAGATCGCAAGTGCAGCCAAGTCCTCGTTAAGGAAAGCCTGGAACGGGTCTTGATCACTGTCCCCCTATCCCAGTCGCGACGTCTCGCGACGGGACACGATCAAGGGGAGCGGCATGACCGCAGCGGTTGGGGTGGTGATCATCGACGAATCAGAGGCGCTGGACCCGTCCCTGCGGGCGGCCCTGGAGCATGAACCGGCGCTCTATACGGTCGGGGAAACCGGCAGCGTGCCCGCCGTCGCCCTGGTCGTCCTGCCCGACAGCGGCTTCACCCCGACCCTGGAGCGCCTCGCCACGCTCAAGCGCGCCCGGGCCGACGTGAAGGTGCTGCTGGCCTTCCAGTCCCTCGACAGTGCCACCCTGAGCTCGCTCCTGGCCGCCGGGGCCGATGCGGTGGTGGCGCGCCACTCGACGCCCCGCGAGGTCTGCGCCGCCCTGCTCGGGCTGATGCAGCCGGCGCAGCGGCCCGTCGCCGACGATCGCGACGGCGCCGAAAGCCTCGACGGCGCCGAGGGGCTGACGCCGCGCGAAGCCGAGATCCTGCGGTTCCTCAGCGCCGGCTTCAGCAACAAGGAAGTCGCCCGCCGCCTCAGCCTGAGCGTGCGCACCGTCGAGACCCACCGCCTCAACCTGCGCCGCAAGACCCAGACCGGCCGGCTGAAGGACCTCGTCGCCCTGGCACGTAAGCTCGGCCTCAAGCCGGTGGTGGACGCCGACACGCGCCGCAGTGGCACCGATGGGGCCGTCTCCGTGTCCCGGCCCACTATGAACGCCGCCGCCCCTTGGTGAGCGCTCACGTGGGTCAGCCTGCGGTGGTCCGTCCGGCCGTCGTGCGGGCGCGCGCCGGTCGGCGCCGCCCCGGACCGTCGTCTGCGTTCGCGGAGAGTTGCGATTGCAGCAGCCCGAGCACGGCCGCCTCCTCTGGCCTCAGGCGGGCGAGATCGTCGCGCAGTTCGTCCTCCACCGCGTCCTTGATCTGGAGCAGGAGAGCACCCTCCACGTAGCAGTCGAGGATGCGAGGGTGGATGTAGCAGGACCGGCAGACCGTCGGGGTGTTGCCGAGCCGCGCGGCCACCCGTTCGATCGCCGCGCGTAGGTTGGCCTTCGCCTTGGCCTGGCTGTCGAAGGCCTCGAACTCGCGCAATGCCAGGGCCGCCAGCACCGTGCCCGCCCAGGTGCGGAAATCCTTGGCGGTGACGTCGTCCCCCGTGATGTCGCGCAGATAGGCGTTGACGTCGGACGACGTGACGTCCCGGCGCGCGCCGTCGTCGTCGAGGTACTGAAACAGCTCTTGGCCGGGCAGGTCCTGGCAGGCCTTCACGATCCTGGCGACACGCTTATCCTTAAGCGAGAGGTTCCACTCCTTGCCGCTCTTGCCGGTGAACCGGAACGTCAGCTCGGAGCCGTCCACCCGCACGTGCGGGTCCTTGAGCGTCGTCAGGCCGTAGCTGCCGTTGGTGCGGGCGTAGTCGTCGTTGCCGACCCGGATCAGCGTGGTCTCGAGGAGATGGACCACGGTGGCGAGCACCTTTTCGCGGGGCAGGCCGCGCCGGGACATGTCACGGTCGACCCGGGTGCGGATGCCCGGCAGCGCGTCGGCGAAGGCCATGATGCGGGAGAACTTGGTCGCGTCGCGGGCCTGCCGGAAATCGGGATGGTAGCGGTACTGCTTGCGTCCCTTGGCGTCGCGCCCCGTGGCCTGGATGTGGCCGTTGGCGCGCGGGCAGATCCAGACGTCGGTATAGGCCGGCGGGATCGCGAGGGAGCGGATGCGGGCCAGGGTCTTGGCATCGCGTAGCGTGGCGCCCTTCGTGTCGCGGTAATTGAACCCCTTGCCGCTCTTGCGCCGCGTGAAGCCGGGGCGCGCATCGTCCACGTAGACGAGGCCGGCCTCCTCGGCGGCCTCGCGGGGATCGGCGATGCCGGAGGGCGCGTCTGACTCCTGCGGCGTGGCCATCCTCGGGCTCCCCTCGTTCGTTGCGAGCTTCAACCGAGGTGTCCGGCGGGCTGTTCCTGCGGCGTCCGTGCTACACGCCGTCCCATGGACCAGCCCGCTCCTCCCAAACCGACCTGCCTCGTCTACGTCGTCACCGAGGATTGGTTCTTCGCCTCGCACTTCCTGCCGATGGCCCGTGCGGCGGTCGCCATGGGCATGGCGGTGTCGGTGGTCACGCGGGTGCGCGACCACCGGGCGGTCATCGAGGCCACCGGTGCCCGCGTGGTGGCGCTCGAGGCCGAGCGGTCGAGCCTGAACCCGATGGCGGCGGGCTATGCCGCGGGCCAGCTCGCGGCCATCCTCAAGGCCTTGAGGGCCGACATCGTCCATTGCATCGCCCTGCGCGGCATCCTTGTGGGCGGCACCGCCGCGGCGATGGCCGGCATCCCGGCGCGGGTCTACGCGCTCACGGGGCTCGGCCTCATCGGCGCTCGGGAGGACCGGGTCGGACGCATGGCGCGGCTCGGCCTGCGCCACCTCATCCGGGGGCCGCTGGCGTCGAAGAAGACGCGGTTCCTGTTCGAGAATGCGCACGACGCCCATGCCCTCGGCCTCGATCCGTCGGAGACGCGGGTGACCATCGTCGGCGGGGCCGGCATCGATCCTGCGGCCTATCCGGTCGCGCCCCTCGTCGCGATCCCGCCGCTGCGGGTGGCACTCGTGGCGCGGATGCTGTGGTCGAAGGGCGTCGACACCGCCGTCGAGGCCGTGCTCCGCGCCCGCGCAGAAGGCGCCGCCGTCGCGCTGTCCCTCTACGGGGAACCCGACCCCTCGAACCGCCGAGCCATTCCCGAGGCGACCCTGCGCGGGTGGACCGGCGACGGGATCGCCTGGCACGGCGCGACCGACGATGTCCGTGGCGTCTGGGCGGGCCACCACGTCGGCTGCCTGCCCTCGCGCGGCGGCGAGGGCCTGCCGCGCACGCTGCTGGAGGCCGCCGCCTGCGGCCGGGCGCTGGTGACCACCGACGTGCCGGGCTGCCGCGACCTCGTGCGCGACGGGACCGAGGGCCTGCTCGTCCCCCCCGGCGATCCGGCGGCGCTGGCCGAAGCCCTGGCGCGGCTCGCGGGCGACCCTGCCCTCGTCGCCCGGATGGGGGCGGCGGCCCGGTCCCGCATCGAGACCGGCGGCTACACCGAGGCCGCCGTGACCGACGCGGTCTGCGCGCTCTATGCGGAGCTGGGGTCGTGATCGCGCCCGAGGAGACCCTGGCCTTCATCCGCGCCAACACCCGGCTGCTGCCGGTGCCCTACACGCCCGAGATCGTCCTGCATGTGGCCGACGAGGCCACGGTGCTCTGGCAGAAGACCGAGGACGAACTCGCCGAGATCGGCCTGCCGCCGCCGTTCTGGGCCTTCGCCTGGGCCGGCGGCCAGGCGCTCGCCCGCTACGTCCTCGACAACCCCGAGGTGGCGGCCGGGCGGCGGGTGCTGGATTTCGCCTCAGGCTCGGGCCTCGTCGCCATCGCCGCGGCCATGGCGGGGGCCCGAGGCGTGACGGCCAGCGACCTCGATCCCTTCGCGATCCCCGCCATCGGCCTCAACGCCGCCGCCAACGGCGTCGCCGAGCGGATCACGGCGGTGCGCGCCGACCTCGTCGGCACCGATCCGGGCGATGCGGTGGTGCTGGCCGCCGACATCTTCTACGAGCGCGACATCGCCGCCCGCGTCACGGAGTGGCTCGGCGGCCTCCATGCCAGGGGGGCGGTGGTGCTCATCGGCGACCCCGCCCGCACCTACCTGCCGCGCGAGCGCCTGACCAACCTGGCGACCTACGAGGTTCCGGTGAGCCGCGCTCTCGAGGATGCCGAGATCAAGCGCGGCGGCGTCTGGCGCTTCGTGGCGTGAGGCGAGGGCCCGCGCCGGTGCCGGACGACCCTGCGAGATCCGTTGCGGCCACCCGGTGACCTGCTAGGGTCCGTGTCGGCGCCGGCGGCGGATCGGTCGGCGTCGACGGCGGGGGTGGGTGATGTCGGGATCGACGCGGCTCGGGCGGCAGGCCACCTTTCTCGCCGTGATGCTGACGGCGTTCTGTGCGCCGGCATCGGCCCAGGCGCCCGCCACTAAGCCCGCGCCGAAAGCGGCGACGGCCAAGCCGGCGGCGGCCCAGAAGACCTTCGTCCGCGAGACCGTGGCGAGCGACGCCGTGCGCCTCGAAGCGGCCCTCCGGGCCGAGGCCAAGCCGGCGGGCGTGGCCAGGACCCCCGCGCAGTGGCTCGCCGAGGGCGAGGCGCTGATCGAGGCGGAGAAACCCGCGGACGCCCTGAAGCCCCTCACGGCAGCGGTGGCCGGGGACTCCGGCAACCCCGCCGCCTGGATCGCCTATTCACAGGCCGCCGCCGCCGTCGGCCAGGACGAGAACAACCGCGACTACACCCTGCGCAGTCGCCTGCGCGCCAATGCCAGGGCCGCCGCCTACCAGGCCTATCTTCGTGCCCGCACCCCGGCGGTGGAGGCGCAGGCGCTGGCCCAGCTCGGCGCGGTCCATGCCGGCTCCTCGGACTGGCGCTCCTCCCTCGAAGCCTATCGCGCCAGCCTGGCACTCGCCGACGACGAGGCTGTGCGCGAGACCTACGAGGCCCTGCGCGCCGAGCACGGTTTCCGCATCCTCGACTACAAGGTCGATTCGGACGCCGCCGCCCCGCGGGTGTGCTTCCAGTTCTCGGAAGGGCTGGCGGCCAAGACCGATTTCACGCCCTTCGTGGCAGTCTCCGGCAGCGCCACCGCCGCCGTCACCGCCACCGGCCAGCAGCTCTGCGTCGACGGCCTGCGCCACGGCGAACGCTACGCCTTCGTCCTGCGCCAGGGCCTGCCCTCGGCGGTGGGCGAGGTCCTGCTGAAGGCCGCCGACTACGAGGTCTACGTCCGCGACCGCTCGCCCCAGGTCCGCTTCACCGGTCGCAACTACGTCCTGCCGCGTACCGGCCAGGCGGGGGTGCCCCTGGTCTCGGTGAACGCGGCCAAGCTCGACGTGGAGGTGCTGCGCATCGGCGACCGCAGCCTGCTGCCGTCGCTGCGCTCCGAGGAATTTCTGGGACAGCTCAACGGGGCCTCGGCCAGGACCATCGCCGACCAGAAGGGCCGCAGCGTCTGGAAGGGCAGCCTCGAGACCGCCAAGGCCGAACTGAACCAGGAGGCGATCACCGCCTTCCCGGTCATGCAGGCGGTCGGCAAGCTCGAGCCCGGCCTCTACGTCATGACCGCCCAGGCGACCGGCACCGCGCCGGCCGCCGACGAGGAGGGCGGCTACGAGGCCATGGCCACGCAATGGTTCGTGGTCTCGGATCTCGGGCTCACCGTGTTCAAGGGCCGCGACGGCGTCCATGTCTTCGCCCGCTCGCTCGCCAGCGCGGCGGCGGTGGCGAACGCCGAGATCCGCCTGGTGGCGCGCAACAACGAGGTGCTGGCCACTGCCCGCACCGACGCGATGGGCCACGTCGCCTTCGATCCGGGCCTGGCGCGGGGGGAGGGCGGCATCGCGCCCGGCCTCGTGGTGGCCGAGGCGGGGGGCGACTACGGCTTCCTCGATCTCGCCCAATCGGCCTTCGACCTCACCGACCGCGGCGTGAAGGGGCGCCCGGCGCCCGGCGCGGTGGAGGCCTACGTCTTCCCCGAGCGCGGGGTCTACCGCTCCGGCGAGACCGTGAACCTCACCGCCATCCTGCGCGACGCGCAGGGCGTGGCCCTCTCGGGCCTGCCGCTGACCCTGGTGGTCAAGCGCCCGGACGGCGTCGAGTACCGCCGCGTCCAGGTGGCGGACGCCGGCTTGGGCGGGCGCGCCCTGCCGGTGGCGCTGCTGCCGGGCGCCGCCCACGGCACCTGGCGCGTTGCCGCCTACACCGACCCCAAGGCCCCGGCGGTGGGCGAGGCGAGCTTCCTCGTCGAGGACTACGTGCCCGAGCGCCTGGAGGTGAGCCTGTCGAGCACCACGCCCGCGCTCACCAGGGGCGAGCCGGCCCGGGTCGCGGTGGCGGCGCGCTACCTCTACGGCGCGCCGGGCGCCGGGCTCGACGTCTCGGGCACCATCCTGGTCCAGGCGGCCGCGGACAGCGGCATCAAGGGGTTGGAGGGCTATACGATCGGCCTCGACGACGAGCGGGTCGAGGCCTCCTCCACCGAGATCGAGGCGCGGACCACCACCGACGCCAAGGGCGCCGCCGTCCTCGACGTGCCGGTCCCGGTCGTGGCGGCGCCCAGGCCCCTCGAAGCCAAGATCACCCTGCAGGTCGGCGAGCCCGGCGGGCGGGCGCTCAGCCGCAGCCTCACCCTGCCGATCCTGCCCGAGGGGCCGGTGGTGGCGATCCGCAAGACCTTCTCGGGGGACCTCCCCGAGGGCGGCACGGCCGGCTTCGACGTGGTGATGGCAGCCCCGGACGGGACGCGGCTGTCGCAGGGCGGTGCGACCTGGACCCTCTCGAAGGTCGAGAAGAGCTACCAATGGTACCGCGAGGGCGGGCGCTGGGCGTTCGAGCCGGTGACCGCGACCCGCCGCATCGCCGACGGGCGGATCGACCTCGGCACGGACGCGCCCGCGCGGATCGCGCAGGCGGTGAGCTACGGCACTTATCGCCTGGAGGTGCAGGCGCCCGGCAGGCCCGCCGCAACGGCGAGCGTGAGCTTCACCGTCGGCTGGGGCGGGGGCGAGACCGCGGACGTGCCAGACCTCCTCGACCTGCGCCTCGACAAGGCGGCCTATGCCGCCGGGGAGACCCTGCGCGTGCGCCTGCAGCCGAAGTTCAGGGGCATGGCGACGCTGGCGGTGGTGAGCGACAAGGTCCACGCCATCCTCGACATCCCGGTCTCGGCCGGGGGCACCGACGCGACGATCCCGGTCAAGGCCGAATGGGGCTCGGGCGCCTACCTCGTCGCCACCGCCTACCGGCCCCTCGACCAGGCGGCCAAGCGCCTGCCCGGCCGGGCACTCGGCCTCGCCTGGTTCTCGGTGGACCGCGACCGGCGCCAGATCGACGTGACCGTGGAGGCGCCCGCCAAGGCCAAGCCTCGCGAGAACCTGACCCTCCCGATCCGCCTCGCCGGCCTCGGTGCGGGCGAGGAGGCCCGGGTGACGGTGGCGCTCGTGGACGTCGGCATCCTCAACCTGACCCGCTACGAATCGCCCAACCCGGTCGGCTACTTCTTCGGCCAGAAGGCGCTCGGGCCCGAGATCCGCGACCTCTACGGATACCTCATCGACGGCATGCAGGGGACGGTGGGCGCGATCCGCTCAGGCGGCGACGGCGCCGGCACCGAACTCTCCGACGCCCCCCCGACCCAGGCCCCGCTGGCGCTCTATTCGGGGCCGGTCACGGTCGGCCCGGACGGGCGCGCCAGCGTCACCTTCCCGCTGCCGGCCTTCAACGGCACCGGCCGGGTGATGGTCACCGCCTGGAGCAAGGCCAGGGTCGGCGCCGCCCAGGCCGACGTGATCATCCGCGATCCGGTGGTGCTCACCGGCACCCTGCCGCGCTTCCTCAATGTCGGCGACCGCTCGCGCTTCTTCGTGGCGGTCGACAACGTCGAGGGACAGGCCGGCGAGTACACCATCGACCTCGACCTCTCGGGGCCGGCCCTGGTCTCGGCCGAGGCCGCGCACGGCACCATGCGGCTGGAGGCCGGGGCCAAGGGATCCTTCGTGATCCCGATCACCGCCGCCGGCCCGGGGCTCACCCGCCTCGACGTGAACCTCAGCGGGCCCGGCCTCGCCTCGCCCGTCGGCCAGAGCTTCGCGCTGGCCATCGGTCCCGGCACCGGCCCGCTGGTGCGGCGCACGGTCCGCTCCCTCGAGCCCGGCGCCAGCCTCCAGGTGACGAACGCGCTCCTGGCCGACATCCTGCCGGGCACCGGCTCGGTCTCGGTCACCGCCTCGTCGCTGGCGGCCCTCGACGTGCCGGCGCTGCTGCAGGCCCTCGACCGCTATCCCTACGGTTGCTCCGAGCAAACCGTGAGCCGGGCGATGCCGCTCCTCTACGTCAATAAGCTGGCGGCCCTCGACCGCCTCGGTCTCGACGACAAGGCCGACGAGCGGGTGCGCGAGGCCATCGACCGGGTACTGGCGCGCCAGAACGCCTCCGGCGACTTCGGCCTGTGGACCTCGGACTGGTCGAGCGACACTTGGCTCAACGCCTATGTCACCGACTTCCTCACCCGGGCCCGCGAGCGCGGCTTCGCGGTGCCGCAGACGGCTTTCTCCAATGCCCTCGACCGCCTGCGCAACACGGTGGCCAACACCACGGAAGTCAAGGACGGCGGCATGGACATCGCCTATGCCGCCTACGTGCTCGCCCGCAACGGCCGGCCGGTGATGGGCGACCTGCGCTACCTCGCCGACACCAAGCTCGACGCCTTCGCCACACCGCTGGGGCGCGGCCAGATCGCGGCGGCGCTGGCGTTGCTCGGCGACCGCGGCCGCGCGGCCAGGGCCTTCGACTCGGCGGTGACCGCCCTCAAGGGCGCGGCCGACGACGGCACCTACCGGTCCGATTACGGCTCGCGCCTGCGCGACGGCGCCGGCCTGCTCACGCTCGCGGCCGAAACCGGGCTGACCGCCCAGGCCTTGGCGCCGCTCGGCGCCGTGATCACACAGGAGCGCGCCACCGGCCGCACCACCAGCACCCAGGAGAACGCCTGGATGGTGCTGGCCGCGCAAGGCCTCGCCAAGGACGCCGAGGCCCTGAACTTCCGCGTCGACGACGTGCCCCAGACCGGCGCGCTGACACGACTCTATCGCGGCCCCGCCCTCGATGCCAAACCCGTCACCATCACCAACGACGGGCGCAGCGCGGTGCAGGCGTCGGTGAGCGTCTCGGGCCATCCGATCAGCCCGGAGCCGGCGGAATCGCGCGGCTACGCCATCGCCCGGACCTACCACCGCCTCGACGGCAGTGCCGTCGATCTCGCCCAGGGACTGCGCCAGAACGACCGCCTCGTGGTGGTGCTGAAGGTGACGGAGGCCAAGGCCTCGGCCGGGCGCCTCCTGCTGGTGGACCGCCTGCCGGCGGGGCTCGAGATCGACAACCCGAAGCTCCTCGACGCCGACACCCTCACCGGCCTCGGCTTCGCGAAGAGCGAGGTGGCGCCGGCCCACACCGAGTTCCGCGACGACCGCTTCGTGGCCGCCTTCGACCGGACCCCGGAGCAATCGGCCTTCTTCGGCGCGGCCTACACGGTGCGGGTGGTCTCGCCGGGCACCTACGTGCACCCGGCCGCCACCATCGAGGACATGTACCGCCCCGACCGCTTCGGCCGCACCGGCTTCGGCACGGTCGAGGTGACGGCGAAGTAGGGTGGGCGCTTGGCACCGCAACCTTCCCCCGCCCCAGTCGGGCTTGCCCGACTCGGGCGATGGCGCGCGGATTTCGAGTCTGACTGAGATCTGATGCGGGGAGGGATGCGCCGCCTCCTCCACAGTCTGGCGCTGCTGGTCGTGGTCGCCACCATGGCGGCGGGTCTCGTCCTCTGGCGCTTCGTCGTCACCCTCCCGCCCCTCGACCTCACGCAAGCCGCGCAGCGCTCCACCGTCGTCCTCGACCGCGACGGGCGGTTGCTGCGCCCCTATGCCACCGCCGACGGACGCTGGCGGCTGCCGCTGACCGCCGCCGAGGTCGATCCGCGCATGCTCGCCATGCTGGTGGCCTACGAGGACAAGCGTTTTGCCGACCACCCCGGCCTCGACCCGGCGGCGACCCTGCGCGCGGCCTGGCAATGGCTCGTCGTCGGCCGCATCGTATCGGGGGGATCGACCCTGTCGATGCAGGTCGCCCGCCTCGTCGAGCCGCGACCCGAGCGGTCGCTGTCGGCCAAGCTCCGGCAGATGGTCCGCGCGGTGCAACTGGAGCGCCGACTCGGCAAGGCCGGCGTCCTCGACCTTTACCTCACGCTCGCCCCCTACGGCGGCCCGGTGGAGGGCCTGCGGGCGGCGAGCCTGGCCTATTTCGGCCGCGAGCCGGCGCGCCTGTCCTTCGCGGAGGCCGCCCTCCTGGTCGGCCTGCCGCAATCCCCCGAGACCCGCCGGCCCGACCGGTTCCCCGAACGCGCCGGCCGCGCCCGCGACCGCGTCCTCGACCGGGTCGCGGCCCAAGGGATCATCACGCCGGCCGAAGCACGGGCGGCCAAGGCCGAGCCGGTGCCCGCCGGCCG
Organism: Methylobacterium sp. Leaf399; assembly: GCF_001424525.1. Classification (NCBI taxonomy): domain Bacteria; kingdom Pseudomonadati; phylum Pseudomonadota; class Alphaproteobacteria; order Hyphomicrobiales; family Methylobacteriaceae; genus Methylobacterium; species Methylobacterium sp. Leaf399. Next base: position 40,021 of record NZ_LMQK01000001.1, on the reverse strand, counting down.
ACGGCTGTTCCCGATGCTCGCGGCCCATGCCGCCGACGCGGCGCTCGCGGCCGAACCCGCCGCACCGGTGGTGCGCCTGACCCTCGACGGGCGCCTGCAGGCCAGCCTCGAAGCCCTGGCGACCGAGCGTGCCGCCGCGGTCGGACCGGGGATCTCGGCGGCGATTCTGGCCATCGACAACGCCACCGGCGCGGTGATCGCCCAGGTCGGCAGCCCCGGCTACACCGATGCCTCGCGCATGGGCGCCATCGACATGACGGGTGCCATCCGCTCGCCGGGGTCCGCCCTCAAGCCCTTCATCTACGCGCTCGCCTTCGAGGGGGGGATCGCCCATCCCGAGACGCTGCTCGAAGACCGGCCGGTGCGCTTTGCCGGTTCCTATGCCCCCGAGAACTTCGACCTCGGCTACCAGGGCGTGGTCACGGCCCGGCGCGCGCTGCAACTCTCCCTCAACGTGCCGGCGGTGGACCTGCTGGAGGCGGTGGGGGCGGCGCGCTTCGTCGCCCGCCTGCGCGCGGCGGGCGCGCGGATCGACCTGCCGCGCGACACCGCGCCCGGCCTGCCGGTGGCGCTCGGCGGTCTCGGCATCACGCTCGCCGATACCGCCCGGCTGTTCTCCGGGCTCGCCCGCGGCGGCGGCGTGCCGGCTCTCCTGCGCCGCCTCGGCGAGGTGCCGGGCCCCGAGACGCGGATCGCCGAGCCGGTGGCGGCTTCCTATGTCGCCGACATCCTGCGCGGGGCGCCGCCGCCGGAGAACGCCCTGCCCAACCGCATCGCCTACAAGACCGGCACCTCCTACGGTTATCGCGATGCCGTGGCGGTGGGGTTCGACCGGCGCGTGACGATCGCCGTCTGGGTCGGGCGGCCGGACGGCAACGCCGTGCCCGGCCTCGTCGGGCGCCTCGTGGCGGCACCGGTCCTGTTCGACGCCTTCTCCCGCTACGGCGGTGAGCCCGAGCCGGTGCCGCTCGCCCGCGAGGCGCTGGTGGCCAACACGCTGTCGCTGCCCCCGCCCCTGCGCCACATCCGCAGGGACGTGCCCAAGACCCTGGCGGCGAGCCAGGGCGCCGCCCTGCGCATCGCCTACCCGCCCGACGGGGCGCGGATCGACCTCGGCCTGGCGGAGGCCGCTGCCGCGCCGCTGGCCCTCAAGGCGCTGGGCGGGGTGCCGCCGCTGACCTGGATGGCCAACGGCCTGCCGGTGGCCGACAGCGCCCGGCGCCAATCCGCCTGGGTGCCCGACGGTACCGGCTTCGCCCGGATCTCGGTGATGGATGCCGCGGGCGCCAGCGACAGCGTCGTGGTGCGGTTGGAGTGACCCGGAGGAGCCCACACCCCGAACGGCCGCGTCAGGCTCCGCCCTGCACCACGCGCCCGTCCACCACCCGGATCACGTCCGCCCTGCCGTCGAGATCCGCGAACAGGGCGGGGTCCGCCCCCGTCATCCAGACCTGGCCCGGCAGGGCGTCGAGGGCGTCGAACAGGCCGGCGCGGCGGCGCGGGTCGAGGTGGGCGGCGACCTCGTCGAGGAGGACGACCGGCGCCAGGCCGCACATCGCCTGCACCAGCCGGGCATGGGCGAGTACGAGGCCGATCAGCAGGGCCTTCTGCTCGCCGGTGGAGGCGGTGGCGGCCGGCACGTCCTTGGGGCCGTGGCGGACGACGAGGTCGGTGGTCTGGGGGCCGTTGAGGGTGCGGCCGGCGGCCCTGTCACGCTGGCGACCCTGCCGGAGCGTCTGCCGGTAGCGATCCTCCGCCTCGATGGCCGGCCAGACGGCGACGAGGTCGTCCATGTCGCCCTCCAACCGCACGCCCGCCCAGGGGAAGGGCTGGCCGTCGTCGCGGCCCTCCGCGATCAGGCGGTCGAGGCGCTCGGCGGTCTCGCGGCGGGCCAGTGCCACGGCAACGGCGAGTTCGGCTACCTCCCGCTCGATCGCGTCGAGCCAGCGCCCGTCGTCCGGGCGCTCGTCGAGCAGGCGGTTGCGCGAGCGCAGGGCCCGTTCCAGGGCACCGACGCGGGCGCCGTGACTGGCATCGACCGCGAGCACCAGCCGGTCCAGGAAGCGGCGGCGGTCGCCGGCCGGCCCGCGGAACAGCCCGTCGAGGTCGGGGGTCAGCCAGACCACGCGCAGGAACTCGCTGAAGGCGATGGGGGATGGTACGCTTCCCCCGTCGACCCGGCACAGCCGGGTGGCGCGGGTGTCGAGCCCGGCGGGCTCGTAGCCGGTACCGACCCGGTGCTCGTCCTCGCCGCTCGTGAGACCCATTGAAACGGCGAAGCCGCCGGTACCGCCGGTGCGGGCCATGCCGGCGAACTCGGCCCGGCGCAGGCCGCGGCCGGGCGAGAACAGCGAGATCGCCTCCAAGAGGTTGGTCTTGCCCGCACCGTTCTCACCGACCAGCGCCACGAAGCGGCGGTTCAGCCCAAGTTCGAGGTCGGCGTGGTTGCGAAAGTCCCGGCAGGTCAGCCGGGTGAGCCGAAGCTGCCCGCCCTGGTCTGTCGGTCGATCCTGGTCCGGCGCGATGGGCGGCTGGCTCCCCCTCACACCCGCATCGGCATCAGAACGTAGAGGGCGGCCGCGCCCTCGCGGTCCTGGATCAGGGTCGGCGAGCCGGGATCGGCGAGCTTGAACAGGGCGGTGTCGCCTTCGAGCTGGCCCGTGATGTCGAGGAGGTAGCGGGCGTTGAAGCCGATATCGAGGGCCCCGGCCTCGTAGTCCACGTCGAGCTCCTCCGTGGCGCTGCCCGAGTCCGGGTTGTTGACGGACAGCGCCAGGCGCCCCTCCTGCACGCTGAGCTTCACCGCCCGCCCGCGCTCGGAGGAGATCGTCGAGACGCGGTCGACCGCGCGGGCGAAGGGCTCGCGCTCCACGGTGAGGAACTTGTCGTTCCCGGCCGGGATCACTCGCTGGTAGTCGGGGAAGGTGCCGTCGATGAGCTTGGAGATCAGCACCACGCCGCTGGCGAAGCGGAAGCGGATCTTGGCCGGCGACAGGTCGATCTCGACGCCCTCGCCGCCGTCCTCCACGAGCTTGATGATCTCGGCCACGGCCTTTCGCGGCACGATGATGCCGGGCATGCCGCGGCTGCCCTCCGGCGCATCGATCTCGACCCGCGCCAGGCGGTGGCCGTCGGTGGCCACGGCGCGCATCTTGAGCGCACCGTCGACGTCGAGGGTGTGGAGGTAGATGCCGTTCAGGTAGTAGCGCGTCTCCTCCGTCGAGATCGCGAACTGCGTCTTCTCGATCAGGCGCTTGAGGTCGGAGGCCGCCAGGGCGAAGCCGTGCGGGAGCTCGCCCGCCGCGAGGTCGGGGAAGTCGCCCTCGGGCAGGGCGCCGAGCGAGAAGCGCGAACGGCCCGAGCGGATGGTCATCTGCCCGGTCTCGCCGCTCGTCTCCAGGGAGACCTGAGCGCCGTCGGGCAGCTTGCGGACGATGTCGTAGATGACGTGGGCGGGAACCGTGGTGGCGCCGGGATCGGCGACGTCCGCGGCGATCGTTTCCGTGACCTCGATGTCGAGGTCGGTCGCCTTGAGTTGCAGGCCCTCGGGGCCGCTGCGCAGGAGCACGTTCGAGAGGATCGGAATCGTGTTGCGGCGTTCCACCACCCGGTGGACGTGGCCGAGCGACCGAAGCAGGGCCGCACGCTCGACTGTGACTCTCATCTCGAAAACTCGTGGTCTTTGAAAAAAAGCTCGCCGCAGCCGCGAGGGCCCGAGGACGGGGCCTCAACTTGGCGAAGCGACCCCCGGAAGGCAAGGGCGGGACAGGCCCCGGTCTTCGCCGCCCGCGCCCACGGCGCGCGTCCTTGCACAGGCTTGTGGCAGACGGGTCCGGGATGGCGACGGCCCGGGAACGGCGGCGCCCGGGTTTCGTTGAGCGAGCGTGGCCGCAATTCGGGCGGTGGGTGACGGGCGAGGGTGGGACGGATCATGGCGGAGCGGCCCTCGGAGTCCCTTCCTGCCCTCCTCGGGCAGGCGCTGCGCCTGGGCGCCGAGCATCTGCGTCAGACCCTGGCCTTGGCGCAGATCGAGACCACGGGGAACATCCGCGCCATCCTCGGACTCGTCACCCTCCTGGGCACGGCCGTCCTCCTGGTGATCGTCAGCTTCTTCCTGGTCCTCGCCGCCGTGGTGAAGGGGCTCGCCGTCCTCGTCGGGTCGGAGCCGCTGGCGGCGGTCATCGTCGCCGGTCCCTTCCTGCTGGCCTCGCTCGTCCTGCTGTGGCTCGGCCTGCGCCGCATGGCGCTCGACAACCTGGAACCGCGACGGACCGAACGGCAACTGGCCGCCGACGCCCGCGTGGTGCTGGGCACCGACGCGCCCCGTTAAGGCCCGTCAGCCTGTCGCGAACCGGACGATTGCGATCGCCGTCTCGCCATAGAGGCGCCGTTCGAGTTCCGTGAAGCCGGCCGGCAGTCCGACCAAGGCGCTGGCGGCCTCCTCCACCACCACGAGGGCGCCCGGCGCCAGCCAGCCGCCCTCGGCCGCCGACGCCAGGGCCGCAGGGGCGAGGTCGCGGCCGTAGGGCGGATCGCAAAAGGCGAGCGAGAACGTGCCGCTGGTGCCCACCGGTCCGAGCTTGGTCGCGTCGCGCCGGAACAAGCGTGTCACGCCTTCAGCCCCGAACGCCTCGATGTTGTCGCGGATCAGGCCGCGCGCCTCGGCGCCGTCGTCGACCAGCAGGGCGTAGGCGGCTCCGCGTGACAGAGCCTCGAAGCTGAGTGCCCCGGTGCCGGCGAACAGGTCGAGCACCCGCGCGCCTGTGACGGGGTCGTCGTAGGCATGCATCAGGACGTTGAAGACGGCTTCGCGCAGGCGATCCGACGTGGGACGGATCGCATCGGTCTTCGGGGTCGCGAGCCGGCGCCCGCGATGGGCGCCGCCGACGATCCTCACCGCGAACCACCGCGCGGCGGACGACCCGCCCCGCCGCCGGGACGGCCACCCGGCTTGGCGCCTCCGGGCTTGGCCCCGAAGCCTCCGGGCTTGGCCCCGAAACCTCCGGGCTTGGCTCCCCCGGGCCTGGCGCCGAAGCCGCCCGGCTTGGCCCCGCCGGCCTTGAAGCCCCCCGGCTTGCCGCCGGCCTTGAAGCCGCCGCGGTCCCCGCCCGGTCGCTCGCCGCCCGCCTTGAATCCACCGGTCTTGAAACCACCGGGCTTGGCGCCGGCACCCTTGTAGCCGCCGCGATCGCCGCCACCGGGACGGTCGCCATGGTCCCTGGCGCCGTCGCGGTCACCCGAGGGTGCGAAGCTGCGGGGACGCTCGCCGGCCGGCGGGCCGCGGCGTTCGCCACGCTCCCCGCCGCGATCCTGGCGGGGGGCGCCCGGCGCACCGTCGCGGCCGAACGGCCGTGGTCCGGCATCGCGGCGGGGCGGACGTGCGTCGCCCTCCGGTCGGCCGGCGCTTCGGGGCTGGTCGTCCCGCCGCGGTGGGCGGGCGTCGCCCTCGAAGCGGCGGGCGGGACGGTCGTCGCGGTCGTCCCGCCGGAACGCCGGCTTGGGCGTGAACGCCCGCGGCGCGCGGGCCGGCTCGTGACCGTCGGTTCGCGCGCGCTGCGGGCGGGCATCGCCCTCCGGCGCATCCCGGCGCGCACCACGGTCGCGGCGATGCGGCTCGGGCGCGGCTTCCTGGGGCGTCGCCTTCAGGCGCTCCACCAGCACCCGGCGCTCGCCGGTCTGGATGGCGCCGACGCGCTCGCGACCGCGGGCGGCCGCCGTCTCGCGCTCGACCTTCGGGTCCGCGCCACGGCGGGGAACCTTGACGCGGCGGGGGGCGTCCTGCGCCGATGCCTCCTCCTCGGAGCGCCAGACCGAGCGGCGCGGCCCGGCACCGGAGCCTCCGGTGGGAACCCTGGCGGGAGCGGTGGGGCCGCGGACCGGGCGGTCGCCGCCACGGGAGGGCGCGCGCTCGCCGTAGGATCGCGCCGGGCGCGGTGCCTCGTCGTCGGACTGGCGCCGTTCGGCGCCCCGGGCGGCCGAGGCCGAACGGGCGGGCTGCTTGGCCTGCGGCTTGGGCGATCCGAACGGAGCGATCGGCTCGCGCACCGGGCTCGCGAAATCGACGCCGGCCTGTTCGGACAGCGCCGGGCCGAGCTGCTCCTTGAGGACCTTGGTCTTGATCTCCTCGACGAGGCCAACTTCGAGGTCGCCGAGTTGGAACGGCCCGAACGACAGCCGGATCAGCCGGTTCACGGCCAGCCCGAGGTGTTCGAGGATGCGCTTGACCTCTCGGTTCTTGCCCTCGCGCAGGCCCAGCGTGATCCAGAGGTTGTCGCCCGACGAGCGGTCGAGCACGGCATCGACCGGGCCGTAGTCCATGCCGTCGATGGTGACGCCCTTGCGCAGCTTGTCGAGTTCGGCCTGGCTGGTGTCGCCATGGGCCCGCACCCGGTAGCGCCGCAGCCAGCCGGTGTCGGGATGCGCGATCACCTTGGCGAGGCCGCCGTCGTTGGTGAGCAGCAGCAGCCCTTCGGTGTTGATGTCGAGCCGGCCGATCGCCACCACCCGCGGCAGGTCCTCGGGCAGCGATTCGAACACGGTCTGGCGACCTTCCGGGTCGCGGGCCGTGGTGACGAGGCCGCGCGGCTTGTGGAAGATCCAGAGCCGGGTGCGCTCGCGGATCGGCAGCGGCTCGCCGTCGACGGTGATGACGTCCGCATCGGTGACGTTGATCGCCGGCGAGTCGAGCACCCGGCCGTTCAGGCTGACGCGGCCTTGCTCGATCATGGCCTCGACGTCGCGGCGGGAGGCGATGCCGGCCCGTGCGACCACCTTGGCGATGCGGTCACCCTCCGGCGTCGGCTCGTCGGAGGCGGCCGGCTTGGGCTTGGGCGCCGGCTCGGTCCGGCGCCGCAGGGGCGCGTCGCCGCCGCGGGCGGGGGCTGCGGCCTTGCGGGGCTTGGGCTTCTCCTCGGCCGAATCGCCGGGCACGCCGGCATCGGTGGTCGGGGCCCAAGGCGCCGTCGCGGCTTCGCGGCCAGCGTCTTCGCGCTCGACCGCCGGAGGCGTCGTGGTGGGATCGCGCGTGTCGTCGGACCCGCCCGTCGTATCGTCTGTGTCGTCGCTCATCCCCGCCCCATAACAGAGAGGGTTCACGGTTGCGAGATGGCCACGACGCGACGAACGGCCGAGCCGGACGAGAAAAAGGCGGCCGAAGCCGCCTCTGTCCCACTCCGTCGGCCGAAGACCGACACTAGATCCTGGGCGAGCGCCCGCGGATGACGCCGAACACCGCCGAGATCAGGAACAGCGCGATCGCCACGAAGAAGACGATCTTGGCGGCCTCCATCGCAGTGCCGGCGATACCACCGAAGCCGAGGAGTGCCGCGACGAGCGCGACGACGAGGAAGGTGACTGCCCAACCGATCATGGTGTTCTCCGTCCGGTTCGTGCCGTCGCTGACGAACGGCGCTGCGATGATCCGAGGATCAGGATGCCCGGCTCAGGGCATGGGGCCGTCCGAGCCGGGCTGTTCGAGGTACGATCAGATCTTGTTCTTGACCGCGTCGGCTGCGTTCTTGACGCCGTCCTTGGCGTCGCCGACCGTCTTCTGGGTCTCGCCCTTGATTTCCTGGGCCTTGCCCTCGGCCTTCAGCTTGTCGTTATCGGTGACGTCGCCGATGCCCTGCTTGACGTTGCCGACGGCTTCGTTGGCGAGACCTTTGATCTTGTCGGTGGTGCTGCTCATGATGCGCTCCTCAACTGTCGTTGGCGGGCCCTCGTCCTAGTCGACGTCTGTCGTCGAAGACTTGGCCGCGTCGTCGGGTCAACCCAGTCGGGCCGGCAATGTTCCGACCATTAACATTGCCTGTCGCAGATCGATGGCCGGTTCGGCCGGCGGGTTTGCCCGGAAACCGACCGGGGCTTAGGAACGTGCCCGTGAGCGATCCGATCCCTTTTTCCTCCGGCAACGATCCGTTCGACCTGGCCTTCGCGGCCGCCCGCGCGGCCGCCGATGCCGGCGAGGTGCCGGTGGGTGCCGTCGTGCTGCGCGGCGGCACGGTGCTGGCCGTGGCGGGCAACCGGCCCCGCGCCCTGGCCGATCCCACCGCCCATGCCGAGATCCTGGCGATCCGCGCGGCCTGCGCCGCCGTCGGCGACGAGCGGCTGGTGGGTTGCGACCTCTACGTGACCCTGGAGCCGTGCCCGATGTGCGCGGGCGCGATCTCGCTGGCGCGCATCCGCCGGCTCTACTTCTCGGCGTCCGACCCCAAGGGCGGCGGCGTCGAGCACGGGCCGCGGGTGTTCAACCAGCCGACCTGCCACCACGCGCCGGAGGTCTACGGCGGTTTTCGCGAGGCCGAGGGCGCGGCGTTGCTGCGAACCTTCTTCGCGCACAGGCGCGACCGCTGAGGCGGGACGGCGGGCCGCCCGGCCCCGGCGGCGCGGATCAGGCCGCCGCCAGCGGCTTGGAGACCTCCTCCAGGGACTTGCCCTCGGCGGCCGTGCCCCAGATGCCCCCGACGATGGCCGCGAACAGCATCAGCGCCGCGCCGATGCCGTAGCCGATTAGCACGTTGTCGCGCGAACCGGTCTCCACCAGGGCGCCGAACAGCAGCGGGCCCGAGACGCCGCCGATGCCGGTGCCCAGCGCATAGAACACCGCGATGGCCAGGGCCCGGATTTCCAGCGGGAAGGTCTCGGCCACGGTGAGATAGGCCGCGCTGGCGGCGGCCGAGGCGAAGAAGAACACCACCATCCAGGCCGCGGTCTGGCCGACCGGCCCGAACACCTCGATCTTGAAGAGGTAGCCGGTGACGGCGAGCAACACCGCCGAGATGCCGTAGGTGAAGGCGATCATCTGCCGCCGCCCGATCGTGTCGAACAGGCGCCCCAGCAGCACCGGCCCGAGGAAGGAGCCGAGGGCGAAGGGCAGCAGGTACCAGCCGACGTGCTCGCCGGGCACGCCGTAGAACCGCTGCAGCACCAGCGCGTAGGTGAAGAACAGGGCGTTGTAGAAGAACGCCTGCGCGATCATCAGGGCGAGGCCGACCAGGGTCTGCTTGCGGTGGCCCACCAGCATGGTGCCGAACACCTCCGACAGGGGCGTGTGGCTGCGGGTCTTGATCTTGTAGCGCTTGGCCTCGTCGATCGGGGGCAGGGTGTGGCCCTCGTCGGTGAAGCGCTTCTCGATGCCCGACACCACCCGGTCGGCCTCGGCGATGTAGCCGTGGGTGGCGAGCCAGCGCGGGCTCTCGGGAATCCACGACCGCAGGAGAAGGATGGCGAGTCCGACGCCGCCGCCGATGAAGAAGGCGACGCGCCAGCCCCAGTTCGGGTCGATCACGTCGGCGCGCAGCAGCACGATCGACAGGACGGAGCCGCCCGCCGCACCGATCCAGAACGAGCCGTTGATGACGAGGTCGGTCCAGCCGCGCACGCGGGCCGGCACCAGCTCCTGGATGGTGGAATTGATGGCGGTGTACTCGCCGCCGATGCCGGCGCCGGTGAGGAAGCGGAAGATGCAGAAGCTGTAGATGTCCCACGACAGGCCAGTGGCGGCGGTGGCCACGAGGTAGAGGGCGAGGGTGATGAAGAACAGCTTCTTGCGCCCGATCCGGTCGGTGAGCCAGCCGAAGCCGAGCGCCCCGGTGACGGCGCCGATGAGGTAGGAGCTGGCCGCGAGCCCGACGTCGAACTCGGTGAAGCTCATCGGCTCCTTGCGTAGCGCGCCCACCAGCGAACCGGCCAGCGTCACCTCGAGGCCGTCGAGCACCCAGGTGATCCCGAGCGCCACGATGACGAGGACGTGGAACCTGCCCCAGGGCAGCCGGTCGAGACGGGCCGAGACGTCGGTGTCGATCACCGTCCCCATCGGGACGCGCTCCGGGCTCGCCGCCGTTTCAACCCTGGTCGCCATCGACACCTCGTTAACGCTGCTGTGAGAGACGGGTGGAGAAGTCGAGGCGAATCGCTTTCGTTCCGCTTTTGCCTTTACCGGTCCGGCTCATGCTGGCGGCGTCCCCACGGGTCCGCCCCATGCCGCGTCCACGCTCCTCCGAAATCCTGTTCGTCGTCGTCCTGGCCGCTCTCTTCACCGCCGCGTTCAGGGGCGGCGAGGCGAAGCCGCCGCCCGACGATCCCGCCGCGACGGGCGCCACCGCCGTGTCGGGAAACACCGACGGCCGCGTCGTGCGGATCGTCTACCAGCCCCTGGTCACACCGCGCTGAGGTCGCGCAGGCGCGGATCGAGGGCGTCGGACAGGGCGTCGCCGATCAGGTTGAGCGAGACCAGCGTCGCGACCAGGAAGGCGGCCGGACCGGCCAGCATCCAGGGCGCCGTCTCGAGGGAGCGGGCACCGTCGGCGACGAGGGCTCCCCAACTCGTCTCGGGCTCCTGGACCCCGAGCCCGAGGAACGAGAGGAAGCTCTCCAGCAGGATCACCCGCGGCACCAGCGAGGTCGCGGCCACTACCACGACCCCCAGGGTGTTGGGGACGACGTGGCGGGCGAGGATCGCGGCGCGCGACCGCCCGAGCGCCTCGGCGGCGCGCACGAAGTCGCGGTGGCGCAGGGCTCGGGTCTGGGCGCGCACCAGCCGGGCCATGTCGAGCCATTCCACCGCCGCGATCGCCGCCAGGATGAGCACGAGGTTCGCCCGGAAGAACACCAGCAGGACGATCACGAAGAACACGAACGGCAGCGCGTAGAGGATGTCGACGATCCGCATCATCACCGCATCGAGCGTGCCGCCGGAAAACCCCGCCACGGCGCCGTAGGCGACGCCCACGAGGAGCGCGACGGCGGTGGCGACGAGGCCGATCAGTAGCGAGACCCGGCCGGCGACCAGGCTGCGGGTGAGGATGTCGCGCCCGAGCGCATCGGTGCCCAGGAGGAAGTGGAGCCGGCGCACGGGGACCGAGACGACGAGGCCGCGCCCGTCCTCCGCGCGCGACAGGACGACGGGCGTACCGAACAGGTCCGAGCGCGGCAGCGCGGTCAGCACGCGCGGGTCGATCGGCCGGTCGGCGGCGAGCGTCAGGCGCACCGTGCCCGGTTCCCGCACCACGGCCTCGAGGCGCACGCGCATGCGGAAGGCGAGGCGTGCGAGGATGTCCGGAAGGTCGTCGCCGCGCGGGTGTGCCGCCGGCCCGGGCGCCACCCGCACGAGGTCGGGGTAGATCCGCCCCGGCGCGTGGCCGGTGAGGAGCGGGCCGACGAGGCAGGCCAGGGCCACGGCGGTCAGCACCGCCAGCGCCGCGACGGCGACGGGCCGGCGCAGGAGGCGCCCGGCCGCCAGCCGCCCAAGGGACCCGCCCGCCGTCATCGCATCGACCGCGTGCGCGGGTCGAGCATGGCCGCGGCGATGTCGCCGACGAGGTTGAGGACCATCACGAAGACCGCCACCAGCACCACCGTGCCCATCACCAGCGTGTAGTCGCGGTTGAGCGCGCCGTCGACGAAGTAGCGGCCGATGCCGGGCAGGCCGAAGATCGTCTCGACCACCACCGACCCCGTCAGCAGCGCCGCCGCGGTGGGGCCGAGGGTGGCCACCACCGGGATCAGGGCGGCGCGCAGCGCGTGGCGGGCGATGCGCGCCGGCGACAGGCCCATGGCGCGCTGGGTGCGCACGTGCGGCGCGTTGAGGGTCTCGACCAGGGCGGAGCGGACGATGCGGGCGATCGCCCCGGCCTGGGGCAGCGCCAGGGTGATCGCCGGCAGGACGAGATGGCTCGGTGCGCCACCCTCCCAGCCGCCCACCGGCAGCCAGGCCAGCCCGAGCCCGAACACGATCTGCAGGAGCGGCGCCACCACGAACCCGGGAACCGACAGGCCGGTGCCGGCCATGAGACCCACGGCCCGGTCCCAACCGCTGCCGCGCCGCAAGGCGGCCAGCGACCCGAGGCCGAGGCCGGCGCAGACCGCGAGCGCCAGCGCCAGCGCGCCCAGGGTCATCGACACCGGCAGGCCGCGGGCGAACAGTTCCGCCACGGTGAGGTCGCGGAACGAGAACGAGGGCCCGAGGTCGCCCCGCAGCAGCGCCGCGCAATAGCGCAGGAACTGGACCGCCAGCGGCTGGTCGAGCCCGTAGGTGCGCGACAGGTTCTCCATCGCCGCGCGGGGGAGGGGGCGTTCGAGGTCGAACGGACCGCCGGGCGCCAGGCGCATCAGGAAGAAGCTGCCCGCCACCACGAGGAACAGGGTCGGGACCGCCTGGACGAGCCGGTGCAGGACGAGGCCGATCACCGGGCCCGTCGCCCCAAATGGATCGCGCCGGCCCGTCGCCGCCCCGTTGGCTCGCGCCGGACCCTCACGTCATCGCTCTCCGTCGCCGCCGCCCGCGATGATGACGCCACGGCCGGACCCGCGCAAACACCATCCGTGCGCAAACACCATCCGCGCACAAGCACCCTTCGAACGCGTCCCGCCGCGCGTCTGCCCTGCCAGAACTTGCCTTTCCGTTCGAACCCGTCTATCCGCCCGTCTCGCGTTCGCTCCGGCTGGGGGCTGAACGGACGGTGTCGGCTTGCCGGCAGCAGGGGGTGGTTCCGAACCGGAGTCGTTCCCGTCGTCCCGTGTCTCCGCCTTCGATCAACCGCTCGGGCCTCCATTACGGCTCGAAGGGCTTGGCGCCGGGTGAACGTGTGAGCCGGCCCGACGCGTCTTCCAGCACTTCTGGTGCCGTCGGGTCCCTATGGACATGAAGGGCCCGTTACAATGCCTCTTTACGAACACGTCTTCCTGGCGCGCCAGGACGTGACATCCCAGCAGGTCGAGACCATGATCGAGACCTACAAGGGCGTCATCGAAGCCAATGGCGGTACGGTCGAGAAGATCGAGATGTGGGGCGTCAAGTCCCTCGCCTACCGCATCAAGAAGAACCGCAAGGCGCATTTCACCCTCCTGAACATCGACGCCCCCCCGGCGGCGCTGACGGAGATGGAGCGCCAGATGCAGATCTCCGAAGACGTGCTGCGGTTCATGACCGTGCGCGTCGAGGCCCTCGAGGCCGAGCCTTCTGCGATGATGCAGAAGCGCGATCGCGACGATCGCAAGGACCGCGAGCGCGGCCGTCGTCGTGACGACGAGGGCTTCGGTGGCGGTGGTGGTGGATTCGGTGGCGACCGCGATCGGGGTGATCGCGGCGACCGTGGCGATCGTGGCGACCGGCCCGAGCGCAGCTTCGGCGGGGAGGCTTAAGTCATGGCATTCGGTGCTGGACCTGGTGCGGCCCCTGCGGCCGGTGGTGCTGCTGCTGGCGGAGCCGGCGGCGGACGTCGTCCGTTCTTCCGTCGTCGCAAGACTTGCCCTTTCTCGGGCGTGAACGCGCCCAAGATCGACTACAAGGACGTCAAGCTGCTCTCCCGCTACGTTTCGGAGCGCGGCAAGATCGTGCCGTCGCGCATCACCGCGGTGTCGGCCAAGAAGCAGCGCGAGCTCGCCCAGGCGATCAAGCGCGCCCGCTTCCTCGGCTTCCTCCCCTACGTGATCAAATAGTTGGCTGCCCTGGCCCGGCTTCGCCGAGCCAGGGCGTCCGCCGCACGCGCGGCGGTGCTTAGTCACGCTTGCGCCGCATAGGGGCGGCGAGGGGTTTTTCGTACCGGCGTTCATGGTGGAACGCCGGGAGTCGTTGGGGCGACGCGGTTCGCCTCTAACCCTGCCCCATCCGGGACAGCGGGACAGCGGGATTCAATGAAACAGTCACTCGGTATCGGCATCGGCGCGGGCCTCGTCTCGGCACTCCTGTTCGGCGTGCTCCTGAAGGCGACGGCCCTCTCCATCCTGCTCTATCTGCTGGCCCCGCTGCCGATCCTCATCGTCGGGCTCGGCTGGAGCCACAAGGCCGCCCTGGCCGCCGCCGTCTCGGGCAGCCTGGCGCTCGCCCTCGTGATCGCGCCGTTCCTCGGCCTCGGGTTCCTGGCCTATCTCGCCCTGCCGGCTTGGTGGCTCGCCTATCTGACGCTGCTCGGCCGTCCCGGCGCCGACGGCACCATGGAATGGTATCCCACCGGGCGCCTTTTGGCCTGGACGGCGAGCACGGCGGCCCTGGCTTTCGTCGCCATCGCGGTGATCGCGTCGCCGAACTACGAGACCTTCCAGAACCAGCTGCGCGGGATGACCCGCACCCTCGTGAAGACGCGCGGCGACGCGCGCATCACGCCGGCCCCGGCCCCGGCCGCACCCGGTTCGTCCGAGACCCAGGATCGCTCCGCTCCGGCGCAGGATGCTCCCGCCACCCCGGCCACGGACGGGACGACGCCGATCACCGTCTCGGCCGACGAGGTCGCCGATGCGCTGGCGGCGATCGCGCCGGGGCTGGCCGCGCAGGGACTGGCGCTGCTGCTGACTTTCTACCTCTGGGCCGCGGCCCGGATCGTCCAGATCTCGGGGCGCCTGCCGCGGCCGTGGCCCGACCTACCCGCCACGGCGATGCCGCGCCGTGTCCTGATCCTCCTCGGGGCGGGGGCCGTCCTGGCGCTGATGCCGGGCTACTTCGGTGTCCTCGGGATCGCGCTGGCGGGGGCCCTGAGTGCCGCCTTCGCCCTGCAGGGGCTCGCCGCCTTCCACGACCGCAGCCGCGGCCGCAAGGGCCGGGGGGCGCTCCTGATCGGCCTCTACATGATCCTGTTCGTGACCCAGGGCGTCGCCTTCGTGGCGCTGACCCTGTTCGGCGTCGCCGATTCCGCGCTCAACCTCCGCCGTCCCAAGGAAGGCGCGGGCCCGACCTGAGACACCCCGCTCAAACCCCGCCGCTCCGGCACCGGACGGCGGCCCATCTCCCACCCACCAGACAAGGACAAAAGACCATGGAAGTGATCCTCCTCGAGCGCGTGGCCAAGCTCGGCCAGATGGGCGAGACCGTCAACGTCAAGCCCGGCTACGCCCGCAACTTCCTCCTGGCCCGCGGCAAGGCCCTGCGCGCCACCTCCAACAACAAGAAGCACTTCGAGACCCAGCGCGCTCAGCTCGAGGCCCGCAACCTCGAGCGCAAGTCCGAGGCCCAGGGCGTCGCCGAGACCCTCGAGGGCAAGAGCTTCGTGCTGATCCGCCAGTCCGGCGAGACCGGCGTGCTCTACGGCTCGGTCTCCACCCGCGATCTCGCCGAAGTCGTCACCGCCGAGGGCTTCACCGTCGGGCGCGACCAGTTCGCCCTGAATGCGCCGATCAAGACGCTGGGCCTCCATGTCGTCCCGGTGGTGCTGCACCCCGAGGTCGAAGTGACGGTGACCGTCAACGTCGCCCGTTCGCCGGAAGAGGCCGAGCGTCAGGCGCGTGGCGAATCGACCACCGAGCGAGAGGCCTTCAACCTCGACGACCTCGGCCTCGAGGTCGGCGCGGCGCTCGCCGAGGCCGGCGACGACCGCGAGTAGGTCCCCCTCGCCCCGGTGGACAACGGGGACGGTCGGCCTTCGGGCTTGACACGTTCCGCATTTGTTCCAGCATGGACGCCCGCCGGTTCGAAGGAGCCGGCGGGCGTTCCTGCGTTCGATCCTATCCCGATCCCTCATCCTGAGGTGACCGGGCCGGAGACGCGAGGCGCGTGTCGCGCCCATCGGCTAAGGATCGGCTAACCATGCCGGGGCCATGGTCTTCGGGTAGCGACGATGCGCGGCGGCGACCGCGCGGTTTTGACGAGTTGGAGCGTCGAGTCAGCCCATGGCCCTGCCCAATGCCCTGACGGCCAACCTCCAGGCGGTCACCCAGGAATTCCGCGTCGCGCCCCACAACATCGATGCGGAGCAGGCGCTGCTCGGCGCCATCCTCGTCAACAACGACGCCTACTACCGGATCTCGGACTTCCTCCTGCCCGAGCACTTCATGGAGGACGTGCACCGCAAGATCTTCGAGGTGGCGACTTCCCTGATCAAGGCGGGCAAGCTCGCGACCCCGATCACGCTCAAGACCTATCTCGGCGATGCGGATCTCGGCGGCCAGACGGTGATGCAGTACCTCGCCCGCCTCGCGGCCGAGGCGACGACGGTCATCAACGCCGGCGACTACGGCCGCACCATCTACGATCTCGCCATCCGCCGCCGGCTCATCACCATCGGCGAGGATCTCGTCAACGGGGCCTACGAGGCGCCGGTGGAATCCTCGCCCCGCGACCAGATCGAGGGCACCGAGCGCCGGCTCTACGAACTCGCCGAATCGGGCAAGTACGACGGCGGCTTCCAGAAGTTCTCCGACGCGCTCACCACCGCCGTCGACATGGCGGCCAAGGCCTACCAGCGCGAAGGCAAGCTCTCCGGCATCGCCACCGGCCTCACCGACCTCGACGCCAAGATGGGCGGCCTGCAATCGTCGGATCTCATCATCCTCGCCGGACGCCCGGCGATGGGCAAGACCTCGCTCGTCACCAACATCGCCTTCAACATCGCCAAGGCCTACCAGGGCGAGAAGCAGCCCGACGGCCGCATCGAGACCAAGAACGGCGGCATCGTCGGGTTCTTCTCGCTGGAAATGTCGGCCGAGCAGCTCGCCACCCGCATCATCGCCGAGCAGTCGGGCGTGCCTTCCTACAAGATCCGCCGCGGCGACATCCGCCCGGAGGACTTCTACAAGATCACCGACGCCGCCCGGGACATGCAGTCGATCCCGTTCTACATCGACCAGACCGGCGGCATCTCGATCGCCCAGCTCGCCGCCCGCGCGCGCCGCCTCAAGCGCCAGAAGGGCCTCGACGTGCTCATCGTCGACTACCTGCAACTGCTTTCGGGCTCGGGCAAGCGCAGCGACAACCGCGTGCAGGAGATGACCGAGATCACCACCGGCATGAAGGCGCTCGCCAAGGAGCTCTCGGTGCCGATCATCGCCCTGTCGCAGCTTTCGCGCCAGGTGGAGAACCGCGACGACAAGCGCCCGCAGCTCTCGGACCTGCGCGAATCCGGCTCCATCGAGCAGGACGCCGACGTGGTGATGTTCGTGTTCCGCGAGGAATATTACGTCAACAACAAGAAGCCTCGCGAGGGCACCGAGGAGTTCTTCGCCTGGGAGGCGGAGATGAACCGCGTCCACGGCAAGGCCGAGGTGATCCTGGGCAAGCAGCGCCACGGCCCCACCGGCACGGTGGAACTGCAGTTCGACGCCAACATCACCCGGTTCTCGAACCTGGCGGCCGAGGACCGGACGCCGGCGCGGATGTAGGACGCCGCCGCGCCCGGCCTGCCCTCAGCGGCCGAGCAATCGTTTGAGGAACGAGCCCTCGACCGGAACCGTCGGCGTCCCGGCCGGGGCGGGGATCGGGCCTCGGCGAAGCTCCCATCCCCAGGACCAGACATGCTGGCCAGGCTCGCCGACGATGCCGAGGCCCGCGCACGGGCGCTCTCCGTCCACGGGCGCGACACGGCCGGCGGCCCAGACCCGCTGCCAGCAGTCCCGCAGGCCGAGGTCCGCATCGCACCAGCCCAGGCGCTCGGTTCCCATCACGGCGAGGATGCGTGCGGCCGAAAAGTCCGCCGGGATCCAGACCCAGGCGGAGAAGACGTAGACCGTGCGGGGATCGAAGGCGCGGATGTCGAGGAGCGTCGTGTAGGAGTTCAACACCTCACCGGGCAGTCCGGTGTCGTGGCGCCGGGCCGGGCGGGCCAGCCTCGTCGGGCGGGCGAGGGGCCCTGCGGGCGCGGGACGCAAGCCATGGTGAGCCGCATAGGCGGCGTCGCAGAGCCCGATCCACGATTCGAGGTCGGTCTCGTAGTTGCGCTCCGGTTGCGAGATCCGTCTGACCGTGCCCTCCAGCAGCCGCCCCGAGGTACGGCGGAGGCCCGGCTCGCCCTCGGTGACGCGCAGCACCGTCGAGGGTCCGTGCCGCCAGATCGCTTGCGCCAGGGCCATGAAGGCGGCATCGTCCTCGCCCTGCTGCGGCTTGCGGACGAGGATCTTCTCGCCGGTTGCGAGGTCGCTCAGGAGCGCCCGCTTGAGGTGGGCCACCTTGCCGTACTGCCGCTCGAGGAAGGCGCTCCTGTCGACCGCGTCGGCATGCGTCTGGGTGTTGTACCAGAAATTGTAGCATCCGCTCCTGCAGTAATAGGTTCCGCTCTCGGTCTCTTCGAGGCTCAGGTCGCCCGGCGCGCCATACTTGTCCAGGTTGTCGGCGATCGCGTGCGTGAGCGGTTCCACATCCGCATAGGCGAACCGGAACAGCCCGGAGGGCTCGGCACCGCAATAGCGCTGCACGAACCCGAACTCGCAGTTTCCGCCGAGGCTGCGGAAGGCCGCGATCCGGTCGGAGACGCCGAGACCGCCCAGAACCCCGGTGGTCGGCCCCTGGCGCGAGGGACGCAGTCGACGCTTGCCGCCGAGCTTCACGATCATGGTCTCTCCTCGCCCGCCCCGTTTCGGACCGCTCGGGGGCGGGATAGACCACCCGGGCCATGCCGGTCACCCGGCCGCATGCCGGCGGTTTTCGCGAGCGGTGTGGCCGCATCGGGCCGCGATCGTGCATAGGTAGGGCGAGGACGCGGGCCGGTTCCCGGCCTCGCCCGCGCCGGCAACCGCCGGTGGCTGTGTCGTTGGATGGAGGATGTCATCGGATCGGTTGATGCGGCCTCGATCGGCCATGGTGCCCGCCTCACGATCGACCTTTCCGCCATCGTCGAGAACTGGCGCCGGCTCGGTGCGCAAGCGCCCCACATCCCCTGCGCCGCTGTGGTGAAGGCCGACGCCTACGGCTGCGGCCTCGCCGCCGTCGCCCCGGCCCTGTGGCGGGCCGGTTGCCGCACTTTCTTCGTGGCGCACCTGAGCGAGGGCATCGCGGCCCGCGCGCTCCTGCCGGAGGCGGCCATCTACATCCTCAACGGGCTCCTGCCCGGAACCGGCGAGGCCCTGATCGCCAACGCCCTGCGGCCGGTGCTCGGATCGCGGGAGGAACTCGCCGAATGGGCCGGTCGCGGGCCGGCGGCGCTGCATGTGGACACCGGCATGAGCCGGCTCGGCCTGTCGGTGCCCGAGGCCCTGGCGCTCGCGGGCGATTCCCTCGTGACGGGGGCGGGACTCGACCTCCTGATGAGCCACCTCGTCAGCGCCGAATCGCCCGGCGAGACGGTCAACGCCCGCCAGGTCGCGGATTTCATGCGGGTGCGGGCGGCCTATCCGTGGCTCCCGGCCTCGCTCGCCAATTCCTCCGGCTGCTTTCTCGGGGACGGCGTTCCCAACGATCTCCTGCGGCCGGGCTACGCCCTGTTCGGCGGCAACCCCATGCCGGGATCGCCAAGCCCCATGCGCCCCGTGGTGCGCCTGGAGGCGGCCATCGCCCAGGTCCGCACCGTCGAGGCGGGGGAGAGTGCGGGCTACAACGCCCGCTGGACCGCGCCGTCCCGGCGCCGGCTCGCCACCCTCTCGATCGGCTATGCCGACGGCTATCCCCGCGCGGCGAGCGGGCGCGGCCATGCCCTCGTGGGCGGTGTCGCCTGTCCCATCGCCGGGCTGATCTCGATGGACCTCATCATCCTCGACGTCACCGATGCGCCGGCCGCCCGCCGCGGCGAGCCGGCGGTGCTGATCGGCGACGGCCTCGACGTCGATACCGTCGGGCAGGCGGCGGGCACCATCGGCTACGAAATCCTGACGGGCCTGGGTTCACGCTATGTTCGCCATTATGTAGAATAACGGGGCGGAGCGCCGCGCCCGACCCGGAAGCAGAATGGCCAAGATCCACCAGACCTTCGTCTGCCAGTCCTGCGGGGCGGTCTACAACCGCTGGCGCGGGCGCTGCGAGGCCTGCAACGGCTGGAACTGCATCGCCGAGGAGACGGGGGCGAGCGGCCCGCAGGCCGGCCCGGTGGCGACGCGTCCGGGCCGGGCACGCGGCCGGGTGTTTCCCCTCGAAGGGCTGACCGGCGAGGCCAAGCAGGCGCCGCGCATCCCCTCCGGCATCGCCGAGCTCGACCGGGTCACCGGAGGCGGCTTCGTGCGCGGCTCGGTGATCCTGCTCGGCGGCGATCCCGGCATCGGCAAGTCGACGCTCCTGATGCAGGCCACCGCCGCCATGGCCGGCACCGGCGAACGCGTCGTCTACATCTCCGGCGAGGAGGCGGTGGCGCAGGTGCGCCTGCGGGCGGAGCGCCTGGGCCTCGCCGGCCGGCCGGTGGAGCTGGCCGCCGAGACCAACGTCGAGGACATCGTCGAGACGCTGTCGCAGGGGCGCCCGCCGGCGCTCGCCATCATCGATTCGATCCAGACCATGTGGACCGAGACGGTGGAATCGGCGCCCGGCACGGTCACGCAGGTGCGCGGCTCGGCCCAGAGCCTGATCCGCTTCGCCAAGACCACGGGCACGGCGGTGATCCTGGTGGGCCACGTCACCAAGGACGGCCAGATCGCCGGCCCGCGCGTGGTCGAGCACATGGTCGATTGCGTCGCCTCCTTCGAGGGCGACCAGGGCCATCATTTCCGCATCCTGCGCGCCGTGAAGAATCGCTTCGGCCCCACCGACGAGATCGGGGTGTTCGAGATGACCGACATGGGGCTGGCCGAGGTGCCCAACCCCTCCGCCCTGTTCCTGGCCGGGCGCGACCATGCCGCGCCGGGCACGGCGGTCTTCGCCGGAATGGAGGGGACGCGGCCGCTGCTCGTGGAGATCCAGGCGCTCGTCGCCCCGTCCTCCCTCGGCACGCCGCGCCGCGCCGTGGTGGGGTGGGACCCCAACCGCCTGTCGATGGTGCTGGCGGTGCTCGAGGCCCATGGCGGCATCCGGCTCGGCACCCACGACGTCTACCTCAACGTCGCCGGCGGCCTGCGCATCACCGAGCCGGCGGCCGACCTCGCGGTCGCCGCGGCACTGGTCTCGTCGCTGTCGGGCGCGGCGCTGCCGCCGGAGACCGTCTATTTCGGCGAGATCGGATTGTCCGGGGCGATCCGCCCCGTGGCGCAGGCGCCGGCCCGGATCAAGGAGGCGGTGAAGCTCGGGTTCGCCAAGGCCGTGACACCGCAGAACCGGGGGGAGGGCGGCGACGGCGCCCTCCAGACCGAGGCCCTGCGCCACATCGCCGACCTCGTCGCCGGCATCGCCAGCGGCGCGCCCCGGCGCGGCAAGGGCGGGCGTGGGCGGGATGACTACGACGACGACTGACCCTCAGCGATCGCTCGACCACGACCCTCCCGCGCGCGTTTCGCGGCGGAGGGTGACGGGCCTGATCCGGCACGGTATACGGTCATCGCGGCACGGGGCAGCCGCAACGCCATCGATCGTCGCCGCTCTGCCCCCTTGTGACCAGCGTCGTCGATGCCGTTTTCCATTCTGGACCTCGCCGTTCTGGGGATCGTCGCGATCTCCGCCCTTCTCGCGGCCGTGCGAGGGGCCACCCGTGAGGTCCTGGCGATCATCGCCTGGGTCGCCGCGGCGGCCGTGGCCTGGAAGTTCTACCCCCTCGTCCTGCCGATGGTCGGCCAGCACGTCACCAACGCCACGGTGGCGCTCGTCGCCTCCATCGCCGCGATCTTCCTCGGCACCCTGATCGTCGTCTCGATCATCACCGTGAAGATCTCGGACATGATCCTCGATTCGCGGATCGGCGCGGTGGACCGCTCGCTGGGCCTGATCTTCGGCGCCGGTCGCGGCTTCCTGATCTGCGTGATCGGCTGGGTGTTCCTGGCTTGGCTGGTGCAGGGCAAGATGCCGGACTGGGCCGCCACCGCCAAGAGCCGCCCCCTCCTCGAGAGGTCCGGCGATGCCCTGGTGGCGCAGCTGCCGGAGAACCCGGAGGGGATCCTCAAGCAGTTCAAGAAGCCCAAGGCCGACGGGGCGGCCGAGCCGACCGATTCGCCGGCGGAGGGCGAGGCGCCGGTCCAACGGCGCACCGATGCCGAGAAGCCGGGCCAAGCCGCGCCCGCGGCGCGACGCTGACCTGCAAGAATCCGGGCTTGGTTGCGCCGCACCGATCGACGACATAACGGTTTCGTGACGCAAGGTCTTGAGGCTGCGCCCGGCCGCCTTTCCCGGTGACCCGCGCGGCCGACGGGGAAACGGCAACAGCATGTCCGATCGATCAGCCACTTCCCGTTCCTCCCACCGGACGGTGGACGGGATGGACCGCGACGGCGACACGCTGCGCGAGGAATGCGGCGTCTTCGGCATCTTCGGGCACCCGGACGCCTCGGCCATCGTGGCGCTGGGGCTGCATGCCCTGCAGCACCGCGGCCAGGAGGCGGCGGGCATCGTCTCCTTCGACGGGGCGGTCTTCCATTCCGAGCGTCGCCCCGGCCTCGTCGGCGACTCGTTCTCCGACCGCTCGACCATCGAGCACCTGGAGGGCTCGGCCGCCATCGGCCACGTCCGCTATTCGACGACGGGGGGCACGATCCTCAGAAACGTGCAGCCGCTCTTCGCCGAACTCGCCAGCGGCGGCCTGGCGGTGGCGCACAACGGCAATCTCACCAACGCCCTCACCATCCGCCGCGACCTGGTCCGCGAGGGCGCCATCACCCAGTCGACCTCCGACACCGAGGTGATCCTGCATCTGGCCGCGCGCTCGCGCGCCCCGCGCATCGTCGAGCGCTTCACCGAGGCGCTGCGTCGGATCGAAGGCGCCTATGCCATCGTGGCGCTGACCAACAAGAAGCTCATCGGCGCCCGCGACCCCCTCGGCATCCGTCCGCTGGTGCTCGGCGAACTCGACGGCCGCTATATCCTCGCCTCCGAGACCTGCGCGCTGGACATCATCGGCGCCAAGTTCATCCGCGACATCGAGAACGGCGAGATCGTGGTGATCTCCGAAGAGGGGATCGAGTCGATCCGGTTCGCGCCGCCCCAGCCGATGCGCCCGTGCATCTTCGAGTACATCTATTTCGCGCGGCCCGATTCCGTGGTGAACGGCAAGAGCGTCTACGCGGTGCGCAAGAACATCGGCGTCGAACTCGCCCGCGAGTCGCCGGCGGACGCCGACATCGTCATCCCGGTGCCGGATTCCGGCGTGCCGGCGGCGCTGGGCTTCGCGCAGGAGACCGGCCTGCCCTACGAGATGGGCATCATCCGCAATCACTACGTCGGACGGACCTTCATCCAGCCGACCCAGTCGGTGCGAGAGCTCGGCGTGCGCATGAAGCACTCGGCCAACCGGGCCGCCGTCGAGGGCAAGAGCATCGTGCTCGTCGACGACAGCCTCGTGCGCGGGACCACCTCGGTGAAGATCGTGCGCATGATGCGCGAGGCCGGCGCCCGCGAGGTGCATTTCCGCATCGCCTCGCCGCCGATCACCTACCCCGACTTCTACGGCATCGACACGCCCGAGCGCGAGAAGCTGCTCGCCGCGACCCACGACCTCGAGGGCATGCGCCGCTACATCGGTGCCGATTCGCTGGCCTTCCTGTCCATCGCCGGACTCTACCGGGCGATGGGGGAGGAGGCGCGCGACCCCGCCTGTCCGCAGTACACCGACCATTGCTTCACCGGCGACTATCCCACCGCCCTGACCGATCTGGCGGTGGCCGGGCCGCGGCGCCTGGCCATGCTCGCCGAAGCCGATTGAGATCCCCATGACCGCGTCCTCCGACAAGCCGCTCTCCGGCCGCGTCGCCGTCGTCACCGGTGCCTCCCGCGGCATCGGCCGTGCGGCGGCCCTGGCCCTGGCGCAGGCCGGCGCGCATGTCGTCGCCGTGGCGCGTACGCAGGGCGGCCTCGAGGAGCTCGACGACGCCGTGACGGCGGCGGGATCGAGCGCCACCCTGGTGCCGCTCGACCTCACCGATTACGACGGCATCGACCGTCTGGGCGCGGCGATCTACGAGCGCTGGAAGCGCCTCGACATCCTGGTCGGCAACGCCGGCATCCTCGGCAACCTGACGCCGCTGGGCCATGTGACGCCCAAGGCCTGGGACCAGGTGATGGCCATCAACGTGACGGCCAACTGGCGCCTGCTCCGCTCGCTCGATCCCCTGTTGCGGGCCTCCGATGCCGGGCGGGCGGTGTTCGTCACCTCCGGCGCGGCCCACAAGTGCCGCGCCTATTGGGGGGCTTATGCCGTGTCGAAGGCCGCCCTCGACGCCCTGGTGCGGACCTACGCCGCCGAGACCGAGACGACGCCGGTGCGGGCCATGCTCCTCAATCCCGGCCCCCTGCGCACGGCCATGCGCAAGGCCGCGATGCCGGGCGAGGATGCCGCCACCCTCAAGACGCCCGACGACCTCGCCCCGGCCTTCGTGCGGCTGGCGCGGCCCGATTGGTCGGACTCCGGCAAGATCTACGACTTTCCCACCGACCGTGTCGTGGCGTTCCAGCCGCCGGCCTGACCGGTGGTGTTCCACGACGACAGGCTAGCCAGGTCCCCACGATGATCGACGTCCGCTGCATCTGTGCCATCGGGTTGCGGGGCCAGCTCGGCCTGAACGGGCAGTTGCCCTGGGAGGGCAACACCGACCCGCTGTTCGTCGAGGACGTGACGCGGTTCTTCGCCCTCACCATGGGCCATGTGCTGATCGCCGGCCCCAAGACCATCGCGTCGGTGCCGGCCTTCGCCTTTCAGGATCGCACCATCGACGTGATCCGCAGCCACGAAGACCCCGAGGCGGTGCTGGCCCGCTATCCCGGCCGGCGCATCTTCGTGGGCGGCGGCATCGCGGTCTGGAACGTCTACGCGCGCTACATCCAGCACTGGGACGTCACGCGCCTGCCGTACGACGGCGAGGCCGACCGCTGGTTCGACCCGGCCTGGCTGGTGGGCGGGGCGTTGCGGGAGGGCTGATGCGGTCTGCCGCTTGATGAAAGCGGTGACCGTATCGGCAATCCCATGCGGCGCCTGAGCGAAGCCGAAATCCGCATTGCGAAGCAATCGAACGGATTTTGCATGAGCCAGTCCGACTGAATTGGGTTTCGCTGCCGCGCGGCACGATGGCCATCGTCCCGAGTTGACGCGCAGGCCATACGCGAAGGTTCACCATGACAGCACACAGCTATCGCTTTGGCATCGAGGAGGAATATTTCCTGGCCGATGCCGAGACCCGCGGCACCCCGCGCCGGTCGGTGACGGCCTTCCATGAGGAGGCCGGCGACAGGCTGCCCGAGATCGGGCAGGAGCTGCTGCAGAGCCAGATCGAGGTCTGCACGCCGCCGTCCACGGATTTCGGAGAGGCACGCGAGATCCTGGCCGGCCAGCGCTCCGCACTCGCCGCCCTCGCTGGCAGGCACGACCTTCTGGTCTTTGCCGCCGGCACGCACCCGGTCGCCGAATGGGCGCGGCAGGTGCCCACGAAGGGCGACCGCTACCGCGGCATCTTGCGCGATGTCGGGCTCGCCGGGCGGCGCAGCCTGATCTGCGGCATGCATGTCCATGTCGAGGTGCCCGACCCGAAGGCGCGCATCGACCTCATGAACCGGCTGCTGCCGTTCCAGCCCCTGTTGCTGGCGCTGTCGGCCTCCTCGCCGTTCTGGCAAGGGGCCCCGACGGGGCTGACCGCCTATCGCCTGAGCGCCTTCGGCGAGTTGCCCCGCACCGGGCTGCCGCCGCTGATCGGGTCCCCGCAGGATTACGAACGCTATCTGCGCATCATGACCGCGGCCGGGTCGATCGCGGACGCAAGCTTCCTGTGGTGGTCCCTGCGCCCCTCGATCAAGTTCCCGACCCTGGAACTGCGCATCGCCGATTCCTGCACGCGGCTGGAGGACGCGCTGGCCATCGCCGCCCTGTTCCGTTGCCTCGTGCGCCTCGTAATCCGCCGGCCCGACCTCAACGACTCCCTCGACGGGGTCTCGCGGGCGCTGGCGGAGGAGAACCTGTGGCGGGCCCAGCGCAGCGGCACCGACGCCGAACTGATCGACGAGGCGAGCGAGGACGCCCTACCCTTCGCCGAGGCCCTGGACCGCGTCCTCGCCCTCGTCGATGCGGACGCCGACGCCTTGGGCTGCGGCCCGGAGATCGAAAGGACCCGCGCCATCCAGACCGAGGGCACCAGCGCCGAGAACCAGATCGGCGTGTTCGAGGCGGCCCGAAAGGGCGGCCGCAGCGACCGGCAGGCCCTCGACGCCGTGGTGGACTGGCTGGCGAAGACGACGGCCGGTGCGACCGCCGCCTGAGCCGCCCATCTAGCCCTTGTTCTCCTTGTCGAACGGGTTCTTCGACGTCCGTAGCGACAGGCGGATCGGGGTGCCGGGCAGGTCGAACGCCTCGCGCAGGTTGTTGACGAGGTAGCGGGTGTAGGATTTCGGCAGGCCGTCGAGCTGGTTGCCGAACAGGGCGAAATGCGGCGGGCGCGCCTTCACCTGGGTGGCGTAACGGATCTTGATGCGCCGGCTCGCCACGGCCGGGGGCGGGTTGCGCTGGGTCGCCTCGTTGAGCCAGTCGTTGATCCGCGAGGTCGAGATGCGCCGGCTCCACACATCGGCGGCGTCCACCACCGCCTGCATCAGCTTGTCGATGCCCTGGCCGGCGAGGCCCGACAGCGGGATGACGGAGACGCCGCGCACCTGCGGCAGCAGCCGGGTGCAATCCTCGCGCAGGGTCTTCAGCAGGCCGTTCTGGTCGGCGACCAGATCCCACTTGTTGAGGCCGATGACGAGGGAGCGGCCCTCGCTCTCGACGAGGTCGACGATGGTGAGGTCCTGCTTCTCGAACGGGATGGTGGCGTCCAGGAGCACCACCACCACCTCGGCGAACCGCACCGCACGCAGGCCGTCGGAGACCGCGAGCTTCTCGAGCTTGTCGTCGATGCGGGCGCGCCGGCGCATCCCGGCGGTGTCGTGGAGCTTGATCCGGCGGCCGCGCCAGTCCCAGTCCAGCGAGATCGAATCGCGGGTGATGCCGGCCTCGGGCCCCACCAGAAGCCGGTCCTCGCCGAGCATGGTGTTGATGAGGGTCGACTTGCCGGCGTTGGGCCGGCCGACGATAGCGACCTTGAGCGACTTCTCCGATCCCTCCTCGTCATAGTCCTCGTCCTGTTCGGGGAGGGCGGCGATGAGGGCGTCGTGCAATTCGCCGATGCCTTCGCCGTGTTCGGCCGAGAACGGGATAGGGTCGCCGAGGCCCAGCGAGAACGCCTCGTAGGCGCCCCCGAGCCCGGCGCCGCCCTCCGCCTTGTTGGCGATGAGGATGACCGGGCAGCCGGCCCGTCGCACGAGTTCGGCGAAGGGCTGGTCGGCGGGCAGCACGCCCGCGCGGGAATCGATCACGAAGAGGACCACGTCCGCTTCCAGGATCGCCGCCTCGGTCTGGGCGCGCATGCGCCCGAGCAGCGTGCCCGCGTCCGCATCCTCGAGCCCGGCCGTGTCGATGACCCGGAACACGAGGCCGCCGAAGTTGACGTCGCCCTCGCGCCGATCGCGGGTGACGCCGGGGCGGTCGTCCACGAGGGCGAGCTTCTTGCCGACGAGTCGGTTGAACAGCGTCGACTTGCCGACGTTCGGCCGTCCGATGATCGCGACGGTCGGCATATCCATGGGGTGGGCCAGTTCAGGTTGGGGCGGTCGGTCGGGAAACGCGAAAACGGCCGGTGCGGGACCGACCGGTTCTCGACCGCCGACGGAGCAGGTAAACCGATTTTGCCAATCGGCTCAAGGGAAAGGCGGAGTGCCCTAGCGCGTCGCGGGGAGAGGGGCCGCCGGCGCCGGGACCGCCTCGGTCACCGTCACCGGACCGCCGGCCACCAGGGCGGAATAGACTTCGATGCGCTGGCGCAGGTTCTGCGGCGTCTGCGGATCGGCGCTGATCTGGTCGAACCAGCGGCCGGCCCCGTCGTAATCGCCGCGCTTGAGCGCGGACAGGCCCAGCATCTCGCGGGCGGTGTGCCGGAACGCGCCAGTGGGGGCGGCCAATCCCTGCAGGCTGGCGAGCGCCGGATCGGGGTTGGGCAGGTCGAGGCGGATCAGGGCCGCCCGCAGGCGTGCGAGGTCGCGCAGCCCGTTGCTCAGCTTGGCGTCGGCGCCCAGCGCCTCGTATTCGGCGGCACCCGCGGCCTGGTCGCGCTTGGCGGTCTCGGTGGCGGAGCGGAAGCGTGCGAGCAGGGCATAGCCGGCCGGCGCCTGGGATTCGATCGCGGCGAAGGCCTTGTCGGCCTCCTCGGCCTTGCCGTCGCGCACCAGCCGGTTGGCGGTCTCGAACGATTCCGATGCCGTCTCGGCCCGGCTGCGCTGCTCGGACTGCCAGTAGCGCCAGCCGCCGACGCCGGCCACCACCAGCACCGCCAGGGCGATGATCAGCGCACTGTAGCGGCGCCAGATCTCGGCGACCTGATCGCGGCGATAGTCCTCGTTGACCTCGCGGATGAACTCGTTGTTCTCAGCCATGTCGTCTCATAACAGGTCAGCTCCTGCCGCGGCATCCGCGGCGGGCGACCTCACGATGGTCGGGCCCTGCGCCTAGCACACCATGGGCGGCTTGGCGACAGACGCGACGCCGGCCGCGCTCAGGCCATCCCCGGCCAGGCCGCGACGCCGATGAGCAGCGGATGCAGGTACTTCGCGAAGACGAACCAGGTCACGAGGCCCACCGCCACGGCGATGGCATCGTTGCGCCAGCCGGCCGGTGCCGCCACCGCGCCGCCGTGCTGGGCCACCGCCTCGGCGGGGTTGCGGGCCCGGCGCTTGGCGCTGATGCGGGCGATCACCGCCCAGGCGAGGAAGGCCCCGAACAGGAGCATGCCGCCGAGGTCGCCGTTGGCGAGGAGATGGGCGGTCGCCCAGATCTTCACGGCCAGCAGCATCGGGTGCTTGGCCTTGGCGCGGATGTGGCCGGGCAGGTAGGCCGAAGCGAGGGCGATGAAGGCCAGGAGGTTGAGGACCAGCGCGAGGTGGCGGGTGAACACAGGCGGGTTCCAGACCTGGATCATGCCCTCCTGCCGGTACACGCCGAAACCGTAGCCGACGAGCACCAGGCCCAGCAGCGACAGCACCATGTACCCGAGCTTGTAGCGGGTCTCCCCGACCTCGCCGATGACCTTGGCGCGCTTGGAGCGCAGCATGGTGAAGGCGTGGGTGCCCAGGAACAGCACGAGGCCGAGGATCAGGAAGGTCATGGAGGTCTCGGGGCGGTGGTCGGCCAATCGGAAGGTTAAGGGTTCAGACCGCAAACTCGGGCGCAAGTCCAGGCTGGAACCGCTCCAGGTCAAGAATGACGCGCCCGCTTCCCCGATCGTCCGCGCGCGCTCGTCGTTCCCCGAGGATCGTCGCGGCCCTCGTCGTGGCCCTGGCAAACCTCGTCTGGCCCGATGCCGGATGGGCAAGGGGCGA
Organism: Methylobacterium sp. Leaf399; assembly: GCF_001424525.1. NCBI lineage: Bacteria > Pseudomonadati > Pseudomonadota > Alphaproteobacteria > Hyphomicrobiales > Methylobacteriaceae > Methylobacterium > Methylobacterium sp. Leaf399. Next base: position 10,932 of record NZ_LMQK01000001.1, on the reverse strand, counting down.
CCCGCCGCTGTCGGCCCTCACCCTGATCGGCGCACCCAAGCCCCTGTTCCGCGCGACGCGCGACGCCTGCGACGGGGTCGACGTGCCCGACGCCTCGGCCCGCGCCTTTCGCGATGCCGCCGGCACGGTCGTGCTATTCGGCATGCACTATCGCAACCGCGCCCTGCGCGGCCCCGACTTCGACCGGCTGAAACTCGATTGCGCCGTCGTCCTCGATTCGGCGGGTGACGCCGATCCGGCCCGCTACGACGACCGCTCCTGGGTCACCGCCACCTGGACCGAGGACGGAACGGCGGTGGCGGCGCTGCTCCACCACGAATATCAGGCGAACACCCACGCCGGGCGCTGCCGGCTGCCGGCCTATCTCGCGTGCTGGTACAACAGCATCGTGGCGGCCTCCTCCACGGACGGCGGTCGCACCATCCGGCGGGCCACGCCGCCGGTGGTGGTGGCCGCAGCGCCCTTCGCGCAGGAGGTCGACCAGGGCCGGCATCGCGGGTTCTTCAACCCTTCGAACATCGTCGCGGACGGGCGCTGGCGCTACGTCTTCGCCTCGACCACCGGCTGGTCTCAGCCCGGCCGGACGCAGGAGGCCGGCGTCTGCTTGTTCCGCAGCGACGACCCCTCCGATCCGGCCCGCTGGCGCGCCTGGACCGGAATCGGGTTCGAGGCCCGCTTCCCCGGCCCCTACGGCAAGGCCCGGCCGGGACCGGATACTTGCAAGCCGGTCGCACCCTTTCCGACCCCGGTCGGCGCGGTGGTGCGACACCGGGCGACGGGAGCCTGGATCGCCGTCTTCATGGCCAAGGCGAGTGCGGTCTTCCCGCGATCCGGCTTCTACTGGACGAGCTCGCGCGATCTCCTGGCCTGGGACCAGCCGCGGCTGCTGATGGCGGGTGCCACCCTCTACGACGATGCCTGCACCGCGTCGGGACGCCTCATCGCCTATCCCTCGCTCATCGACCCGGCCGCCGAGGGGCGCAACTTCGACGACGCCGGAGACGCCGCGCTCCTCACCTATGTGACTCTGAGGACCGAGGGCTGCACCGTCACCTCCGATCGCGATCTCCTCAGCCAGCGCCTGTCGATCAAGGTCTGGCCGTAGGGTCGCCGGCCGAATCGAGAGTGCTCGCGCGCCGCCAGCGGACGATCCGTCCCGACGGCCTTCGATGGGCCGAGCCCGTTCCGGCGAAGGTGACGCAGAGTCCAAGTCGGCTATGGTTGAAACCATCGCGCAAGCGCTAGCGTAGCCGTCGTGTCGATGACGGTGCTCGCACCCATCGCTCCGGACAACGGGAGAACGCCACCATGAACCTCAACCGCCGCACCACCCTGGCCGCCATCGGCGGAGGCCTCATCGCCCTTCGCGCGCAGGCGAGCGTCGCGCAAGGAGCGCCGGCCCCGGCTCCGTCGGGTCCCTTCACCCTCGTACCGCTGCCCTATCCGGCAGACCGCAACGCCCCGACCATCGACGCCGAGACGATGCAGCTGCATCACGGCAAGCATCACGCCGCATTCGTGACGAACCTGAACACGGCGCTGGCCGACAAGCCGGACCTCGCCAAGAAGCCGTTGCCGGAGATGCTCGCCAACCTGTCGTCGCTGCCCGAGGCGGTGCGCGGGACCATCCGCAACAGCGGCGGCGGACACGCCAACCACACGATGTTCTGGACGATCATGGGCGGCAAGGGTGGCGAACCCACCGGCGACCTCAAGGCGGCCATCGACAAGGATCTGGGTGGCTTTGCCAAGCTGCAGACCGATTTCAACACCGCCGGCACCAAGCTGTTCGGCTCCGGCTGGGTGTTCGTGGTGCTCGGCAAGGACGGCAAGCTCGCCCTCACCAGCCGCCCCAACCAGGATTCGCCGCTGATGGACGGCACCCCGGTGGTGTTCGGCAACGACGTCTGGGAGCACGCCTACTACCTGACCTACCGGAACCGCCGCGCCGACTACCTCAAGGCGTGGTGGAACGTGGTCGACTGGTCGAAGGTGAACGAACGCTACGCGGCCGCCAAGGCCGGCACGCTGGCGATCTGAGGCTCGGCGTTCGTCCCCTGGCCGGAGGCTCGTCTCCGGCCAGGGGCGCCCGAGCCGTCAGGCCCTCGGGCCGGCGGACGACGGCACGCCGAGGCCATCTCCCAGGCAGGCGCGTGCGCGGCGTAGACTCCGGAAGGCGGCGCCCGAGTCCCTGGCGAGCCTCATCAGGTCGCCGGGGCTCGCCCGGCGACGGACGAGGGCGCGTAGCACGGCGAGGATGTCGGGATCGCCGTTTGGCTTGAGGGCGCTCGCCACGAAGGCCGGCAGGGCCCGGTCGGCCGGGTCGCAGACCACGCGCAGCGCCGCGAAGGGCAGGCCGTGCGCCCGCGCGAAGCCGGCCGCCACATGCGATTCCATGTCGACCGCCGCCGCGCCGGTCCGGCCGCGCAACGCCGATTTATCTGCGACGGCGAGGACCGCGGCGTCGACCCCGGCGAGGTCGGCCGCGGTGATCCTCAGTCCGCTGCGCTCCAGACGGTCTCTCAGGCAAGCGACGATGCCGGGATCGGCGTCCCACCGTTCGCCGTCCGACCGGACGCCGGTCGCCACCACGACATCGCCGGGGAGGAGCGCCGGGTCGAGACCGCCGGCGATGCCGAAGCTGATCACGGCGCGGACGGCGCCGGGGGCCTGGTGAGCGAGTGCCGCGCGCAGGCGGTGCGGATCGCCGCCGGCACCCACCACGACGACCCCCGGACCGGCCGCGAGGCGCGCCTCCTTGGAGAGGCCGACCACGGCGAGGACGGACCGTTCGGTCCCTGCCGACATGGCGATGCGCTCCGCCGGACCGGCCTACATCCCGAAGGCCACCTGTCGGGTGTTGCTCTGCTTGAGGTTGCGGAACCGCGCCATCGCCCAGAGCGGGAAGAACTTCGGGTAGCCGTGGTAGCGCAGGTAGAACACCCGCGGGAACCCGGTGGCGGTGTAGCGCTCCTCGGCCCAGAAGCCGTCGGCCCCCTGCGTCCGGGTCAGGTAATTGATGCCGCGGGTCACCGCCGGGTCGTCGGCTTCGCCCACCGCCATCAGGGCGAGCAGCGCCCAGGCGGTCTGCGAGGCGGTGGAATAGCCGGGCTCGAACGCCGGATCGATCTTGTAGGACGAGGCGTCCTCGCCCCAGCCGCCGTCCGGGTTCTGGATGCGGATGAGCCAGGCCACGGCGCGGCGAATCTCCGGCGAGGCCGGATCGACGCCCGCCGCGTTGAGGGCGCACAGCACCGACCAGGTGCCGTAGATGAAGTTCATGCCCCAGCGGCCGTACCAGCTTCCGTCGTCCTCCTGGTCGGCCAGGAGGTAGGTGACGCCGCGGTCGAGCGCCTTGGAGCTGGAGCGCGTCTCGCCGAGCTGGGACAGCATCGAGACCACCCGCGCCGTGACGTCGGCGGTGGGCGGATCGAGGAGCGCGCCGTGGTCCGAGAACGGGATGTGGTTGAGGTAGTGGTGGTTGTTGTCGGCGTCGAAGGCCGCCCAGCCGCCGTCGCTCGACTGCAGGCCCTCGACCCATTCGCGGGCGCGGGCGATGGCGTTGGTGTAGTCGGGCATGTCGGCGACGAGGCCGTGCTGGCGCATCGCCCGGTCCATCGCCATCACCACCACGGCGGTGTCGTCGAGGTCGGGGAAGTGCGGGTTGGCGTATTGGAACGCCCAGCCGCCCGGCCGCACGTTCGGCCGGCCCGCCGCCCAGTCGCCCTTGATGTCGAGGACCTGCAGGGGCCGCAGCCAGTCGAGGCCGCGCCGGGCCTGATGCTCGGCCTGAGGGCCGCCGGCCTCGAGGAGCGCGTGGCTCGCCAGCGCCGTGTCCCACACCGGCGACAGGCAGGGCTGGACGTAGGCCTCGTAACCCTTGTCGACCACCAGCTTCTCGATCGCCTCGCAGGCGATGCGCATCTGCGGATGGTCGGCCGGGTAGCCCAGCACCTCGTACATCAGCACGGAGTTGACCATGGCCGGGTAGATCGCCCCGAGGCCGTCCTCGCCGTTGAGGCGCTCGCTCACCCAGGCCACCGCCTTGTCGATGGCGCGCTGGCGGCGCTTCTTGGGAAACCAGTTCTCCGTCAGCTGGAGGATCCGGTCGATGCCGCCGAAGATCGGCGTCCACGGCCAGGTCGCATGCGGGCTGCCGGGCCAGTTGCGCACGTGCTCGGGCGGCGTCACGAACAGCTCGGGGATGCCGATGCCGAGGGGGTTGCGGGCGCGGGGCTTCTTGGCCTGGAGGACGAACAGGGGCACCATCACGCAGCGCGCCCAGTACGACACCTTGTCGAGGTGGAACGGGAACCAGCGCGGCAGGTGCATCACCTCCACCGGCATCACCGGGATGGCACGCCAGGGCACCTCGCCATAGAGGGCGAGGAAGAAGCGGGTGAACACGTTGGAATTGGCCGCCCCGCCGCGCGAGAGGATGGCCTCGCGGGCCTTGCGCATGTGGGGCGCCTCGATCGAGTCGCCGATGAGCTTCAGGGCGAAATACGCCTTCACGCTGCAGCTGATGTCGAACGGCCCCTCATGGACCAGCGACCAGCCGCCGTGCTTGCCCTGCGTCCGGCGCAGGTAGTTGCCGATCTTCGGCCCGAGACCGTTGGGAATCGGCGTGGCGCGAAAGTTGTGGAACAGGATGTATTCGGATGGGATCGTGGCATCGGCTTCGAGCTCGAAGCACAGGTGCCCGTCGGCATGCGACAGGGCCGTCAATCCTTGCGTCGCCCGGACGATGCCGCGCTCCACGTCGGAGAGAGAGATTTCCTGTGTCTTGGGACGCTGCAGCGTCTCGACCTTCTTGAATGCCTCGCGCATCGATCTCCGCCTTGAACCATCCGCGACCACGGTGCGTCGGGACTAGGCCGTCCCGTCCGCCGCATCCGTGACCGATCACACGTCTCGGCTGCGCGGCGAGCGGCCCCGATGGGCCGACGCCGCGCAGGTTTCTGCGAGCGCATCGTCCTGGATCTGGCTCCAGGACGATGCGCCCATCTCTCGTCCTGGCATCGGACCCAAAGGCGGCAGCCGCCTTTCGGTCCGATGCCCTAGGCGCGCGCTCCGTCGAGGAGCGCGTGCGCAGCCGTGGTTCCAGAGCGGATCGCCCCCTCGATCGTCGATGGCAGGCCGGTGGCAGTCCAATCGCCCGCCAGGACGAGGTTCTTGTGGTCGGTCACGGCGCTTGCGCGCCGCGCGGCCTCGGCCGGCGTCGCTGCGAAGGTCGCCCGCTTCTCCTTGACGATCTGCCAGCTTGGCCTTTCGGGCGCAAGTCCCGTCAAAGTCGAGAGCTCCGCCCAGATCCGGGCACTCAAGTCTTCCCGTGGTGTATCGAGCAGCCGATCGGCACCGCTGATGGTCACCGATAGACGATCCGGATACGCGAACAGCCACTCCGTCAGTCCGTTCACCACACCCAGAAGAAGAGGCGATCCCGGTGGAGGAACGATCGCGAAATGGGCGTTCACGATGGATCGGTAGGCCTGCGGGCTCGCGACGCCGGGCAGGACGTCGGCGGCCACCCAGGGTGGCAGGGCCAGAACCACGGCATCGTCCGGCCCGAGGGCGAGGGGGCCGTCGCCGAAGTCGAGGCTGTCGATCCGCCCGGCACCGAAACCGAGGCCGCGCAGGCGGCGCCCGAACCGGATCTCGCCCCCCCGTGCGGTGAGATGGGCCACGGCCGGGTCGACGAAGGCGTAGGAGAGGCCGGCCACCGCCACCAGTGGCCGGCAGGCCTCGCCACCCGCCCCCAGGGTCTCGAGCAGGATCTTGGCGGCCAGGCCGTTGTCGCTCTCGGCCGGCTCGGTGTTGAGCGCGGCCAGCAGCACCGGGTGCCACAGGCGCTCGTAGAGCGTGCCGGAGCAGGTCATGCTCTGCCCGATGGTGCCGCCGAGGCCCGGCCCCTTGCCGGCCGCCGCCCGGATGATGCCGAGGGGGGCGAGGTAGTCGATCGCCCGGGTACCCGGCACCCGCCGCGACGGGCTCATCACCCACCACGGCAACCGGCCGCGGTTCGGGCGCAGGCGCCAGCGCTCGCCCGTGGCGAGGTCGGCGAAGTCGAAGGCCGCCTCGGCCGGTCCTTGCAGGGCGTCGGCCGGGGCGCCGATGGTGCGCATGAAGCCGAGCGTCGAGGCGTTGCCCGACAGGAGGAGATGGTTGCCGTTGTCGAGGGTGAGCCCGAGGCTCGGGTCGTAGTACGAGCGGCAGCGTCCGCCCGCCTGCTTGGCGGCCTCGTGCAACACCACGCGGGCGCCGCGTTCCACCAGCGACACCGCCGCGGAGAGCCCGGCGAGGCCCGCTCCGACCACATGGACGGTTCCCGCCATTCAGACGATCCCGTGGCGCAGGGCGACGGACAGCAGGGCGAGCTTGCCGGGCTTGACGCGGGCGCGTGGGGGCGACCACCCCCGCTTCAGGAGCTCGTCGAGATAGAGCCGGTAGGCGGCCGCCATCAGCCGGGGGGCCTTGGTGGCCGCCCTCGGGCTTTTGGCGATGATCGCCCAGGTCTCGCGGTAATGCGCCTCGGCCTGGGCGGCCACCGCCGCGCAGACCTCGCCGATGCGCGGATGCGCCATCGCTGCCTGCGGCGTCGGCGTCGTCAGACCGATGGCGGCCAGCCGCTCGCGCGGCAGGTAGAGGCGGCCGCGTTCCGCGTCCTCGTCGATGTCGCGCAGGATGTTGGTGAGCTGCAGCGCCCGGCCCTCGTGATGGGCCAGCCGGATGCCGAGATCCTCGGGCAGGCCGAAGATACGCACCGAGAGGCGGCCGACGGCGCTGGCGACGCGGTCGCAATAGAGGTCGAGGGTGTCCTCGTCGGGGGCGACAATATCCTCGAAGGCATCCATCGCCATGCCGTCGATGACCGCCTGGAAATCCTCGCGGCGCAAGGCGTAGCGCGCGATCGGGACCACGAGGTCGCGCACCCGGGCCGCCGGGCGGCCGGCGTAGAGGTCGTCGATGTCGGCGCGCCAGCGGTCGAGTTCGGCCGCACGGACCTCGGCCGCCCCGCCGTCGTCGGCGACGTCGTCCACCGCCCGACAGAAGGCGTAGACCGCATACATCGCCTCGCGCCGATCCTTCGGCAGCAGCCGCATGGCGGTGTAGAACGAGGAGGATTTCGCGGGCAGGGCAGGGGCTTCGGCGGCGTCCGCCGGCAGCGGCGTGGCGGTGGCGCTCATCGGCGTCCCTCCTGGTTGGCGACGCGCAGCGCCTGCGCCCGAAGCACTCGGCCTCGCAACGGACGCCGCGCCAGGGTCGCAATGATGCCGCCGAGCGCGGTGAGGGCGAAGCCGGCCTTGCCGTGATGCACCGACTCGCTGAGCGGGTCGCGCTCCATCAGGCCGCGGCAGAGCACCACCGCCAGGCGATGGATCGCGGCGATCTCGAGGCTCAGGCGCAGGTCCGCGATGAGGTCGGGCAGTACCGCACCCTCGTCGAGGAGCCCCATGGTCCGTTCGGCCAGCTCCCGGATCACGGCGCGTAGGGCAGGGGATGCCCTGTCGGCGGCCAGGGCCTCGACGGTGACGCCGTGGCGAGCGAGCACGTCCCGGGGTAGGTAGACCCGGTCGTTGCGGCGATAGTCCTTCGCGCAATCCTGGAGGTGGTTGACGATCTGAAGGGCCGCGCAGATCGCATCGGACGGTCCCCAGACCACGGCCGGATCCTCGCCGTGGACGTCGAGGACGTAGCGCCCCACCGGCATCGCCGAGAGCCGGCAATAGGCGATGAGATCCTCCCAGTCGTCGTAGCGGGTCTTGCGGGCGTCGAGGCGGAAGGCGTCGAGGAGCTCGAGGGCATGGGTCGGGGGCAGGCCGCGCGTCGCGAGTTCGCGTTTCAGCGGCTCGGCCTCCGGGTCGGCCGGGCCCTCGCCGGTGAGAGCGTCGGCAAGCCGATCGAGCAGCACGATCTTGCGTTCGGGCGACAGCTCGGCATGGTCGGCGACGTCGTCGCCCGCCCGCACGAAATCGTAGAAGGCGAGGATCGCCCCGCGATTCCTGGGGTGGATCAGGTGCGAGGCGACGGGGAAGTTCTCGTCCTTGTGGCCCTTGCCGGAGCGGGCCTGCGTCGCGTTGTCCAGGGTCACGCTCATCGGATCAGCCCCGCCTGGCGGAACCACGCGATCGCGTCGGACAGGCCCTCTCGGTAGGGGCGGGCGGTGTAGCCGAGTTCGGCCCGCGCCTTGGCGTCGGTGAAGAACATGCGGTAGCGCGACATCCGGATGCCGTCGATCGTCGCGAAGGGGGCCTTGCCGGTCACCCGCGCGATCTGCTCGGAGAGATAAGCGATCGGATACACCACGGCGCGCGGCAGGTTGACGGTGGGGGGCTTGCGCCCGACCAGGCCAGCGATGTCGGCCAGCATCTGCGACAGCAACACGTTCTCGCCGCCCAGGATGTAGCGTTCCCCGGTGCGGCCCTTGCGCAGGGCGAGGAGATGCCCGGCGGCGACGTCGTCGACGTGGGCGAGGTTGAGGCCGGTGTCGACGAAGGCGGGCATCCGCCCCAGCGCCGCTTCCAGGATGATGCGGCCGGTGGGCGTCGGCTTGACGTCGCGCGGGCCGATCGGCGTCGAGGGGTTGACGATGACCACGGGCAGGCCGTTGCGGGCGGCCATCTCCTCGACGACGCGTTCGGCCACGACCTTGCTGCGCTTGTAGGCGCCGATGGCGGTGCCGGGGGTGAGCGGCCGGCTCTCGTCGGCGGGCGTCCCGTCGTCGTGCGGTTTGATGGTGGCGACGCTGGAGGTGTAGACGATCCGCTCGATCCCGGCGCGCAACGCCTCTTCCATCATGATGAGGGTGCCGTCGCGGTTGGTCCGGACGATCTCCTCCATGTCCGGTGCCCACAGCCGGTAGTCGGCCGCGGCGTGGACGAGGTAGCGCTGGCCCTGCAAGGCGGCGGCGACGGCGTCCCGGTCGCGCATGTCGCCTTCCACCACTTCGACGTCGGTCCAGACGAGGTTGGTGCGCGGGCTCGTCGAACGCACCATGATCCGTACGGGAAAGCCCGCCTTGCGGAACACGTCGACGAGGGCGGCCCCGAGGAAACCGCTGGCGCCGGTGATCAGGACCGGACCGACGCCCCAGGGGCCGGATGGATCAGCCTCAGCCATGTCTCTCTTAATCGTCAGGACGATCGGTGGCGGCCGGGGGACCGCAGGAAAAACGCCGGGGCGCGTCCGCCGCGGCCCGGCCTCATGTCATCGAAAACCGCCGCCGACAAGGATCGCACGGGCACACCCCGGCGCGATCTCGCGGCGCGGGTCAGGCGAGCCGGAGGCGGCCGGACTTCCGCTCGGGCAGGGCGCTGGTGACGGCCTTGACGATGCCGTCGGTGTCGAGGCCGGCCTGGGCGTACATGCGCTCGGGGGTGTCGTGGTCCTGGTAGACGTCGGGCAGGGTCAGGACGCTCGGGCAGGGCGCTGGTGACGGCCTTGACGATGCCGTCGGTGTCGAGGCCGGCCTGGGCGTACATGCGCTCGGGGGTGTCGTGGTCCTGGTAGACGTCGGGCAGGGTCAGGGTGCGCACCCGCACCCGGCCCTCGTCRAGGGCGCCCTTCTCGGCCAGGAGATGCAGCACCATCGCCCCGAAGCCGCCCACCGACCCCTCCTCCATCGTGATCAGGACCTCGTGGGTCGCGGCCAGGTCGAGGATCATCGCCTCGTCCAGCGGCTTGGCGAAGCGGGCGTCGGCCACGCTGACGCCGAYGCCGGCCGCCTCGAGCTGGTCGGCGGCCTTGAGCGCTTCCGCCAGGCGCGTGCCCAGCGACAGCAGCGCCACCCGCGCCCCCTCGGGCCGGCGCACGATCCGGCCCTTGCCGATGGGCAGCGCCTGTCCCCGCTCGGGCAGGTCGATGCCGACGCCCTCGCCGCGCGGATAGCGCAGCGCGATCGGSCCGGAATCGTGGGCATGGGCCGTCGCCACCATGTGGACGAGCTCGGCCTCGTCGGCCGCCGCCATCACCGTCATGTTCGGCAGGCAGCAYAGGTAGGCCAGRTCGAAGGCGCCCGCGTGGGTCGCCCCGTCGGCCCCCACCAGCCCGGCCCGGTCGAGGCAGAACCGCACGGGCAGGTTCTGCAGCGCCACGTCGTGGACGACCTGGTCGTAGGCCCGCTGCAGGAAGGTCGAGTAGATCGCCACGAACGGCTTGTAGCCCTCCGTCGCCAGGCCGCCGGCGAAGGTCACCGCGTGCTGCTCGGCGATGCCGACGTCGAAGGTCCGGTCGGGGTGGGCCTTGCCGAACAGGTCGATGCCGGTGCCGCCGGGCATGGCGGCGGTGATCGCCACCACCTTGGGGTCGGCGTCCGCCGCCTTGATCAGGCTCTCGCCGAACACCCGGGTGTAGGCCGGGGCGTTGGGCTTGGCCTTGGCCTGCACGCCGGAGATCACGTCGAACTTGACGACGCCGTGGTAGCGGTCGGCRCTGGCCTCGGCCGGGGCGTAGCCCTTGCCCTTCTGGGTGACGACGTGGAGCAGGATCGGGCCCTGCTCGGAGTCGCGCACGTTCTTGAGCACCGGCAGCAGGTGGTCGAGGTTGTGCCCGTCGACGGGGCCGACGTAGTGGAAGCCCATCTCCTCGAACATGGTGCCGCCGCCCACGATGAGGCCGCGGGCGAATTCCTCGGCCTGGGCCGCGCGCTGGTARATGCCCTTGGGCAGGAGCTTGCCGAGCTGCTTGGCGGTCTCGCGCAGGGAGCGGTAGGTGTCGCCCGAGGCGAGCCGCGCGAGATAGGCCGACATCGCGCCGACCGGGGGCGCGATCGACATGTCGTTGTCGTTGAGGATGACGATCAGGCGCGAGTGCAGCGCGCCGGCGTTGTTGAGGGCCTCGTAGGCCATGCCCGCCGACATCGAGCCGTCGCCGATCACCGCCACGCAGTTGCGTCGCGGGAGCCGGTCCGCGCTCGCGGGAGCCGGTCCGCGC